>NZ_JAMXSF010000006.1 GCF_024124545.1 Pseudoalteromonas sp. XMcav2-N
TTTTTTTAAGGAGCAACTCATGGCAGAACACCAATCACGCGCACGTTTTTTTCAACAGCATCCCAAAGCCAGAGCACATGCCGCATTGGATGATGCAACCAATCAGCAACTTAAGGTCACTCCGGGCCCCGTTACTCTGACCAAAAATAAATATCAGGGCAAAAAAGCCGTGATCATCGGTGCAGGCGTGTCCGGGCTAACGACTGCCTATGAGTTGTTAGCACAACAGTCGGGTATGGAGGTCACTGTGTTAGAAGCGCAAAGCCGCACAGGAGGTCGCTGTTTGAGCCTGCGTACAGGGGACACGTTAATAGAAGATGTCGACAGCCAGTTATTTAATTCCAAACCGGGCCAGCCTCAGGTGGTCCGTTTTGACAGACCACAGGGTGACGCGGAACCTTACCTGAATGCCGGTCCGGGGCGGATCCCCTCGAGCCATAAACGTCTGCTGTCATACCTCAAACAGTTCAGTGTAGATGTGGAAGTTTACGTGATGAACAGTGAATCAAACCTGGTTCAGATGTCGGATAGTTTTGCGGGTCTGCCGCTGGTATACCGACGCCTTGACCATAATACGCGTGGCTGGCTGGCACAAATGGTATTTGAAAACGCTGAGCAGTTGATCAAGACCACAGAGTGTGGGGTCGGCGCGCAAGATGTGCAGCGCCGCGCTGAGCAGCTTAGGGAGCTTATGATCAGCTTTGGAGAGCTAGTCCCGAGTGGCCCGAATATGGGCAAGTACGTGGTCACCGCCGGTCAGGATGGTATGGAGAATGGCCGCTCCCGGGCAGGTTATACTGAACTGCCAGGTGTGGATGCCGGCACGATAGCTGAACCTTTGAGTTTTGATAGCTTGCTGGGCTCAGAGTTTTGGGATAAGACGCGTTTTTATCAGCCCGTTGATTTTCTCTGGCAGGCAACGTTGTTTCAGCCGGTAGGGGGCATGGATCAGGTTCAGCATGCATTCGCGCAACAGGTCGCCGCACTCGGTGGTACCATATTACTCAATAGTCCGGTCAAGCATATAGACTGGGACGCATCACGTCAGCAGTTTGCAATCTCTATTGCCAAAATAGGCACCCAAGATGTTGATGTTGTGTATGCTGACTATTGCTTTAGCAATATGGCGATCCCTTTCTTAAAAGAAATACTGTCAGAGACGCTTCAGGATCCAAACAGCAAAGTGGGCCTCAATGGCGAGTTTAAGTCCGCACTACAGGCGGTATACCAGTCGCAGTTTATCGATGATCAAGGCGGTTATCAGGCTAAGTTTCTGGCCTGTACCACCAAAGTGGGCTGGCAGGCAGACCGTTACTTGTGGCAGGGTAGTCAGGTTCAGGAAGTTCATGATGATAGTGCTAATGTGGATGTCCTGAGCGTGCCAGATTCCGAAATTGGCGTGGTCCCCATTTTCGGTGGGATTTCATGGACAGACAATGATATTACTCAGATCTGGTATCCTTCAACGGCTTATCATGATCAAAAAGGCGTACTTACCGGGGCTTATAACTTCTCTGAAATTGCTTATGAGTGGGGTAAATTACCAGTTCAGGCGCGTCTGGACAAAGCACGTGAAGGTGCCAAGTTATTTGGTCACGCATTTGGTGATGGTCTGGAGCATGGTCTGGCGATTGCCTGGCAAAACATGCCCTATATTAAAGGGGGCTGGGCCCAATGGCATGTCGTTGGTGATCAGGCTGTGCACCACTTTAACGTGTTGACGCAGGGGAGTTCAGTGACGACCTCTGAGGGAGCACAAACCCAGCCAAACTTCTTTATCGTGGGTGACCAGCTGTCGTCATTACCGGGTTGGCAAGAGGGCGCTATTGCCGCGGCACTGAACGCGTTGAACCGCATGGAACGTCCGGATCTGGCCATTCCGCACCTGGCATGTCTGCCGGATACACGTCTTATGGTTGAAGGCGTTTAGCGGTATAAAAAGCAGAAGTGGCGCAACAGACGCCACTTCTGGATCTATGTATTGTCAGCACTTCTGCTGAATAAATGGTGTCTTGATGGGGAAATGTTGCTGCACCTAAGCAAAAGGCTGCTATTTTTATAGAAGACTTTGAATGCCGATGTGAATACATCAATTAACACGTTAGATCAGACTGTTGCATTGAACTGATGTATGAATTGCGGACTGAATATCAAATGGAGATTTGACGATGCGTTGTATCATCTTATGGTTTTTTCTGGCCCTGTTCATGACAGGCTGTAGCAGTACTCAAAAGACAACCCAGTCAGGGTTTTTACCTGATTATCAGCGTTTAGCACCCTCAGAGACATACCCTGATACAGCCCTGTACGTATCGGAGTTACTTAAAAGCGGTGCGCTGGAGAAGGTGCGTACCATTTACCTGCCTCACTTTGAAATTTGGCTGCAACTTGATGAACAAAGAAAAATGGCACTGAGTCCAAGACATTTAGCGAAATTAAGTGTCTATATGCAAAGCCAATTGCAGAAAAAGCTGTCGCCCTATTATCGGGTTGTGCTTGAGCAACCGCAGAGCCGCAATTCTGACGTACTGACAATTCGCGGTGCGTTTACCCAAATTGAGTTCACGGAAACAGCAATGGAAGTACGCGACTTTATTCCAATCCGTCTGGTTTATAGTGCGGGAAAAAGTGCCTATCTGATGGCAACGGAGCAATCAGAAATTGTGACCTCAGTGTCTTTGGAAAGCATGTTTTACCTGGGAGAAAGCACAGAACCTGTGCTGATGATGTCTGCACATAAAGAGGTGGAGTCAGTTCTTAAGCAAAATGGCGAAGAAAATACACAGGCTGTTAAAGCGGTACTCGATATCTGGATAGATAACTTCGTAACAGCAATCAGTAAATCAAAAATGATATAGCGGTGATCACCTATGATAAGAAAGCACACCTTCCTTTTAGTCGTTGCCATGACGACATACCTGTCCGCGTGTTCTGAACAACAGACCACGGCTGACAAAGCGCCACAATTGAGGCCAGTCAGAACCATTGAGCTCAGTGTTAATAATTTCGGACCGTTACAGGAATTTCCGGCAGTGGTAGATGCAGCCAGCACGGCTGATTTATCGTTTAAAGTATCTGGTGAGCTAACCCTCCTGAATGTGAAACAAGGCCAGGAAGTCACCAAAGGAGATGTGATAGCGAAACTGGATGATACTGACTATAAATTGGCAGTGGAAGAAGCGCAGGCGTCATTTGAGAAAGCGGAAGCCGATTTTGAACGTGGTAAGCAGTTGATTGTAACAGGCACCATCAGTCAGTCTGACTATGACTTGCTGAAGTCGCAGTTTGCCAGTGCCAAAACTAAGTTGGCCAATGCCAGGAACAACCTCGAGTATACACAGCTGAAGGCGTCTTTTTCGGGGATCGTGGCACGGACACATGTGGAGCAGTTTGAGGAAGTGCAGGCCAAACAAGTGGTGGCGACATTACAGGATATAGAGCACATCAATTTGAAGGTGAATGTGCCGGAAAGCCTGATGATCCATGTCAGTAAAGACACGCCAAAGCAGGTGTTTGCAGAGTTTGCTGCGATTGAGGGTAAACGCTTTGAACTGGAGTTTGTCGAGGTGAGTACACAAGCTGACGAGGTGACGAAAACCTACGAAGTGACACTAGGGATGCTCCCTCCTCCTGGATACAATATTTTGCCGGGCATGACGGCAAAAGTGATGGCCAGCGCACCAAGCGAAGCGCGTTCTCGCCTGTATTTACCCTTATCTACAGTGTTGAAAGATGAACAAGGGCATTATGTCTGGACGGTATCATCGCTTGGTGAAGGAAAAGGCAAAATAAGTAAAACGCCAGTGCAGATCGGCGAAGTATCTTCGCTGGGCTTTCCGGTTATCTCCGGCGTCACTGCGGGTGCTCATGTGGTCACCGCTGGTATGAGCAAAGTGACGGATCAGCAAGTCGTGAAATTCCAGGGAGGTCGTGAGTGAACATTACCCGTTTAGCGTTAGAAAATAATCGCACAACGTGGGTTCTGATTTTTGCCTTGGTCTTCTTTGGTGTAGTGGCGTTTAATAAAATGCCCAAAGATTACGACCCCGGATTCATCATCAGAACAGCCCAGGTTGTTACCTACTTTCCCGGCGCAAGCCCACAGCGAGTCGAAGAGCTGGTTACCGATAAAATTGAAAAGGTTGTGCAACAAATTCCAGAACTGGATTTTGTAAAAAGCACCTCGAAAACGGGTGTCTCGATCGTTAGCGTAAACATCAAAGAAAGCTATAAAGCAATGCGGCCAATCTGGGACAATCTGCGTCGTAAGATTGAAACCGTCGAAAACGATCTCCCCAGTGACGCGCAAAAGCCCATAGTGAATGACGAATTTGGCGATGTGTTTGGGGTTGTCATAGGACTGACCGCTGAGGGGTATTCCTATCGGGAAATGGAGGAAGTGGCTGAACAGGTCAGAGATGAACTGTTACGACTCCCTGAAGCAGCCAAAGTGGATATTTTTGGCGCCCAGGAACAGCGCGTCTTTATTGAATTTGAAAATGCCAAACTGGCATCGCTGGGGATTTCGCCAGGGCAACTGAAAGATCAACTGGCAGCTCGTAATATTGTGAATCCGGGTGGCTCAATCTTTATTGACGATGAAACACTGGCACTGGAGCCCAGCGGTAATTTTGAGTCGGTAGAGGACATTGCCGGTACCATTATTAATATCGCCGGCTCTGAGCAGGTCATTTTGCTCAGTGATATCGCCAGGGTGTATCGAGATTATGTCGATCCGGCCAAAGTGAAGGTACGGGTCGCAGACAGACAAGGTATGACCATTGCCATTTCAATGCGCCATGGCGGTAATAACTTGCTATTGGGTGAGCAAGTACTCAACGCAATTCATTATCTGGAGTCTGTGTATCCGATAGGTGTCGACTTCGAGCTATTGTCTTTTTTACCGCGAGAAGTTGAGCAGAAAGTCGATGACTTTGTATCAAATCTTATCCAGGCGGTACTGGTAGTCACGATCGTGATGTTGTTCAGCTTAGGACTGAGAACCGGTTTGATTGTGGCCAGCTTGATCCCGATGAGTATGGTTTTCGGCATACTTGCTATGTCGTTTTTTGACATCAGCATAGATCAAATTTCTCTGGCGGCACTGATCATTGCGTTAGGAATGCTGGTGGACAACGGTATTGTGATGTCAGAAAGCATTATGGTACAGATGGAGCGAGGTAAGTCTGCCGTCGATGCCGCAGTCGACTCGGCTGAAGAGTTGAAAGTCCCTTTGCTGGTTTCTTCACTGACAACGGGGGCGGCATTTTT
This sequence comes from Pseudoalteromonas sp. XMcav2-N, assembly GCF_024124545.1. Taxonomy (GTDB): domain Bacteria; phylum Pseudomonadota; class Gammaproteobacteria; order Enterobacterales; family Alteromonadaceae; genus Pseudoalteromonas. Next base: position 5,272 of record NZ_JAMXSF010000006.1, read on the forward strand.
ACCTATTTTTCTGGCGGAATCAGCCACAGGTGAGTACACCGCGTCTTTGTTTAAAGTGGTTACCATCACGCTACTGTGCTCCTGGTTGCTGGCAATGACCATGATCCCTATGCTCTGTGTGCTGTTTACCCGAGTAAAATCTGAGGCAGCCAATTACGACAGCGGGGTGTACTTAACCTACAAGAAAATCCTGATGGGACTGATTAAGTATCGCTGGATGACAGTTGGTGGCTGTGTCCTGATGTTTTTCATTGCACTACAGGGCCTGCAGCTGGTGCCTAAGTTATTTTTCCCACCGTCTGATCGGGATTATTTTAAGGTTGAGCTGGAGCTGCCGATTGGCACGCGCCTGAGTGCAACAGAAGCTATGGTCAAAGACATGGAAGCGTTCTTACTTCGCGATCTCAAAGTGAATGAGAGCCGTGAAAAAGGGGTTACCAACTGGGTAAGTTACGTGGGTAATGGCGGGCCGAGGTTTTTGTTAACGCATACGCCAGAACCAACCAGCTCGAATTATGCTTTGATGATAGTCTCAACAACTTCTTATCGTCATATAGACGAACTTATGGAGAAGATAGAGACTTATGCCCTGCAACGACACCCCGATTTGCTTATCAAACAGCGCAAAATCGAAAACGGCTCACCCATAGAAAACCCGGTTGAAGTGAGGCTGTCAGGTAATGACATTCATGTTCTGACAGGGCTGGTGAATGAGCTGAAAACGCAGATGCGTAACACTGAGGGGTTAAAGGCTGTGAGTGATGACTGGGGATTACCCATTAAAAAGCTGCAGATTAAAATTAATCAGACTCGTGCCCGGCGCGCTGGCGTATCCAGTAAGGATATTGCCAGTTCATTGCAAACCGGGCTCAGTGGGCTGGAGTTAACGCGATATCGCGAGGGAGATGAACTTATTCCGGTGACACTGCGCTCTGTGGCTGCTGACAGACAGGACATTGGCAAACTTGAAGCCATGGTCGTTTATTCCCAGGCATCGGGTAAGTCAGTGCCACTTAAGCAGGTTGCAGATATCGAAGTGGTATGGGAAAACGCACAAATCCTCAGGCGTGACCGCCTCAAGTCTGTGACTGTGGGCGCTCAGCTGGACGGAATCACCGCAGACGAGGGCTTTTCTAAGTTGATCCCCTGGTTGAATGAGCAGCAAAAAACCTGGCCATTTGGCTACAGCTATGAACTGGGGGGGGAAGCAGAGTCGTCAGGTAAGGCAAACCAGTCCATTGCAGAGAAAATGCCTATTGCAGTATTTATCATAGTTATCCTGCTGGTTGGTCAGTTTAATTCGTTACGTAAGTCGGCCATAGTATTGACGACCGTACCGCTTGGCTTTATCGGAGTGGTTGCCGGACTACTGGTAGGGCAATCTTTCTTTGGCTTTATGACCCTGCTTGGGATCATCTCTTTGGCAGGCATAGTGATCAACAATGCAATTGTGTTACTGGAGCGAATTAAGTATGAGTTAGATCAGGGCGGCGAACCGGTACTGGCCATTATTCAGGCTGCGCAACAGCGGATGCGGCCAATTCTGTTGACCACTGCAACCACCGTATTGGGTTTAGTACCACTGTATCTGGGGGGCGGCGAAATGTGGGAGCCGATGGCACTGGCGATTATGGGCGGCCTGCTGTTTTCAACTATACTGACATTAGGTGTTGTGCCCGTTTTATATGCGTTGCTGTACCGTATTTCGGTGAAGGCGTAGCATGGGCCGTCGATACCAATCTGCTAAAGTCAGTGGATTGGTATCAATTTGTCGTCAAATGTTACCTTTCATTGCGCGTTCAGCAAAAAATGCAGATGATTAAACAGTGAATGCGGCTTGGTTAATGTGACCGCAGATGGGTGAGCAACCATGAGGAGAAGACCATGAAATATCTATATGCAATCACGCTGGTTTGCCTGAGTCCTCTGACTACACTGGCTGGTGAAACAAATGTCACCTGGCGGGATTTTAAAGAGTATCGTGATGTGGTGCCAGCCAATGAGAGCAAAGCGGGTTATCACAAGCGGATCGCCTCTCAATTTGAGAAACACCTTGGCAAGTTGATGACGGATGCGCCGCAGGGTTACCAACTTGATATTACTTTTGATGATATTGACTTAGCTGGCGATGTACGTTTTAACATGCATGATATTCGCATTGTTAAGCCGATTTTCTTTCCACGCCTGAAAATCAGTTACACACTGACCGATAACACAGGTGCTGTGGTCGCGCAGGCTGAGGAAATGGTGCTTAAAGACCTGTCGTTTATGGATCGGGTAAGAACCGGGCGAGACAGTGAATTTTACTATGATAAGCGGCTGTTAAGCACTTGGTACAAAGAAAAAATCGCAGACAAATTGAAGGGGTAATTCTGAGTCATGGATTAGGGCATTTTGCCGGGTTAGCTGACCCGGCTGTGTTTGATGGCGCGCACTACTTAAATGTTGCCAATAGCTGAATTAGCTGTTGGAGTTTAAAAACCGCTTTTTTAAGTTGCGCTTCGTCTAATTGCTCTGACTGGCTGAGTGCTTCGACATCAGCGGCAACATCCAGCACGTAAGGCTTGAAGCGCTTGGCAGCAAAATCAAAACCGGCGTCTTCGGCAAATAATGCCTGGAATTTTCCGTGACCTTGTTGCTGTAGTTCGTCTAATTTTTTATCGGCATCAAGTGCTTGACGGTAAACAAGTTTTAGATTTTCATTCAGCTTTTCGATAACGGTCTGCATATTTTTCCTAAAGACTTATGTGAACTGGCCGATATTGTACTTGGATCCATCAATCTTGTCAGGTATAAGCTTATGAATATATCCGGAAGTAACCTACCTGCTATGTCTGGGACGGGGCAAAGTGGCGAAGTAATGAGCGCACAACTAGCCAAAAAACAGCAAAAAGCAGATGGACAAGCCGCCCTGGCCTTAATTGAGTCTGCTGGAAATTCAGCTCCAGCAAAATCAACTACGGCCACCATGGGCAATAATATCAACGTCTACGTGTAGGCATTGATATGCTGTGCCTAACCTGAATTCGCAAACCTTTGCTTGCGTGTGGTATCAGGTCGGGCTCAGTCCCAAATCAATCGGCGTCTTACTAGGTTGGCCGCCGATTTCTCTTACCAGCTTGGGGACCAAAAAGCCTGGTAACGCATCCAGTAATCCATGCATCAGCGTAATGGCCTCTTGTTCCGTGACGTCAAAATGACTCGCTCCTTCTACTTTATCCAATAAGTGCAGGTAGTAAGGGATTATGTCCGCGTCAAACAAGGCTTCGCTCAGTGCTTGTTGAGCAATCAGGCTGTCATTAATCCCTTTGAGTAATACCGCCTGATTTAACAGCATAACGCCGGCTCGTTTGAGCTTTTGCATTGCTACGGAAAAGTGTACATCGATTTCATTGGCATGATTAATATGGTTTACCAGAACGGGCTTCAGGCGACTATGACTCAGTATATCGCATAAGCTGTCTGTGATTCTGGCTGGGATCACCACAGGTAAGCGTGTGTGTACTCTAAGGCGCCTGAGGTGTGGAATGGCTTCGAGGTGCTCAAGCAGCCAGGCAAGCATGTCGTCCTTGGCCATCAGCGGATCTCCGCCACTCAGAATGACCTCATTAATCTCGGGATGCGCCTTCAGGTAGTCGAAGACTGTGTGTAAAGTACGCTTATTGAGTTGATTATCCTGGTAGGGAAAGTGTCGACGAAAACAATAGCGGCAGTTAACAGCGCAGCCGGTTTTAAGCATCAACAACACTCTGGAACGGTATTTATGTAGCAAGCCAGGCAGTGCTGCCTGTTGTTCGTCGAGGGGATCTTTGTTAAATCCGGTTTTAGCCAAGAATTCCTGGTGCTGAGGCAGCACCTGCAGCAACAGTGGATCCTGAGCATCCCCATAGCGCATTTTTGCAATGAATGGACGTGGAACCCTAAGTGGAAACAAGCGCTTAGCGGCTAAATCCTGTTCGCTGAAGTGGCCCTCCAGACCAACCAGTTTGAGCAGTTCATCGGCACTGGTGACGACATTCGCCAATTCTTTTTGCCAGTTAGTATGCAAATTTACTTCATTTATTTGTATCATTAGCGGGTTTATTACTCGAAATACAAAGATTAGAGGATACGATGGCGAATTATAGCACCAACGAATTCAAGGGCGGCCTAAAAATTATGATCGATGGAGAGCCTTGCTCCATCCTGGAAAATGAAGTGGTCAAGCCCGGCAAGGGCCAGGCGTTTAACCGCGTTAAGATCCGTAAGCTGATCTCAGGTAAAGTTTTAGAGAAAACTTTTAAGTCTGGCGAATCGGTTGAAGGTGCGGACGTCATGGACACAGATCTGGCTTATCTGTATACAGATGGCGAGTTCTGGCACTTTATGAACAATGAGACCTTCGAGCAGATCGCTGCCGATGAAAAAGCATTGGGCGACAGCGTGAAGTGGCTGGTTGAAAACGATGTATGTACCATCACACTGTGGAATGGTAACCCAATCGCTGTGACACCACCTAACTTCGTAGAACTGGAGATCACTGAAACAGATCCTGGTTTGAAAGGTGACACTGCGGGTACTGGTGGTAAGCCTGCGACTTTGAGCACAGGAGCCGTTGTACGTGTTCCTCTGTTTGTGCAAATTGGCGAAGTGATCAAAGTCGATACGCGCAGCGGTGAATACGTCAGCCGGGTTAAGTAACCCAACCCGCTTTACAATCAGTTTGCCCAAGTATTAGGTGAACTGCTAAAGCACATAGTTAAACGGATCCCGGCAGCAGCCGGGATTTTTTTGTCTGGAGTCATTATGAGTCATGCAATATCAGACCCGGCATCTGAGTGTTTATGGGCACCCAGTGCCAGCATAGATACCTTACGCCAGCGTGCTGCGATCGTCGCAAAAATCCGAATGTTCTTTGCAGAACGTGACGTGTTAGAAGTGGAAACACCAAGCCTGGCACAGGCGTCAGTCACGGATGTTCACCTTGCGACTTTTTCGACCATGTTTGTCGGACCCGGTCATGCAGCGGGTACGCCGTTATATCTGCAGACGTCGCCAGAGTTTGCCATGAAGCGCTTAGTGGCCGCAGGGAGTGGGCCAATTTACCAGATTGGTAAAGCCTTTCGTAATGAAGAGTCAGGTCGCCACCACAATCCTGAATTTACTATGCTGGAGTGGTACCGCCCCGGATATGATGAGTTTGCACTGATGGCTGAGGTGGATGCCTTGATGCAAACTATTTTGGGCTGTCCCAAAGCCGAATCGTTGAGCTACCAGCAGGCCTTTATTCAGCATCTGGGTATAGATCCGCTCACAGCGTCGCTGAATGACCTCAGGCATTTGGCTTGTCAGCGTGGCCATGAGCACATTGCAGAACAAGAGCAACATCGCGATACGCTGCTGCAACTTCTGTTCTGTATGGAGATTGAGCCGTTAATTGGCCAGCAGGCACCGTGCTTTGTCTATCACTTTCCGGCCTCGCAGGCTGCACTGGCTCAACTCAACGCCGACGACTCGAGAGTCGCGGGGCGGTTTGAGTTGTACTATCGTGGTATGGAGCTGGCCAATGGCTTTAATGAGCTGACGGATGCGGTTGAGCAGAGCGCCCGGTTTGATGAGGACAACGCACTGCGCACAGCAATGGGGCTGGCACCGGTGGCCAAAGACACGCGCTTTTTGGCGGCATTAGCACAAGGTTTGCCAGCTTGTGCCGGGGTCGCATTGGGCGTCGACCGGCTGGTGATGCTGGCAACTGGTAAAACGCAATTAAAAGAAGTCATTGCGTTTGATATAGACAGAGCTTGAGGCAAAGGTGTTCTTCAGGGCCAGAGCGCTGGCCCTACACAAAGCGTTTTAACTCTTGTTGCGTCTTGGTGGAGCGTTGCTGTGCATCCTGACAGTCCGCCAGGGCCGCATCTATCTGTGCTTTGGCCGACTGTCCTAACTCTACAATCCGTTGTACGGAGCCATGGGTATGTTGCTGTGTCGATTCCAGCTGATGCACAGCACTGACGATTTCTTCGAGTTGTGACTGGTTACGCTCAAAGTCCTCAGACATATCGGCAAACCCCTGTGAGGTAGTGCGAATGGCTTGCTCGGCGGAACTGGAGTGATCTATCAGCTGTTCTGACTCCTGATGCGTTTCTCCCACTAGCACATCCATTTGGTTGATAAAATCACTGATCTGACGGGTCGCGTCGTTGACCTTAACCGACAGGTTGCGAACTTCATCGGCCACCACCGCAAAGCCACGGCCGGCTTCACCGGCCCGTGCAGCTTCAATGGCGGCATTCAGCGCCAGCAGATTGGTCTGATCGGAAAACTCTTCGACCATTTTCAAAATGCTGCGAATATTTTCGCTGTTCTCTTTCAACCCTGCGACAGTTGAAGAAAAGCTACCCAGCAGATGGGTAATTTGCTGCACTTCTTTGACCAAAGTGGCCAGTGACTGTGACGAGCCGCGGACAAAGTGCAGGCTTTCGGTATTGGCCTGATACACCTGGTCGGTATTGTGCACTATGCTTTGCAGGCTATGTGTGACTTGATCGCTGGCAGCGATAATGGTGTCACCTTGATCTATCTGTTGGCCACCCAGCAAGGCGGTTTGCTTCATAGAGTCGGTAACCTGCTGATTACTGCGGTTCGCAGCCTCTGCACTTTGATAGGTGGCAGCCAGCAACTCACTCAGATGCTGCGTAAAGGTATTGTACTGCTCACTGAGGTCGCGAAATTCATCGTAGGTAAACTGGGGCAGTCTGGCATCCAGATCGCCGTCCTGACGATTGATCTGTTCCAGTGTATCTCGCATGGCTTGCACGGGCCGCACAATGAGGTAGCGCATATAGAAAAAGGTGAAGATAAACGCACCGACTGAGATCAACGCAAGCAACCAGAATATCCCGGTAGATCCCCCGTGTTCAGTCAGCTCACCGTGTAGCCATAGCAAGGTGACGATTTGAAAAACTAATAAAAACCCCAGATTGCCAAAAATCTTACGGGTGAGGGTGAAGAACAAAGATTCTTCGATCAAATTATATATGCGCATGTATAAACTCATATTTGGCTCTTCACTGTGCCTTTTAGCATACAGTATAGAGTAAACCCGGCAGGTGCAACTGTTTACAGGTTAAGCAAATTATTTTAGTCAGCGGCATAATCCGGTGAGTTGTCTACCCTGTCAATTGGCCTGAGACGAATGGTTAAGCTGTTGCTGGATCACCATTTTGGCGTAACAAGGATAATTACTGAATATGCCGTCTACACCATAATCTAACATTAATTCAATGTCTTTGGCTTTATCGACGGTGTAAGCCAGAACTTTAAGGCCGCGTTGTTTGGCATCCTGAACAAACTCATGGTTAATGAAGTTTTTATCAATATGAATGCTTTGTGCATGAAGTTGCTGAGCAAACTGCGCATAAGTAAGCGGAATTGACGCCGTCAGTGCGCCAATCCTTACCCAGGGCAATTTCTGTTTGAGCCACAGCAACTGGTGGTGGTCAAATGACGACAGCAATAGCTGGTTTCTGGTTATCACACCACGCTGCACATTGTCTTCTACGGTTGCTACAAACTTATCCAGACTGAACGTGTGTTTGAGCTCCAGATTTATAGTGGTTTGCTGGCCAATGGTATCCAGCACTTGTTGCAGTGTAGGCACAGGCTCGTTATTACTGAGCTTGAGCTGAGACAAAGCCTCACGACTGGTTTCATTGACTTTACCCCGCCCATTGGTGGTGCGATCCAGCCAGGTATCATGAATAATGGCGTAATCATCCAGGCAACTTTGCACATCGAGCTCTACGCCGTCGACCCCCACCTCCAGTGCCGCCTGAATGGCGCTGAGTGAGTTTTCCGGATAGTTTCCACTGGCACCTCGGTGTGCAAAAACCTGGATCATAGCTTATTCCTTGTGATCGACCACGTTTCATAGCAGGCTGCACTGACAACCAGGACGCCCCCTGCCAGGGTGGTTAGAGTTATGGTTTCTGCCAACAGCATATAAGCCAACACTGTTGCGTACAAGGGTTGTAAGCAAGAAATCAGCCCTGCGGTTGTCGCTGATAAGTAACGTAAACTGGACGCAAATAAAGCATGCGGGATCGCCGTAAAGACACAGCCTGCCAGTACGATCAGAATGAGGTTATCCTCGCTTAATTCTGTCGGTGGAACCTCAACAAAAGCACACAGCATCAGGGCGGCTATCAGGGTTTGATAAAACATAGTATGTGGCCCGCCATAGCTGGAAAACAACTTTTTTTGCAGCAGATTTCGCAGTGCAAATAAGACCCCGGAAATGACCCCTGTGAGTATACCCAACGTGACTTGGTTTCCGGGATCGCTCGATGGCACAAGCAAATAAATGCCCAACATCACCACGATAGCTGTAAACACATCTTTGCGCTTCAGGCGACCGCGGAAAAATAGCGGCTCAAGCAGAACAGTGATCACTGGGTAGGTAAAAAACGCAATCACGCCCACAGCGATCCCAGCCATTTGCATGGCGGCAAAATACGTCACCCAGTGCAGTCCGACGCAAATACCCAGCAGTACCACTATGGCATAATCTTTTGCCGCATTGAGCTTAAATACACTGCCTTTGAAGGCGAGTATACATGCCAGTGTGATGAAAGCGACGGCGGTACGATAGACCGTAATATCCAGCGCTGAGAGGGAGATTAACTTAGAAAATAACGCGGTACCACCGAACAGCAGTACAGCCAGATGTAAATTAACTAATGAAGATTGTTCGGGGCGCATAGCGAACTCGGTATGTTTTTCATCAGCTTACCATGGTAAACAGATGTCACTAAAGCACAATGACAAAACACGATACTCTGGACAATGCACACACTCATGCAGTGTAAAACCTGATTTCATTGATATTTTATAGGATAAAAGGGTTAGGTGTAATCTCGTGTAATGCCGTGTGGATTAGATTTTGCTTCCTGCCAGCACAAAATTAATACTATACTAGTAGTTCTTTTTGACGATGTTTAATGCGGTATGGGCGATCCTAAACAACTTTTACAGATCCTGGCTTTAACTTCGTGCGTGTGTGCGTTGTTTATGATGGTCAACTGGTTCATTCATCGCCGCCTGCTGGGTACCGCATTATGGGCCGGCTTTTCACTCTGTACTGCGCTGGGGTGTATTTTCATCGCTTCTTTTTCCTTGCCCGTGACCTGGACCATTTTTATCCCAAACAGTCTGATCTTAATTGGTTTGTATTGCCTGAGTCGGGGCAGTGAAGCGTTTTTTTCTGTGCCGCGTTTAAGCTGGCCCTGGTGGTTACTTGGCGCCATCTTCTTTCCTGGCTACCTGTACTACACTTATATTGATGCCAACTTCATCGCCCGCGTAATACTCAATTATCTTGGCTGGGCATTGAGTATGCTCTTATGCCTGCGGGCACTATGGCTGGGCCAGCGGCGTCAGTGGCAGAGTTTTTCTCCGGCGCACTGGGCCTTCGCCTTATCCTGTGTGTGTCTGTTTGCAGTCTTTACTGTGCGGGTGCTGATGCTCCATCATTATACTCAGCACGATAGCCTGACGACGAATAATTGGGTGAATCAGTTCTTCTCTGTGTCCGTGATTGTTATGCCTCTGATCTTGTGTTTCTCGTTATGTTTATTGTGTAGTGGGCGGCGTGAGAAAGAGCTCCACGAGCTACGCCATCGTGCCGAGCTGGCAGCACAGCATAAAGAACGCTTTCTGACTTTGCTAAGTCATGAACTCAGAACACCTTTAAATGCCATTGTCGGGCATGCTGAGTTGCTTAAACGTGCGCCACGTGAGCCACAACAGCATGCACAGTTTTGTGATGTGATTATTGCCACATCCATGTCGATGTCCGATCTGGCTAACCAAATTCTGTTGCAGGCACGTGGTACTGTGCCCAACACCACCGTTGAACCAGTCAATCTTGCACATCACCTTAAGGAGCTGATGACGTTTTTCAGACCGCTTGCTGAGAAAAAGCACTTGAAGCTGACGCTGACAATGCAAGGTATTGATACCAATTTACAGGTGATGCTGGACAAAGACCCTTTTACACTGGTGATTAAGAATCTGCTCTCTAATGCCATCAAGTATACGGAGCGTGGAGAGGTGGAGTTGATTGTCTATGGCTATGCGCTTAGCCAGACGCGTCATCAGCTGCGCATTGCGGTGAAAGACACCGGGATAGGACTGAGCTCAGCTCAACAACAAAAAGTGTTTGACCCCTTTGTGACCTTTGGGGCATCGCGTGCTATTGCTGACAGTGCCGGGGTGGGTCTGGCTTTATGCAAGCAGTTGCTGGAGAACATGGGGGTTGACCTGGAAGTCGAAAGCGAGCCTGATAAAGGCAGCGAATTCTTCTTTGAAATGCAGGTCAATTCGGAACTGGCTGAACAACTTGATGTGGCAGACAGTAAACCAACGTCACTGGGGGAGGTGTCTGTATTGGTCGTGGAAGACAACCACCTGAACCGGGAAGTGGTACGCGGATACCTCGATAATCTGGGCCTTTCTTACTGCCTGGTTGAGAACCTTGCTGCGGCCCATGCACAACTGACGCACAGCTATTTTGATGTGGTATTGCTGGATATGCATTTGCCGGATGGCCATGGGTTGGAGTGGTATCAGGCAAACTGTAATCAGCTGCCAGCCCTGGCCTCTGCGGTTGTTATGGCGCTGACGGGCGATGTGGATCAGCAAGCCCGTCAGGCGTATCAGCAGGCCGGTATCTATGATTGTCTGGAAAAGCCATTGCGTATCAACGTATTGCGCCAGGCATTAGAGCGCATTGTGCAACAGAACAGTAGTGGTCTGGCTACAACAGAAGCGGCTTATGTTGACCTGGCCTTTGTTGAGCGCCAGTTAAGTGAATCAACCGAACGCTCAGAATTTTCCTCTCGCTTAATGTACCTCAGTGACAGACTGGACTACGAGTTCGCTCAGTTGCGGGGTCTGGCTGATATTCAAGCCGATGAGTCTTTACGTGAGAAATTATTACAACTGGAGCACGAAGTTGAACAGTTAGGGTTGTATGCGCTGCGTCAGGCATTACACCAGACCAGACGGCGTGCGGCTCAGGAGCGCGACATTGACTGGTCTGCGTTGCATCAGTTTGCAAAGCAAAGTGCCTCGGCTCTGCAATCCTGCCACCAGCGCATGAATGCCTGAGTGCTTGAAAAAGCGCAAGGTTAGGTGGGCCATTGGCAGGATTTGAGTTAGAATACAGGTATAACTTCTCTACATACTCAGTGAATGTCTAAACAGGATCCTTATCTCAGCCGAGAACAAGAAAAATACGACAACCCGGTGCCCAGCCGCGAGTTTATTCTTGACCATATTCAGAAAAGCAATAACAAGACTAACTTCAATCAGCTCTGTCAGGACCTTAAGGTCTTTGAAGATGAGCGGCAAATCGCGTTTAAACGTCGCCTGAGGGCTATGGAACGTGACGGTCAGTTGTTTTTCAATAAGTTTAAATGTTACGTGATCCCAACCGAAGACGGCCTGGTAAAAGGGCGTGTCATCGGGCATCGAGACGGATTTGGTTTTCTGGAAGTAGAAGGGGAAGCCAAAGACTGGTTTATCACTAAGTATCAGATGGACAGAGTATTGCACGGTGACTGGGTGCTGGCGAAAGCTGGCTCCCGTGGCTCCGGTGGCAAAGTGGATGCGCGTATTGTACGCGTGCTCGAAAAAGAACGTGCACCGCTGGTGGGGCGCTTTTTTGTTGAGCATGGCATGGCCGTGGTTGTGCCCGAAGACCCGCGCATTACTCAGGACATTATCATTTTACCTGGCAGCGAAAATGGCGCCCGTCATAATCAGATGGTCCAGGTGGAGATCACGCAAAGCCCCAGTAAGCAAATGAATGCAGTGGGTAAAGTCACAGAAGTACTTGGCGATCATATGGCGCCGGGTATGGAGATTGAAGTGGCGTTGCGCAATCATGAAATTCCCTATGAGTGGCCAGAGGCGGTGCTGGATCAGGTCGCTGAACACGGCGAATTTGTTGCCGAGCCCGATAAACTTGGTCGGGTCGATTTACGTGAACTGCCGCTGCTCACCATAGATGGGGAAGATGCCCGGGATTTTGATGATGCAGTTTACTGCGAGCGTAAAAAGTCTGGTGGTTGGCGCCTGTGGGTTGCCATTGCTGACGTATCTCACTATGTACCTAAAGGCAGTGCACTGGATAAAGAAGCCATTGCTCGGGGGAACTCAGTGTATTTCCCTGAGCAGGTGGTCCCCATGCTGCCTAAAGTGTTGTCCAATGGCCTGTGCTCTTTGAATCCACAGGTGGATCGCTTGTGCATGGTGGCTGAAATGACGGTGTCCGAAGCGGGGCGTTTGTCCGGCTACCGGTTTTATGAGGCCGTTATGAATTCTCATGCCCGCCTGACCTACACCAAAGTCCACGCGATGTTGCAGGGCGATGAAGGATTGCGCGAGCAGTATAGTGAACTGTACCCGCATATCAGCGAATTGCACCAGATGTATATGGCACTGAAATCTGAGCGTCAGGCCCGTGGTGCCATTGAGTTCGAAACCCTGGAAACCCGCTTTGTTTTCAATGCCCATCGTAAGATTGAGTCGATCGTCCCCGTGGTGCGTAATGACGCGCACAAGCTGATCGAAGAATGTATGATCCTGGCGAATGTGTCGGCCGCACGCTTGCTGGAAAAACATGAAGCGAGTGCCTTGTATCGGGTGCATGACCAGCCCGATCCGGAAAAACTCAGCCAGTTTAGGTTATTTTTGCAAGATCTAGGGATCGAGAGCACTCTTGGCCATGAGCCAACTCCGTTAGAGATCACTGAAGCACTGGCAGGTTTGGGGGAGCGTCCCGAGCTAGAGCTTATCCAGACAATGCTATTGCGTTCGATGAAGCAGGCAGTGTACCAGCCAGACAACATTGGTCATTATGGTCTGGCCCTGAAAGCCTATGCACACTTTACGTCACCCATTCGTCGTTACCCGGATCTGGTGGTGCATCGTGCCATCAAAGGGATTTTGGCGGAGCAGGGGCAGCAGGTGTCGGGTGCCTACGTTTATGAGAGTGATGAGGCCGACCAGCTGGGTGAGCAGTGTTCAATGACCGAGCGTCGTGCGGATGATGCCACGCGCGAGGTTGCAGACTGGCTTAAGTGCGAATTTATGCAGGATCATGTCGGTGATGAGTTTACCGGAGTGATCTCCTCAGTTACTAACTTTGGCCTGTTTGTACGACTCGATGAGCTGCAAATCGATGGTATGATCCATGTCAGCAATCTGGGTCACGAATATTTCCATTTTGATGGTGCCAAACACTGCTTGATTGGTGAGCACAGTCGCAGCGTATTCAGACTCGGTGACAAGCTGAGTGTGGTGGTAAATTCCGTGAGCCTGGATGAGCGGCGCATCAATCTGGCCCTGGCAGAAGAAGCGGTGCCGGATCGCTATGCCAGACGGCGTCGTAAAACAACGACAGACAGCACGGCTAAAAGTGTTCGTGCACAACTGAAAGACGGCAAGATCCCGGGCAAAGCCAGCAAAGACAGCAAAGCCGATAAAGACGCGAAAGCGGTTAAAGGTGACGGGAAAAAGCCGAAAAAGAGTAAGAAAACCACGCCCAAAGGCAAGGCTAAAAAAGCCAAACAAGCTGCCATTTTGACTTCTAAGAAGAAAGCCAAGAAAAGCGCCAGCAAGACCAAGGCAAAGCGGCCGGGAAAAAACGCGCGTAAAAGAAACAAATCGAGTGCGGGAGCATAATTTTGAGTAATGAATTAATCTATGGTTTCCATTCCATTGAAGCCATTTTATCTACCACCCCAGAGCGTTTTTTAGAGATCTATGCGTTAAAAGGGCGGGACGACAAACGCCTTAATGCGGTAGTCAATGAAGCACGCAAGTTCGGTATTTCAGTCCAGTTTATGCAACGTAAGGCGCTGGATAACAAAGCTAATGGTGAGCAACATCAGGGGATCATTGCCAATGTGAAAGCCGCCAGAACACTCAATGAGCGCGATCTGGATGAGATCTTAGCCAGAGAGTCTGCACCATTCTTTTTGGTACTGGATGGCGTTACCGATCCACACAACCTGGGGGCCTGTTTACGTAGTGCCGATGCCGCGGGTGCACACGCGTTAATCGTGCCAAAAGATAAATCTGCAAAACTAAACGGCACGGCCCGAAAGGTTGCGTGCGGAGCAGCAGAAACAGTGCCGCTTATTCAGGTAACCAACCTGGCACGTACCCTCAGAGACATCAAAGAAGCGGGTGTCTGGGTCGTTGGTACCGCAGGTGAAACAGAGACTGAACTATTTGATGCCAGTCTCACAGGGCCTATTGCAGTGGTGATGGGAGCCGAAGGTGATGGTATGCGCCGGCTAACTCGCGAACATTGCGATGTTTTAGTGAAAATACCAATGATAGGCACAGTGTCCAGCCTGAACGTGTCGGTGGCCACCGGCATTTGCCTGTTTGAGGTGCTGCGTCAGCGAAATGCTCAGTAGCCCCATGGTCTGGCGTATGAGAAAGGCAAGCTTAGCTTGCCTTTTTTGTTTCTGAATCCAGCAGCAGCGTCTGTAGTTGAGGCAGGGTATCAACTGTGTAGGTCGGACTGATCTCTGCCGGGCAAGTGGCACCAGGGTGGCGTAGCCAGCAGCTGTCGATACCAAAACGGTTGGCACCCAGCACGTCACTGGCGGGGGTGTCGCCAACCATGAGTACCTGTGACTTATCCGGATTGCCCAGTAATGACAGTGCATGTTCAAACACTCTGGAGTCGGGTTTAGCGACGCCTACCTGCTCAGAGATGACAATGCTATGAAAATAATCTTTAAATCCAGTATGTGCCAGGCGTTTTTCCTGAAGGGCTGTAAAGCCATTGGTAATGATAGCCAGGGTGGCTTTGCCTTGCAGGACATGCAGCAATTCAGCTGCCCCTGGCAGCGGGTTACATAACTCAGCCATGGCTTCCAAAAAGCCCAGATTGAGGGTTTCAGCTGGCACATTCAGGCGTTCGGACCAGAATTTAAATCGAGTCACTTGTAGTGTTTTTGCTGTGATTTCGCCGTTTTGATATTGCACCCACAGCGGTTTGTTGATGCGCTGATATTCTTCATTATCGGCTTCACTAAAGTCCACGCCGTAGCGGGCAAACAGGGTTTTCAAACCTAAAAAGGCATTGAAACTGAACAGGGTCTCATCGGCATCGAAAAGAATATGGGTATATTTCATGAATACAGCTCTGCATGATTAAAGGGGGCCATAGCCAGCAGCAGGGCCTGGGTATAAGCGCTTTCGCGGGTCGCCAGGTGATTGGTCAGTAACCCAATTGCCCCACCTTTTTGTTTAATATTGTCGGTATCGAACATACGGTCCATAACATGGCCCAATTCTTCACCGCCAAGCAATGCATCATAAATGCGTTGCGGCAGTGGCAGATTGGCGCTGCGACCCACACTTTCCTTTAGTCCGTCAGATATCACCACAAAAGCAAAGGTAGCGGGGCCGTAAGCAAACTGGTGGGCACCGCCCTCCATAGCGCAGTAATAATCGGCTGTGTGGTGGTCAACTAAGTGATGCACGCGATTTTGTGCACCTAACAGAGTGTCAGGCTCTCCCAATGGCTGATCAGCGACCCCACTTGGGGCATGCAAGCCTTCACACTGGATATCGTGATCCGGGTAATACTGCGTAAATATCTGCCGTGCGGCATTGACCTTAACCGGGTTCTTTGACCCGACGAGTACCTTAATAACTGCCATTTGCGATGCCCTGAAAAATCGCTAGTGTAACGGCTGTGATAGCACGGCTGCAAGCGGTGAAGTGTAACCGGGCGTTAAACTGGTAAGTCGAGCGGAACGATTTGCTCAAGCGCCCGTTTTTTGGTGAGCAAGTCTTTGATAAGTGGTGTTAATACCAACTCCATGGCCAGACCCATTTTACCACCTGGCACGACCAAAGTGTTCACACGGGACATAAAGCTGCCCTGGATCATCTGCAGATAATAGGGAAAATCAACGTCTTTGATATCCCGAAAGCGAATTACCACAAAGCTCTCATCCAGCGATGGGATGTCTTTGGCGCTAAAAGGATTGGAAGTGTCTACCGTGGGAACGCGCTGAAAGTTGATATGGGTACGCGAAAACTGCGGCGTGATGTGGTTAATGTAATCATCCATACTGCGCACAATGGAAGTCATTACCGCTTCTCGTGAGTGGCCTCGCTCATGGGTGTCCCGGATCAGTTTCTGGATCCATTCCAGATTAATAATGGGCACCATGCCTATCAGTAAATCAACATGGTGTGCGACATCGTGCTCTTCGGTAACAATGCCACCGTGCAGACCTTCATAAAACAGCATATCACTGTTGCTATCCAGCTCCTGATACGGGGTGAAAGTACCGGGTAGTTGGTTATAGGGTACAGCGTCGTCAAAGGTATGCAAATAGCGCCTGACTTGCCCGGTGCCAGTCTGACCATAAGTGGCAAACAGCTCTTCCAGGGCTGCAAAATCATTGGCTTCCTGACCAAAGTAACTCAGATGTTTACCTTCTTGCAGGGCCTCTCGTTTTAGCTTGTCCATTTCCGGGCGGGTGTAACGATGAAAGCTATCACCTTCTACGATTTCGGCTTTGGCGTCCAGGCTGCGAAAAATATGCTTTATCGCAGCTGTCGTGGTGGTTGTACCGGCACCAGAACTCCCCGTGATCGCGATGATTGGATGCTTTGCAGACATTTTGTCCCCTTACCTGGCCCAGCAGGACTGAGCGTAACTTCCGATTAACACCATTCGATGTTACTCGATAAGGGAAAATTCGCAAGGCATTTCGCGGTGACTTGAACGCCAGTGATTGAGTTCCTGCTGTCGCTCGGTATGATAGCGAAAAAAGCAAGGGATATAACACAATGACATTGTTGAAAAAGATTATCGCAACCTGGTTGCTGCTGGGCGTAACGCAGGCGTTAAGTGCAATGCCAGTATCGCAACTCTGGCTGGCAGAAGAGCAAGACGGGGCACTGTCAGTAACGCCAATAAGTACGGCAGATGGTTATCACAATCAACCTTTGGTTGTCGACAATGGCGTCTATTTCACTCAGGAAGTACCCAGTGAGGATGGCGCACAAACTGATCTGTTTTTCTACGACTTTACGACGCAGAGCGCTCGCAATCTGACTAACTCTCCGGTATCTGAATACTCTCCGACGTTATACCCTCATGGTGACGGGCTCTCAGCGGTGGTGGTTGAAGCGGATGGCTCACAGAGGCTCTGGTATTATCCATTTTCCAAGGAGCAGTCGCCTCAGCGGCTGTTTACCCATATCGCACCTGTGGGGTATCACGCCTGGGGGGAGAATGATCAGCTGGTGATGTTTATCGTGGGTGAGCCGCACACGTTGCAGTTTACCGATTTAAACGGACACCTACCGAAAGTCCTGGCCAGTGAGATTGGCCGTACTCTGGCTTATAACGCCGCGCGCAAAATATACAGTTTTTCCTATACTGAACAGGGACAGCAATGGTTTGCGAGCTTTGATGCGCAAACCCAGATCATCACCGGGCACTTTGCATTACCTGCACAGGTGCAGTACTACACCTGGTTTGATGACAATACGGTGGCCTATGCCATTGCGGGTCGAATTTATACACGTCATTTGGACAAGCCGGAACAGGTCACTCTGTGGCGTAATTTGTCAGCGTATTGTCCCGGCACAATCTCGCGTTTGAGTAAGCAAGGAAAGCGATTAGTGTTTGTGTGCGACCCGGCAAAGACGAAATAGCACATTGCCGGCCAATCACTGACACATAGGACATGATCAATTACAATGAGCATTATTATGGATTCAGGAAAAGAAATATGACCGTCTTAGTTACCGGTGGCGCCGGATATATTGGCTCACATACCGTTTTGGAGTTACTTTCTAAAGGAAAGGACGTCGTCATTGTTGACAACTTGAGTAATGCATCACAGCAGTCATTGCAGCGTGTCCAGGCCTTAACCGGGCGCGATGCAACCTTTTATCGCGGTGATATCTGCGATAAAGCCTTTCTGGACAAGGTATTTGCTCAGCATCAGATCAGTCAGGTTATTCACTTTGCCGGCTTGAAAGCGGTGGGCGAATCAGTACAAAAACCAGTTGAGTACTATCAAAATAATGTTCAGGGTACGCTTACCTTACTAGACGCGATGCGCGACGCTGGGGTATTCCAGCTGGTGTTTAGCTCGTCTGCCACTGTGTACGGCGATCCGGCCTGTTTGCCCATTCGTGAAACGTTTCCTGTAGGTGGTACAACCAACCCTTATGGTACGTCAAAGCTGATGGTGGAGATGATCCTGCAGGACTTAGCCAAGTCTGATGAGCGCTGGGCGTTTGCCATTTTGCGCTATTTTAATCCGGTTGGCGCGCACGTTTCGGGTCAGATTGGTGAAGATCCCAATGGCATACCCAATAACTTATTACCTTACATTGCGCAGGTTGCGGTGGGCAAATTGGCACAGTTGGGCGTATTCGGAGACGATTACGATACCCATGACGGCACAGGCGTAAGAGACTATATCCATGTGGTTGACCTGGCCATTGGTCATCTTAAAGCCTTAGATAAGATTGCTGAGCAGGCTGGTAGCCATATCTATAACCTGGGGACAGGCAATGGTTATTCGGTACTGGACATGGTGAAAGCCTTTGAAAAGGCGGCGGGAAAATCCATTAACTACGAAATTAAACCACGCCGCGACGGCGATATTGCGGCTTGTTATGCTACGCCTGAAAAAGCCCTGAATGAGCTGGGTTGGCGCGCTGAACGTGGCATTGATGAAATGATGCAGGACACCTGGCGTTGGCAAAGCCAAAACCCGAACGGGTATGAAGACTGATTTTCACTGGGCGGCCCATTATGGCCGCCGACTCCTCACCCTATCAGCGCTGGATGAAACTAACCACAACAGCGTGTATAATTCCCCCCTTAACTAATGTGATGACCACAAGCGGCGCCTTATTTGCAGAACATAGGCTGGAATGTGGTTCGTTTATTGACGTTGGTGGCGGTTTTGAACCGTGATCAGAGTGTTTCAGAGGTAGTATGACAAACTCAGACAATTCAGGCACAAGCCCAGTAAATACAAGCGATACAGCGTTTCGCCGCTTTTCCGTTGCGCCCATGCTGGACTGGACGGACCGCCATTGCCGGACCTTTCACCGTATGCTGACCAAACACGCAGTGCTTTACACAGAGATGATCACCACGGGTGCCATTATCTTTGGTAAGGGTGATTACCTGCACTTTGGTGAGCACGAAATGCCAGTGGCGTTGCAGTTGGGCGGCTCCGACCCTAAAGCGCTGGCTGAATGTGCCAAGCGCGCGGAGCAATATGGTTATAACGAAGTGAACCTCAATGTGGGTTGCCCGTCGGATCGGGTGCAAAATGGCCGTTTCGGTGCGTGTCTGATGGCTGAGCCTGAGCTGGTGGCTGAATGTGTTGCAGCGATGAAAGGCGAAGTGTCTATTCCGGTGACGGTGAAAACCCGTATCGGGATTGATGAGCAGGATTCGTATGAATTTCTGACCCAGCTTATTGAGACTGCAAAGGCCGCCGGCTGTGATGACTTTATTATTCACGCCCGTAAGGCTTGGTTGCAGGGCCTGAGTCCGAAGGAAAATCGAGAAATTCCGCCCCTGGATTACCCTCGTGTGTACAAGCTGAAGCAGGATTATTCCGATCTGCACATCAGCATTAATGGCGGTGTGAAAACCATTGAGGAATGTCAGCATCATCTGGCAAACCTGGACGGCGTGATGATTGGCCGGGAGGCTTACAGCAACCCGTTTATGCTGTCTGAAGTCGACAGCGCCCTGTATGGCGCGCCCGCGTTTACTCAGACCCGTCATCAGGTCGTCCGTAGCATGTACGACTACATTGAGTCGGAAATGTCTAAAGGGGCGAACTTCTGGCACATTGCCCGCCATATGCTGGGCATTTTCCAGAATCAGCCGGGTGCGCGAGGCTTCCGTCGCCACTTGTCTGAAAATGGTCATGGTAAGAGCGCCGATATCAGTGTGATGGAAAAAGCCCTGACCTTTGTACCAGAACTCTAATAGTAATATGGTCAAAAAGGCTAACTATGAGCTTTTTTGACCAAACCCCCTCAGAAATATCTCCTCTCTTTATTCACCAAAAAAATCTAAGTTATTGATTTCAAAGTGTAACTGGTTTTTGGCACAAACCTTGGAATAAGTTAACTCACATTAGCTTATCAAGGAGCCTGTCATGGCCTTAATCGACCGAATTGAAGATTTAATCAAAGCCGAGTTCAATGCGTTGCTCGACAAAGCGGATGACCCCAAGAAGGATCAGCGTCACTTATTGACTCAGCTGGAGGAGGCGCTCAGCGAATGCCGCAGCACTGTGGTTCAGGTGATCTGTGAGCAAAAAGCCTTGGCCCGGCGGGATCAGGCGCTGGCCAAAAAAGCGGCGCAATGGCAGCAGCAAGCTGAGTACGCGTTACAAAAGGACCGCGAAGATCTGGCCCGTGCGGCGTTGGTGGAAAAGCAAAAATGTCAGGAAGCACAGCAACAGATTGAAGAGGAAGCGGCACAGCTGCAACAGGCTTACAACAAGCTGGAGCAGGATGCACAGACGCTGACTGAAAAGCTCAATCAGCTGCGCCATAAAGAAGCCCAGCTGGCGCGCCGTGAACACACCGCCACTACCCAGCTGAAAGCCCGCAGCGTGGCGAGTCAGCAGTCGGTAGAAGAAGCTATGGCACGTTTTGAGCACCTGGAGCGCAAGGTTGAGCGGGTTGAAGCTGAGGTAGACAGCTATGAGTTAGTGAGTAAAGAACAAGCGCAGTGGCAGGCACTGGAGACATTGGCGCGTGAAGAGCAAGTCGATAAGGCGCTGGCCGAACTGAAACAAAAAACACACTCAGCTTAGGTATTGGCACACTCAGGTGCCAGATAGGCCCCGAATATAGCAGCAATGAGGAGAACTCTGATGACAGAACATGACACTTATTACAGCACAACACGTTCGCAGCAACCCCGTAAAAAAATAGCGGGGGTGTGTACCAATTTAGCAAAAAGACTAGATATGCCAACCTGGCTGGTTCGCCTTATCACCGTGTTATTGGCATTGAAAGCACCAGTTTTAGTGCTGATGGCGTACTTTATTGCCTGGATCGTACTGTCGGAGCGTTCCTGAGGAGGCATTATGAAAGCGGCATTTATCTTACTTGTTGGTTTGGTTGTATTATCGGCTTTATCCTGGGTGTCCTCACCCCTAGCCTGGTTCAGCATTCCTGACGTGGTCACGGATGTAAGCTGGGTAGGGATCGAAATGCTCAGCCTGGTTGTGGCTATGATTGCCGTTTTCGCTTTGCTGGCGTTGCTGAGTATAGGATTGCTTGGCGTGATATTAGTGGTGCTCATTGGGCTAGTATTGACACTGTTATTTAATTCGATCCTGATTGCCGTTCCTTTGTTATTCCTGGTTGCCATTGGCTGGCTGGTGAGTGACAAACAGGTGCTCTGTTAAACTGGTTGGCCGGGCGGTTTGCATTTCAGGCACGACCGGCTAAACAGCTCAGTAGCTGTAAAGAAATGGTGATGAAAGCGCGGTAAACTAAGGGCAATGTGGTATAGTGAACAGACTATACTCAACAAGGAAAGCGCTTATGATCAAAAATTTAGCCTTCTTTATGCTGTGTTCATTACCTTGGGTGTCGCAGGCTCACTCCGGCCACACACATGGCGAATCTCACCAGCATGTTCACGCTGAACAGGCTCCTGTGACATTAACGCACGCCACTATTCGTGATTTTCTGCCCGCTGCCAAATCGACCGCGGGATACTTCACCCTGTCTAATACCACTGAGCAGGCAATCACTTTAGTGAAAGCCGAGATTGAGGGGCTGGGGAGAGTGGAGATCCACGAACATGTACATGCCAACGGTATGATGCGCATGCAGCAGATAGATAAACTGGAGATTGCACCTGGTAGCCAGGTTGAGTTTAAGCCTGGTGGCTATCACCTGATGGCTTTTGAGCCGACAAAACCATTAAAAGTGGGCGAAAATCGTAAACTTACACTATATTTTGCTGATGGAAATCGCGTCTATGGTTTGATTGAAGTGATTTCGCTTAAAACGCAGATGCATAACGCGAACAATGGACATCAGCATCACTAGGAGTCTTGATGGATCACAACACACACAATCACATGGCTAAATTCTGGATCGTTTTGGTTACTGTGCTGGTGCTGGGCTACGGCCTGGCGGTATATTGGAGTGCTGAGCCAGACCAGTTCGATGTGGTCGGCAATGCGAAAAGTCATGCTGAACAGTCAAATACCCAGCTGGTCACAGGTTATGTTACCACGCATACATTGATCACTGTGTCGCAGACGTTGCTCGACAAACCGGGTGGTTACTTATCTAATGATGTGCTGCCTCCCAGTGTGATGATGGATAATATGCCTGCCTGGGAATATGGCGCGCTGGAAATGGTACGTGATATGGCCTTGTCGATGCGTAAGGACTTCAGCCGTTCGCAATCGCAGTCTACGGAGCACCCCAGTCTTAAAAAAGCGCAACCACAGTTTAATATCAGCTCTACGGCCTGGCTATGGCCAAGTGCAGAAGGCGAGTATCGCACAGGTATTGCACACCTAAACGATTATTTATTGCAGATATCTAACCCGGTTGATCAGAGCAGTCAATTTTATGCCCGAGCAGACAACCTGAGAGGGTGGCTCAAAGAGGCCGAGAAGCGCTTGGGGAGTTTAAGCCAGCGGCTCAGTGCGAGTGTCGGACAGGACAGATTGAATACCGATTTGGCCGGTGACAGCGCCGCTAATCAGGCAACCTACGCGGCCAATCACCACGAAGTCAAAACTTCATGGTGGAAAATTGACGACGTTTTTTATGAATCCCGTGGGGCGACGTGGGCCTTGTTACACTTTTTAAGAGCGGTTGAATACGATTTTGCGGATGTGCTTGAGAAGAAAAATGCAAAAGTGAGCCTCCAACAGATCATCCGGGAACTTGAAGCCACGCAAGAAACCGTGTGGAGCCCGATGATTTTAAATGGTAGTGGTTTTGGATTGGTGGCCAATCACTCGTTGGTGATGGCTAACTATATTTCTCGAGCCAATGCGGCTCTTATTGAACTCAGTGAACTTTTAGCGCAAGGATAAATAAATGAAAAAGTACTGTTTAGCGGCAGCGTTATCTCTGGCCTGCCTCGCACCTGCAGCACAAGCAGACACTCTGTTAGGTTTGTACCTAGGTGGTGAAGCTTGGGGTGCTGAACCTGAGGGGAGCTTTGCGAACAAAGGTAATCAGCAAGAATTTGACTTTGCTGATAAAAATTTCTCGAGCTTCTATGCTGCACTGGAACACCCAGTGCCTTTAGTGCCTAACGTCAAGCTCAAGTATACCGAGTTAAAACTGGAAGGTTCAGCAGTACTGAATGAAACCTTCGACTTCGGCGACAAGAGCTTCACCGTGGGTGGCACAGTGAATACTGTGGGCGATCTGAATCATATCGACTACATCCTGTACTATGAACTGTTCGATAATGACTTGGTGTCCTTTGACTTCGGTCTGAATGCCAAGCACTTTGACGGTGATATCAGCGTAACGGGTTTTGCTAATGGCGAAACCACCACTGAGACTGTCGACTTTTCAGGGTTTATTCCACTCGGTTATCTGAGAGGGGAAGTCGGCCTGCCACTCACTGGCTTGAGCGTCTTTGCTGAAGGCAGTTTACTGGCTATCGATGACAGTAAAATTCAGGACTTCCAGGTCGGTGTAGCGTGGGAATTCATCGACAACATGGCAGTGGATATTGCGGTACGTGCGGGCTACCGCTCTATGGTGGTAGAGTTGGATGATGTCGACGATATCACTACTGATTTGGATGCATCGGGCCCGTTCGCTGGCTTACAGATCCATTTCTAAGAAGCGCGTTTTGCAGTAGCATATCTAAGCATCCGCTGGGTGCTTAGATACGTTTACACCTTTCATGACTCCCAGGTCAGAGTAAATTCTTCTTCCAGTGCTTTACCAAGCAATTGCCTGTAGGTTTTGTTGACCGGTGTGTTGATGAGTTTTTTCAATTCATCTCCGGTTTGAGTCAGCTTGTAATAACTGAGTACCAGATCGTTGCTGTTGGCTTCAATAGTAAGGTGTTTACCTTGGTATGCCAGGGTCATAGACTGACCTTTTTGCAGGTTTGCTGATTCAATCTCCTGGCGGTAAATCAGATTAATATCCATCAGGGTCAGAATATGCGGAAAACTCAATCCTGCCTGAGCCAGGTTCAACGACTCTTTTGCCCCTTTTCTCAGTAAATCAAATAGCGAAGGCTTCTTGTAAAAGCCAAGCAAAATCAGATAACTGTCCTCTTTTTCCAGATAGCCACACAGTGAGGCACAGCGTTGTAGTGCATCTGCTTCTTTTTGTGTCATCTGCTTCAGGGTCTGCAAACTTTTTATTGAAAAGGTACCTGGTGAGATTGATTCCCCAACCAGTATTTTTGCCCATAGTTTTTGCATCGCGCTGTTGGCAATGTCTTCGGCAAGCGCAATGAAGTGTTCCAGCCAGTCAGGATCTGGGCGCCCCCGGCTTGTAACATCCGGGCATAGGGTTAGCGACATGCCCATAATGGATTCAATATTGCGCTGCTGGGCAATGCGCTGTAACTGATTTCGTTTAAGTGCACGTTTTAGGACGCCGTGTTCACTGCGTACGATAAATTGATTCTGATTAGGGTTAGGTGTGCTTGAAAAGCGCCGATCTTCGGATTGAATCGCGGCTTTAGGCTGTTTGATCATGGCATAGCCGAGCTTTTCTTCTATCAGAAGTGCCAAACTAGAGCGCGCCTGAGCATTTTTAATAGTCATACCTATCCCTGTCTGTGTAATTTTAGTTGGCTGATAATTTGGTTCATCATCATTTTTAGCTGCTGCTCAATATAGTAAGCGGCGAAACGGGCATACAGACCCCCGACCAGAGGCGCATGGTTTTCACCTTTGGCGCTGAGTGTGACCACCACGTTTTCTTCTTGCTGACTCACAGCAAGCTGAATATGAGCGACGTGTTCGGTATCAAATCTGATTTGCACTGTCACACTTTGCTCGTTCAGGCTCAATACGGTTATTTCGGCCAGTCCCCAGGGGTGGACCAGTTCACCATAGCCACCTACCTGCTGAGCCTGAGTCAGAAAGGACAGTTGTAAGTCAGATTGTGGCGTCAATAACCCTTGCCAATGCTCGACATTTAAATACTGCTTCACGGTTTGCACATCTCGCGCAGCGATTGTTTGCTTCGCATGGGCCTGATAGTGAGCGGGAAGCAAAGCGGTCAGTACGACCAGGCCAAATATAAAAACGATGCCGAATAGAAAAGCTCGGAAAATAGTTGCTGTCATAACTCGCTTTGAGCCGCTATATTATTTAGTTAACGAGCACAAGTAGTTGAACATCGACTATAATATTACTTGAGTGTTAACGGGTATGGATCTTGATAGTAAAAACCTATCATAATTTATAAGAAAACACATAGGCAAATATGCCATGTGCGCAGAAACTAAGTAGTTGAACATAAGGTTGATGATGGCGTCAGAACAAGAAGAGTTTTTGTTTGCGGATCAAGACTCAACGCATGACTCACTAGAGACAGTCAGCGCGTATTGGGATGTACTGGTTGTGGATGACGATCCAGAGATTCATTCCGTCACTAAGTTGGCCTTATCCGGCGTTGAATTTTGGGGACGTGCACTTAAGTTTCATCATGCTTATTCTGGTAAAGAGGCGCTTGAAGTCTTAGCGCACAATCCTGAAATTTGCATCTTACTACTTGATGTTGTCATGGAAAGTGACGACGCAGGTTTGTCTGTGGTAAAAAAAGTCCGCGAAGAGTTTGGCAACTACGCGGTTCGGATTATTTTGCGTACGGGTCAGCCCGGCTATGCACCGGAAGAAAAAGTCATTCGAGAATATGATATCAATGACTATAAAATGAAAACCGAGCTGACACGCGGTAAGCTGGTCACATCCTTGTTAACAGCCATTCGTTCTTATCAACAGATCTGTGAATTGGAGCAACAGAGCCTGGCACTGACCAATATTCTTGAAGCCTCTCATGCCATTTTAGGTCACACAGATATGCCCTCATTTGGCTTGTCTGTGGTGAATCAGCTGGCCAAAATCCTCGGCTCTGAACCACATGGTTTGGTTGCCGGTGCGATTGAAAAAGATGCCAAAGTGATCGTCTTTGGGGGTACGCAAACTTACCTAACCCATATCGGCCAGGGCCTTGAGCAAGTCGACAATGGCCGGGTGATAATGCAGGTGCAAAATTGCTTTGATATGGATGCACACCAGCAAACCGACCATGACGTTACTTTCTTGTTACAAGGCAAAAATCGCCGTGCAGCCATTTATCTTGAAGTGGCTGAGCCGCCGAGTGCGGCGCAAATGCAGTTTGCGGAAATCTTTTTAACCAATGTCAGCGTGGGTCTGGACAATATTAAATTGATTAACGAACTGCGCGATGTTGCTTATAAAGATGCGCTCACGCGGTTACCGAACCGCGCAAACTTTGTGGATCAAATCGCGCAATATTACAAACCAGAGCACGATCAGCTGGTGTTTGTGCTGATTGATATTGCTCAGTTTTCAGATATCAACAATGGGCTGGGTCAGGAAGTCGGCAACTTGCTACTGCTGGCTGTAAAGGAACGGTTGGAACAAGAGTGCCCGCAAGGGGAGTTACTCTCGCGCATTGGTGCCGATGTATTTGGCGTGTTGTTACCAAAGCAAGGGTTCGACGAAACCCTTTTTCTGGATGCGCTTACCGTGCCTTATCAGGTCGGGGAGCATGTTCTAACTATGCATTTCCACATTGGTGTGTGCTGTCAAAGTGATTTCTCGCAGCAGGGCCTGGAGACTCTGAAGCTGGCTTATATTGCTCTGAACCAGGCCAAACAAGCACGGCAAACACTCAATTGGTACAGCTCAGATCTGGAAGAAAAAATGGCCTGGCGATTAGGCCTCATTCGCCAGCTAAGACAAGACTTTGAGCTAAGAAAGCTCGAGGTGTGGTACCAGCCGCAATTGTGTTTGCAAACTATGACGGTGATAGGATGCGAGGCCTTGCTAAGATGGCCTACCGGAAAAGGTGATTATATCTCTCCCGGGGTGTTTGTACCTTTGGCCGAGGATGCGGGCTTGATTGTCGAAATTGGTCAGTGGGTGCTGGAGCAGGCATGTAGTATGCAAAAGCAATTAAGCTCGCTTGGCCATGATATCAGTGTGGCGGTCAATGTCTCTGTGCCACAATTTAAAGTGGCCAATTACGCTCAGCAGGTTAAACAAACTATTGTGGAACACGATGTCCCGCCTGAGAAAATTGAACTTGAGGTAACAGAGAGTGTTGTGATGGATGAGATCAACACTGTGGTGCATACACTGAGTGAACTTAAGTCCTTCGGCGTCGAGGTCGCGATAGATGACTTTGGTACAGGGTTTTCGTCATTGAGCTATTTGCAAAAATTACCTTTAGCCCGGCTCAAAATTGACCGTGCTTTTGTAAAAGGGATCCCCCAGGAAGACTCAGGTGCCATTGCTGAGTTGGTGATTTCGTTAGGTCGTCACCTTGGCCTGAAAACCATTGCTGAAGGTGTGGAAACACAGGAGCAGGCTGATATTCTCCGGGCATTAGGCTGTGATGAAGTGCAAGGGTTTTTCTTTGCCAGGCCTATGGCACAAGATGATTTGCTCGCATATTTGAAAAGCTAGTACTGGGAAGCTGTGGTGCTTTTCAGTATAATCCGCTTCTTTTTTCAGCATTGAGCCGTCATCATGAATGCGTTACAGGCAGAGCGCCCGCTTTTTTCTTATCCCAAGTACTGGGCCGAATGTTATGGTCCCGCCCCATTTTTACCCACCAGTCGTGCAGAGATGGATGCGCTGGGCTGGGACAGTTGCGACATCATTATTGTTACAGGTGATGCTTATGTAGATCACCCCAGCTTTGGTATGGCGGTGATCGGGCGAGTATTAGAAGCGCAGGGGTTTCGGGTTGGGATCATTGCTCAGCCGGATTGGTCGAGCAAAGACGCCTTTATGAGCCTGGGTAAGCCTAATCTGTTCTTCGGGGTGACAGCCGGTAACATGGATTCCATGATCAATCGTTACACCGCAGAAAAGCGTATTCGTCATGATGATGCTTATACACCTGGTAATGTGGGTGGTAAACGGCCCGATCGTGCCGTGGTGGTATACAGTCAGCGTTGTCGTGAAGCATACAAAGACGTGCCTTTGGTCATCGGTGGCATTGAGGCGAGCCTGCGCCGGATTGCTCATTATGATTACTGGCAGGAAAAAGTGCGTCGTAGCATTATCTTTGACGCCAAAGCGGACTTGCTGATTTATGGTAATGCTGAACGCCCGTTGGTTGAAGTTGCACATCGTATCGCAAACGGTGAACCAATCGACACCATACAGGATGTGCGCGGGACTGCTGTGATCCGTAAGGAACCTTTGCCAGAATGGCGCGGTAGCGACTCAACGGCGATCGATAAAATAGGTAAAATCGACCCAATCCCTAACCCGTATGGGGCTGATGATGTAGGCTGCAGTAAGTCGGAGTTTGTTCAGGCTGAAAAACAGCAGGCCGAAACACAGGCGCAACCCATTGTAGTGCAGCCACCCAGGCTCAAACCTTGGGAAAAAGTCTATGTTAAGCTGCCTGCCTATGAGCAGGTTAGCGTAAACAAGCCTCTGTACGCCCATGCATCGCGGATCCTGCATCAGGAAACCAATCCGGGTTGTGCCCGGGCACTGTTTCAGCGCCATGGTGATCGCAGTGTGTGGGTAAACCCACCAGCATTTCCGCTGGAAACCGAGGAAATGGATGAAGTATTCGGGTTACCTTATCAACGTGTACCGCACCCTCGTTATGGCGATGAAAAAATCCCGGCCTATGACATGATAAAAACATCAGTGAACATCATGCGAGGCTGTTTTGGTGGATGTAGTTTCTGCTCAATCACAGAGCACGAAGGGCGCATCATTCAGAGTCGCTCTGAGCAGTCTATCATTGATGAGATTGAACAGATCCGCGATAAAGTCCCTGGGTTTACCGGCGTGATTTCTGACTTGGGGGGACCAACGGCCAACATGTACAAACTGCGCTGTAAGAGTAAAAAAGCAGAAAGTACGTGTCGTCGCCTGTCGTGTGTATACCCGGATATTTGTAAGCATATGGACACAGATCACACGCCAACCATAGACTTGTACCGTAAGGCCCGGGATGTTGACGGGGTGAAAAAGATCCTGATTGCCTCAGGTGTACGCTATGACCTGGCGATAGAGGACCCTCGCTATGTCAAAGAGCTGGTGACTCACCACGTCGGCGGTTACCTGAAAATTGCGCCAGAGCATACTGAGCAGGGGCCACTGTCTAAAATGATGAAGCCGGGCATGGGCACTTACGACAAGTTCAAAGAGCTATTCGATAAGTATTCCAAAGAGGCGGGCAAAAAGCAGTACCTGATCCCTTACTTTATTTCTGCACATCCGGGCACGACGGATGAAGACATGGTGAATATGGCGTTGTGGTTAAAAGCCCATGACTTTAAACTCGATCAGGTGCAAAACTTCTATCCGTCTCCCATGGCCAACGCAACCACCATTTATCATACTGAGATGAACTCGTTGCGTAATATCAAAAACAACAAAGAAGTAGTGGCTGTGCCCAAAGGGGCTAAGCAGCGCCGTCTGCATAAGGCGATTTTACGATACCATGATCCGGCTGGCTGGCCGATGATCCGTGAAGCGCTGAAAAAAATGGGTAAGGCAAACTTGATCGGTCGCGGACCGCAATGCTTAGTGCCTGAGGCTGGACGCAATGAAGGTAAGAGCAACACCCGACGTAAGCCCGGCACTAAAGCACTGACCCGCCACAGTGGCTTTGGCCAGTTTAACCAGGCCAATACCAAGCCCAGAGTCGGTAAGAATAAACCTTCAGGTCGCAGCACCAAACGCTAGTGAACTGAGTAAAGAAAAGCCGCTTAATAGCGGCTTTTTTATTTTAGTTGCTGCTCTCTTTGCGATAAGGGATCCCGGACTTGATCCAGTCTGCGGCGGGTTTGCCCATCAGATAGTGATCAAAGTAGTCCTTCATCCGGATAGAGTAGTCGACCTGATTTGGAAATTGCTTCAGGTGATGTGGCTCGCCTTCGTACTGCAAGAAGATCGCATCTTTATTGTGACGACGCAGTGCCAGGTAATACTGGATCCCTTCCTGCCAGGGTACAGCGCCATCTTTGTCACCAAACATCAGTAAGATAGGGGTTTTGACCTTATCAGCATAGAAGACCGGAGAGTTCTCTATATATAGCTCAGGCGCTTCGGTCAGGGGCTTGCCGATCCGGCTCTGCCCGGTTTCATACTGGAACTGGCGCGCCAGGCCCGACTTCAGACGAATACCGCTGTAAGCTGAAGTCATATTTGAAACCGGTGCACCAGATACCACGGCTTTAAACATATCGGTTTGAGTGACGGCAAAGGCACTTTGATAGCCTGCCCAGGAGTGTCCCTGCAGACCAATTTTGTCAGGATCAGCCACACCCAGGTCTATCAGCTTTTGTGCAGCATTGACTAATGTTTGCGTAGAAGAGCGACCCGGATAACCGATTTCAAATCGAATATCAGGCAGGAATATGGCATAACCATTGGAGGTGAACATCGGCAGATTTGGTCTGTGGTTCAGCACCATATGTGGAAAGTTGTACATGCGTTGGCTCATGTATCGATAAAAATAGAATACCACAGGGACTTTCTGGCCGGGCTGATAGTTAGCGGGTTTGATCAGCACCCCCTGTAATTGTTCACCATTGTAACCCTGATATTGCACCAACTCCGGTTTTTGTCCCCAGGCAAAGGTACTCAGCTGAGGGTTCAGGTTGGTAATTTTGTTGCGTTTATCAAAGGTGCTGTCTGTTTGCCACAGATCCGGAAATTCGTGATAACTCTGTCTGGTAAACAGCAGTGTGTCTGCCTGCTTAGCTTTTTCTATCAGGCTGTACTTGGTTTCGCCGGAGGTTAGAGTGGTTAGCTTGCCTGTTGCCAGGCTGAGTTTTGCTATGTGTGTTTGCTTGTTTGCCAGGTTATGAGCAGAGAGATACACCTGCTCATCTGTAGTAAAGCCGACAAAGTCTTTATCCAGCTTGATAACCCGGTATTGTGTCTGGTGCTCCTTGCCTTGTGTCAGGCGTGTGCCCTGACCTGTTTTAGTATCAAAAGCCCAGATATCGAATTTACTGTAGGCATATAGTGTACCGCCGTCTTGTTGCCAGCCGGCAAATCCATAGCCTGGGTTAGGCTCTGGGTAATCATGGCGAGCATCGGCAAACAAGGCATCGCGCACAGCTTTGCTCACGGCCGTTTCTTTTTGCGCACGCAAGTCTTTGAGCCACAGCTGATCCTGCATAAAGTAAGCGGCGTGTTTGCCTGTGGGTGATAGGGTCGGGCGATTGGGCGCTTCTTTCACAATAAAGCTGCGTGCGCCAGTGGCAACCTGAACAGCATAATAGTCCGCATAGAAACCTTTATACATGATCTGTTCCAGGTAGGGCTGATCATTACTGGCAAGCAGGAAAGTTGCTTCGCGATTGAGTGTGACGTCACGGGCCGTTTCATCACTGAGCTGCGCAACACGTTGATTGTTCAAGTGGTACACCGCCTGATAATTGCGATCTCGATTTGTCTCTTCCCAGGTTTTGATCTCCCGGGGTTTAATCTGGGCGTCATTATTATGCCAGACCTTAAGTCCTGACTGCGCCATAATGGTATCCAGATCTGTCAGTGACGCCTGATCCTGATATTTTTTCTCAACCGGCTTTGGCGCCAATAGCGGGCGGTTTTCAAAGTAAAGTCGCTCGCCTTGTTCCGACCAGCTTAGTGCCGCTGATTTGGCACTGTACCAGCCTTGTGGTTGCACGACCTCTGTAAAGCGGTCTACTTTGGCATCCCACAATCTAACCTGGTAAGCTCGGCGGCGCGTATCGTCGTTGACATAATTGCCCTGAGTAAAGGCGACCAGTGACGAGTAGGGGTGCCAGGCGATATGTGACAGGGTTACACCCGGTTCATCTATCAGCACACTGGCCTGAGCGCGAGCAAGGTCAAAGTACTGTATCTGATTGCTTGCGCCGTCTTCACTGTGTTGGCTCATGAGTACGCCGTATTCTGCCGGGCTCAATGCATAACGGCCAACCTGTTCAAATTGGTGCTGCTGATCTGAGTTTAAGTCCACAATAACCAGTGGATAGGCTTTGTCTTTCTTATCAGCAGGGATTTTAGCGTCGTCGCTTTGTTCTGATTTTTCTGACGGCTCGGCTTTTACATCCTGGCGGTATGCCAGCCAGCGGCCATCGTCGCTCAGCTGATAGTCTTTGACCGCATCAAAGGTACGTTGCTCACCAGTGAGGGTATTGACCAGTACCAGCGCATGTTTGAGTTCTTTGCGGGCTTTTTTATCAGACGTCTCTGACGTCAGCAAGCTGGGGACTTGAGTGAAAGCAGCCCAGTTAGCGGCGCGATTGAGTTGAGCTTTGGTACCACGTTCAACGCTGGCAAGCAGTCGGTTGGTTTTGAGGTCATAAACCTGACCTGTGCTATCACCGCGATAGGGCTTAGCGCTGAGCGCAACAAAGCGCCCGTCTTCTGATAAGACTCTGCCTTGTGCATATTTAAAGTCAAATACATCACTAAACTCCAGATTGGGTTTAGCGGCCAGTGCGGAAGCTGAAAACAGCGCGGCCGTGAGTAAAGATTTCGCAAACGTCATAATATGATTCTTGTTCGATAGGAGTTGTAACTTTGTAACACTTTTATCTGGGAGACAAAACAGTGCTGCGTTGGGTGTGAGGAAAAACTGGATAAAGCCAGGCGGACAAGGCCCGCCATACAAACCACAAGTTAAAAACGTCAGGCGCGCCTTTATGGCAACCAGATACGCTGTAGTTCTTGCCAGTGACTGCTAAAGTTCGCTGCGGGTTTGGCTTTGAAGTCACTGCGAACAAACTGGTTCATTTTGCCTTCCACATAGGCCAGAAAAAAGTTTGCCAGGGCGGCTTCATCGCTGGCAAAGGTTTTGCCTTCGCGTAATTTGCGTTCACGCAGTACTTGCTTGAACTGTGTCTCAAGCTTTTCAAACAAACCTTGTACACGCTCTCGTAATCGTTCCTGTTCACCCTGCAGTGCATCGCCAGTAAGAATACGGGTGATCCCCGGGTTTTTCTCGGAAAAGGTGAGTAACAGCATCAGGATGTTGTATACACGGCTTTGCGTTTCTTTCTCATTTTCCAGGATCAAATTAATGCGAGACAGTAAGGTATCTTCGATAAATTCGATCAGCCCTTCAAACATGCGGGCCTTGCTGGGGAAATGACGATACAACGCAGCCTCAGAAACACCGACTTCCGTCGCCAGCTTGGCGGTGGTAATACGCTGCCCGGGACTGGTTTCAAGCATCTGCGCAAGGGATTGAAGTATTTGCTCTTTGCGATTACTGCGTTTAGTCGCTGGCATGAGATTTCCTTTATGATTATCGTTATTTTAGTAGGAGCGGGCCCGTGAGCAGGCAGTCGTTACGCACACCTGAACGATTGCACAATGGGCCCTGTACTCAATTATCTGGCCATGTTAATGCTTTATTCAGCTTCTTTCCAGTCTTTTAACATGAACTTAATTAAGTTTACCCGCAATTGCTTTGACGACAGTAAGCGCTAACTCTGACTTGCTTGCCAGCGGTAAAGATTGTTGTTCCTTGTCCCAGAACAGGGTAAGTGCATTGTCATTGGCATTAAAACCGATCCCTGCCTGGCTCACATCATTAGCGCAGATCATATCTAAACCTTTGTTTTTCAATTTACCTTGTGCATATTGTGCGACATCCTGAGTTTCAGCGGCAAAGCCAACGGTATAGGGTCGCTGCGCGGTCAGCGCGGCAACATCGGCAATGATGTCGGGATTTTTCACCAGCGTCAGCGTCATCTCATCGCCCTGCTTTTTGATTTTTTGTTCGGCGATGTCTGCGGCGCGGTAATCCGCCACGGCCGCGCAGCCAATGAAGACATCTGAATTAGGCGCTAATTTCATGGCCGCCTGATGCATATCGAGCGCACTGCTCACCATGTGCACGTCACAGTCTGGTGGTGGTGTGAGTGCGACCGGGCCGGAGATAAGGTGAACATGAGCGCCCAGTGCAAGTGCCGCTTCGGCCAGCGCATACCCCATTTTACCTGAGCTATGGTTACTGATATAGCGCACCGGATCGAGTGCTTCGCGCGTGGGGCCTGCGGTGATAGTCACGGTTTTACCTGCCAATAGCGGGGCTTCAGGTGTCAGCTCACCCAGTGCCAATGCGACCAGTTCATGTGGCTCCAGCATGCGGCCTTTGCCCACATCGCCACAGGCTTGCTCGCCCTGACCAGGTCCCCAGATAGCCACTTCCCGGTTTGCCAGTGTGCTGAGGTTGGCCTGGGTTGCCGGGTGTGCATACATTTGCTGATTCATGGCCGGTGCTATGGCCACTTTGGCCGGCGTTGCCAGCAATAAGGTAGTAAGTAGATCATCGGCAATACCTGCGGCCATCTTGGCGATGATATTGCTACTGGCCGGAGCCACTAAAACCAGGTCAGCCCACTTTGCAAGCTCGATGTGGCCCATTGCGGCTTCGGCAGCCGGATCGAGCAATGAGTCTGCAACGGGCTCGCCGGATACGGCCTGCATAGTCAGCGGGGTGATAAACTGTTTGGCTGACTCCGTCATTACAACCCTGACTTCACAGGCCTGATCTTTTAACCGTCGTACCAGTTCGGCACATTTATAGGCGGCGATCCCACCGCTAATCCCCAGAAGAATACGCTTGTGTGTTTGGCTCATGCTCGGCCCCTGCAAATTGAAACTAGCGCTAAGATAGCATAGCCCGCCTGTGGTTTTGAATTATTCTGCTGCCCGTCTACACTCAGATCATCACAGTGACGTGATGATGAACAATTTACACCCCTGTTCAGCAGATTGGCTTGGTTAACAAGGAGGAATTATGCAACTGATGACAATACCGAAAGCGCAGCGACCAAGAGAGCGTTTGTTAAAGTGTGGTGCGGGAGCACTGAGTGATGCCGAATTGCTGGCTATTTTTCTACGCACGGGTGTGGCCGGCATGAATGCGATAGAACTGGCTCAGTCTCTAATCGAACAAAGTGGCTCGTTACACAATCTGATGAACGTCACCCTGGGTGAGTTCTGTGAATATAAAGGGGTAGGTGAAGCCAAATATGTTCAGTTACAAGCCGTGCTTGAGCTTAGTCGACGTTATTTACTGGAGGAAGTGGTACGTGATGCGCAGTTTGGTTCGCCTCAGGCGGTCAGTGACTACCTAAAAATTCAGCTCAAAGGGCTGCATCATGAAGTCTTTATGGCGCTGTTTTTAGATAATCAGAATCGCCTGATCCGCGATGAAATTTTATTTTCAGGGACCATCAATGCCGCCAGTGTCTATCCCAGAGAAGTGGTCAAAGCTGCGCTCAAATATAATGCGGCGGCTCTGATCTTTGCGCACAATCACCCATCAGGTGTTGCTGAACCCAGTGAAGCTGACAGGTTGATCACCAATAAGCTGCAGCGCGCGCTGGCTTTGGTTGATATTCAGGTACTGGATCACATGATAGTGGCAGGCAGTTGTTGCCTCTCATTCGCACAAAGAGGGCTGTTATAGCGCCCGATTATGCGCTATTTGATTGGTTTTACCCCGCTTTCCTAGCATAAATTAAAAATAGTTTAATTTAAATGCAGTTTTTACTTTCCTAAGCGGCCATGGATCATTATAATTGGCCGCTATCAAATTTACCCATGAGCTGATTAGGATATCATCAGATCCTTGAACTCTGCCTGTAAATACTGTATAAAGAGCGCCCTTTGATTTTACCCAGGGCAAACAGTTTGAAGGCCTAAGGGGAAATTAAGCTCGAGCGAAGTTATTGGAGATATATAGACATGTCTAAAGTCTGTCAAGTTACAGGTAAGCGCCCGGTTGTTGGTAACAACCGTTCACACGCGCGCAACGCAACTAAGCGTCGTTTCCTACCTAACCTGCAAACACACCGTTTCTGGGTTGAAAGCGAAAAGCGCTTTGTTACTCTACGCACTACTACTAAAGGTATGCGTATCATCGATAAAAAAGGCATCGACGCGGTATTAACTGATATCCGTGCTCGCGGCGAAAAAGTATAAGGAGCTTAAATCATGCGTGATAAGATCCGTCTAGTTTCTACTGCTGGTACTGGTTATTTCTACACTACCGACAAGAACAAGCGTAACATGCCTGAAAAAATGGAGATCAAAAAGTACGATCCTAAAGTACGTAAGCACGTGATCTTCAAAGAAGCGAAAATCAAGTAATTCGCTTTCAGATTCGAAAAACCCGGCTCCGGCCGGGTTTTTTATTGCCTGTTTTCTGCCATGCTACTTTTCTTACTCATACCTACCTGTTTGTTAATTAATACCAATTTGCTTAATTAAGTGTTCTATTTTGAGGCGAGAAAATATGGTCGATAACAAGGCAAAAATTTTGCTATTTAGTTGTTCTAAATAAGAAATTTTTAACGCCGTTAGCGCCATATTAGGTCCGTCAAATTGAACATGTATTAAGTGAAATTGGTATAGGGCTTTTAGCCTAGAACTCCCACCTCTTTGAGACCTACCTGTTTAGTTGGACAGTTATTGCTTGTCGGGCAATCCCTTAGGCTATCTCCGATCGAATTCAAAAAGGAGATGGTAATGAAATATACACTGAAAAATCGGGAAAAAGGGGAGATCCAAATAGTCGAGGCGAATGCTGCACTGGGCCTGGATGCGTTGACACGAGAAGATGTACTGGAGTTGGTAAAAGCCCATGGTGCGGTTTTATTCCGTGGCTTTGACACCACTCTGGATGCATTTTCAGCCTTGGTTTCCCGTGCCAGCGACAAAGTGACACTGGACCCCGCACGTAAGCATTTTTCTGATAATGCACAGCTGGTCGATGCCGGAACTGATCCGGTCGGACTGCACTTAGAAAATGGTAACGCGCCAAACTTGCCGGATCTCGCCTGGTTTTACTGTAAAAAAGCGGCGAAACGAGGCTCTCAGACAACCTATTGCGATGGCTATAGCGTGCTGGATGACCTGGATCCTGCCTGCAACCAAGACTTTACCACGCGACAAATCAAGTATGCGCGTCACTTACCTGAAGCACTATGGAAAAAGTACACGCTCAATGAAGTGGATGGCCTGGAGCGTATCGAGCAAGTG
This sequence comes from Pseudoalteromonas sp. XMcav2-N, assembly GCF_024124545.1. GTDB lineage: Bacteria > Pseudomonadota > Gammaproteobacteria > Enterobacterales > Alteromonadaceae > Pseudoalteromonas. The sequence goes on from NZ_JAMXSF010000006.1 coordinate 42,600, forward strand.
ACCTTTGAGCACTTGCAACAACTGGCTGCACACAATCCTGGCCAGACTTTTACCTTACTTGAAGAGGGGGTGGTGTACTCAGAGCTGGTTGTGCCTGCAATCCGCCAGTCTAAGTTTAGTCAGGTTAAAGGGTTTGCTAACAGCTTGCTGGGTCCTTCCTATAACTATGAACCACCTAAAATCACCTTTGGGGATGATCAGAAAATTGATGAGGCTGTCTGGCAGCACATTAATGAGGTCACCGAAGCCCATACCAAAAACATTGACTGGCAGGATCATGATGTCGTGGTACTCGATAACACCCGGGTGATGCACGGTCGTCGCGAAATCATCGACACCGATCGCGAATTATTCAACGCGCTCAGTTATGTGGCATAGGAGTGGACATGAAACAGGCTAAATTAACCGAGATAGTCGGACAATTTCTTCAAAACACAGAGGCGCAGCAGGTTGTTGTTAAGCAGTGTGGCAGTGCACAGAAGCTGACGATGCAGGATTTTCGTCATGCACTGGCACAGCTCAATACCAGACTAACCGCACAAGTGGCTGACATCGATCAGCACCTTGTTGCGATAGCCATAGATCCGAGTGCGAACTGGATTTTGCTGGATACCCATTGCATTGTGAGCAAAACAATCAGTGTTCCAATTCCAACTGAATTCAGTGACGAGCAAATTGCGCATTTGCTTGAACCGGTTGGCTACTGTTTTGTGGATGATTTTCAGGTGGCAAAACGGATCATGGCCGCAGCCCCTCAGGTTGGCGTGATATTCTCTGATGGCACCCTTATCAAAGCCACCGAAAAAGCACCCAATGCGGAGTTGCTATCCCAGCTGAAAAAGCAGGATGTGATTAAAATCATTCATACTTCGGGCACAACGTCAGCGCCAAAAGGCGTGTTGATCCGCGATGCCGGGCTGGGTGGTCTGATAGAGACGCTGGCGCAGGTTTATCAACATCTGGGTCCCTGGCATTACTATTCTATGGTGCCGTTTTCACTCTTGATTGAGCAGGTGCTGGCCATTTATTTGCCCTTTAGCAGCGGCGGCTCCTGCACTTTACTGCCGAGCGGGATCCGGCCTTTCAGTACCCAAAGCGGTATGGCGGACGAATATCTGGAAAGTGTCCGTTATGCCGACTGCAATGTCCTTTACCTGCCTCCTAAGCTACTTGAGGAGACACTCAGCATATTACAGCGTGGTGAAATAAGTGTTGCGGATATCTTCGGTTCAAATCAGGTACACGTTGTCACTGGCGGGGCAAAAGTGTCGGCACAACTGCTGATTGACCTGCAAGCGTATGGACTGGAGGTTGATGAAGGCTACGGGCTGAGCGAAAACTCATCTGTGGTGGCGATTAACACTGGTGCCGGGAAAAAACTGGGCAGTGTTGGCAAGCTATTACCCGGGCTTGAAGCACGGATTGAAGAAGGCGAGCTGCTGATCAAGAGTCCCAGCTTGTGTGCCGGTTACCTTAATCGCGATATCAGTGCGTGTGAGTTCAATGACGAAGGGTTTTTGCATACCGGTGATCTGGCTCACTTTGATGAACAGGGTTACCTCTATATTGAAGGTCGGATCAAGAATGTCATCATTTTATCCAGTGGCCGCAATGTCAGCCCTGAATGGGTCGAGGCGACCTACAAAGAGCTGGATGACGTGGCTGATGTGGTGGTGTTCGGTGAAGCACAGGAAAGCATTTCCGGTGTGGTGTTTACTAACCAAGAAATGGACGAAGCACAGATCCAGACTGCGCTGGCAAAGGTGGCCTCGAGACTACCGACATATTGTCAGATCCAGCAAGTGCGGGTGCAACATCTGAGTGAATCACTCAGACGCCGCTACTTTACCGTAACCGGGCGTCCTATGCGGGACAAGATAGCCCAGGATTTCTTTGCTGATATCGCAGCATAAAGGAGCAAATGATGACAGTAAAATCAACAAGCCGGGCGCTGCAAAGCGCCTCTGGCGCCACTTTGACATTTGATGACGGCAGTACAGCAATTGACTTGTGCAGTGGCGGTTTTGGTCATGGGCAGCGCGAGATTGTCGCGGCGGTTAAGGCCCAGGTTGAGGCCATGCCATTATCAAACCGGGTAATGATCACGCCAGTGCTGGCAAGTCTGGTGGATAAAATTGCACAGCTGATGCCAGGCGAGCTGTCTGTCAGCTATATCTGTAACTCTGGAGAAGAGTCTTTTGATGGGGCACTGAAGCTGGCCCGGGGCGCTAACCCGGATCGCGATCAGGTGGTGGTGGTATCCGGGAGCCATTTAGGTTGCCTGAGCTATGGCCAGTATTTCTCACAATCAGGCGTGTCTTTGGATTATCTGCCATTGCGTCCTGTCTTTGTCGAAGCCAATGACAGTAAGGCGTTAGCCAGCGCTATTACCGCGCAAACGCTTGCTGTGGTTTATGAGCCTGTATTGACGCAACAGCAGTTGTTGCCATTGAACGAAGATTTCCTGACGACCATGCGCACCCTGTCCAAGAGTACAGGTGCCACCATGATTGCCTATGAAGTGAATACGGGGATGGGTCGTTGTGGTCGCAATTTTGCGACTGAACTGACTTCAGTGGTACCCGATGTGATGGTCATTGGCGGTGCCCTGAACGCAGGGTGTGTGCCAGTGGGGGGGTATGTCACACACAAGGCACTGAATGACTTGGTTTACGGCAAGCAAAACCCATCGTTGCATGGTAGCACCACTGGCGGAAACCCGGCCAGTTGTGTGGCAGCATTACAGGCACTAATTGCGCTGGAGTCTCAGGGGGTTGCGAACAGGCAAACTCAGATAGGTGCGCAACTGGTGAGCAGCATAGACGGACAGGCAAGCTGTAAGCAGGCGGGGAGCCTGGTGTATGTCACGCTGAAAAACGCTGCACAAGCGAAGGCCATGAAGCTGGCATTAGCTGAAGCCGGGTTACTGGTCGCTACCCGGGGGCATGAGCTGCATCTGACTCCGCCTTTGATGATCAGCGACAGTGAACTAGCACAGGCCTGCGCCACATTAAGTAAAGTCATCAAGCAAGTTAACGTCAAGGAGGCAGCATAATGGATCTGCAACAAACAGTAGAGACTTTAGATCAACACTGGAACCCGACAGCTGCGAGCCTGTACCGAGTGAGCCGTCGTACTATGGAACAAACCGCGCACAATACAGTGATCCGCGACCATCTTGGTAATGAATTCCTCGACTTTGCCTGTAGTTATGGTGTATTCATCGTCGGTCATACCCAGCCTGAGATCCAAGCCGCAGTGACGGCGCAGCTGGAGCAAGTATCAATTGGTGCTGTCGGGGTGGAAGACCAGCAAACACAGCGTTTGTCACAGCGTCTGGCAGAGATGCTGCCGGGCGACCTGAATCGCAGCTACTACTGCAATTCGGGTGCCGAGGCCAGTGAATTGTCTATGCGTGCGGTGATCACCGCTCACCCGAGCAGCGACCGGATCGTGGTAGCCCGTAACAGTTATCATGGCAAAACTCTGGGGGCGCTCAATATTCTTGGTCAGCGTGGTCATCGATTGCCATTTGGTAAGCTGGCAGATAACGTCGTGTATGTAGATTTTGGTGACATTGCACAAATGCGTGAAGCCATTGCAGGTGGTGCTGCAGCCGTTTTCATCGAGCCCATACTGGGTGGGCCTTACCTGCAGGTGCCTCAGCTGGGTTATCTGAAACAAGTGGAAAGCCTGTGCCGGGAGTATGGTACTTACCTGGTTGCAGATGAGATCCAGACTGCGTTTGGTCGTTGCGGCAAAATGTTTGGGATCGACTATGATCAGGTGGAGCCGGATATCGTGATCCTGTCTAAAGGTCTGACCGGTGGACATGCGGCGATTGCTGTTGCGGTTTTCTCCGAGCGCCTGGACAGGCGGCTGCGCAATGACATCCTGGTGGATGAGGCTTTCTTCGCGACTGCCGGGGGCCACCCCTATAGCAGCAGCGCCGCTCTGGCAGCCCTGGATTTTATCGAGCAGAAGCAATTGGTGGCGCGTGCGCAAAAGCAAGGTGAATATCTGCTTAGCGAAATGCGCCGGGTGGCAGCTAAATATCCAGATCTGGTATTAGATGTGCCCGGGGTTGGTCTGATGACTGGATTAAAGTGCGCCAGTCCGGCAGTTGAAACGGCGATTACTATGATGATGGGACGTCACAACATTCATTTGGGTCACTCCATGAATGAAAAGGCAACGCATCCGGTGCTAAGATTTTATCCGCCACTGACTGTGTCTCATGATGAGGTCACGCGTTGTATCACAGCGTTGGAAGGGGTGCTTGCAACCTTAGGTAAGCGTCCAAAACTATTCCTGAAGCTGATGAATGCGCTGATCAAACGTCAGTTCACTATGCCCAGGAAGTGGTTATATAAAATTACCGGTGTCAAAGCGGCATAACCGAAAAATAAAAAGACTGGCGCGAGGCCAGTCTTTTGGGCTTGGGACCACATTGGAGATGGAAGTTCACCCGCGATGATGCGGATTCACCCAATTAGTTGATCGGATAGTTAGGGAATGGATTCTGGTAACTGATATCCGGGCGTTGCTCAGTGAAAATTGAACGCACTTTTAGCAAATCAATCTTCCACTCACCCGGCTTAGTGGCAATCACGCCTAAGGTGTTATTGCTGACGAACAGCTGCGGCCCTAACAATGGCTCAAATGGCAGCTCAACATCCGTGGACTGCACAATTTCCTGATGAACCAGGACATTAAAGTTTAACTCCATTCTGCCAGTACCCGGGCGGTTACCTTCTTCATAATGACTGATATAGAAAGAAGTAGGTGAAAAAGATGCATTCTGTCTCAGTTGGGCCAGACCTTCTGTTGCGATCTGTATGGTGGAATCAATCCCGGTGGACAGGCTACCATTGAGATCCAGCTCAATCGCCGGGCTGACAATGTCATTAAAGCAGGCTTTGACTTCATCAACCCGTACATAATCCTCCTTAAAGTTAGACGCTTCCGGAATGCACAGGAAAAAGCGTCGCACAATCTGGCTGCCCTCAAAATATGCATGTTGTTTATTGAGGCTGCGTAAAAAGGTTTTATTTCTGAGAATTCGCTTAATGTTAAATGGCGGCGCATCTTGTGCTTGCTGGTAAGCCATCTCATTGTCTTGCCAGTCATCATCCTGCGCCATAGCGCTGGTTGTGCCAAAAGTCAGTGCGGTGGTTGCTGCCAGAGTCAGAAATTTATTCATTGTCTTTGTTCCTTAGTGTGGAAGTTGAGTTCGTTATTGTTGGTTGTCAACGTGGTGTTGACTTGCTTACCAGTCTGACCCGGAACCTTATTTCAGACCATTTCAGGATATTTCTTTGCTTATCGCTTCATTTCACGGTGTACCTGAAACAGCGTGTTGGGTTGTGAAATATATTTCATGGCGATTGTTGATTTTAATGGGAAACACCAAAGCGGCAGACAGCAACAACAATATTGCCGCGGGCTTAATAAACCAACATCAACGGAGATAATCATGAAAACAGTTAAGCAAACCCAAGTACTGGTCGGGAATAAATTCACTAACTTTGCACAAAACCCGGGCGTTACTACTTATGAACAAGCACGCACTATGCTGGAAACCAATGATGAACAGCTCTCGACCACCCAGTTTGTATTAGGTCAGGGAATTTGTGCAGATGCTTACCAGGCACTACTTAATTTGGCGGAGGAAAAAGGCATGGCAGCAGCCTTTGCAACTCCTTCCTTTAATAAGCTGAATAAACAGGAAACCCATAAACATCAAAAACGCAACGGTATGTTAGGGGAACCGCAACAAATTGAAGACAATGTATACCGCCTGCCTATTTATATTGACGATGCCTGCGATGAAATGGGTGACCATGTCACCGGGCACCACATTCAGGGCATGGTGCTGACAGAATCGGCACGTCAGGCGTTTTTGGCTATTACCGAACGCTATTTCCTGGCCGAAGCTGAAAAAAGTTACTTCGTGATTAACTCGCTGGATAGTGAATATCTGAGCTTTGCGTTTCCACTGCCGCTGGAGCTGGAATATCGCATTTTGAGCTTCACCGACAAAGGACGCGGCACTTTGTGCTTCGATGTAGAGATGACCTTATCGCAAAACGGTCAGGATTGTGCTCGTGTGAAGACCAAGTTCAGTACCTACCCGGAGAAATTCCTGTCTCGCAAAGAAGGCAGCATGGCCAAGCAGGCGGTGGAGCACCTGCAAACGGCATTGGCAGAGCAAGGAGCCGTCTGTGATGTGGCAGCCTAACGTCATCGCGCAGAGACCCTGCGCTTTCTTTGACGTCGATAACACGCTTATCGACCTGAAAAGTATGTTTTCATTCGCCGATTTTTTACAGGACAAAGCGCTTTTGGTTCCGGCTGAACGTTTCGGAGCCTGGCGCGAGCGCTTGGAGAGCTTATTTGCAGCGCAGCGTCCTCGCAGTGAAATCAATCGCTTTTACTACACCTTATTTGAGGGGGTTGAAGTCAGTGCGTTTGCTGAGGCGGCGCAGCTGTGGTTTGCCACTTTGCCCGAGCCAGATGCTTACACTAAGCCGGCTCCGCTGGCGGCACTGAAGGCATTACAGCAAGCCGGATATAACACCATTTTGGTCTCCGGATCCGGGTATCACCTGCTGGCACCTTTTGCGGCAGTGTGGCAGGTCAGTGATGTGTTGTGCGCGCCTCAACAGCAAAAAGGTGGGCGCTATACAGGCGAACTGGATGACCTGCCGAGCATAGGTCAGGGGAAGGCACATTTTATTGCGCAGTTTTTACATCAGCACCAGATCTCTGCCGATGCTTGCCTGGCTTTTGGTGATGACCTCAGTGACTTCCCTATGTTAGGTGCTGTTAATAAAGGGTTTTTGGTGGATCCGCTGGCGCCAACTCTGATTGCAAATCAGGACGTCGGGTATGAAGTATTCACCACGATTTCTGATCAGAACTGTACGTTCAGGCAGTACGTCTGCCACTAATTTTAATCAACAATAAACGCAACTGGATAACCACAGCAGGATAACCAGAAAGCAGCACTGCACAGCGGGGAAGCGCTTTCTGGCATCCAGGTAATGTAATTGAACACAATTTAACTTAACTAAAATGGAAGAGAATTATGTCTAAACGACTAGCAAACAAACTGGTATCTCCAATTGGCTTGGGCTGTATGGGAATGAGTGAGTTCTACGGTGAGCGCAATGATGCGCAATCTCTGGAAACGCTGCACGCAGCACTGGATATGGGTTATAACCATTTCGATACTGCGGATATGTATGGTCAGGGTCACAACGAATCGTTGCTGGGCCAGTTTGTCAGTGACATTGGTAGTAAGCGTGATGATATCGTCTTTGCCTCAAAATTTGGTATTCGCCGCGATCCAAATGACAAATACAACCTGATCATTGATAACAGCAAAGAATATGTCAAAGCAGCGTGCGAGGCGTCACTGAAGCGTATGAACCTCGAAGCGCTGGACATTTATTATATGCACCGTCGTGACCCGAATGTGCCTATCGAAGAGCCTATGGAAGCGCTGGCTGAGCTGGTTAAAGAGGGCAAGATCAAGGCCATCGGTCTGTCTGAAGTCTCTGCCGATACACTGCGTCGTGCAAACCAGGTACACCAGGTTGAAGCATTACAGAGTGAGTATTCACTGTGGAGCCGTGATATTGAAACAGAGATCCTGCCTGCCTGTATTGACTTGGGTGTGCAGTTTATCGCTTACAGCCCGCTGGGGCGCGGTTTTTTAACCGGGCAGATCAGCAAAGAGCAAATCGAGCAGGCGGACGTGGCTTCAGATTTTCGCGCCAAACTCCCTCGTTTCCAGAAAGAAAATATCGACACTAACCTGGCGCTGGTCAATAAAGTGGAAGAGATCAGTCGCGAGCTGGGCTGCTCAACAGGCCAGGTTGCACTGGCGTGGCTACTGAACCGTCATGAAAACGTCCATGTTATCCCGGGTACCAAACGTGTGAAATATCTGCGCGACAATTTCGCCGCACAGAACGTCACCCTGTCTGACTCGATCATCACGTCTCTGGATGAGTTGTTCTCTCGCGACAATGTTGCGGGTGAGCGCTACCCTGAAGCGATTCTGGCAGGCACTAACCTGTAATTCTAAGTTCCGGCACCCAGGTTTGGGTGCCCCTCAACAAAAGAGTATGTGTAATGGTTAAGCAAGTCTTAATTGTAGGGGCCGGACCAACAGGCATGGTGCTGGCGCTACAACTCAAACGTTTAGGCGTTGATGCAACCGTGATTGATTCACGTTTGGCTGCGGGATCCGGTTCTAAAGCGCTGAGTGTGAACCCGGCTTCGCTAGATATTCTGGATGATTTGGGCGTGACGGAGCAGTTACTTGCGCGTGGCAAACAAAACCAGAGTGTAAACTTAATTTATGAAGGCCAGCGTTTGTTTAAGCTGGACTTTAAACAACTGAACAGCCGCTTTGCGTACTTTTTGATGCTGCCACAACCAGATACCGAAGCAGCATTGCAGGCGCGTATGGCCGAAACCGGCTGTGAGGTGGCGCGTGGCACGGCGCTGGTCGATTTGCACCAGCAGGGTGATCAGGTACAGGTGACGCTGTCCCGAGATGGCCAGGTTTATAAAGAGACCTATGATTATGTGGTTGGCTGTGATGGCGCGCGCAGTCGTACCCGGGAGTTACTCAAATTACCCTTCAGTGGGTACGATTATGATATGCATTTTGTTCTGGCGGATGTGAAGGTGCGCTGGAACCGTGACACCAGTCAGAGCTACTACATGGTCAGCGAAGATGGGTTTTTTATTTTGCTGCCACTGACCGAGGGCTATCACCGAATTGTTATAAAGGTTTCCGGGGCGTTTGACCCTAAGCAGACCATCGACTTTGACCTGATCCAGGCCTATTTACAGCGTCTTGATCCTGATCTGGAGATTTTCGAACCCAGCTGGATTTCCTCAGCCCCCTTTTATAATCGCGAAACCAGCCAGTTCAGACGTGGCAATGTGTTTATCTGCGGAGATGCCTGTCACTTATTTAGCCCGATCGGTGGCTTTGGTATGAATACAGGCATTGGTGATGCGTATAATCTGGCCTGGAAGCTGGCTCAGGTAGCTAAAGGCGAAGCGCCAGAAGTGCTGTTAGATAGCTATGACGCAGAGCGCCGCCAGAACGCCAAATCGTTACTGCGCCTGACTGATAAAAATACCTCGCTGATCGCGCGTCTTGACCGGCACTCGGCAGATGACGAAGCGCTATTTACGCCCAAACAGAAAAATCGTCCTTTTATTCGTCAATTTGTTCAGGCGGCGGCAGGTTATCAGCTTGATTATGCTGCAACTGGGTCAGCAAAAGGCGTAGGCCGTATTTATTTACCCCTTGATCTGCAAGGCTATCGGCATCAGGGCACGGGATATACCTTGTTTGCCAGTGATGCTGCATGCGCGGAGCGTTTGGCTCAACAAGTGGCGTATTCCGGTGAACAGGCTCAGATCCAGGTATGCCAACGGGAGACGGTGGCACATCAATTTGATCCTGAGGCCGAGTGTGTGCTGGTCCGGCCCGATAAGATCATTGCCTTCAGTGGCAATGAACGACAGTGCAGCCGTTTTCTTAACGACACACTGTTACTGGCTGAGAGTGCCTGACCATGAATGAAATAAGAGCACTTGGCACTTTGGAGCGAAAAATGGCAGCCCTGCATGATGTGCAGGGAAATGCTCAGACGACGTCTTTACTGACACTTGGGCAACAGCTCGACGAGGCGAGGCTGACTAAAGCGATGGCACGCTGGCTACAGCTGAACCCCGCACTGATGCTGACACTGAATAATCAGCAGAATACTTTTACAGAGGCGGCTGCAACCGGCCAGCTGCACGAGCTCGGTGTGGCGGAAGTCGCGCATGACAAAGCTCTGGCGTCGCTGATCCAGGCGGTGTTGAACACGCCCCTACAGCCGCAGCGGCAGTTATGCTCTGTTCTGCTTGTCCAGCAGCAGGATACGGCGATAAGCCACATTGCACTGACTTGCCACCATGCGCTGGTGGATGGCCACAGTCTGGCCTATCTGCTTGACCAGTTACTGCATTGTTATCACAACCTGACACACAGCGAGCGCAGTGCACTGGCACCGGCGATTGAATCTCAGCTCGAGCGGGCGCGAGGCAATGTAGCGCCCCTGCCAGCTCATCTGGGTTGGCCCGTTATCACCCAGGCAAAACCGGCTCAACGACACACCCGGTTTTGCCGACAAACCATTGAACGAGACGCACTGATTGCACTGAAAGCGATTGCCAAACACAGTGGCAGTGCGCTCAATACGGTCCTGACATACATTTTGACTCAGGCCATTAAACAAGTGCACAGCACAGGCAAGTTGCGCCTGTTAATGGCTATCTCACTCAGGCAGCGTACCGCAGTAAAAAGCGCTGCTTCCGCACTCGGGTGTTTGATAGCCGTCAGTGCTTTGGATATGCCAGGCAGCACGAACTGGCCGACCTTTGCTCGACAGTTTGATCAGCAGTTAGCTGAAACGATTGATACTGAGCTTGGCTATGTGTCGCCAATGGATGAGCAATCGCTGCACCAGTTACGTCAGAGTGCGGACAACCCGTCGCGCTTTAGTTGTGATTTTGCCATGACAAACCATGGTGTGGTGCAGTTTGATACTGCCCGACACGGAGTGGTTGTTCGGGAGTATGCCAATTTTGCCAATCGCAATGCCGGAAACGTTGGGATTGCATGTCACCTGGCAACCTCAGGGCACAGGTTGAACTGTGTCTTCACTTACTGTGAGCCTCTGATGTCAACGGCGATGGCACAGCAAATTAATGCGCTATTTAGTCGTCAGGTGAGCGCGTTTATTGAACAATATCAGGAGATTTATCATGAAGCGAGCTAGACTCACCACCTCCCAGGGCACCATCAGTTATCTGGAGTCGACCGGGCGCGGCCCCACTTTGATATTTTTGCATGGGAACTCTTCACAAGCGGCGGCGTTTGACGCCCAGATGAACTACTTCGGTGCGCATTTCCATTGTTTGGCTGTGGATTTTCTTGGCCATGGGGAGTCGTCTGCTGCACATAAGAGTGATGCCTACAGCTTTGCCGGATGTGTGATTCAATTACGTGATTTCATCGGTGCATTGCAGCTGGATGAATGTGTCATCATTGGCCACAGCCTGGGGGGACACGTGGCACTGGATGCTTTGCCTCACTTGCCTCAGGTGAAAGGCGTCGTACTGGCAGGCGCACCACCATTTTCAGCCGATACGGCTGCGCAAGCGTTTAAAGAAGAGCCCTCTCAGGGGCGCATTTTTCGCTCTGAATTGAGCGATGAGGATGTTGAGCAGGTGTGTGGTCTGTTCGTCAATAAAGAGCAAGTTTCTTTGGCACAGTGGCTGAAAGTGTCGCACAGTGTTGAATTGACTCAGCCCGATGTGCGCGAAGGGATCCTGGCAGGTCTGCAGAGCGGGCCACTATGTGATGAAATTGCGTTGTTACAGCAAGCTCAGATCCCGTCACTGGCCATCACAGGTGCAGCAGATCCTTTCATTCACTGTGAGTATGTCACGGGCCTGGAGCAGCAAATTGCACAGTTTCAGGCCCTTACTTTTGCGGATTGTCATCATTGTCCGCATGTGGAAGATGCACAGCAGTTTAACCGGGCACTGAGCGCTTTTTTGGAGCGGTGCCTGAATGATAAGGTCATGCGGATAAGCCGGTTAAACAGCGAGGATCAGACCTTACATCAACAGGTTGTGGCGCGTCCTGTGGTGGCTGCCGGACAAGTGCTGGTAAAAGTGACCGGATGTGGTTTCTCGGAGCTGGATCAGCGCATTTTAGCTGGTGAATACCCCCAGCTGTTGTCGCAAAGTGCTTTGGTACCGTTGAGTCAGTTTATCGGCGAAGTGGTGCATGTGGCAGAGAGTCGGAGCTCGCTAAAAATAGGCGATCGGGTGTTTGGGTGCTTGCTGGCAGAAAGCCAGCGGCTGGGCGCGCTGGCGGATTTTGTGCTGGTGAGTGAACAGCATGTTATTAAAGCACCGGAGAAACTCGATGATAAGCTGCTGGGTAACCTGATTTACCCGTACAGCAAAGCCTGGCTGATACGGCAAAAACTCAAACATGTTCAGCAGGGACGGGTTTTGCTGGTGGGCCGCGAGCGGTTGTCGACGACGCTGGTTGCAGATGCCCTGCTCGAAGCTGGCTATCAGGTGAGTTTGTTAGTTGATAATAAACAGCAAAAGCAGACACTTATCCAGAGCCAGATTGCTGGAATTGAGACTGTCACCACAGTGCAGCTGGAAGAAGATGCCTTACAGGGGGCCTTTACCACTGTGATAGAACTGGAGCCTGTGATTGATCCTCAGCTGCTGTTGCCACTGTGCTGTCATGACGGGGGGTTCTTTACTTTCCATTATCACCGGGAGTTCCCGACCCGGGCACTTTATGGTCGAGGTTTGAGCCTGCACAGTCTGGTACCGATTAACCTGTTAATGGAGCAGCTGCCGCGTTGTTCAGTACAGGAGCTGTTGGCGGACTGTCGTCGTGATATTACCCGGGTGGCCGCCATACTCAGCAATGAGGGCACCCCTCAGGCCGGGCCTCAGCGAGTAGGAAATGGTGACAGGCTGAGTGTGGCCAGTGGCCAGGATTTTGTGTTGTTTCAGCAAGTGAGTGCGCAGCCATGTTGAGGCGCACTAAAACCGCGCAGGCAAGTAATTTACTTGCCTACCTGTTGTGGGCGTCAGCAGCGATTTTTTTTCATCAGCTGACGCACATTGCCCTGTTTGATTTACTGAGCCTGAGAATTGTCCTGGCGACGTTGATGTGTCTGGTGTTAGTAACGCTGATGGGGCAACAAAGCGCGTTGCTTGCATTGCTGCGTGCCCGGTTTAAGTTAATCGCCCTCAGTGCTCTGCTCATAGCCAGCAACTGGTTGCTGGTGATCAGCAGCATTAGCAGCGAGCAGCTCAACAGCGCCAGTCTGGGATACTACCTGGCACCGGTCCTGACTTTGCTGTTACTCAAGCTGGTTAATCGAGAAGGGCTGCAGCTCAAAGAGTACGCGTGTCTGAGCTTGTGCCTGTGTGGCGTGCTGCTGTACATCAAGATGCAAGCTTATGCTGCGCTACCCTGGCAGGGGCTGGTTATTGCCTTGACGTTTGCACTTTATGTGGTGCTCAGGCGGTATTTACAGGAACCTGCGGTGGTGGTTCTGGCGGCGGAGCATGTGTGTGCTGCATTACCCGCTTTATTGTATCTGGCGTGGTCTCAGTATATCGCGCCGGGCAGTGGTTTATCGCATCAGTTACAGCAGGGTGACATGATGAAACTGTGCATACTGGGGGTGGTAACTACATTGCCTTTGTTACTTTATAACTTTTCTGTGAAGCATCTTAGCAGCGCATTTGTGTCTCTGTCCCAGTATCTTAACCCGACACTGATGTTGTTGATTGCGGTGCTGCTGTTTAAAGAAGTGGTGATGGCAGGTCAGTGGCTGGGACTGGCATTTATCTGGGGCGGCATTGCGGTGTACTTTGTGCTGGCTCAGCGTGCGCAGGCGCAGCACGCTGTCTAGACAAATTTAACTATGTGGTTCTGTTTACCGTCGAGATTATGAGGGATTAAAAGGAGATCAACAAATGGGAACCGTTCGAAAACAGGTGGAAAATTGGAACAGACAGCTGTATCCAGTCACATTTCAGGGTTTTGTTGAACGTGTAGAGCAGCCGGTAGCGGCTGAGCTGCTGGCTCTGAGTAAACAGGCGAAATTTGCAGACATAGTCTGGTCCGGGGCAGATGCCTGTATGGACGACGTCTGGGGCACGATGACAGTAGCACAGTTGCAACAGATGCTGGAGGAAGGAGGCGCGGACTTGCCCCGGTTATGTTATGTACGTGTTGAGCCTGAATTGCTGGCAAGCAAAGCGCGGGTTGCTGATCTGATCGATATACTTGAGTCGGCACTGACGCATAAGGTCTTTCGCTTCAGGCTGGTATTGCAAGAGGCGTATCGCATTGGCAGTCAGGAGCTTAAAAAAGCGCTGCGAGTCTGCGACATGATTGGCAGCGATCGGATCGCATTTGAAGATTGTCTGGGCGGGTTCCGCCCTGCCGGGGTTGAAAATTTTATGCTGTGGCTGGCGCCCAAAGCACTGGCCTACGAGCTGAATACGGAATTTATCTTCTATTCTTCAAACATTGACGCTCATGATAATGCACTGCGTGCAATAGAACATGGCTGCAACTACTTGCAGGTGAGTGCACATTTTTTTAATCGAGATCAGTGCGCTCTGGCGATCGGCTCAGTGCTGGAAAGCTACGGTGACTATCAGCGTTTTTTTGACCTGGCATTGCTCGAAAAATATATCTGTCTACGTTTATTTGGTGGTGATGAGGCATTTGTAGAGCAAGAAGCACTGAAGGTTACGCCTGCTCCCACTGCTGTACCTGGGAACGTGCAAATGACGCCGGCGATAAAAAATGACACGCCAGTCTCACTGCGTTTTGAGGTCAGCGACAACGACTGGCATGTGCGCTTATTGCTTAAGCGTGGTTCTCAGAGTGTGGATCTGGGCGAGCGTGTACATCACTATATCTTGCTATTATTGGTGCGCGAATACCATGAGCAAGCAATGAAAGCCTGGGAAGAAGGCGAAAAAGTCGATCCTTTGCTGACCGGGTGGGTTGAGCGGGAGCTATTGCACCGTATGATTGGCGACAATGAAACTCAGTTCAATGTCAAACTGTGCCGTGCTAAAAAGCAGTTACATGATGCTGCAAAAACTCTGGGCCTGGATGTATTTGAACCCTGCGCCTACAGGCAAGGCGCACTGCGGATTAACTTTGGAAATGTTGAAGTCCTCAAAGGGAATAGCTGTGAAATTGTCATTGAGAATTGGCAGATAGCGGAGTCTGAAACTGATGAACAGGCAATGGCAGCTTAATATTATGACGACGGGGCGTTGTATTTCTGTATTTGTGTGAATAACTACAACAGTACAACGCGTATGTTGGTTGGTGAACTAAGTGTAAATAGTGCACCACGATGGTTCATGATTAATTTCAATATTTGGTATGCTTTATTTTTATTCATTGTTATATGGTCTGAACAACAGGATTGTTGTTGTAAATGATATTTTTCTATTATCTTCAATAAAGTCTAGTATTATCCTATCTGTTATCTTGAAAATAATATATCCACTTAAATAGAAGGTGCTGTTTGTGTGGATATATTATTTGTAACAAAATAATGTTCTTTTCCTTAGTGAGTTTTGTCAGTCTAGATAATACCGAAGCTCATGCCTTTCGCAATGGCCTGAGAACGGTTTACCACATTCAACTTGGTGAATATATTAGATAAATGAAACTTCACTGTACGCTCGGATATACTGAGGATGATGGCAATATCACCATTGTTTTTGCCCTCTTTAGCCCATTGTAAAACCTCAAGCTCACGTTTGGACAGTTGTGGCATGCCAATTTTTCGTCGTGTGTTTTCACCATCGCGTGAAAACAGCTCGTGAAAGTGTGGCGCGATGTAAGACAAGATATGCGCGTCTGCTTTATTGGTCGTAGCCTCGGTCGAAATAGACAGTAGGGTAGAGCCACTGTGGTTGTTGACGACAATAGACAAGCCATGACTTCCTACATATTTCTGAGATAAAAACTGAAAATCACTGGAGTATTGCTCTTTTGCCGGAGAGAACTGAAATGCACTTTGCCAGTCAACCACCTGGTTGCTTTGAGACAGCGCATTAAGCACGGGGTCCTGTTGATAGAACTTACGCTGAAAGTAGATATCCTGCCACTCATTGCTCAAGTTGTAGGAAAATAACTGCGAGGGACTCGTGAGCTGGAATTGATTTTGTACATCGATGGCTAAAATCGCGGTTTTGATGGGAATGAGTTTGTCTAGTTTATTAAATAAGTTATTTACTGAGGTACTGTCATTTTCCGATTTTACACAGCTATCGACAAAATCCAGTGTTTGGATCAATTTATCCTTGTCAATCATATTAAGCACACCATAGTTACGTTTTAATGAGAATATTTATTCTATGGTGAGTGCATGGTTAGTCAAGTGTTAATTTGTGAAGTTTTTATCCCGGGTACAGCTTGGTTACTGGAACGGATGGTAACCAAGCTCCGGCTTTTTAAATATATTTTATGCAGCTTGCAGGTAGGATATATTTTCCACAGGTTCTGGTGCAGTATTTGTCAGATAAAACTGGTTACAGGCAGAAATAAATTGGCGTACATCAATTTTGGCTGCAACGGTTCTTACTCCATCAGGCATCGTCACTGTTTTACCCAGTATTTCACATGGCAGGCCTTTACGTTTTAGTAGTGACAAAATCTGTCTTGAAACAACGATATACCAGTATTGGATATTATTTTGCTGCGCATGTGCCAGTAGTCCTTTTATCAACAGGTCACACACTGTAAAGGTGTCTTTTACCTTGGCATCTCGGGAAATGATATCGACTGCAAGACGTGTTACTTCTGCACTGTTTTTCTCAAACTGATAGTTTTTATCTTCAATCAGGAAACTAAATGTATCATTCAGCAGCCAGGGCGAATGCTCAGGAGTGATACGCATGTAACCTTTCACAGTATCTTCCTGATAGGCCATGACATGAGTGCTGGCAAAGTCGTACTTATCGATTTCCATTTTACTTTGTTCTGTTTTTACCCAGCGCAGTTCTTCAGAGAAAACACTGTGTCTGAGTTTAAAGCAGTCGATAAGTTTGTTTGATGCACGTGTTACCAGTACCTGCCAGTTGTTTTCGATGATTGAGATTGCCTTAGTCATGGTTCAGTTCCTTTTTAATTAAGCCGTTTCGCATTAGTACGTTTTTTATTAAGCCGTGTTGCTTCAATACGACCCATTATAGGGAGCGCTGAAAATCGCATAACCGATCCAATGGGCAGCTGTACTGTTGGACAGTGAAAGGTCCTGAAATATATCAGTGTGATATGTAATCGTTTGAAATGAAACGAAATATTGCGTTGTGTCTGTAATGGGGATAGGGCAGTACAGTGGACAGGTAATCACAAACTAGCATTAAGGAAATATCATGACTGCAATCGAAAACTGTACACAAACACTGTCCACAATTAATACCATAAACCCAGACTCATCCTGTTTTTCTATTCTTAAGCAGCTGGTCGCGAGTCACTATGAACTGGTCCATGAAGCCATCATTGAGCCTAAGGTCGATGAATTCATATCACTGAAAAAAAGCGCCAATGGTTGTGAAGAGTATTTGGCGGCCTATGGGATTACCTATGCGGCAAACAAAGCCTTATTTTCGGAGCAATATATAGAAGGAGATAACATTGAAACACATGTGCTCGATACATTGGGCATAGAGTTGTCTCGTCAGGAAATTTGTGAGATTGGTGCATTCTCGTCATTTAAGGGACGAGGTGGCGCGCTCAAACTACTGGAATCCTTACCTTATATTATGTGGTCAAAAGGTCAGAAATATACCTTAGTGACTGTTACCCCCATCGTTGAAAAAATGATTGGCCGGCTGGGGTTTTATTTCCATGAAGTGGCACGGGCTAACGTCGAGATGTTACCACAACAGCAGCAATCTACCTGGGGGCGCTATTATGAACATAATCCCAAAGTGCTGTTAGTGGATCTGGCCGCCAGTTTGCAAAGTACTTTGCCTTTGCTATTTGGTAAATATCAGGTCGCTGAGTTGAGGTTGAATGAGCATGGAAAAGTGCTGAATCATTTGGAAGTGGCTGCCTGAAAGGTGCAGCCGGAACGCGACCAAATGGCCTATCTGGGTAAACCTGACTGCCTGGACAGGTGCACAAAAACAGCGTCGTATTAGCATATGACTGGTTGATTCATTACATTTAATCAGGAGCAAATATGACGAACATCATGACTATGAAGGCCCTCAGAATTCACGAATACGGTGGGCAGAGTAAACTGCTAGAAGAGCAGGTCGCACTGCCCAACGTTGCTGAGGACGACGTACTGATAGAGGTGGCTTACACCAGTGTTAACCCGGTTGACTGGAAAGTCCGCGAAGGCTGGTTAGCAGAAGAAGAGCTTCATCAGTTGCCCTTGATCCTGGGCTGGGACGTTGCCGGAACTGTGGCTAAAGTCGGTGAGCACGTGACGGGCTTTCAGGTTGGCGACCCGGTCTATGCGTTTGGCGATCTGACCAAAGACGGTGCCTATGCACAGTTTATTAGTGTGAATGCCGCGCTGGTTGCGAAAAAACCACAGAAGTTGGATTTTGCACAAGCCGCATCTGTCCCGCTTACCTCTTTGACCGCCTGGCAGGCGATTAATCAATTGGCTGATATCGATTCTGAGACATCGATCCTTATTCATGGTGCCAGCGGCGGTGTTGGCAGCTTCGCTGTGCAGTTTGCAAAGCGTCTGGGTGCCACCGTTACGGCGGTTGCATCAGCAAAGAATCATGACTACTTGCGTACCTTAGGTGCAGATCAAGTGGTCGACTACAACACACCGGACTATCTGCAATCTCTGGGTCAGTTTGATGTGGTCTTTGATATTGTCGACAACGATGTTGCGGGTATTTACGACACAGTCAAAGCAACTGGCAAATATATTTCAACACTCAAGACACACGAGCTGCCAGCCCGATATGACTTCGCGCATGAGCGCGTACTGGTGATGCCAAACGGCGGTCAGCTTAGTGAGATAGGTGCATTAATTGACAACGGAGAAATTAAGCTTCCGGAAATTGTTGAAATGCCTTTTACAAGCATCGGCGAAGCTCATGCCTTATCAGAAACCGAGCATGTGCGCGGCAAGATTGTCATTAGCATTTAACTTTTCAATTCAATATTGCGGCTCACTCTTAGTCCTGGCAAACACCAGTAGATTTTCGAGCCGCAGATGCGCTATTAGCCCAATAGGATAAAAGGAACAAACTCATGAACAAACTGATCATCGGACTGCTGTGTGCCACCGGATTGTATGCTGCACCTCAAACACAAGCCCAGCAGAGTGAACACGACAAACAAATTATTGCTAAACGCACTGTAAAAGGTCATTTAACCACAGGGGTAAATAACTACTGTGGTCGTAAATTATTCGAATTCCCGGCGGCTTACGATAGCCTTAACGATCTGTCTTTTCAGTTTGTTGGCGAATACGATCCAACGCCGGGGGCGCTGGACGCCAAGCCATTAAGTGCAGAGAACTGTGAGGCTGATACCATTCTTGCCTCAACGACCGATCCTGTTAATGTAGCCTGGTTGCAGAGTTTTCTGGACATGCCAGACGCCGATCCCCGACTTAAAAATCGTCCCATTATGGACAAGCCAACTTATGTCGACCTGATCGGTAATCATGGCTACATCGAGCGTCGTTTACCTGAGCACTCGAACCCTGTGCCCTTCTTCGACGGACCGAAAGAAGAGATCACCTTAGGCTCCTGGTCTAAAGCGCGTGGTCGTTACAAGTTTCAGTGTTATAACGATAATTCGGCGAAAACTGTGGCCAGATTCAAGCACTTGTTTCCTAATTCTATGTACTCGATGCTGGCGGTCTGGGATCGGGCTGGCGAGTTAGTGGTACAGCCTTTCGGTGGCCTGCCGAATGTATTCATCACAGATAAACGTGGTAATGCGCGCTATGAAAAAGAAATTAACGGCTGTCCGCTACTGCCTACTGAGGATGGCAGCTCACTGTTGTATCTGATCATCAGTTATCACCCGAATGCGTCTATCACAGGTGCCTCTTCCTTTATTACCGCAGCACCTGCAACGGTTATTGACAAAGATGGCAGTGTGTTCGAAAGCACACAACCACCTGGCATCGTGATCCACGATCAAATCATGTTCCCCATTAATGGCCTGGAGAAGATCCAGTATGACCAGCCACTAATTGCCAAGTAAGCCGGAGGTCTGAGTGGATATTGCAACTTTATCATTGCGCACTCAGGCTGACTTGATAGCGTCTGGTGCGCTATCAAGTGAAGCGCTGGTGCGTCATTATCTGGATATGATTTCAAAACACAATGGTGAAGTGAATGCCATTGTTCAGGTAGCTCGGGTTGAAGACCTTATTGCACAGGCACAAGCCGCGGACGAAAAGGTACGCAGTGGCGCACCACTGGGTCGTCTGCATGGTGTGCCCATGACAGTCAAAGACATGTGTAAGGTCGCAGGTTTCCCCTGCACCATGGGGACGGAAGGGCTGACCGGGTTTGTTGCCGAAGAAGATGCCACCATAGTTGCGCGGGTCAAAGCGCAAGGAGCCATTATTCTGGGCATTACCAATGTGCCTGAATTACTGATGGCGTTCGAGACGGATAACCTGATCTATGGCCGAACCAATCATCCGCTTGACTCGCACTTATCACCCGGTGGTAGCAGCGGGGGAGAAGCGGCTGCTATTGCATCGGGTTGTTCGCCAGCCGGACTTGGTTCAGATTCGATGGGCAGTGTTCGTGTTCCTGCCAGCATGGTGGGCATTGCCGGGCTAAAAGTCACACAAGGTCGCTTGCCACAAACCGGACGGGTGCCCATGGAAGGGGCCAGTCTGCACGTAAGATCGGCGTCTTATGGTCCTATGGGGCGTTACATTGATGACGTGGCGTTACTGTTGGAGATCATTGCCGGGCCAGATGGCATTGACCCGAACACCATGCCTGTACCCGTGCAGGATTACCAGCGTTGTGATATCTCTACGTTGGATGTGGCCTGGTATGAAAACAATGGCTGGTGCGATGTCCAGCCGGAAATCGTGCAGGCATTGCGACGGGCCGTTGATACACTTGCGCCGTTTGTTGGATCAGTGACCAATGACGCGCCGGCATGTCTGAATAAGGTTAAGTCGCTGGCTCTGGAGATGATTGCGTTTGGTGCTGATGGCGGACAAAGCTGGTATCAGGGGGCAAAATTAATGGGGAGCAAAGCACTGTCTCCCCTGTTTGAGGCCTTTTTGGAGTCTGCATCGTCTTGTCAGCTGACGGTCACTGAATTGCGTGGCCGACTGCGTGAGTGGGACCAATACAATTTTGCAATGCAGGCTTTTAGCCAGCGTTACCCAATCACTTTGTGCCCGGTCAGTGCCACAACGGCACAAGCCCACGGACACTCAGTAAGACAGATCGACAATTACACCTTTACCATGGCTTACAGTTTAAGTGGCCAACCTGTGGCAACTGTTTGTATTGGAAAAGATAATAACGGTTTGCCGATTGGGGTGCAGGTGGTTGGGCAGTTGTGGTGTGAGCATCAGGTGCTGGCGGTTGCATCGGTACTGGAGCGTGCCTTTGCTCAATCAGATGCAGCCAATTCATAAAAGGAGTGTTTGATGAAATATATGATTATGTTAGTGGCGTGTGGTTTCCTGTGGGGATCTCAGTATATTTTTAACGCCATTGCTCTTGAGAGCATGCCAGCTTTGTGGATCGCAGCATTGCGCTCCACCATTGGCGCACTGGTACTGATTGTTGCTTGTTACTTTCTGGGCTTAAAGCGTGAGCCAGGTCACTGGCGATTACTGTTTGTGATTGGATTGCTGGAAGCCACCTTGCCCTTCTTGCTGGTTGCCTGGGGTCAGCAAACGACGGCGGCGTCTCACGCTGCTGTCATCACGGGTATGAACCCGTTACTGACGATTTTACTGGCGCCTTTGTTGCTAAAGGACAGCGATTTCAGCGTCAAAGGCATTCTGTGCGGATTAATTGGCTTTGCCGGTTTGCTTTATTTATTTTTACCTCAGCTTCAGGCGCAGTCAGCATCCCAGTTTGTCGGTGCCGCAGCCATCTTTATCGCAGCACTGAGCTTTGCACTGAGCTTAATTCTGGTGAAAAAGCTTGAGCATTTGCATCCGGTTGTAGTTGCCCGTGACGTTATTGCACTCTCCGCATTGCAATTGCTACCGTTAGCGATGCTGTTTGCGGATCTTAATGTCACACAGATAAGTGTCGATGCGATGCTTGCCAGCGGTTATCTCGGCGTGTTCTGTGGTGGTGTGGTCTATATTCTGTTTATGCAATTGATCATGAGTAAAGGACCTGCATTTGCTTCATTCAGCAATTACCTGGTACCAACAGTTGGAGTATTACTGTCTTATCTGGTGACGGATCAGGTATTTGACTCGCGGATCCTGGTGAGTCTGGCGATTATCATGTTTGCGATTTTTGTCTATCAGTATCAGGGCAAACGCAGCAGTACGTCACAAGAGGCGCCGTCAGCGGTACATAACAGCTAGCAACAAAAAAGCCCTGATATGATCAGGGCTTAATTTAGGGTTACCGACAGTAATGCGGATTATGCAAACGCATCCTGTAGTGGCGGAACGACCTGCTTTTTACGGCTCAGTACGCCATCCAGCCATACCCGGCTATTTTCAGGGGTGACCTGGTAGGCTTTTTCTACAATGCTTTCGTCGTCAGATGCGATCAGCATTTGTGAGCCTTCTTTCATGATATCGGTCAGCAGCAGTAATACTGAGTGACGGCCGCCTTCTTCTTTCAGCTTAGCAATGTCAGCTTCCAGGTCGGCTTTGATGTCATCAAATACAGACAGGTCAATCACTTCCAGCTGGCCAATACCAACCAGGTTGCCATTCATGTTGAAGTCTTTAAAGTCACGCATAACCAGATCGCGTGCCGGAGTACCTTCAACCGCTGATTTTACTTTGAACATGTCCATGCCCAGTGCTTTAAAGTCTTCTACGCCTGCAATTTTAGCCAGCGCTTCAACACATTTAATGTCTGCTGTAGTACAGGTTGGTGACTTAAAGATCACAGTATCGCTCAGAATTGCACACATCATCAGACCTGCGATCCCTTGTGGGATTTCAACGCCGTAGAAGTCATACATCATTTTGATGATGGTGTTACTACAGCCAACCGGACGGATCCAGCACTCAAGCGGCGTTGAGGTAGTCAGGTCGCCCAGTTTATGGTGATCAACCACACCTACAACGGTTGCTTCATCGATGTCATCCGGTGCCTGAGTCTTTTCGGTATGGTCAACGATATAGACTTCTTCACCCGCATAGCTCAGTTTTAACTCCGGCGCTTCAAAGCCAAAGCGGTCCAGAATAAACTGAGTTTCAGGAGAGACATCGCCCAAACGTGTTGGGATTGCTTCTTCACCGATCTGGTTCTTCAGGTAAGCCAGTGCAATTGCACCACAAATTGAATCTGAGTCAGGGATCTTATGTCCCACTACATACATTGCCATTGACGGTTCTCCAAAAAAATTTGTCGCCATTCTAGCAAAAATTAACCACAAGAAAACAGCATAAGCGGGGCTAATCGCAGCTTTTTCATGTACCTTACAGAGACGATACTCTGTGCACTGAAACAATAGCGAGGACGTGATCACGCGAAATGACAGGTCTTTGCGCTGTGTTTGCTGACACGCTAATATAGAAATAGGTTTATTTTGCTCGAAATATCAATACTCATTGAAGCTTGCCTTGGGTATTTCGACGATGACTAACACTGCTGACATGTGTCGATAATTGACGGGCCAAGGAGGCGTTGAATGGAAAAAATCTATCTGGTGCTGGCCTGGATGGGGTTGGCTATTTTTTTGTATTCCATCGCTATTCGGCAGCTGAAACGGGCGGAATTTACCGGACCGATGTGGTTTGTGTTGTTTGGCTGTGCGCTGGGATGGTACTTTCAGGAATCACTGTCGCTGCGCCTAGAGAACTTGCGTGAGTTTTTGCCGCTGGTGGAGCTGATCCTGGCCATTTTTCTTTTCTCTGATGCCGCAAAAACCCGGCTCAGAGTGTTGCTGCACTCTTATCAACTTCCCCTGTTATTACTGCTGGCTCTGCCTCTGACTATGGGCCTGGCCGCACTGGGGGCACATTGGCTACTCTCACTGCCCTGGCTGCCCGGGCTGATTTTGGCCATCATGTTGACACCAACTGATGCCGCGCTGTGTCAGAGCTTTATTCAGGATAAACAAGTACCAGCGAAACTCCGTGAGGCCATCAATGTCGAGAGTGGTCTGAATGATGGCTTATGTGTGCCTGTTTTTCTGTTTTTATTAAGCAGCAGCATTCATACGCAAGCGCCTTCGGGGCACTCACTTTTGATGTTGTTTTTACAGGAGGTAGGGATTGCACTTGCTGTTGCATTAATGTTAACCATTGCCGCCATATGGCTGATAAAATTGACCTATCGTCATCACTTTTTTGCCGCTAAAAGTAGCCCGTTTTTATTTATTGGCATTGCGATTGGGGTCTTTTCGCTTACTCAGTTACTGGAGGGAAGTGGTTTTATTGCGGTGTTTATCAGCGGCCTGTTGTTTGACTATGGGTTTCGCGATGCCTTTAAAGACAAATTAATCGAGGAAAGTGAGCAAATAGCAGAGTTGGCAGCCTATATCCTTTGGGTCATCTTTGGGATCAGTGCCAGTGTGCTGTTATTTACTGCATTTGAGTGGCAGATATGGCTTTATGCCCTGCTGGCTGTTGTGGTGTTTCGTTTTATCCCTGTTATGGTGCTGCTGATGCCGACCCGTTTAGACTGGCGGGCGCAAGTGACGCTGGCCTGGTTTGGTCCAAAGGGACTAGCCTCTGTGGTACTGAGCCTGATGCTGCTGGGTTCCAATCTTGCGTATAGCCTGCTACTGACGAAGATTACCGCTGCAACTGTGTTGCTGAGTATTTTTATCTTTGGTGTGAGCGGCCATCTTGCTGGCTCTTTTTTGACTAAAAAACAACAGTAGACGAACAAAAAGTGTCACTCGGGTGAAATAAAAAAGTCATCAAGTGTCCCTAAACTGTGCCGCGGCTCAGATGATTACGTTTTAGGAACACTACAATGAATAAAAAGCTATTAGCAGTGGCAGTATCTGCCGTCTTATTGACCGCATGTAACAATGACGACACCAGAACGGTTGAAGTCGTAAAGGAAGTCGAAGTTGCAAAAGAAGTGGTTAAAGAAGTTGAAGTCGAAGTGATTAAAGAGGTGAAAGTGCCTCCGACGGCTGTGACTCAGGTTAAGAATGTTATCCTGATGATTGGCGATGGTATGGGTGCCCAGCAGGTTGGTTTACTGGAAGAGTATGCGCGCCGTGCACCTAACTCAACATACAATAATAAAAACAACCAAACTGCACTGTCTAAGCTTGCAGCGGGTGGCCATTTGGGTCTGTCTCTGAACGCACCTCACGGTGCAA
This sequence comes from Pseudoalteromonas sp. XMcav2-N, assembly GCF_024124545.1. Lineage (GTDB taxonomy): Bacteria > Pseudomonadota > Gammaproteobacteria > Enterobacterales > Alteromonadaceae > Pseudoalteromonas. The sequence continues at coordinate 67,723 of NZ_JAMXSF010000006.1, forward strand.
ATGGCAGCCTGGTTGTAGACTCTGCGTGTTCAGCAACTCAACTGGCGACTGGTAAAGCGTCGGGCTCAGAGATGATTGGCCTGGATGACCAGGGTTACATCATTGAAACTATTCTTGAAAAAGCGAAAAAAGCCGGCAAAGCGACAGGTCTGGTTTCTGATACTCGCTTAACACACGCTACGCCAGCGGCCTTTGCAGCACACCAACCACATCGCTCATTGGAGCCTGAAATTGCGGTTGAAATGGTAGAAAGCGGCATGGTCGATGTCATGCTTTCTGGTGGTGCACGCGTCTTTATCCCATCTGATATTAAAGAAGATGCCGAGGATCAGCAAATACTTGCAGAGCTGGGCATGCCTGCCAGTGTCTATAAAAAATCTAAGCGCAGTGATGACCGCAATGTTGTTGTTGAAGCGAAAGACCAGCATGGCTATACACTGGCGTTTGATAAGGCACAGTTAGCTAAAACGGATAGCGATAAACTGCTTGGCTTGTTTGCCAACTCAGGTATGGCGGATGGCATTGCTTACAGAGACTGTAAAGCCGATGACAGTTGTACGCAGCCGTCTCTTAAAGAGATGACGGTTAAGGCACTGGATATCCTGTCTAAAGATGAAGACGGTTTCTTCCTGATGATTGAAGGCGGCCAGATTGACTGGGCAGGCCATGCGAATGATGCCGGCTGGATGTTGAACGAGCTGCTTAAGTTCGACGAAGCTGTTGAAGCCGTTCATGAGTGGGCAAAAGATCGCACAGATACGCTGGTCTTGGTCACCGCTGACCATGAAACCGGCAGCTTTGGTTTTAGTTACTCAAGCCACAACAAGCCAGAAGGCGTATTGTTGCCAGGTGATGGTATGAAGGGCGCCGAGTATAAGCCGAAGTTTAACTTTGGTGGGCTGGGCATTCTGGATACTTTATATGGGCAAGTGGGCACTTTCTACGACGTGCTGGGTGAAGTAAATGGTGACTACAACTACAGCGATTCGACGGATCAGCAATGGAAAGACGCCATTGAGAAATACACGCCATATACAGTGACATTAGAAGAAGCTGCAAAAGTGAATGCCTCAGATGCTCTGAATAGCAGCAACTACCCACTGCCTAAATTTGAAGACTTCTCAGACTTCTATGTTTATGACACAGAAGACTTTACTGCAAAAATCGGTCGTGTAGTGGCGAAGCAACAAAACGTAGTTTGGGGTACTGGCACGCATACAGCGGCACCAGTACCTGTCTATGCCTTTGGTCCGGCGGGCGTGACTGAGCAGTTTTCTACGCTGCAACACCATGTCGACATCGGTACTAAGATGATCAAAGCTCTGGGCCTGCAAGACGCAGAGTAAGTGCTGACTTTTAAGGATAATCCATAATAACAAACATGTAAGATCTGGAGATCTTGTTGGGCCACTGCAGTGCAGTGGCCTTTTTTGTTTTACCCAAAACAAACTCTAAAAAGCGCAAAGCGCACTTTAACTGTGTGGTGAAGGTGAGTCTGTGTGCATGAGAAATGCTTACTTACACTTGTAATATTGTTAGATCTCCGAGTATGGAGAGATATAGTTCTCGCTTTGAGAATAAATATTGGTTTATGAATCCAGGGTGAATGTCATATGTGAATAAAGTAGTCATTATGGTATAATCCGCGCCGATTTCCCGTTTAAGAAACATAGGTTAACGATGAACTTTAAAGGACTATTGTGTTGTGTTGTGTTCTTTTCACCACTGCTAAACGCATTTGAGCAGGCTTACGCCCCTATACGAGTTGGCAAAATCATAACCGTCATTCCCATTGAATTGATGCCTGAGAACATCGTTCGGCTATCTACTAAACGAACGGGTGATGCCTCTCAACTGGCTTGGACACCTGTTTCGGATGCAGACTATTACGTAGTCGAGTACTATCAGGGTGGCCAATGGAGAACGGTGAATGACAAGGTCCTGACGCCTTTTACCAGCACAACTCACACTGGTCCTTTTCGAATAAAGTCATGTCATCGCTATGGTTGTTCACAGTGGCAGCAAAATGCAGTGACGGTCGATGCAGATCTGGAAGTTCAGGCATTTTACGCCAGTAGCAGTCGGGTTGAATCCGGTGAGGTGTTTAAGTTGCACTGGTCGCTATCAGGTGCAACTGCGATTTCAGTTACCAAATCTGTTAACCAATACACAACACCTGCACTGACAATGAAGTCACCTTCATTAAGGTCGCTGTCGCAAAGTACCAATCATGTTACTAAATATAAATTAACAGCCTATGGTTTTGGTGGGCAAAGCATTCAGCGCGAGCTTGTCGTTTCTCCGCTCGCTGAGGCCCGCATTATTGAGCAAGCATTGCCATCCAGTTATCCCCAACCATTACGGGAGCTGGGCCTGGATGTGATAGAGCGAACTATTATTGAACACAATGGTAGCCTGTATTTTGCAACCCACGACGAAAGGTTGTTCAAATATAAAAGTCAGGTCATACATATAGAGCATGGCGAAAGAGATATTACCTGGCAAAAAGAGTGGGAGCTCAATACTGCTGGGGTTGTAGCCAATGCGCCTGTGTTTAATGACGGTTTTGCTTACTTCACTGTGAGTATGATGGGAGAGAAAGGCAAGGTCTGCAAGGTTGATATAAATAATTCCGATGTAAGGTGCTCGAGGCAATTTAACAGTAATATCATTGCTGCACCGGTATTAGTCAATAAGACTTTGCTCAATAGTGCAGCGTCTTCGTTTGACAAATCTAGTTTATTGAGCTCAGCACCTGAGCCAAATGCGGTGCTGACCAGTGGTCTGTATATTTTCCAACGCGATGGCACCATCAAGGTGCTGGACACCAAAGATCTCACATCAGAGCTTAAAACCTACACTATGCCATCACAAGTAAAGAACGTTATCACAACACCTTTGCTCGTTGGGTCTATTGAGCTTGTTCATGCTGCGCAGCAATCCTCTCGGCTTGCTCAGAAAGTGGAAGAAGTGATGAATTCCTCTGTTTCTGAACCTCAGCTTATTTACCGTGAAGGTAATAGATTGCTGGGGATCACTTTCCCAAAAAATGCACCTCAGAGTGCTTCTGCCACAGAGTTGATGTCACGTATGTTAGGCCTGGAAACGTCACAACCGGCGTCTCAGGATAGCCAGTCAATGCAAGTGGTATGGGAAGCGGAGTTATAATATGAGATATAATAAGCAATTACTGATTACTTTCTTTGCTTTGCTGGTATCGTTTTTTTCACTGGAAGCGCATGCTATACCGGTCTTTAACAACTGTTTCTTAAAAAATTCTTATGAATTACCTTACAGCTCCAGTCTTAAGATCACACTAACTGGAAACTATGAGGAATATTATTTCCCAGAAACGGGGAGTCAATATACCAGTTTTCAAGGGATTCACTCTTTGTACAAAGGGAATAATAAGCTTCATGGATGGACTACGAGGATCTTGAGAGAAAGTGAATTACCGGCCGGTCTGAAGCATGCTACAGAAGACTATTATGTACCTTTATTGGTTACTTCTAATATGACCGTTGGGAAGTATGATCTCGTAGTACGTATGACAACAGCAGATCATGAAGAAGTGGACGATCCATATAGCCAGGTGCCTTCATATATACCGTATGATCATGACTGTGTGGTCAAAATTGATATCTTCAATTTAACTAAACCGGAAATCAGAAGCACGAGTCCATCCAGCGACACTCAAATAGTGCAGGATCAACCTTTAACTGTGAGTTTTACCGCTTTTGATGCAGGTGCAGACTATGCGTCATTTAATATCTACCGCGGTACAACGCGCCTATCGCCCAGCTGTTCCAGTTCAAATGGCAACAAGTCAAAAACTTGTAAGGTGAGTTATGGAAAAAATGGCTTGGGTCTTGGTGAGCATACTTTTAAAGCTACTGTAAAGGATAGCCGGGGCTATGATGTCACCGCAACCCGTAAGGTGACAGTGAAGGAGAAAAACACAGCTCCCATCATCAGTAATTTTTCTGTCTCACCAGACATTGGTGCAGTCGGGCAAGCGATATCAGTTAGCTTTACCGTAAAAGATAACGATACACAAAGCTATAATAAACTCTCACATGTAACGTTGCAGCGGGATAGTCAGGATCCTGTCACAGTTTCGCAACAAGACTGTGCTCTTTTGGGGGAGGGTTACAAAAGCTGTACGCTAAATTTTGGCACTATCAACGCAGATAATGCTCAAACCAGTATTACGCTGACAGTGTACGATAAGGAGAGAGCTAATGACAGCAGCAGCGACACTGTAAAGTTTGTGCCTGCAGATCTGACGGTCTCTTCAATTTCTGTCTCACCAGTCACTCCGTTTATTGATGATATAGTGAAAGTCACTGCAAACTTAAATAGTGGTTTGGAGTATTTGGATACTTTACAGCTATGTGCAATGAGAGGAGGCCGTTTTACCCAAGGTGCTCCTTGTCCCTCTAGTGCCATTATCAGCAGTGCCTGTAATAAAACAAACGGTAGCTGTTCTGCATTCTATAATCTGGCAGGATATTCCACTCCTGCTAACTTCAAAGTTTATGCGGCCAATAAGTTTGGTGATACAGAGGAATCTTTACTCACTGTGATGCCCAAGAGTTACTTTGGTGGTGCGCTGAGCATTAATGCTCTCCCCGGTACTAGCCATATTGTGGGTAACCCCGTTTCATTCGTTGCTCTCATCGGGGCGATTAATAAGAATTCAGAAACTCTAAAGCGTATAGAGCTTAAGTCTGGAGAGACTTTGCTGCAGTCCTACTCGGTCAACATCCCACTTTCCCGGGATAAAGCCGTAGAACACCACTTTTCCTGGACACCAGAGGTGGTTCGTTCAAACATGCCTGTATCAGCTGTGTTGTACGATGATAAGAATCAGTTGGTTCACACGTCTTCTGTTTATTTGGACATAGTATATCCGGATACCCCCAAGCCAGGGCTGCCTAAACTCATTATCAACCCCGCCGGTGCTGGCACCTATCAGGTTGTGGCAAGCGAACTGTCAAATACAAGGCAGCTTAACTTTTCAGCAACCGTCAATGGTGCAGACAAAGCCATTTTACCTAATGCAGAAATTAAGTCACCAGGTGACAGCGCTTCTGTTCAGTTAGATGTCAACTATGCGGACCATAACAAGACATTACGGGTCTGTGTACTTGCATCAAATTATTTGATCTCTGGTGATGAGGCTATCCCTGATACGTTCAAAGAAGCTGATCAGCAGGTATGTGTAACGCAGCAGATTACACATCCAAAGCCCATACCGGAGACACCCAAATTCAGCGCACTGAAATCTCAGGTTAGCGGCAAATACACCGTTCAGTGGCAGCAACAAAATGATGGTGCAACTAATGTATTCCGCTTGTACCGTTGGAATGGCTTGCCCTCTGATCGTGATTTGTCTGAGCTGATATATGAAGGGGCTGAGAATCAAGTAACGATTAATAGTCCTGAACAAGGTCACGTAACTTACGAAATACACGCATGCTTTGATGACAGTACGTGTACTGCAGGTCAGCAGTTTACCGTTGAGCACCTACCGCCATATATTCAGTCTGCAAGTGTAGTCCAGTGTGGTACTCAGCGTTGCCTTGATGTAAAAGGTATTGGCTTTTCTGCGACACAATCCACTCTTCAGTTACAGCTGCGCCAGACAGCTGAGACCTATTCGTATTCTTTTCTAACACTAGTGCCTGACGGGTTTCAGCAACCTCTTTCCAACTATATTGCTGACAAGTTAATTGAAGGAGGTGCTTACCTTAAGATCGGCAATGGTGTGAAACACAATCAGTTACCAGTTCACTCTAGCATTGTCGTTTCTGGCAGTGGCTCAGATAACGGCCCTGATCTACTTTCCCGAGGCTTTACTTTCAGTGGTAATGGTATTTTGTATGCTGGCTCAGAGTCGGGGCTCAATGCCTATATAGTGACACCAGAACAAAAGTTTGAGTTGAAATGGACCCATGAAACACCGGCTGGTCTGGCGGAAGCCTCGAAATATGACGATGTGGTAGCAATGCCCGTGGTCAAAAGTAACACTTCTTTAACGCAAGGAGGAATATATGATGACGTTTACTTTGGTTCACGCAACAATCGCTTTTATCGTATTAAACATGACATCACCAATGCAAATGAGTCCAGTAAGCGCGTTGTGTGGTTGTTTGATACTCGAGGACCAATTGTAGCACCAGCTCAACTTTCAAAAGTGTATGGAGCAGAATTACCAGTTGTTTATGTCGGCTCTTTAGATGAAGCCTTGTACGCATTGAATGCGGACACAGGTGAAGTTTATTGGCATTATTTGCTCCCTGATTCCGGCGGGATTGTTGCGCAACCTCAAGTATCTGCTGATGGTTATGTCTATGTTCAAACCAAGAAAGATGTTTACGTTATAAGCCCTGGACTGATCAAACAAAATGCTATGCATTGGAAAGGGTTAGGTGAACTCGAAAAGTTACTGAACGAGCATTTTCCACAGTGGCGCGATACCATCGAAGGGGATGCGAAACTGCTGCATCCGGAACAAAGAGATGAGGTAATTTGGACACTCACAGAGCTCATGTTTGTACTCAGAAATGAGTACCCAACAAAAGATCAAATTAATATATTGAGCTATCTCGTCACCAATAATCTTCTGTCTATTGAAGAGGTAACACGCTTAATTTTGAGTAGCGTGACAGAAGATAATGTTGCGATATACAGCAACATTGCAATGTCAAATGAAGATTTCGCTTTGGCCATGATAGCCAAAGTGAAAAATATATCTCACCACGAAGCTAAAGCGGTATTAGTAGGTGGAAAAAACTACGTTTATTGGCAGGGCTTGCTTGATGAGGGCATGTCCAGAGCAAACCTGGTGCTCGAGTTGCTATTTTATCGAAGTGAGCAATATGACCAGTTAACACTGAAAACACTCAATTACTTCTACGATTTCTGTTCGACCAATGAAGCATGTAACTACAGTGCCGACGATGATGGCGACGGGCTCAGCTTTGCCGCTGAGTTGGCACTTGGTACCGACCCCTTTGATAAGAGTGATGGTTTGCAAACTCCAACGCTTGTGCTAGAAAGTCAGAATTTTGGCAATTTGAGTTTTGTGTTTTCCTCTTCTGGTGCGGTTGAGCAGTATGTGCTAGAAAAAAGTGAAAACGGACAGTCCTATGAGATAGACACTTGGGTGAAAGCAAGCAAGAGTGGCGAAAATGCGCAAAGCTCAGATTCGACGTCACATTTAGTGTCTGTACCTAACGGTAGTTTCAAGTTCAGGATAAAAGCGTGTGTTTCTGTTGCTTTAGAGCCTGGTGCAGAAAAAACGTTCTGTAGCCAACAGTACTCTGAGGCCCTACATGTGTTGGTTCAGGACAGCGTGGCTATGTCTAATATTAATCTTCACCTACCCGACTTGGCTGTGAGAGAGCCTACACATGATATGTATGCACGTGCGCTACACGCACGCCTTACGCCAACTCAGGGTAATTTCCGAGTAACAGAAAATGGCAGTGCCGGTTACACAGTACCGATTGAATTGCCATCCGGTATAGCAGGGGTCACACCACAGGTAACACTTAACTACGATTCACAGGCGGGTAACTCTAACGTGGCGCTGGGTTGGTCCATCGGTGCAGGTGGGGCTATTTCTCGTTGCCCACAAACGCTCGCACAGGATGGTCAGTTTAAGCCGTTAACCTTTACACAAAGCGACCGCTTCTGCTTGGGTGGACAAAGGTTGATCCCAGCAGATGTGGAAGGTGACTTTGATGATTACAACACCCTGGAGACCTACGTACTGGAACTAGACTCTCAGGTGACGGTTGCAAAAATCAGTACCGCAGACAGCGTAGAGTTTTTAGTCAAAGGGAAAGATGGCACACTGAAGCGATTTGGTGGAAAGGCTGACAATGAAGTTCGTCTTGGTGGCAGAAACGACAGAACACTAACCTGGCTACTGCATTCGGTGTATGACAACATGCAAGCCGAAGACACAGCTATAAAGTATGAGTACAGTGCCTCTGTGTCAGGTCATGTCCTAGGCGAAGCGGAAAAAGTGCTGACGAAAATTACCTACAGTGGTAACAGTGTTGAATTTGATTATAGATCGGGCGACATACGCAGAGCGGGTTATGTTTTTGATGGACTAATGTCATCTGAGCGTGCCGAGCTGCAAAATATCATCGTCAAGAATCATTACAAGAGAGTTATATCCCGCTTTGAGCTAGGAACAGAAACTACAGTAAATGGTCTGCGTTTACTGACTTCAGTTAAGCAATGTGATGCTGGCAGTGTCTGCAAATTGCCAATCCAGTTTAGCTATGACACTTTCTCTGATTCTCTAACTTACACGGAAAGTTCTACCGTTTATGGGTTACCCTACGATGAGAATGGGAACCACCGGCTTGCTGCAATGTTGAGTGTAGACAGTGAAGGCGATGGTGTGCCTGAAATTGCGGTACTCGAGCGCTACGAAGATAAAGATTACAAACTGTGTTTACTCAAAAAAGGTCGTAATCGTAACGATGAAGCTTCTCGCTTTGTTTGTACAAGCTTTGTGCGTGGTGATGATGAAGTAAGTGTCTCTGTTGAGTCCATAGACTACAATAATGATGGTAAACAAGAGCTGTTTGTCAACATGAAAAAAGACTATGACAGCAACTATAAGCGTGATTACTTTACTATCTATGAACTGGTTGGCCAGACCCTGCAACGTGTGGATATCGATGACATATTTAAACACTCTACACTGGAAAGCAATTTGTATTTTAAAGAGCCCAAATTTGCTGATTTTAACGGCGATGGGTATAGCGATATTGTCTATAAGCGTGACACTGGTGAAACAGCATATGTGCGCTATTTTGATCCGGTTGAGAATGTATTCTCGGTTCCCTTAGACGTTACTGTTTATGGTACCAACTGGTCAGCCTCTGTAAGTGAAGAAGATGGAGAGTGGTATGTAGCTGATATGAATGCTGATGGACTGGCTGATATTGTTTCGTTGAAATGCAATGAACTGAATAAGTGTGATGAAAAACAATCAAATAGCGTTCTAGTCAACTATAATCGCGGTTCCATTGAAACAAATTACCCTGATGCAGGGGCGTTAGCTCTGCAATTTGAGTCGCAGCAAATTGTCTCTACCAAAAAAGTCCGCTCTCTACAGCTGATGGATGCCAATGCAGATGGCCTTATCGACTTGCTCTTTTTAGATGTCTCAGAGTGGGATAAGTACAAAGGCGATCAGGCAGGTAGCTGGCAGTTATGGATCAATAAGTCTCAGTCTGAGCCTATGTTTGAGCGTAACTTTACATACGATGTTGACCTGGATTTGAGTGATCGCAGCGAAATCCATAAAGATGTCACTACACCCACAGCCATTGATGTAGACCGAAATGGTAAACCAGATCTGTTCTTCCGGGGTAAGCTAGATATCAACTGGACGCATTTCGAGTGGTCGCCACAAAAAAATACGCTGGATCAGGTAGACAGGTTTTCGATTTCAACCGCAACCCTGCGGTCAATATCAGGAGACTATCTCACATCCTTTGATTTTGATTCAGATGGAAATAATGATTTGCTTTTCAAAAAAGGTCCATTTATCGAGATCCGTTATGATCAAAGCATGATGGCCACCAGTGGGCTCCTCAGAACGGTAACACAAGGGTACGGCAGTAAAACTGAGATAGACTATGCCTCTATGACTGACCCCGATGTTTACAAAGGCAATGTTATCGCGTTTACGCAAGACGAAGCAGTGAAGCGTACTGATCTCAAAGTAAATAAGTATATTGCTCCTATACAGTTGGTCAGTAAGGTAACGACGGACAGTCCGGACAGTACAAATGTTGGCACGGTATCGATAGATTACTTCTATGAAGGTGCGCGCGTACAGTTTGGTGGACGCGGTATGCTGGGCTTTCAGTCTCTGACCACAACTTCTTATAAACAAGAACAGCAGTCAGATGAACAATATGCAATAGTAACAACAACACGTTATCTGCAGCATTTTCCATTCACAGGCATGCCAGTGTCGACCGACAAGTATTTTAAGAAAGTAGGTGAAGCGGACACATTTATGTCACCAACTAAGTATTTGACACGGGCATACAATACATACAAATATGTTGAAATCGAGCACCGCGGTGGTAAGGCCTACCAGGCTCTGCTGCAAAATGCTCGCGAATGTGATGCGAGATTAAATAGCAATTATACAATCAGCGGCTATGGGTGTAGTGAAACTGCCATGACGCATGATAAGGATAACAACGCGAATCTGATTGAGTCTGTCGTTACCAAGTTCAATGTGAATACTTCGGATATTTATACCTTTATACGCTCTGGTAATGCTGGAACTGCACTGTCTAAAGTCACCACCACCAATGAGTATACCGGCACAGCACAAGCGAAACGCTTTGGCCGGATCACTAAGGCAACAGCAAAACATACAGATGGTAGCGGTAATAACGGCATCAGCAAGACATCAGAGTTTGTGTATTACGGTGCAAGTGACACACATCCGTACATGCTTAAGCAGGAAATCATTGCCCCGGGCGGGAGTTGTGATGCGCAACTAACTAAAACGTATATCTATGATGATGTTGGAAATATCAAACTTACGAAGACAAGTAACGACAGTGACCAATGTGAAAGTAAGGACAAGCAAACGCGTGTGACTGAACATGTGTATGATGCTGATGGTCGCTACCTGCGATATAGCTTGCAAAATGTGGATACCGCTCCAGCTGACTTAAGCGCTGGGTTGAAGGGCTCTGATACTTTGGTTGCAAAAAGTGCTGAAGTCCTGGTCCGTAACGAACACGGAGCACCCACAAAAATCCTTTCTCCTAGTGGAATGTACACTTATAAGCTATATGATACCTTTGGCAGTGCCATTGGTCAGTATCAAACCACGGGCGCGCACAGCTATACCTACCTAAGAGAATGTGCTGAGCTTCAGTGTTCCGTGAAATCTGAGCGTTATGTTAACGGTGAGCTGCTCGAGACACAGTATCTGGATAAAGCAGGCAGACCCTATAAATCTATTGTACCGAGTGTGTTAGGGGCGCCTTTAGAAACCACTAACGTTTATGATACGTATGGCCGACTGCTTCAAACTCAAGCACATCGTGCCAAACCAGTAAAAACCTACCATGATATTTTTGATCGGGTTCAGAAAGTGGTCGATGAAAACTCTGGTATGACGACTGAAACGACTTTCAGCGGATTAGAGTCGACAACCACAATCAGTGGTCATATTGGCAATGAATCTAGTGCCTCACAATCCACGACGACGACAAAGAATGCATTGGGTCAGGTTGTTCAGGCCACTGATAGTATGGGTAACACTCTAACCTATACATATGATGTTATGGGCAATCAGGATACTGTTTCTTCGTCAGCGGATAATGGCCGTATCCTGTTAGACAATGAGTACGATGCGCTTGGTCGCAGAGTTGAGTTGAAAGATGCTGACAGAGGCACCTGGGCATACACGTATAATGCTTTCGGTGAGCTTACAAGTCAGACTGATGCGCGTAAGGTAACTCAGTTCTTTACCTATGACTTACTGGGTCGTAAAACACACCAGACCCAGGAAGTAGGAGCTGCGGCCGATGGTAAAGACAGTGCGGCTTATCTGCAAACGGAAATAATATCTGAAGGCGACAGTACCTGGGAATACGGTACAGAGGCCAGCAATGTGCATCAGTTAATTTCTGCTTCTCAGGGGCAGGACTGGCGTCAGTTTTATTTCTACGATAATTTTGGCCGCGCGGTTGCGACCCTGACATCGCTCGAGCGCGCAAGTGCTTGTAATAAAGATGATGTTGAGCTGGATTCCAACCACTATGATCTGCGTATTAAAGTATCAGATCCGGACAACTTACCTGCTATAGCTGATCCTTTAACTTCATTGTGTGTCATTCAGCAGCAAGCCTATGATGCTCATGGCAGACTTGCCTTCCAGTTTGATGACTACCGCCGTATGAATAACGGTGGGGAAGACAAATATATTGAAGCCAGAGGCGTGAAAAATACCTATCAATATGGCCAATTGTTTGAGCGAAGGGAAGCTCGTGAAGGGAGCAGAGGACGTATCTACTACCAGGTTAAGTCCTTAAATACACGCGGACAGGTGAGCCAGTACATCAAAGGTGGTAAGACGATGGCAGTCACCTATGACCCTGTTACCGGAGCTCTGACTCAATTTTCAGGTGAAGGAGAGCTTGAGGCCGTCCAGTCAGACAGTTATGCCTTTGATGGTCTGGGTAACCTGATTAATCGTACCCTGACCGGGTTTGAGCTGGAAACGTTTGGCTATGATGAGCTCAATCGGGTGACGCATATCAATGGTACACAACAGTTTGAATACGACAGTAATGGTAACCTCAGAAAAATAGGGAAATGGCACCAGACATATGGGGAGCATGGTGCAGCGCCCCATGCGCTAACTACCAGAAGCAATTCGATTAACTCAGGTGGTAATGGAAGTGGTACGCCTATCATTCTTCCGCCACCACCACCCAAGTTCGATACCTGGGGGAGCGAGGAGGCGCAAAGCAATGCGACACTTCAAAGTCGTTTTGCAGCACCATTGAGTAACGCGAATATTGCGGATAGTGTTTACGTAACAGAATCTTATTTTTACGATGCAAATGGCAACCAGACGCGTATGAAGCGTGATGGAGTAACAACACGGACCCTCAAATATAGCACACGTAACAAAGTGAAGGAAATCGAAGGCCGTAGTGAAACAGTGACCTTCGACTACGACATTAACAACCGTCGCTACAAGCGGGAAGATGGCAGTCAGACGGTCTATTATGTAGGGGCGCTGGAGTTAACGACCAAGTCGGGCAATGACAAGCAGGCTTTCATTAAGCGTTATGTGGGTAATGATGCGACGATAAAGTACACCTCGGGCGATGAACAGGCTCCTGGCAGCACGATACAGTGGCTGTTTACGGACCATCAGGGATCGATTGTGGCTATTACCGATCAGTATTTTAATGTTGTAAAGCGCATGAGCTACGACGTGTTTGGCCAATTGCGTACATCAGAATCTGAAACGGAAAAAGCTGCGAAGGCGGTTGGGTTGCACCCTGACCTGGCGTTCCTGTTTGATATTTCTGACAACACCCGCGGTTATACGGGACATGAGCCCGTAATGCTTGACGGTGAAAGCCGTATCATACATATGAATGGCCGCATTTATGACGCACTTACCGGGCGCTTTATGCAGCCGGATCCCGTCACGCAGGCACCGGGCAATTTGCAAAACTACAATACCTATAGTTATGTGTATAACAACCCGCTGTCTTATACCGACCCGAGTGGCTATATTATTAAGCCACTGAAAAAGCTGAGGCGGAATATCATTCGTGCGACGGCTAAGGTATTTGGTAAAGAGTTAACAAATATTGTAGGAACAGCGCTGGCAGCGCAATGTGGCCCAGGAGCACCTGCGTGTATTGCGATCTGGAATTATGAATATAACCGCGCTATGGGCGTTCCACCAGAGTATGCCAGAAACTCGGCGTATATTGCCTTTATGAGTGCCCATGTACTGACCCAAATTGGTGGGAACTTCAACAAGGTAGGTGCGAAAAACTTGGCTAAGTATGGTAGCGTTGAAGCTGCCAAAAGCGCTGGTCTGCATAGCTTTGGTGGCAACATGTTGACTACCGGGCAGGTGGCGGCACAAATCACAGCACATGCCGTTATTGGCGGAATCTCTTCTGTAATGAGCGACGGAAAGTTTGGTCATGGTTTCTTTAGTGCGGGGATCACAAAAGGAGTTGGCGGGGCTTACTTGCCTGGAGGTGGCGAGTTGACAGCCACACAGATAGCCCAGGGAACGGTTATCTCTGCAGCCATTGGTGGTACAGCATCAGAGATTTCTGGAGGCAAGTTCTCTAATGGTGCTCAATTCGGTGCTATGCAGTATTTGTATAATCAAAGTTTTGCGACGCGCGCTAAGAAATGGTTAAAAAGAAACTTTGCTGATGTAGCTGATGCAGCTTCAGAGCTTGTACCTGACGGGTATAGTGGCAATGTTAATTCATTTGATCATAAGTATTTAGGTGGATGTGCAAGGAACAATGTTTATAATATGTGCTCGCAAAGGGTAGATGATTGGAGAACTGTCATGGGATTAGAGGGGTATGGAAGAACTCCTCTCACATATGCAATTGAATTTATTGAGCATGAGATGACAAACTATCAAGTATGTAAGCAATACTGTTTAGGTGCAGATTGGACTCCACTTGATAAGTATATCCCAGCTGCGCCAGATGAACTATTAATGCTTGCAGATCCACAAGGGTCTTTCTTTGAGCAAGTACTCGGAAATTAACATGTACTACATTCTATTGTTTTTTTTGTTTTTTATACCCAATGTATTCTCTTTTGATCTGAATGTGCAGATACCCTCAGAAACGTTTTGTCAGAAACTGGAAGAAGGTGGGGCTATGAATCAGAAGGAGCCTGATTTAAACCGGCCACACATGAATGATCTTTTTATAAGTCAATTGAATACATTTGGTAGGTGCCTATATAAAAAAGGAAAGGAAAAGGAGGCTATTGAGTTTTGGCTACTTGCGTCGTCTTATGGCTCTGAACATGGCGCCGAACTTGCGGGTAGTTACCTGTTTAACCATGCCAGCAGCTCTACAGAGCTATTGTCTGCGATGTCAATTTTGAGAGGGGTAGGGCAGTCAAATACAAAGGCGCTCAATCGATTTCATATTCAATCAGCGCTGGCGATATTAAAAGGTGAGTATCTTAATAAAAGCAATAAACTAGCGCTATACAATCTATACACTGCAATGAAAAATGGGTCAGCTGAAGCTGCCTACCTCATTGCATACTTTAAAGAAACAGGGGTTTTTCCAAATAAAAACGAACAATACTCAGAAGAATATTGGATAGCGATTGGAGACAAACTGCTTGGGGAGGCTTCGTATAAAGTATTTACCCATGAGGCGATATTAAGTGATTTGTATGGGCCATCACTGAGGCAGCTAATAGAAAAATAGTTTTAAGGCCGTTTGTAATGTATTTAAAGGATAAATAAGAGTTGCTTGGCGTGCAGGTAAAGTTACGTGGACAGCCACCTAAAATTGGCGTACGGAATGTACGCCGTCTACCTTTAGGTGATTCTCAATGGATTGAGGATGCTAGATTATGCCATCAGCAAGGAAGAGACAGGTCAGCCTGTCAGACACTAAATACTACCACTGCATATCCCGGTGTGTTCGCCGGGCATTTCTGTGCGGCGAAGACCGCGTAACGGGCAAGTCTTATGAGCATCGGCGAGACTGGGTTGAGGAAAAATTGCTGACCCTTGCTAAGGTGTTTTGCATTAATGTGTGTGGCTACGCGGTTATGAGCAATCATACACATATCGTACTGTATGTAGATGATGTAAAAGCACAAAGGATATCAGACAGAGCAATCGTACTTCGCTGGCATAAACTGTTTAAAGGTAACTGGCTGACGCACAAGTTCATTCGTGGTGATGAGCTGAGCGCATCCGAGTATAGTATGCTGGCAGCTGGTATAGCTGAATTCAGACTACGGCTTGCGAGCATCAGCTGGTTTATGCGGGTGCTTAATGAAGACATTGCTCGTAGGGCGAATAAAGAAGGTGGTTGTACAGGTCGATTTTGGGAAGGGCGATTTAAGTCACAGGCTTTACTGGATGAAGCGGCACTGGCAGCGTGCCTGGCTTATGTTGACCTGAACCCCGTCAGAGCCAAAATGGCCGAGACTCCGGAAATGTCAGATTATACCAGCATTAAAAAGCGTATTGAGCATGCACTGCAAGGTAAGCAACCCAAAAGCTTACTGCGTTTTGCGGGTAACCCAAGAAAGCACAGGCCCAAAGGGCTACCGTTTGAGCTAACTTATTATATTCAACTGGTTGAGTTAACAGGCCGATGCATGCGTGCAGATAAGCGAGGTTACATCAGCGATAGCCAACCATTGCTGACACGATTGCAAATAGAGCCAGACAACTGGCTCAAACTGACTACGCAGTTTACAAAGGTCTTTCATGGTGCAGTGGGGCGAAAGCAAGCGATGACAGATTACTGTGAACATCTTCATAAAAGGCGACGTGCCAACTTGACTCAGTGCGAGTGCGAGCGATTACTGGGTTAACACTTTTCCTTCAGTGTTGTTCCGATTTATCTAAGTTCAGGCTTGGATGCGCTTTCGTATTACCCGGATTTGACTATTCTTCAGGGTTTTGTGGTGAAACTTACGATTTTCGCTATTCGAGGCTTATAGAAAGCGCACCCTTCAATAGTTCAATTTAGAACATAGGCTCCATATTTTAGGCTGTGTTACGCCACGCGGTATACTCATATCCCTTCCCCATTTGTTCTCACGGACACGCTTTAAAGTGTGTCAAAGTCGTACTTCTTTATTGCCGCTGCTGTGACTTTTCTAACAGCAAAGCCTCTAAATCCGTCTGGCTCATAGGTTTGGCGTAAAAGTACCCCTGGCCAAAGTCGCAGCCTGCCTGTTTGAGCAGTTCATGTTGCGTGGCGGTTTCTATTCCTTCAGCAATCACTTTGAGCCCCAGCTGGTGTGCCATCATGATCATGGTTTCACACAGCACCAGATCGTCTTCGTTGTGTTCTATGCCGTCAACAAAGCGTTTGTCTATCTTGATAAAGTCGGTGTCCATTTGCTTAAGATAAGCCAGGGAGGAGTAACCGGTACCAAAATCATCCAGTGCGACCGAAAAGCCTTGCTGGATAAGCTGACCAAGCCGTGCCTGACTGCGGCCTTCTCCTTGCATCATCAGGCCTTCAGTGATTTCAATGACCACGTCTTCGGGTTGCAAATTGGCGTTGTGGAGCTGTTCTTGCCACTTCAGCAGGCTGGTGTGTTTGGCATTGAACTGTACCGGTGACACATTCAGGCTGATCTGAAACGTGCCATAATGTTGCTGCAACCGCTTAAGCATGAGCAGGGTTTGTTGAAAGGCAAATTCACCCAGCTGATGGATCAGCTGAGTTTCTTCCGCCAGCGGAATAAAGTGGCCGGGGCTGATCATGCCTTTATCGGGGTGCTGCCAGCGGATCAGGGCTTCGGCTTTATGGATCTGCTGATCTTGCATGTTCACAATGGGCTGGTAATACATCACAAACTGCGCGTCGGATAATGCCTGACGCATGTCTCTGAGCATTAATAAGCGCTGCTCGCTTTGCTGGCGTAAAGTAGAATCGAAACACGCATATCCGTTACGGCCCTGATCTTTGGCCCGATACATGGCCTGATCGGCCGCTTTTAGCAATAACTCACTGCTGTCACCATCACGGGGGCTCAGTGCAATGCCAATGCTGGCACCCACATGGCAGGACTCTCCATCCAAAACAAAGTCCTGTTTAAATACTCGCTGAACCCGCTCTGCCAGGGCGATGGCTTTTGCCTCACTATTGCAGTGCTCACAAATGATGACAAATTCATCACCGCCGATCCGCGAAAGAGTGACGCCAGTCTGCTCAAGTGATTGCAATGCTCTGGCTACCAGGGTGAGTAGTTGATCGCCGTAGTAGTGTCCCAGGGTGTCGTTGATATCCTTAAAATGGTCAATGTCCATTAACAGTATGGCCAGTTGCTTACCTGGCTCTGCCAGCAGATTATTGAGATGCTTTTTAAGACTGGTCCGGTTGGGCAGATCGGTTAATGAGTCATAGTGACTTTGTCGCCAAAGTTGCTCATCTTTGAGTTTATTGTCGGTTATATCGGTGAAAATCGCGACTCTGCGATAGGCTTCCTGTTGTTCATCATAGACGGTATCTATGGTCAGCCATTCGGTATACAGTTCCCCATTTTTTCTCTGGTTAATAATCTCGCCCTGCCAGCGGCCGGTATCGCTCAATGCATGCCACATTTGGCGGTAAAAAGCGCGATCGTGTTTGCCTGAATTGAGTATGGCGGTGGTTTTGCCAATTGCTTCATGCGCAGAGAAACCTGTCACCTCGGTAAAGGCAAGGTTCACATCTAAGATATATCCATGAGCATCCGTGATCACCATGCCTTCACTTGAGTTGTTATAAACCAGCGCAGCCAGATTCAGTGCTTCTTCCTGTTGTTTGCGATGACTGATATCTCGGATCACAATAACGGCCTCTTCAGCATGACTCATTCCCTGGACTCTGACTTCGTAGCCTCGTTGGTTTTCGCCCTGCGTGTATTCCAGAAGCAGGTGCGGCTGATCTTTGAGCAACGTCAGAGCAACACGGATCCGTTTATTAATATGATGGGGAAATAGCTCACTCAGTGTATTGCCTTGCTGCACCAGCGAGCCATGCTTAGCAAGCACCTGTCCCTGAGTATCAACACGGAGGTAACTGTCGGGCAGCGCCGACAGCAAGGTCTGGAGTTCAGTGTGTTTATTTGTCAATTGCTGTTCAGTTTGCAAGCGCACCTTGGCCATGCTTTCAAAATGCGCACCCAGAACCGCAAGCTCCTGAGGCATGGTGTGGCTGGTGAGGTCCAGTGTGCGTCCCTGTGCCAGAGCCGCAATGGCTTGTCTGAATTGCGTTAAGGGTTGCAACAGGGTTTTGTTGAGACGATAACGTGCCAGCCAGATAAGCAGGCATAACAAGATAAAAAAGCTGCTTAAAACCAAGGCAAAGTGGCGCTGTGTTTGTTGCCAGGCACTTTCAAAGGGGAAAGCGAAATAAATGGTCAGTTCACCCCGTGCTGCCAACAAGGGCAGGCGAATGTACACATGGTGATGGCCATTGGCATCATTGAGCAGCACAGCCTGTTCATTCAGGCCTTCGGGCCAGTCTTCGCTAACGGCTCTGCCTAAAGGCGCATTGCTGTAGGGGTATTCTGCGACAATCGCTCGGGTATGATCGGCCACCATCACACGGGTACCTTGAGGCAGCGTCAGCCTTGATAGTGAGCGACTCCAGTGCGACAGGCGTTTGACGGCAATGATCACCATGGCGAGCTGCCCGTCCTGATAGACTGGGTGAGCAAAATTGAGCGTTGCACTGTTAATGCTTCTGTCATGCTGGTATTCCCCAATGCTGAATGTGCCTTCATCTATCGCTTGCTGAAAGTAGGGACGATCGGCGATAGAGATTGGGCCTGATATTCGAGATAACGAGCAGGTGACGTTGCCATCCGGTGTGGCCAGACCAAAATTCGCGAAGCTGGGTGATAAGTGTTGTGCACTTGAAAGCAGCTGCGGACACACGCCTGGCTGATGTTGCAATTCTTTTGGCTGATAGGCCAATTGCTGCAGTAGCCTTTGTGTTGCGGCAATTTCCGCATGCTGCAGCGTGGCAACCTGGTTGGCATACATTAACGCCTGCTGTTCCTGCATTTGTAGCATATTGCTGCGTTGCGCGAATAACAGAGCCAGTATCAACAAGAACCCAGGCAGACTGAGCACCAGCATCAATCGGTAAAATCGCTGTTTTATTGATATTTCTTTAATAATACAAACTCGCCTGGTTATGAGGTGGCGGCATGATACAAGCGCTGCGCGCTTTAACCAACCCGTTTAACCTAAATACTAGTCGAGAGTTATTAAATTTTCGGCTTTTTGGTAACACCATCGAGCCTAAAGATCTCATGAATGAAATATCCTTAAGTAGTCAAATTAGGTACGTTTTTCAGCCAAAAGATCTCGGATTATTCGTCTGCCCACATTTTCCCACCGATTTCATGGAGTTCCATAAACCCCGCGATTTTTCTGGCCTGTAGGCGAGTCAAGGTGAGTGATCCAACTTGACAAAAAGGCTTGTCAAGCCCTAGACTGTCATCCTGTGGGAAAATGTGGGTTAGAGTGGATCAAATTGGATCAAAGATTCGTTTATTGTAACAGGCCGAGCGGGTAAGTATGTTCCGCGGCGCAAGCTCATTGAGCCTCGATGACAAAGGACGCTTTTCGATACCAACTCGGTATCGCCAGCCTCTGCTGTCTGAAGAACAGGGCGCTGTGATTTGCACTATTGCGATCAACGAACCATGCCTGTGGCTGTATCCACTGTCTGAATGGCGAGAAATAGAATCCAGGCTACAACGACTCTCCAACACTAACCCCAGAGTCAGACGCTGGCAGCGCATGCTTTTGGGGCATGCGGAAGAATACCAGCTGGACAAAAACGGCCGTATTTTACTGGCGCCCACGCTGCGTGCGCACGCTGGCCTTGGCAAAAAGCTGATGCTGGTGGGACTGCTCAATAAGTTTGAGATTTGGGACGAAGCACGCTGGTATGAACAAATGCAGGCCGATACTGAGATCGAGCGAAGTGGTGACGTGGAAGCGTGCCCTGAGCTGGATGACTTTTCTTTATAACTGGGGTGAAAACCAAATTTTATGGCGACAGAACGGCAACATATTTCAGTGCTGATGGCTGAAACGCTGGATGCATTGAATATCCAACCCGATGGCACTTATATCGATGGCACATTCGGCCGCGGTGGTCACTCGGGTGAAATACTTAAGCGGCTGAACGAGCAGGGCAGATTGCAGGCCATCGATCAGGATCCGCAAGCGATTGCGGCGGCGCAGAAGTTTGCCGATGATCCGCGTTTCAGTATTGCCCACAATCGTTTTTCACACATTGAGAGCGTTGCCCGTGATGCCGGCTTGCTGGGTCAGGTTGATGGTATTTTGCTGGATATTGGCGTGTCTTCACCTCAGCTTGATGACGCCGAGCGTGGCTTTAGCTTCATGAAAGATGGTCCGCTTGATATGCGCATGAACCCAACGGCAGGTCGCAGTGCCGCACAGTGGTTAGCGGAAGCCGAACTGGAAGACATGGTGTTTGTGATCAAAAAATATGGCGAGGAAAAGTTTGCCCGCCGGATTGCGACCAAAATCATTGAAACCCGTGAGCACACTGAGATCACCTCCACCAAGCAACTGGCAGACCTCATTGATGAAGCGGTGCCGGTAAAAGACAAGCACAAACATCCTGCTACCCGCACTTTTCAGGCGATTCGAATTTATATCAACAGTGAGCTGGAAGAGATCCAGACGGCATTGCAGGCTGCGTTGGCGGTATTAAAACCGGGTGGGCGCCTGGTGGTGATCTCGTTTCACTCGCTGGAAGATCGCATTGTTAAGCAATTTATTAAAAAACAGAGTAAAGGCGAGGCTGTGCCACGCGGTTTGCCGCTGACGGATGCACAGCTAAAGCAAAATCTGACACTGAAGGCGGTGGGCAAGGCTATCAAACCGAGTCAGGCAGAAATTGACGCCAATCCGCGGGCGCGCAGCTCAGTGTTGAGAATTGCTGAGAAACTGTAATGAAAAAGCATCAGCGTCAGCCTAAGTTATTCGTAGAAATATGCCAGTTGTTACTGGATAACAAGCTGACGTTTTTGCTGCTGGCATTGACCTTAGGGTCGGCCCTTGCCGTGGTGCAGGTGACCCACCTAACCCGCCAGCAGCTGATTGAGCAGGATAAATTATTACAAAAACGAGATGAACTGGATCTGGAATGGCGCTACTTGTTGGTTGAGGAGGAGTTTTACTCGCAACATGCGCGCATTGAAGAAGTCGCCAGAACTCAATTGCAGATGAAGCGGCCAACCAGTAAAGAAGAACAGGTGATCGTACTACCATGAGCCCGGCGAAGAAGACCACAGTCAATTTAATCAGCTGGCGTTTTGCGTTGGTCAGCGTGATGCTGGTGCTGGTATTTGCCGCACTGATTGCGCGTGCCGCTTATTTGCAAGTGATTGAGCCCGATAAAGCTCGTTCTGAAAATGCCAAGCGCACTGTACGGGTTGAGACTGTGCGGGTACAACGCGGGATGATCTTCGATCGCAATGGCAAGGAACTGGCGGTCAGTGTGCCTGTGGTCAGTGTTTATGCTGATCCTAAAGCGCTGGACAAAGCATTATCGAAAAAGGTGCTGAGAAAAGCCCGCCGTAATGGTGAAGATACTCAGGCATTAGCCGACAACGCTGCAGAGCTGAGTGCCCGTAAACACGCTTTCTATCGGGACGAAGTGCGTTGGCGGGAACTGGCTGATGTGCTGCAAATCAAACAAGAAAAGATAGATAAACGCCTGCGCGACAATCCCAAGCGTCGCTTTGTATATTTAAAGCGCCAGGTCACACCTGCGGTGGCCAATTATATTCGTCAGATGCGCTTACCCGGGATCCACTTACTCGACGAGTCGAAACGTTATTACCCCAATGGGGAAGTCACGGCCCATGTACTGGGTGTCACCAATATTGATGGCATTGGCATCGAAGGCATTGAAAAGCTCTATGACAAGGCGATGACTGGTACTGAAGGCCGCCGCACCATACGTAAGGATGCACAGGGGCGCGAGGTTCAGGTTTTGGCCGAAGAAGAACGCGTAGAGCCGGAAGATGTGCACCTGAGTATTGATTTACGTATCCAGGCGATTGCTTATCAGGCACTTAAATCAGCTGTACTGACTTATCAGGCAACCTCTGGCTCGGCCATGGTGGTTGATGTGCATACCGGTGAAATTCTGGCGATGGTTAATAGTCCCAGCTTTAATCCCAATGATATGAGTGATGCGGCGCCATATAAACGCCGTAACCGTGCTATAACCGATCTATTTGAGCCGGGCTCCACGCTCAAGCCGCTGGCTGTGCTGGCCGGGTTAGATCATGGCGTGATCCAGGCGGACGACACCATAGATACCTACCCGGGCTGGATGCGCCTTAATGGTGGCTTGGTCAAAGATGAGCGTAATCACGGTGAAATGACACTGCGCGAAATCCTTAAGATTTCCAGTAACATGGGGGTGGCTAAAATCAGCCAGATGCTGCCCAAAGAATATTTTGTTGGCCTGTATCAGCAGGTTGGGTTTGGCGAAGACACCGGCACTATGATGATTGGCGAAAGTTCGGGCCTGTTTTACCCTAACCGTCGCTGGTCTGACTTTGAAATTGCTACCTTGTCATATGGTTATGCGGTTTCAGTCAGTACGGCACAGGTAGCCAGACTTTACGCTACGCTTGGTGCTGGCGGGATTTCCCGGCCACTGACCATAATGAAGCAGGATGGACCTGTGCCGGGAGAACGCCTGTTCCGTGAAGAAGATGCACTGGCTGTGGTGGAGATGATGGAATCGGTGTTTGAAAAAGGCGGCACGGCTTCTAATGTCATCGTCGATGGATATCGGGCAGCAGCTAAAACCGGTACTTCGGAAAAAGCCATCGCAGGCGGGTATGGCGACGAATATGTGGGTTATTTCGCCGGTGTTGCGCCTGTCAGCAATCCCCGTCTTGCGGTGGTTGTGATGATCAATGAACCTGGTGGTGATGTGTATTACGGTGGTCATACGGCGGGGCCGGTATTTGCCGAAATCGTTTCCAATGCACTGAGAATTTTAAATGTGGCACCGGATAAAGAGCGTGTCGCCTACCTGTCGAGGCCTGATAATGATACATGATCTGAGCCTTGCACTGGCTAATATTGGGGTGTCATACCCAGCTATCCCCGTCAACGATTTGCGCCTGGACAGCCGAGATGTGTGTCCGGGCGATTGCTTTATTGCACTTCAGGGCCATCAGCAAGATGGTGGTCAGTATGTCGGTGCAGCGCTAAAGCGTGGCGCAGCTGTGGTCTTGGCCGACACACACTGTACCCTCGATGTAGAGGATGAACGAGTATTGCGGATCAGCGCACTGGCAGACAAAGTGGCTCTGCTGGCGGCGACATTTTATGGTGAGCCCAGCCGTGCTCTGAAACTCGTTGGTGTCACTGGGACCAACGGTAAGTCAACCACGACGGCAATGATTGCACATTTGGCTGGCGCGTGTGGTTTGCCCGGTGCAGTGATTGGCACACTGGGATATGGTGCACCAGATGCACTGACGCCATTGCATAATACCACTCCGTCTCATGTTGATTTGCAACGTATTTTAAATGAACTGCGTCACAGCTACCAACTGGCTGCTATGGAAGTATCATCTCATGGGCTGGTACAGGGGCGAGTCTCACAGTGTCAGTTTAATGTGGCGGTATTTACCAATCTGAGCCGCGACCATCTTGATTATCATGGCACAATGGAAAAGTATGCCGAGGCCAAACTAAAGCTATTTAGTGACTGTAAGCCGAATTACGGGGTGGTTAATATTGACGACCCCTGGGCACAGGAATGGCTGAAAGCGGGTAAGGTTGTTCACCCGATAGGTTTTGGTCGCAAACCAGCTGATGGCCTATTACATGACGCGTTAAAGCATTTCGTGTACTTCAGTGAGGCACAATTTGACAGTCAGGGGATCCATTTTAGATTGCACACCAGCTGGGGAGACGCTGAGGTCAGTACCCCGCTATTTGGTGAGTTTAATCTGTACAACCTGAGTGCGGCATTTGCTGTATTGCTGGTTCAGGGTATTCCACTGGCTCAGCTGGTTGCAGGAGCTGCACAATTACAGCCCGTCACCGGCCGGATGCAGGCCATCGAAGTTGCCGGACAGCCAACATGTGTGGTCGACTATGCCCATACGCCGGATGCACTGGCACTGGCACTTCAGGCGTTGCAGCAGCATGTACCAGGCAAAGTAACTTGTGTGTTTGGCTGCGGTGGTGAGCGCGATAAAGGCAAGCGCGCGTTAATGGCACAGGCGGCTGAGCGATATGCAGATACCGTGGTGATCACCAGTGACAACCCGCGTGGTGAAGACCCATTAGCAATTATTGAAGACATTAAGGCTGGGCTCAGTAAGCCCGAGTATGCTCTTTGTCAGCCTGATAGGGCGAGTGCCATACGTGACGCAATTCGGGGCGCTGATCAACACAGTGTGATCCTGATCGCGGGTAAAGGGCATGAGGACTATCAGATTATAGGAAAACAACGCCTGGCTTTTAGTGATATTAGCTGGGCCCAGAAAATATTATCAGGGGAAAGTGCATGATCAAGATGGATCTCTCTTGGCTTGCGGATGTACTGAAGGCCCCTTATGACGGGCAAAACCGCAGTGTTTCAAATGTAAATACAGATACACGTACAATTAGTGAAAACGAAGTGTTTCTGGCGTTAAAAGGGCCGAATTTTGACGGTCACAAATTTGTTGCCCAGGCGCAGCAAAAAGGCGCGATTGCCGCCATTGTTGATCATCCGGTAGAAGTAGATATTCCTCAACTGGTAGTGAAAGATACACGACTGGCACTGGGGCAACTTGGTCAGGCCGTGATCAGGCAGGTCGCACCAAAAACACTTGCTATTACGGGGAGTGTTGGCAAGACCACAGTGAAAGAAATGTCTGCGGCCATTTTGTCCCGGTTGGGTAAAGTGTTGGCGACTGCCGGTAATTTCAACAATGACATTGGGGTGCCACTGACTTTGTTGCGTCTCAGTGAAGACGATGAATTTGCCGTGATAGAGCTGGGCGCAAACCATATCGGTGAAATTGCTTATACCAGTGCACTGGTAAAGCCAGATGTTGCTGTTGTCTGTAATGTTGCGCCGGCGCACATTGAGGGTTTTGGCTCGATTGAAGGAGTTGGGCAGGCAAAAGGGGAAATTTTCTCCGGTCTGAAAGATAACGGTGTTGCTGTGTTGAACTGTGACTGTCGCTTTGCGCCGATGTGGGAGCAAAGTCTGACAACTCAGCGTACCAGCCGTTTCTCTATGACACAGCAACGTGATCTGTGGGTGGAAGATATCACCCTGGATACACTGGGACGTGCCACTTTTATACTGTGTCAGGGTACGCAACGCGTCTCCATCACGCTCCCTTTACCAGGTGAGCACAACGTTATGAATGCCCTGATAGCAGCCTCTTGTACCGTACAGCTGGGGGCGACGTTGGAAGATGTGAAACTGGCGCTGGAAAACATGGCAGAGGTAAAAGGTCGCGTCAATTTGATCGAGGTATCAGACACGCTGCGGATCATTGACGATAGCTACAACGCGAATGTTCGTTCAGTTAAAGCCGCCATTGATTTGTTGGCCAGTATGCCAGGTTATCGTGTATTCGCATTAGGTGATATGGGCGAGCTGGGAGAAGAAGCACGTCGATACCATGAAGAAGTAGGTGAATATGCCAAAGAAAAAGGCATTGATGCGCTGTTTTCATTAGGTGTATTGAGTCGTTATGCCAGCGATGTACTTGAAACTGCCAATCGGCATTTTTCTCAGAGAGAGCATATGCTGCAGGCAATTGTACAACTACTGGCACAACGCGATGAGGTTTGTACCGTGGTCGTAAAAGGGTCACGCAGTGCACGCATGGAGTTACTGGTTGCAGATCTGGTTGCAGCCGAGCAAGCATCCAATAATGGTTCTGACAGTGAAGAGGAACGCCCATGTTAGCCTGGTTAGCGGAATATCTGACGCAATATTACAGTGGCTTTAACGTTTTCTCCTATCTGACGCTACGTGCGATCCTGGGGATCCTGACCGCGTTAATCATCTCTTTGTATTTCGGGCCTAAGCTGATCAGAGCGTTACAGCGAATGCAGATTGGCCAGACAGTCCGGGATGATGGTCCTGAATCGCATTTATCTAAATCAGGCACGCCAACCATGGGCGGGTTGTTGATCTTGGGTGCTATTTTTGCCAGCACTTTACTGTGGGGTGACCTTGGCAATAAATATGTCTGGATCACTTTGTTTGTGATTGGATCGCTGGGGGTTGTCGGGTTCGTTGATGACTACCGTAAAGTAATACGTAAAGACAGTAAAGGTTTGATAGCCCGGTGGAAATATTTTTGGCAGTCAGTGATTGCGATTTCGGTCGCGGCCTTTATTTACTTCACTTCCTCAGATCCGTCAGAAACTGTGCTCGTCGTGCCATTTTTCAAAGACGTATTGCCTCAACTGGGCTTGTTTTATCTGGTGATGAGCTATTTTGTGCTGGTAGGCACGTCGAACGCCGTGAACCTGACCGATGGACTTGATGGTTTAGCCATAGTGCCGACCATTCTTGTGGCGTCGGCACTGGCCATTATCGCTTATGTAACCGGAAATGCTGTATTTGCAAATTACCTCCATATTCCTCATATAGCCTCTGCCAGTGAGCTGGTGGTGGTCTGCACGGCAATTGTTGGCGCAGGGCTTGGCTTTTTGTGGTTTAACACCTATCCGGCTCAAGTCTTTATGGGCGACGTTGGCTCACTTGCACTCGGTGGCGCACTCGGGATTATCGCCATTTTGGTACGTCAGGAGCTGGTGTTGCTGATTATGGGCGGGGTGTTCGTTATGGAAGCACTTTCTGTGATCTTACAGGTTGGCTCCTATAAATTGCGTGGTCAGCGGATTTTCCGTATGGCGCCTATCCATCATCATTATGAATTAAAGGGTTGGCCAGAGCCCAGAGTAATTGTGCGATTTTGGATTATTTCGATCATATTAGTGCTGGCGGGGCTGGCAACTTTAAAGATCCGCTAAAGTAGTACACTAAGGTCAGGATATGGGTTATTTAGACACCTTAAAGAATAAACATATAACTGTACTCGGGCTGGGTGTGACCGGTCTGGGCATAGTACGTTTTCTGGTACGCCATGGGATTACCCCTAAGGTAGTTGACTCACGACCTGTGCCTCCCGGAGCAGACTGGATGAATCATAATCTGCCAGAGTGTGAAGCGGTATTTGGCCCGCTCGCAGAGGCGGCACTGAGTGCCACCGATCTGGTTGTGATTAGCCCGGGTGTGCCTTTGTATGAGACCTGTGTTGCCCAGGCCATTGCTGCCGGAGTTGAAGTCATTGGCGACGTGGAATTATTTGCTCGCCTGAATGAAAAGCCGGTAATTGCTGTGACAGGCTCGAACGGTAAATCAACCGTGGTCAGCCTGGCTGCTGAGGTATGTCAGCAAGCTGGTCTCAAAGTTGGCCTGGGTGGGAACATTGGTACTTCTGTGTTGGATCTGCTGGAGCAAGACTTTGATGTGTTTGTGCTGGAGCTGTCTAGTTTTCAGCTTGAAACTACCCATAGTTTGCACTGTATGAGCGCGATGATCCTCAACATCACCGAAGATCATATGGACAGATACCCGGATTTTGCTGCCTACTGCGAAGCCAAATTACGCATCTATCAGCAGGTCGATTGTCTTGTATATAACGCCGAAGACGCCCGTACCTATTTACCCCACGATAACGCGCTGAGTGTGGCGCTTGAGGGGGCTGCGTGTTGTTTAACAGAAGAAGAGGGACAGAGTTATTTTGCGCTGAATGGCAAAAAACTGTGTCCGGCTGATGAGCTTGCCATGCCTGGTAGACATAATCAGTTTAATGCTCTGGCTGTGATGGCGCTCCTGTCTCCTCTGTCTTTGCCAGAGAGCGCGTTCATCAGGGCATTTAGGGCATTCAAAGGATTACCGCATCGCTGTCAGTTGGTTGCCGATGTAAAAGGGGTTCGTTATTTTAATGACTCTAAGGCAACCAATGTTGGCGCGACGGTGGCGGCGTTGGAGAGTCTGGCCGGTGAGCAGGGGCAGATCCTGTTGATCGTTGGCGGCGATGCCAAAGGCGCAGATCTGTCTCCACTCAAGCAACCTTTAAAACACTACTGCAAAACCATCTTTTGCTTTGGTAAAGATGGCGCGGATTTCATGCCTTTGCATCCTGAGAGTCAGATGGTCAACAACTTGAGTGAAGCCGTAGCACTGGCAGCCCAACAGGCCACGCCCGGGGACCTGGTGTTACTGGCGCCAGCGTGTGCCAGCATTGACATGTATGCCAACTACATGGCCCGTGGCGAGGAGTTCTGTCGGCTGGTTGAGGGGCAAGCATGCTGAGTATGACCGCACTGCGGCGCTCTTTCACCCCGGCTCCATCGGACTCGTTATTCGACGTACCGCTGCTGTATGCCATGTTATGCCTGGTCGGAATAGGTTTTGTGATGGTGACCAGTGCCTCTATGCCTGTAGCTGAACGCTTGTACGATAACCCATATCACATAGTGACGCGCCACGGCATGTTCCTGGTCATGGCATTAGTGTTGTTCTGGCTCAGTACTACAGTGCCGATGACCTGGTGGAAGCGCTTTAATCCGTACTTGCTGTTGTTGGGACTGGTGTTACTGGCGGTTGTACTGGTTATCGGGCGTGAAGTAAATGGTTCAAAACGCTGGTTGCCTGTAGGACCGATAGGTTTCCAGGTCGCTGAAGCTGCGAAACTTTTTTTCTTTAGCTACATTGCCGGTTATCTGGTGCGTAAGCGTGACGAAGTGCAGGAAAACCTCAAGGGGTTTGCAAAACCCATTATTGTATTTGCAGTCTACGCATTTTTAATTTTGATGCAGCCAGACTTAGGTACTGTGGTGGTGATGTTTGTTACAACGGTCGGTTTACTATTTTTGGCAGGTGCAAAACTCTGGCAGTTTTTTGCCCTGATGTTGACCGGTGTGTTGCTGGTTGTGATGTTGATTATTTTTGAGCCTTACCGGATGGCGCGGGTAGTCGGTTTCCTGGAGCCCTGGGAAGATCCCTTCGGTAAAGGTTATCAGCTGGTCCAGTCTCTTATGGCGTACGGTCAGGGTGGCTGGCTCGGTCAGGGGCTGGGTAATAGTGTACAGAAGTTGCAGTACTTACCTGAGGCCCACAATGACTTTATCTTCGCGGTCGTGGCGGAGGAACTGGGCTTTATCGGTGTGATTTGTGTGTTGATGACACTGGCTACATTGGTGTTCAGAGCGTTACTCATCGGGCAAAAAGCGCTGAAAGCGGGTAAAGAATACGAAGGTTATCTGGCACTGGGGATTGGTATCTGGTTTGCGTTTCAAACTGTGGTGAATGTCGGCGCGAGTGCGGGAATGCTGCCAACTAAGGGCTTGACGTTACCCTTCATATCCTACGGTGGTTCTAGCTTATTGATCATGACGATCGCCGCCGGTTTATTGCAACGCATTGATTTTGAGACCAAGCTGTCGACGCGACAGGCCACTTCCCGTGGAGGTAAAAAATGACCAAGCGGTTACTTGTTGTCGCCGGTGGAACGGGCGGGCATATCTTTCCGGGTATTGCGGTGGCAAAAGCACTGGAAGCGCAGGGCTGGAAGATATCCTGGATAGGTACCGCAGACAGAATGGAAGCGCAAGTCGTACCGGCACATGGTATAGACATCGACTTTATAGAAGTAAAAGGGGTACGCGGTAACGGGGTAAAACGCTTGCTGACTGCACCCTGGATGGTGATAAAAGCCATTTTTGCTGCCAGAGCCATTATTCGCAATCGCCGTCCGGACGTGATCCTGGCGATGGGAGGTTATGTCACAGGTCCCGTTGGACTGGCAGCTAAGCTGGCTGGGGTGCCTTTGGTGATCCATGAACAAAATGCGGTTGCCGGCTTGAGTAATAAATTGTTGGCGCGCATTGCCAGCAGAGTATTAGCGGCATTTCCGCAGGCCTTTGCCGAGCGTGCCCATGATGTTGTAGGTAATCCCGTACGTGCAAGTGTGGCGCAGCTTCAGCCGAAACAACCGGGTACCTCTGTCAATGTACTGGTTGTCGGTGGTTCGCTGGGCGCGAAAGTGCTCAACGATACGGTCCCTGAGGCTATGGCATTACTGACTGAGGCAACATCCTGCGACATACAGGTTTGGCACCAAAGCGGTAAAGGCAATCATGTAGCACTAGAAGGTGACTACCAGCGCTTTGGATTGCAGGCCAAGGTAGCAGAGTTTATTGATGATATGGATCAGGCATATGACTGGGCCGATATGGTGATTTGCCGCGCGGGTGCACTGACGGTGAGCGAGATTGCT
Source organism: Pseudoalteromonas sp. XMcav2-N (assembly GCF_024124545.1). Classification (GTDB taxonomy): domain Bacteria; phylum Pseudomonadota; class Gammaproteobacteria; order Enterobacterales; family Alteromonadaceae; genus Pseudoalteromonas. Next base: position 98,386 of record NZ_JAMXSF010000006.1, read on the forward strand.
GCCGCAGGTAAGATGGCCATTTTTGTGCCTTTACCGCATGCGGTGGATGATCATCAGACGGCCAATGCGCGATTTTTAGTAGACGGATCAGCGGCGTTGCTGGTTCCACAATCAGCTTTATCTGCACAGCATTTGTGCGACACTTTGGTGCCTTATTGTCGCGACCGGGCACAGATCTGGGACAAAGCAAATAAAGCCAAAGCCTGTGCACAGCTTTCAGCAACTCAGTCAGTGGCCGCCATATGCGAAGAAGTAACGAATTAAAAGAGAAAACAGTGAAAGAAATTAACAGACGCAGAGCCATGAGACGCATTAACACCATCCACTTCATCGGAATAGGTGGGGCTGGTATGGGCGGAATTGCAGAAGTACTGGCTTTTGAAGGGTACCGAATTACCGGTTCAGACATTGCCCAGAATGCGATGACGGAACGTCTTATCCGCGCAGGGGCTGAAGTTTTTATCGGGCATGATGAAAACAATGTTAAAGATGCCGACGTAGTCGTGGTTTCCAGCGCCATTGATACCAGCAACCCGGAGATTGTGGCGGCGAAACGCGCTCGGGTACCGGTCGTCAGACGGGCCGAAATGTTGGCTGAGTTAATGCGCTTTCGCCATGGTATTGCTGTTGCCGGAACTCATGGTAAAACCACAACAACCAGTTTGATCGCCAGTATTTTCGCTGAAGCGAGATTAGACCCAACCTTTATTATCGGTGGTTTGTTAAACAGTGCGGGCAGTAATGCCAAGGTGGGTAGCAGCGATTATCTGATTGCAGAGGCCGACGAAAGTGACGCGTCATTTTTACATTTGCAGCCAATGGTATCGGTGATCACTAATATCGAAGCCGATCATATGGACACCTATGATGGCGACTTTGAAAAGATGAAAGATACGTATGTCGAGTTCATTCACAACCTGCCTTTCTATGGTTTAGCTGTGGTGTGTACCGACTCCGATGTTGCCAAAGAGTTGTTACCCCGCTTCGCCCGACCTGCGATCACGTACGGGGAAAACCCTGAAGCGGATTACCGCATGGTGGACTTTGAGCAAACGCAGAACCAGAGTCGTTTTAAAGTAGTGCATAAAGCTGGCGAACAGCTCGAGGTAACACTCAGCATGCCCGGTAAGCACAATGCACTGAATGCTACCGCGGCTATCGCCGTGGCAAAAGATCACGACATAGGTAACGAAGCTATTTTATCGGCGCTGGAAAAATTCGCCGGAATTGGGCGTCGCTTTCAGCATTATGGTTCTTTCCAAAATGAACGTGGCGAAGTCATGTTGGTCGATGATTATGGTCACCATCCCTCAGAAGTGGCTGTAACTATCCGTGCAGCGCGAGCTGGCTGGCCTGATAAGCGCTTGGTTATGTTGTATCAGCCGCATCGCTATACCCGCACCCGTGACCTTTATGAAGACTTTGTGAAGGTTCTGAGTGAAGTCGACCAACTGTTGTTGTTGGATGTATATAGTGCCGGAGAAACCCCTATCGTCGGTGCAGACAGCAAGAGTCTGTGTCGCAGTCTGCGCCAGCGTGGTGTTGAGCCAATCCATGTCGCGGATGGTCAGGATTTACAAGCCGTACTGGCGGACGTATTGCGTGACAATGATCTGGTGATCACGCAAGGGGCCGGCAACATCGGGCAAATCGTAAAGCAGCTGGCAGCCACAGAGTTGTCGGTCGAAAAATTAAAACAAGGTGCATTATGAGTGAGTTTGGCAAAGTTGCTGTACTACTGGGTGGTCACTCAGCCGAGCGAGAAGTATCGCTAAAGTCTGGCCAGGCAATTATCAATGCGCTTGAAGAAGCCGGGGTAGAGGTCGTGCCATTTGACCCTGCCGAGCGTAACTTGTGGGAATTGAAAAGCCTCAAGGTTGACAGGGTGTTTATTGCTTTGCATGGCCGAGGTGGTGAAGATGGTACAGTGCAAGGGGCGCTTGAATTTATGGGCTTACCTTACACCGGTAGTGGTGTGCTGGGGAGTGCTCTGGCGATGGATAAGATCCGCTGCAAACAATTATTTGAATCTGCCAAGTTGAGCACGGCGCGTTACTGCGTGGTCAAAGCTTCTCAGGATATAGATACCAGCGCATTGATGGCTGAATTTGGCAAAGTCATGGTGAAGCCAAGTCACGAGGGCTCCAGTATTGGTATGACTCAGGCTGCCACAGCACCAGAGCTGCAAACTGCGCTCACTGAAGCATTTAAATATGACGATGAAGTTTTGGTGGAGCAGTGGATTGAAGGCAGAGAGTTTACCGTTGCTATGCTTGCAGAAGAGGCACTCCCTGTGATTGAAATGCGCACGCCACGTGGGTTTTATGATTATCAGGCAAAGTATCAGGCCAACAGCACCGAATATTATTGCCCGGCAGAGATTAGTGCGGCTCATACCGAGCAGTTACAGATAATGGCCAAGCATGCGTTTGAGTTGGTTGGTGCAACAGGCTGGGGGCGGGTAGATGCCATGCAAGATGGCAATGGTCAGTTTTATCTGCTGGAAGTAAATACGGTACCGGGAATGACAGAAAAATCTTTGGTGCCTATGGCAGCACAGCAAAATGGGTTGTCATTTAAACAATTAGTTATTCGCATTTTGGAGCAAACCCTTTAATATGCGTGCTCTTTTTGGAAAAATCGCTGCTCTGAAGCACAGTGTCAACTGGTCACTGTTTTTTGGTGTGGGCTTTTTTCTGATTGTGCTACTTGGTCTGATGCAAACTGGGCTATGGGCTCGTGACTGGTTGACCCAGCACAGAGATACCCAAATCAAGACCCTGACGGTACTTGGCCAGCCTTATTACACTGCCGAGAACGACATTGTGGCAGCGATCCGAAAAGCGGATCTGTCGAGTTTCTTTGAACTCGATGTGAAGGCTGTGCACGATCAGGTACAAGCTCTGCCCTGGGTGGCGACTGTCTCGGTCAGGAAGCAGTGGCCAGATGCCCTGCAGGTGTACGTGGTTGAACATAAACCGGTTGCTTATTGGAATAGCGATCTGTTGTTAAATAGTGCAGGCGGTGTGTTTCAAGCCAACAGCACTCGGCTGTCAAAGACGCTACCAGAGCTTTACGGCCCGGAAGGGAGTGAAGTAGAAGCCTGGCAGACGTTTGTACAATTAAAAGAAATGCTGGCTGTCAACCAGTTTAACCTGGTTAGTTTGGCACTGTCAGAGCGATTTGCCTGGCAGTTATGGCTGGACAACGGTATTCGACTCAATCTGGGCCGTGAAGACAAAGCACAGCGTGTTCAGAGGTTTATAGATGTTTACCCTAGGCTGGAAAAGCCTGAGGGGGCTCAGGTAGATGCGATTGACCTGAGATATGATACGGGACTGGCGGTTAGCTGGAAGTTCAGCCAGAACGAAGACAATAAAGATAAGAGTAAAGCATGACCAAGTCGGCAGAGAGAAACTTAGTGATTGGACTGGATGTGGGCACCTCTAAGGTGGTTGCAACGGTTGGGGAGATCACCGCAGACAACCAGCTGAGTATCGTGGGGGTCGGAAATCAGGTTGCCCATGGTATGGATAAAGGAGGTGTCAACGACCTTAATCTGGTGTCTGATTCTATTAAGCGTGCTGTTGACGAAGCTGAGTTGATGGCTGATTGTCGGATCAGCTCCGTGTATCTCGGTATTTCGGGTAAACACATTCAGTGCCAGAACGAGAGCGGTGTTGTTGCAATTAACAATAATGCAGAGATCACTGATGATGATATTGCGAACGTAATCCACATTGCACGCTCGGTACCTATGTCAGCAGAGCGAAAAATGCTGCATTCGCTGCCTCAGGAATATAGCGTGGATATGCAAGAAGGCATTAAGAACCCACTGGGAATGAGTGGTGTCAGAATGGAAGCCAAGGCGCATATTATTACCTGCTCAAATGACATGGCGAAAAACATCGAAAAGTGTGTCGAGCGTTGTGGGTTACAGGTTGATCAGCTGACTTTTACGGCCTTGGCATCTTGTTACTCAGTGCTGACTGAAGACGAAAAAGAGCTGGGCGTGGCGGTTGTCGATATTGGCGGTGGTACCATGGACATTGCTATCTACGTCAATGGTGCATTGCGCCATACCGCCGTTATCCCGGTTGCTGGCAATCAGGTAACGGGGGATATTGCAAAAATTTTCCGCACCCCTATTTCTCACGCGGAATCGCTGAAGGTACAATATGCCTATGCGAGCAGCCAGATGGCTAGCAACGAAGAAACGATTGAAGTACCCAGCGTAGGTGGAAGGCCTGCGCGGATTATGTCTCGACACACCTTGTCTGAGGTTGTTGAGCCCAGATTTCGAGAACTGTTTGAGCTCGTACTTGAAGAGGTACGTCGGTCTGGGTTTGAAGATCAAATTGCCGCGGGTATTGTACTCACTGGCGGCAGTGCGAAAATGAAAGGGGCATTGGAAGTGGCGGAAGACATTTTCCAGATGCCCGTTCGTGTTGGTAAACCTGTAGGGATAACAGGGTTAACCGATTATGTTGATGATCCGGCATACGCAACAGCGGTAGGTTTGTTACAATACGGCCGAACGCTGCAAGTCAAAAATGCACACAGGACGAAAGCGGATGCCGAAGATGGTTGGTGGAACCGAGTCACAAAATGGTTCCAAGGTGAGTTTTAAGCTCAAGTCGGAGAGTGAAGATGTTTGATATTATGGAACAACACGGCGAAGAAGCCGTTATTAAAGTCATCGGCGTCGGTGGCGGCGGCGGTAACGCTGTAGAACATATGGTAAAGCAGGAAATTGAAGGTGTTCGCTTCATCGTAGCGAATACCGACGCGCAGGCTCTGCGTAAATCCTCTGCCGATGTGACTGTGCAGCTGGGCACTCAGATCACCCAAGGCCTGGGCGCAGGTGCCAACCCAGAAGTGGGACGCAGCGCAGCAGAAGAAGATGTCGATGCCATTAAAGCGAGCCTTGAAGGGGCTGACATGGTGTTTATCGCTGCCGGTATGGGTGGCGGAACCGGCACAGGTGCGGCGCCGGTTGTTGCGCGTGTGGCTAAAGAGCTAGGCATACTGACTGTGGCAGTGGTAACACGTCCATTCGACCTGGAAGGCAAAAAGCGTATGGCCGCAGCCGATCAGGGTATTGGTGAGTTGTCAGAAATTGTAGATTCACTCATCACAATTCCTAACAACAAGTTACTTAAAGTTTTAGGCAAAGGCACTACATTATTAGATGCCTTCGCTAAAGCAAACGACGTATTGTACGGCGCGGTGCAGGGCATTGCAGAACTGATCACGCGTTCAGGTTTGATCAATGTGGATTTTGCGGACGTACGTACTGTTATGTCGGCGATGGGCACTGCAATGATGGGCACGGCGGCGGCCAGTGGTCCCGACAGGGCACAAGAAGCGGCAGAAGCTGCGATTTCCAGCCCACTGCTTGAAGATGTTGATTTAACCGGTGCGAAAGGTATTTTGGTTAACATCACGGCTGGTATGGACATCACAATCGAAGAATTTGAGATTGTGGGGAACCATGTGAAGGCGCTGGCGTCTGAAAATGCAACAGTCGTGGTTGGTGCTGTTATCGACCCAGAGATGAGTGAAGAACTACGTGTAACAGTGGTTGCAACTGGACTGGGTGGCGAGCGCAGACCTCAATTTGGCATTGTAGAGAGTGGCCTTAAAAAAGTGGTCGGTTCGGACAGCGAAGGCGGCAAAGGACAGAATATGTTTGTCCCTAGCTTTACGCAAAGCACCGGTGAAAGTAGTGAACCTGAGCAAAGCGGTCCGGCAGTATCTGAGCCTAAACCGACGAGTACACCTACATCGTCGAATAGCTCAGGTGGTAAGGAAAAAGGGGATTACTTTGATATCCCTGCGTTTTTGCGCAAACAATCTGATTAACGTCAGGTTAAAAAACAAACGATTGGCAGCGACTTCTATCTATGATAGAATTTGCGGTCTCATTAGTCATTAACCAGTCAGAAGCGGACGAACCTATGATAAAACAACGAACGATTGCTGAAGTCGTTAAAGCCACAGGTGTAGGATTACACAAAGGTGAAAAGGTCACGATCACTCTCCGACCTGCGAGCGTAAATACGGGGATCGTATTTCGTCGCGTAGATCTCGACCCGGTTGTCGATTTTGAAACAACCCCCGAAGCTGTGGGCGACACGCAATTGTGTACTTGTTTGACCAATAAAGACGGTGTCCGTCTGTCAACAACGGAGCATTTAATTGCGGCCGTTGCGGCACTGGGAATTGATAACCTAATCGTTGAGCTGGATAGTGCAGAAGTACCGATTATGGATGGTAGTGCATTACCTTTCATTTACTTACTGCAAAAAGGCGGTATTGCAGAGCAGAACCAGGCAAAGCGCTTTATTCGAATCAAAGAAAAAGTGCGTGTGGAAGACGGCGACAAATGGGCTGAAATTGAGCCTTATGACGGTTTCCACATCGACTTTGAAATTGCTTTCAACCACCCGGCAATTAATGCCAGTCGTCAGCGTATTGGCTTGGATATTACCGCACAGAGCTTTACTGAAGAGATCAGCCGTGCACGCACATTCGGTTTCATGAAAGACATCGAGTATATGCATGCTAATAACCTGGCCCTGGGTGGCAGTATGGATAATGCTGTTGTTCTGGACGAGTTCAAGGTTTTGAACCCGAACGGATTACGTTATAAAGATGAATTCGTAAAGCACAAGATCCTGGATTGTGTGGGCGACATGTTTATGGCAGGGCACAACATTCTGGGCAAAATCACTTGCTTCAAGTCAGGTCATGGCCTTAACAATAAGCTACTGCGTCAGATCATGGCGTCGGAGTCTGCTTGGGAATGGGCAACATTTGATGAGCCTGTGACTATGCCAGCACCAGGCATGGACGTAGATACGTCTTTGGTTACTGCCTGAAAAAAATTAGATGAAAAATGACGCCGAGTGCGTCATTTTTTTTGCCTGCCATGTTTTGCCAGGCGCAGTAGTTTTTCTTTTAGCCCGGCTGGAGCATGCTCGGCGAGTGCCATTAAATCGCCTGCCGTTTGCTCACTCATTTGGCGTCCTGAATAGCTCGTACTGGGTGTTTTAATCTGATTGTGAGGCTTGGTAAGTCTTTGTTGTGCCTCTGGGTTGGTGCCAATCTTAACCTGGCAACAGTCATGGTAACCAGCGGCGCGAAAGCTACTGAGGATCTCCATTTTCAGGTAATTTAATCGCGTTGCCAATGTCGCCGAAGCTGCCTCAACATACAAAGTTCCGTCCTGATAATTGGCAACACGACACTTTTTGCTGAGAACAGGGCCCAATGCGTTTTGCAGAGGTTGCTGCAGTTCTGTGATCCCCTGCGCTTTTTGCATATAACCATGTAGTTTATCTGACCAGCCACCGGCCAATTCGCCTAGCGGCTTAGGGTCAAACCGATTTTTACTCATAATACCCACTCACAACGGCTAACTTACTGGTTTCGCTCTTCCATGTACAAGTATAACGCGTGCTTACCACGACAGGTAGTAGTTACATGCCCGCGATACAGATTGTGCTTGAAATACACACCTATTACCCCAATATATAGGGTCAGTACCTCAAAAACCTTACCTACTTTCTGCATTTGGAAGTCGACATTGTCAGCTGCCATCGAGTGGTTCGGGTGTGTTTCCCAACCTTGTATGATTAAATAGGAACAGATTACTTTTTGATGGTTTGCAGACGCGCATAGTCTGGTATGATAGGGCACAAATTTAACTCGGCACACAGCAAGGTCCGACTTTGTCGCCAACAGGACGAGCGAGCGTGACAACCGCGTTACCCAAATAGGTGCTCGCAAATAGATGAGTGAAATGGTTTAAACATGATAACGAAAATTTTTACCAAGATTTTTGGTAGCCGCAACGACCGAATGATTAAAAATCTGAGAAAAACGGTCGCCCTGATTAATGCCCTAGAAGAACAATATAAGGCGCTATCAGACGAAGAACTGCAAGCTAAAACCGCGGAATTCAGACAAAGATTTGAGCAAGGCACCAGCCTGGATGACATGCTGCCAGAAGCTTTTGCTACGGTGCGTGAAGCATCGACACGGGTATTTGGTATGCGTCACTTCGACGTACAAATGATCGGTGGTATTGTCCTGCATCAGGGTCGCATTTCTGAAATGCGTACTGGTGAAGGTAAAACACTCACTGCGACACTTCCTGCTTACTTAAATGGTTTGACAGGAAAAGGTGTGCACGTGATTACCGTGAACGATTATCTTGCCAAGCGTGATGCCGAGAATAACCGCCCACTGTTCGAATTCTTAGGGCTCACCGTTGGCTGTAACGTGCCGGGTATGATGCCAGCTCAGAAAAAAGGAGCCTACGCAGCCGACATCACTTATGGTACCAACAACGAATTCGGGTTTGACTATTTGCGCGACAACATGGCGTTCAGCATTGAAGAGCGTGTTCAGCGTCCACTGCATTATGCTGTCGTGGATGAAGTTGACTCAATCCTGATCGATGAAGCCCGTACACCGTTGATTATTTCCGGTCCGGCAGAAGACAGCTCTGAGCTATACACTAAGATCAACACCATCGTACCTGAGCTGATCCTGCAGGAGAAGGAAGATGAAGAAGGGGTTGAAGGCGATGGTGATTTCACGCTCGACGAAAAGAGCAAACAGGTTCACCTGACCGAGCGTGGTCAGGTTAAAGTGGAAGAATTACTGGTTAAAAATGGCCTGATTGAAGAAGGCGATTCGCTTTACTCTGCGGGTAATATTACCCTGCTGAGCCATGTTTATGCGGCGCTGCGTGCACACAAGCTATATCAGAAAGACGTTGACTATGTTGTAAAAGACAATGAAGTCATCATTGTTGATGAGCACACGGGTCGTACTATGGAAGGGCGTCGCTGGTCAGAAGGCCTGCACCAGGCGGTGGAAGCCAAAGAGAATGTTCGTATTCAAAACGAAAACCAGACGCTGGCCTCCATTACGTTCCAGAACTACTTCCGTTTGTACGACAAACTGGCCGGGATGACAGGTACTGCCGATACAGAAGCGTTTGAATTCCAGTCAATCTACGGACTGGATACCGTGGTTATCCCGACCAACAAGCCGATGATCCGTGATGATCGTGCTGATCTCGTCTATCTGACTCAGGACGAGAAGTTTGAAGCCATTCTGGCCGATATCCGCGACTGTCAGAAACGCGGTCAGCCTGTACTGGTCGGTACGATTTCAATCGAAAGCTCTGAGTATTTGTCGCACTTCCTGCGTAAGGAAAAGATTGAACACAACGTACTGAATGCGAAATTCCACGCTCAGGAAGCGGATATCATTGCAGATGCTGGTTTACCCGGCAAAGTCACGATTGCAACCAATATGGCGGGTCGTGGTACGGACATCATGCTGGGTGGTAACTGGCAGAATGATGTGTCTAAACTCGACAACCCAAGCGATGCCCAAATTGATGACATCAAGGCACAGTGGCAGAAACGTCACGATGATGTATTGGAAGCTGGGGGTCTGCACATTATCGGTACTGAACGTCATGAGTCTCGTCGTATCGATAACCAGCTACGTGGTCGTTCTGGCCGTCAGGGTGATGCGGGTTCGAGCCGTTTCTATCTGTCAATGGACGACGCGCTCATGCGTATCTTCGCGGGCGAACGCATGACTAACATGATGCGTAAGCTTGGTATGCAACGCGGTGAAGCGATTGAACACCCGTGGGTTAACCGTGCGATTGAGAATGCACAGCGTAAAGTAGAAGCACGTAACTTTGATATTCGTAAGCAACTGCTTGAATATGATGATGTAGCCAACGACCAGCGTCGCGTGGTATATGAGCAGCGTAACGAGCTGCTGGAAGAAGGCGACATTTCTGAAACTATTTCTGCTATCCGTGGTGATGTAATTAATAGTGCGGTTGATCAATACATTCCGCCACAGAGCCTGGCTGAAATGTGGGATATCCCTGGCCTGGAAGAGCGGCTGAAGAACGACTTTATGGTTGAATTACCGATTGCCAAATGGCTTGAGGAAGACAATAAACTATACGAAGAGCGTTTGCGTGAGCGTATCGGTGAGGAGATTGAAGCCGCATACAAGCAAAAAGAAGAGATGGTGGGTGCTCAGGTACTGCGTCAGTTCGAAAAGGCTGTCATGCTGCAAAGTCTGGATCAGCACTGGAAAGATCACCTTGCTGCGATGGATCACTTACGTCAGGGTATTCACCTGCGTGGTTATGCACAGAAAAATCCGAAACAGGAATACAAGCGCGAGTCGTTTGAGTTGTTCTCGGAAATGCTTGAAAACCTTAAAGTGGACGTTGTTGGTGTGTTGAGCAAAGTGCAGGTACGTGCTGAAGAAGATGTTGAAAAAGTAGAAGAGCAACATCGTCGCAGCGAGCAGGCACCGCGCCAGTATCAGCATGAAGAGTCAGCGCCAGTCGGTGGAGAAGCGCCTCAGGGTGCAGCGGTCGCGGCACGCACTGAACCTAAGGTAGGGCGCAACGAGCCGTGCCCGTGTAAATCAGGCAAAAAGTATAAACAATGTTGCGGTAAACTCTCTTAAGTTTTCAGCGACATTGAGAAAAAGCGACCTTGTGTCGCTTTTTTTATCTCAGAAAAACAGATTATTAGAGTTAGATATGACTAAAAAAGTGGTGAATGTAGCTGTGGGTGTCATCATTCGGGATGCGCAGTTTTTTGTATGTAAACGGGCCAAAGAGCAGCATCAGGGTGGCCTGTGGGAGTTTCCTGGTGGCAAAATTGAATCGCAGGAAAGCGTGACTCAGGCATTGGCCAGAGAGTTGAAAGAAGAGATTGGTATTGACGTCCACGGTTCTGAACATTTACTGACAATTGAGCATGACTATGGCGACAAACAGGTTAAACTGGAAGTACATAAGGTCGAAGATTTTTCGGGACAAGCGACAGGGCTGGAAGGGCAACCCAGCCAGTGGGTGAGCTGGGGTGAGTTAAAGCAACTGGCGTTTCCCGCAGCCAATGTGGCTATTCTGGACGCACTGGCGCAACAGTATAGTGCGCATCAGTAGCAACGGGCGTTGAGCAAAATTAATAGTAAGGATGATAAAAATGAAAAAAATAGCAGTCACTGCCGCAGCGGTTGCGCTGGCACTGGGTCTGACTGGGTGTAGCGAGCAGGTGAAAACTGACGCACAAGCCGAAGTGATGCAAGCAGAGAGTACGCTGAACTCAGGGGTCGCACTAGACAATATAGATAGTACCGTACGGGCACAGGATGATTTCTACTACCATGTGAATGGCAAATGGTTAGCGCGTACCGAAATACCTGCAGACAAGTCAAATTATGGCTCATTCACTGAACTGTATGATGCATCACAAAAAGCATTGCGTAAAACGCTGGAGCAGGCAGCCAGTAACGATCAGGCGAAGCCTGGCTCAGACGAAGCCAAGCTTGGCGATTTCTATCGCAGCTACACCGATGAATTGGCACGCGAAGAGTTAGGTACTTCACCTCTGCAATCTTACCTTGCCCCTTTTCAGGCATTACAGAGTAAATCTGAGCTGCCAGTTTTATTTGCTCGTGCCTTATCTCAGGGCGGCACGACGCCTTTAAGCTGGTATGCAAATAATGATGCCAAAAACTCCACAATGAATACGCTCTATTTGTGGCAATCGGGTTTAGGCTTGCCGGACCGAGACTTTTACCTTCAGGATACGGAAAAGTTTACACAAATTCGTGCGCAATACAGCCAATACATTGAACGCCTGTTGCAGGTGATGGGCTATGATCAGCCTCGTGCTGAGCAGGCAGCGAAGCATATCATGGCACTTGAAACCGCGATGGCAGAAATACAGTGGTCACGGGTTGAAAGTCGGGATGCGGATAAAACCTACAACAAATTTCAGGTTGATACGCTCAATGCACAGTTGCCACATTTCGACATGGCGGCTTATTTGAAAGCGTTTGGCCTGACTACCAATGAGCTAGTCGTGACTCAGCCTAGCTATCTGGAAGGGTTATCAGACCTAATCGGTAAAACAGATGTGGCTGCTTGGCGCGATTATCTGACCTTTCACTTTGCCAGTGATTATGCACAGCTGCTGCACAAAACAGCGGTTGACCTGAAGTTTAACTTCTATGGCAAAACACTGCGAGGGCTTGAAGAGCAGGCACCGGTATGGAAGAAGGCCGTAAATGCCAGCAATGATGTACTGGGCGAGTTGCTGGGTAAGATCTATGTAAAAGAGTATTTTCCGCCGGAAGCCAAAGCCCGTATGGGTGAGCTGGTCGACAACTTGATTAAAGGTTTTGAACAGTCAATCAATGAACTGGAATGGATGAGTGAACAAACCAAGCAGGCCGCGAAGGTTAAACTCAGCAAGTTTACACCTAAGATTGGTTATCCGGACAAGTGGCGAGACTATTCAGGGTTAGAGATCAGTGCCGACGACCTGGTCGGCAACTATGTGCGCTACAATCAGTGGGCTTATCAGGATATGGTGAGTAAAGTTGACAAGCCAGTTGACCGTAGCGAATGGTTTATGACACCGCAAACCGTTAACGCTTACTACAACCCGGTTAATAACGAAATTGTCTTCCCTGCTGCCATCCTGCAGCCGCCTTTCTTTAACCTGGAAGCCGATGATGCCGTTAACTATGGTGCAATTGGAGCTGTCATTGGTCATGAACTAGGTCATGGGTTTGACGATCAGGGCGCTAAGTATGATGGTGATGGCAACTTACGCAACTGGTGGAGTGAGCAAGATTTGGCTCAGTTTCAGGCGCGCAGCCAAAAGCTGGTTGAGCAGTATAACCAGTACCAGCCTTTTGAAGATGTAAGTGTAAACGGCGAGCTGACATTAGGCGAAAACATTGGTGACCTTGGTGGTCTAAGTGTGGCGTTAAAAGCGTATCAGCTATCTTTGCAAGGTAAGCCGGCTCCGGTGATTGATGGTTACACCGGTGAGCAGCGCTTCTTTATGGGATGGGCGCAGATCTGGCGTCGCAACTATCGAGATGAAGAGTTGCGTAATCGATTGATGACCGACTCGCACTCACCCAGCCACTATCGTGTTATTGGCGTGTTGCCCAATATGCCTGCGTTTTATGATGCGTTTGATGTCAAAGAAGGTGACAAAATGTATCTTAAACCGCAAGAGCGGGTCAAAATCTGGTAAGTGTTTACTGCTATTATGGCCGCCAATTTTTGGCGGCTTTTTTGTATTAACTCTCTGAGGAAAAAGACGATATAGATCTTGTAAGGAAAAATTGATAGCGCTGTCATTTTTTCTTCTATATGATGGTATTTACAACAATTTGAAGTTTGCGCTCAGCGCAGGTTAAGGAGCCGGAATGAAAATACAGAAAAAACTGCTCACCCGGGCCATCGCGGCCACGCTTTTAGTCCCGATGATGGCTAAAGCCACCTGGGATAATTCGCAACTGCAAGCCTTTACTGACAATACCACTTTTACATTTGCAATCGAAAGCAATTATCATAATGGCAGCAGCAGCTTTCTGGCTTCTATCACCTTACAAAACAACTCAAAGATAGCGTTACCTGCTGGTGAAAGCGACTGGCAGATCTACTTTCATTCCATCCGGAAGGTCGCGACTGAGCAGGCCAGTGGGCTGAAGTTTGAGCATGTAAATGGCGACTTACACCGGTTAGTGCCTACCAAAGCGTTTGCCGGGTTAAAGCCGGGCGAAAGCTTGACTATTCCCTATGAGGCCGCTGCCTGGATAGCCGCTTATACTGATTTTATGCCGCGGGCTTTTATGGTCAGTGGTGATAAACAGCCTGCTGTGTTTACCAATACAGACAGCGAAAACATGTTGGATTTTGTCGCGCCGATTGTTCGCGATAACCAACTGGATCGGCACGCCGAGCCAAAAGACTTATCACCCCGTGCAACCGCGGCATGGCGTTATGAACAAAACCAGCAGACCGGCAAGCTGTCACGCGAAGATGCACTGAAACGCATTATCCCGAAGCCGATGGATGTTGATTTCAACCGCGGTTATGCTGATTTGTCCAGTCAGTGGCAGATCCGTTTTGCGGGCAGACTCAAAAGTGAAGTCGCGGTATTTCAGGAAGATCTGGCTGATTATGGCCTGACATTGGAAGCACAGCCGGATCATATTAGTGCCGGTAAAACCAAAACCATCTATTTACAAGTGGAGGAGCAGGCCGACCTGGGCAGTGAGGGCTATCAGCTGGAAGTAGACGACGACAAAATTGTGATCACCGGCCATGACAATGCGGGTGTGTTTTACGGCATTCAGAGTTTGCTCGCGCTATTCCCAGCCGACCAACAAGGTCAGATCCAGGTGCCTAATGTTGAGATTAAAGATGCCCCGCGTTTTGGCTGGCGTGGCATGCACTATGACAACGGCCGTAACTATCATGGTAAAGAGGCGCTGTTCAAATTGGTCGAGCAGATGGGCCGTTACAAACTGAACAAGTTTCACTGGCACTTTTCTGAAGATGAAGGCTGGCGACTTGAGATCCCAGGCTTGCCTGAACTGACGGAGATTGGCGCTCATCGCTGCTTTGATTTGCAGGAGCGTGAGTGTTTACTGACTCAGCTTGGCACCGGTCCGCATAAATCGGGTTCTGGCAATGGTTATCTGACCCGGGATGAGTTTGTTGAATTACTCAAGTTTGCCAAGGCGCGCCATGTTCAGATTATTCCTGAGATTGAAGGTCCGGGCCATGCTCGTGCATCGATTAAGGCAATGGAAGCGCGCTATCATACTCTGATGGAAGCGGGCAAACCGGAGCAGGCAAAAGCTTATCTGCTCAGCGACCCTCAAGACACCTCACAGTACATCACAGTACAGAATTATACCGATAACTCTATGAATGTCTGTCAGGACTCGACTTATGCATTCATTGAAAAGGTCACCTATGAGTTGCAAGGTATGTATCGTGAAGCCGGCACGCGCCTGACGAATCTGCATTTTGGTGGTGACGAAGTTGGGGCTGGCTCCTGGGTAGATTCGCCTGTGTGTCAGGCATTATTTGCCGATCCTAACAATGGCATTACTGGTCCAACCGACCTCAAGCCCTATTTTACACAGCGAGTCGCCACTTTGCTGGCAAAACGAGGAATTGCGCCGGGCGCCTGGGAAGATGGTCTGATGTATGACAAGGTCAATCCGTTTAACCGCGATGCATTTCCAAATGACGTTTTTACAGCCAACGTATGGGACAATATCTGGGAGTGGGGCGTGGCTGACAGGGCGCATCGTCTGGCCAATGATGGCTATCAGGTGGTGTTGTCCCATGGCACGCACTTATACTTTGATCATCCTTATGAGCCACATCCGGCTGAGCGAGGTTACTATTGGGCAGCCCGCTACACGGACAGCAAGAAGACTTTCAGTTACATGCCCGATGATGTCTATGCCAACGCCGATTTTACCCGCAGTGGGGAGGTCATTGAAAACTTAGAGGCCCTGGTTGGGCGTCCGCTACCAGAGCTTGAAAAGCCGGAAAATATTCTAGGTATTCAGGGGCAGGTCTGGAGTGAAACCATTCGCACTGAAGACCAGATGCAGGCGATGGTCTTTCCACGCTTGCTTGCGATGGCAGAGCGTGCCTGGCATAAAGCCGGCTGGGAAGGGGAGCGCCTGGATAATAAGCGCTTTGCGCAGGACTGGCACAGATTCTCCGGTGCTCTGGCACTAAAAGAGCTGGCTAAGCTGGATAAAGCCGGTGTCAATGTGAACCTCCCCGTGCCGGGCGGTAAAGTGATTAATGGCCAGCTTCATGCGAACAGTGCATTCCCGTACTTAACCATTGAAGTGAGCCTTGATAATGGCAAGAGTTGGCAAATTTACACAGCTCCGATGAGTGTAAGTCAATCCGGTAGCGTATTATTACGTACCCGTTTAGGCGATAAAAAGTTTAGCCGCACCACAGGGTTAGACTAATCACCCGGCTACGTCATCTCGGGGAAGGCATATCGCTTTCCCCAGGTTGAAGACATTTGATTACAAAACTAACTAGAAAAAGGCCAAATTTTAACGTAAAGTTAAATGTCAGCGCTGTCATTTTGGTTTTAGATAGTTGAACCGCCGGTTTGAGGATGCGTTCATAAAGGCAGATAGCACAGAATATAATAATCCGGATTACTTTTAATTCGTTTTAATCCGACCTGTATTAATCTTAATTAGCAACAAGAAGAGTTTTATGGAAGCGACAGTGGAAAAAGATGACCTCGAAAAGCAAAGTGTCTGGTTACCAATGACACTTGCTGGCTCAATGTTCTTTATATTGGGTTGTATCACCTGGTTAAATGGCGCCATCACGCCGTTTCTTCAGCAAATGCTGGAACTGAGTCCGCTACAGGCCTCTTTCATTATTTCCTCATTTTACATCGCAGTGACGGTTGCAGGTATTCCCTCAGCCATGCTAATAAAACGAGTTGGATACAAAAATGGCATGGCGATAGGGTGTGCTGTCATGGCGTTTTCCGCATTGATGTATATTCCGGCAGCTAAAATGCAGATGATAGAGATCTTCTTGTTTGCACAGCTCATGATAGGGGTCGGACAGACTGTCCTTCAGACCGCTGTAAACCCATACGTTGTTAAAATGGGATCTGAGCGATCGGCTGCGGTCCGTGTCTGTATTATGGGCTTGCTGAATAAGTCTGCTGGCGTAATAGTGCCCATAGTATTTGCTGCAGTGGTTGTCAGTGGTGTGGTGAACGAAGGTGAATCACTCAGCCAGGCTCAAAAAGATATGATGGCGAATAGCCTTATCGCACCCTACCTGGCTATTGCTGGTCTGATTTTCTTGTTTGCTGCATTCGCTAAGTTTTCTCCTTTGCCTGATCTGGTTTTTGAAGAAGAAGGGCAAACCAGTAAAGGTGAAGTTAAGGAGGCTTTGAGTCATCCTCACCTCGCACTAGGGGTTGTCGGTATTGCACTGTATGTTGCCGTAGAGGTGATCGCCGCTGATACCATTGGTTCTTATGCATTGCAGCTTGGTATTGCCGATTATTCTGTCATGACTTCTTATACTATGGGTTGTATGCTGATTGGTTATGCAATTGGCATTGCATTGATCCCACGTTTTATGTCACAACAAAATGCACTCGTCATGTCTGCAATCGCTGGTATTGTTACCGTTTTTGCTGTAGTTTTAGGGGACAATGATTCGACAGCCTTGGCAAATATTTTGCTTGTACCCTTTGGTGGTCCTCAGTTACCAGATCCACTCTTGTGTATTGCGCTGTTAGGCTTTGCTAATGCTATGGTTTGGCCAGCAATTTGGCCTCTCGCGCTTGATGGTTTAGGACGTTTAACGGGCACTGCATCAGGCCTGTTAATCATGGGAATAGCCGGCGGTGCACTAGGTCCTCTGTTGATTGGTGTTGGCAATGTTGCTGGGCTTGGTGCTCAGGGTGCGTACAGTTTAATGCTACCCAGCTATCTGTTTATTCTTTTCTATGCCTTAAAAGGTCACAAGATGAGAAGCTGGAAATAGCGAACAGAATTTCTATCTGTAAAGTAGAAATAATCCCGTGTGTAATGCCACCGAAAGGTGGCATTTTTTATGTCACTCCTTTATCTGCAAAACCTTTCAATTGTGCTTTCGCCGTATTAAGAAACCAGCCCAATTCTCTTACAGTATATGGAGAGCTTTTCAATACACTGATTGCAATGACAGCGATATATTGACAGCATTAAATAATCGAATTTTTTATAAATTTTAACAGCTTGAATTCATAAATAAAAAAGTTAATGATTGTTGCCAGTGAACTCTGAGTAGAAGAAAAAGGCTGCAAAAGATAGCCGAAGTGCAACGGGTTTGCACTAAACAGTATCGATACTTTCAACGAATGATGTCTTACAGTAGCACCAAATAAATAGCGAGCTTATCAAAATCAGGAAAATCTACTCGGAATGAACAACACCATTGATATCAATGTATTGACCTGTGAGATATAATCGATGAGGTTTGGATTAAAAAGTGGGGCGACTGACGAGGCTTGAACTCGCGACAACCGGAATCACAATCCGGGGCTCTACCAACTGAGCTACAGCCGCCACAAAAGATAAGAACACCTTTGCTGGTGTGGCGCGCATAATACATAAAAACGTGGGCTTTGCAAAGGGTTAAATTAAAAAAATCTCAAAGAAGTTCGTTGAGTATCCCCGACTTGTACAGCTAATATTCATACTGGCTGGGTAAAATCGCCCCGCTATCTCACTCAAGTGCTTACAGGAGTCACTATGGAAACGATTGTTCATTGGGTCGATGATAACTCATCTCTTATCATACACCACCTTTTTCAGGGACTGCTGGCCCTGGTCATATTCTTCATTGGTATGAAACTGGCAAAGCTTGCAGCAAATCTGACAGAAAAAGCGTTTAGTAAACGCAAAGTGGATAAGGCGGTTGGCGCGTTTGTCGGTAACATTGCTTACAGCATAGTGTTTGCAGCGACGCTGTTGATGGCACTGTCTCAGGTTGGCATAGAAACAACCTCCTTTGTGGCTATTCTGGGTGCCGCCGGTTTGGCAATCGGCCTGGCCTTACAAGGCTCCTTATCGAACTTCGCCTCAGGCGTCCTGATCATTATTCTGCGTCCCTTTAAGTCCGGCGACTATATTGAGGCTGGAGGAAAAGCGGGCAGTGTGCAACGCATTGAGATCTTTTCGACCGAATTAAGAACGCCGGACAACAAAGTTATTATTATGCCTAACTCTGCGATTATGTCGGGCGCCATCGTTAACTACTCCCGCGAAAAAACACGTCGTATCGATTTGGTTATTGGCGTGAGCTATGAAGCGGATCTCCGAGAGGCAAAAAATGTGTTAAAATCCGTGCTGGACAAAGAAGCACGGATCCTTAAAGAGCCAGCATATACGGTTGCCGTATTGGAAATGGCAGACTCAAGTGTCAATTTTGTTGTTCGCCCCTGGGTTGCAACATCAGACTACTGGCCCACTTACTTTGACCTGGTTGAGAATATAAAATTAGCATTAGACGATGCTAATATCGAAATTCCATTCCCGCAAATGGATGTTCACCTTCACAAAGACTAATTAATGACAGGTTTATAGGCAATGAAATTAAAACTTTTATCTCTGTGCGTATTGGCAGCTGTTAGCTCGAATGTAGCTGCACAAGAAGCTTCTGCAAAGAAGCCCAAAAAGCAAAAAACCTGGGATGTTACCAGTGAAGTGGGAGCTATTATCACCAGTGGTAATACCGAAACCACGACACTTAAAGGGGCACTTAAGGCGAAGCATAACCTTAAAAACTGGCGCAATGAATATAAGCTGAGCGGGATATATAAGGAAGATGAAATTGAAAATGACGATGGTGAGCGCGTAAGCGAGCGCACCAACGAGAAGTATTCTGTTTCAATGCAGGGAAATTACAAGCTTAACGAAGATCACAGTCACTTGTTTATTTTTGGTT
The DNA here is from genome assembly GCF_024124545.1 of Pseudoalteromonas sp. XMcav2-N. GTDB lineage: Bacteria > Pseudomonadota > Gammaproteobacteria > Enterobacterales > Alteromonadaceae > Pseudoalteromonas. Next base: position 117,773 of record NZ_JAMXSF010000006.1, read on the forward strand.
CTTACGACTCGGACTACTTTGGTGCCTATCGTAGTGAAACAGTCGTTTCTGTGGGTTACGGCTTGCGTTTACTTAACCTTGACACTATGTACTTAGATGCGGAAATTGGCCCCGGTGTGAAGCGCTTTGAATATCAGGATGACAGTACAGAACTGGATGAGAATGGCAATCCACTTGCAGGAACAACAGATAATGAGGTCATTGGTGTTGCCAAAGTTGACTTTGAGTGGCAGGTATCGGATAACGCAAGATTCACTCAGGTTGTGGGGATGGAGTATGGTGATACCAATACTAAAACCACCTCTGAATCTGCATTACTGACCAAGATCAATGGCTCCTTACAAATGAAGGTGGCGTACAATATTACCCATAACTCAACTGTTGATGAGGGCAAGGAAAGTACGGATACAGAAACTTCTTTGACCTTAGTTTACAGCTTTTAACATAATTAACCAAAGATATATCAAAAAAAGGGCGATAAGCCCTTTTTTTATAGCAATACTTTTATGTAAAATACGCAATCTTTTTGGCCTATCGTGAAACAGGATACAAAACCGGATGTCTTTCAAACGTATTTTTGCGGCAATTTTGCTGATGTTTAGTGCGGTTTCAATAGCTTTTACACCTACTGCACAACAAATAGAACAGTTTAAGAAATTGCCAAAAAGCCAACAACAGGCGCTGGCAAAGCAATACGGTATCAATCTATCTGACGTTTCTGGTGGGGGGTTAAATAATCCAACTCAAATGCAAAACTCTAGTACTCCGAGTGTTTTTCCGAGACAGCCTGATGAGGATGATAAAGCACCCCGTGATCCTTTGGAGCCAATAGTTGAGGAGCTGGAGCCTTTCGGTTATGAGTTATTTTCTGGTGAGCCAACCAGCTTTGCACCTACAGAGTTACAACTTGTACCCAATGACTATGTTATAGCCAGTGGTGATACGGTAACGATTAATTTGTATGGTAAGGAGTCGGCGACACACATGGTCATGGTCGATCGTGAAGGCCGCCTGAACATACCTGAATTTAGGCCTGTTAGTGTAGTCGGTTTGACCTACGCAGAGTTAAAACAAGTTATTGCTGAAAAAGTGAAAAATGAGGCCATTGGTCTTAGTGCATTTGTATCTATGGCCGAGCTGAGAAGTATTCAGGTATTGATAGTGGGTGAAGCTTATCGCCCCGGCACTTACACACTCTCACCTTTGTCAAGCGTGACTAATGCTCTATTCTCAACCGGTGGCGTTACCAAAATAGCCTCATTACGCAACATTGAGGTGAAAAGGCAGGGGAATACTATCGCCGTTATGGACTTGTATGATCTTCTTCTTAAAGGGGATAGTAGCGATGACATAACGCTACAATCTGGGGACGTGGTGTTTATTCCTTCTGTTGGGCCACAAGTGAAAGTCGGAGGCCAGGTAAAGCGACCTGCTATTTTTGAATTAAAAGAAGGGGACACTGCCGAATCTTTGACTCAAATGTTTGGTGGGTTCAAAGAAGGGGCATTTTTGCAGCGTGTACAGGTCAATCGAGTTCTGAATAATGCTGTAAAGTCCGTCATCTCAGTCAATTTTAGCGAGAGCGAGGTTGATTACATCCCTCAGGGTGGAGATGAAATAAAAGTTCAGGCTGTCAATGATGATGTTGTCGATTCGGTCTCTTTGATCGGTGCCGTTGCGAGACCTGGTAACTATCAATGGTTTGAAGGTGCCACGTTAAAGTCCTATATAGAAGACCCGAGAACTGATCTACTTCCACAAGCTGATTTGGGCTACTCAATCATTGTCAGAGAAAGTGAAGAGTTAGGGAAAATTGAAGTGCTGCAATTTTCCCTGTCTGAAGCACTGAACTCTAAAGGCATTCCATTACAAAAAAATGACGAAGTTTTTATCTTTAGCCGGTTTAACTCACAGGAACAAGAAGAAAGTGCGCTGAAAAATTTGGCGATGTCAGCTCAAGAACAAGAGTTACAGAAAAGCGTAAAGCTTTGGCACCTGTATAAACGACGCCAATTTGAAAATAAAGTATCTTTTCAACAGGAAGAAAAAGACACTCAGAACAAGTCGACAGAGAACAACAAAGAGACAGAAAAAGATAAAGAGGTCGAGCTAGAAGAAGACACAGAAAACCAAGAAATCAACGAAAACATCTATGTACCAACGGTTTTCGGTCGAGAGACGTTACTTGCGCCTGTGCTTGCTCAGCTTGAATATCAGTCATCTTCCTCATCTGAGAGTCAGATCATCGAAGTTTTGGGGCAAGTTCGTTTTCCAGGTATATATCCAATATCAAAGGATATGAAAGCGAGTGACGCAATTTCCGCAGCTGGAGGTTTGCTGGAGTCTGCATACACTGAGTTCGCTGAAATTACCCGTGAACAAGGGGATGGACAAGTTGCGCATATCAAAGTTCCTTTGACCTCCGAAGGCATAGAGAGTTCGATTAATAGTCGTGATGTACTGAATGTATTGATGAAGCCAAATTGGCAGGTTAGTTATCGCGTTACGTTAAAGGGGGAAGTTACTTTCCCAGGGGAATATATTGTAAAGCGTGGAGAGACACTGTATAGCCTTCTGAATCGTGCTGGCGGATTAACCGAGTATGCAGAACCCAGAGCGGCAGTGTTTACTCGAGAAGCGATAAAGGAGCAAGAGCGCAAGCAGCTAGCAAGACTGTCTGATGAGTTGCGTAAGGATATTGCAGCCAAGAGTTTTCAGAAGTCGATTGGAGCCAACTCTTCTCTTAGTTACAGCGATGCTAACCGGTTACTAAAAGACCTTGCGAATGTTAAAGCATTGGGAAGGCTGATAATTGATCTACCAAATATCGTTTCGCAAGCGGACTCTCTTGTTTTGCAAGATGGTGATGCACTTTATGTACCAGGGAAGCGAGAGTCTATTTCAATAATAGGTGAGGTGAACTACAGTTCCTCTCATTTATTTAAATCGGGCACTTCGATTGAAGAGTACATCACCCTAAGTGGGGGACTGAGAGATCGTGCAGATGCCGAAAAAATATATGTTATCAAAGCCAATGGCGCCGTATTTATACCGAACAGAAACTCTTGGTTCGCTATTAACCATGACACAGAGCTTGAGGCTGGCGACACAATCGTTGTTCCTATGGATTCGTCACATTTGGACAATTTGACGCTCTGGAGTACAGCTACGCAAATATTCTATCAGTTAGGTGTTGGTGTTGCTGCGATAGCACGGCTATAGAGGCTTAACCATACTTTTTAAGTCTATTTGTAGATAACATTTTTGTAATTTTAAATTGTAAAAAGTGCGAGTAATTAGAATCTGGTTGGTAACAACTATTGGTATTTAAAGTGAGAACGAACAGTGTCCAGTAAAAGAGCCTTTGAAATATCTGATTTGCCTGGAGAGCTAGACTTAAGAGAAATATGTATCTCAATATGGAAAGGCAAGATAGTCGTCCTGCTGTTTTCATTTGTGTTTTTGTGCATATTTGCTGTGATAGCTTTTAAAATGCATGACGTATATAAGTCAGAAGCTTTGCTTGCTCCTGTTAGCTCTCAGGATGACAGTGGACTAGCCTCTCAATTAGGAGGGTTAGCTTCTGTCGCTGGGATTGAGCTGAACACTGGTGGTGGTATAGACAAGACTAGCCTTGCGATTGAGATTTTACAGTCTCGCAAATTTATTAGTGAGTTTATCGAAAAGCATGATTTATTGGTCGATATTATGGCTGCGAAATCATGGGATCCCGTTCAAAAAAAGCTTTCTTATGATCCCGATATTTATGATGTAGAAAAGAAATTGTGGGTCAGAGAGGTGGACTTACCACGTACTCCTAAACCTTCACAGCAAGAAGCATTTGAAGCATTTCTCGAGATGCTCGATGTTCAACTTATAAAGAAAACTGGTTTGGTTAGTATTGCTATCGAGCATAACTCGCCTGTCTTAGCAAGGGACTGGGTCAATTTAATCATTTCTGAAATAAACATGACAATGAAAGAGCGAGATGTAACTGAAGCTAAGAGAAGCTTACATTTTCTCAATAAGCAACTAAAGACAGATGATATTACTAGTCTCAGAGCTATCCTATATAAATTAATGGAAGATGAAACTAAAACAATCATGCTTGCCGAAGTGCGAGATGAGTATGTTTTTACCACGATCGATCCTGCGATAATGCCAGAGAGAAAAGAAGGTCCTAAAAGAGCAATGCTATGCATTTTGGGAGCCTTTATCGGATTATTGTTAGGGATGTTTACGGTTGTATCTGTTTCTGCTTTTAAAGGAAGAAGTGAGTTTGCCTAGTGACCAGTTTCGTGTTAATGAAATCTGGTTAGTAAGCTGTGTCAATTGTGCTGTCAGCTATGGAGGTTAAATGTTTTATCTGGCTCCTTTAATATCGTCATTTATATTTTGCGTCATGGCGATTTATATTACTAAGCCATTTGCCATTAGAACTGGGCTTGTTGACGTCCCCAACTCAAGAAAACATCATGACGGTCATATTCCGCTGATAGGCGGTGTTGCAATATACTTTGGTGTTTTAATGTCATCGATGCTGTTTTTAGAATATAGCGTCTATTTTAGTGTATATATTATTTCAGCATCATTTATTCTTTTGCTAGGGGTATTAGATGATAAATATGACCTTTCTGTAAGGGTTAGAATTATAGTTCAGCTAGCGATTGCTGTTTTTATGATTTTTGGAACCGGTAATCATTTAAGTTCATTTGGATCTATATTAGGTTTTTTCGAATTTAAGCTTGGTTACTTTGGTGTTGTAATTACTGTGTTGGGTGTCATTGGTACGATTAATGCGTTTAATATGGTAGATGGTATTGATGGATTGGCAGGTGCGTTGAGCCTTGTGTCTTTTCTCGCGCTGGGCACATTGCTTTGGATTTCCGGGAGTGAATGGTTTTTATTAGCTATTCTTTTTGTCGCTTCAATAGCTGCGTTCTTAATGTTCAACCTTCGCTGGCCCAGCAAATCAATGAATAAAGTTTTTATGGGCGACGCTGGTAGTATGTTGATTGGATTTACAATAATTTGGTTACTGGTTATTGGTATCGAACAAGAATCTAAATCTTTTAGACCAGTCACAGCTCTTTATATTATCGCTATTCCGTTAATGGATATGGTAGCGATAATGTATCGGAGAATTAAGAAAGGAACTTCGCCTTTTAAAGCAGATAGAGACCACTTGCATCATATCTTTGAAAGAGCCGGATATAGTCGGCGTAGAGCATTAATTATAATCTCTCTAGCGGCAGCATTTATTGCATTTCTAGGTGGTTTTTTAGAGCTTAGAAATACATCTGAGTGGTTAATGTTTTCGATTTTCATAGGTATGTTTTTAGTCTACAATTATGCTTTAGCGCACGTGTGGCGTATATTGAGCTGGCTGAGACGCAAGTGATCTTCTCACCGATTTTTTTAGCAAGGTATTATGGCAATTAAGATTTTAACTATATTTGGCACTCGGCCCGAAGCAATAAAAATGGCTCCTCTTGTAAGTGCTTTGGAGCAGAATCCTCGGTTTGAGTCCAAAGTATGTGTCACTGCACAGCACAGAGAAATGCTCGATCAAGTATTGGGGTTATTCCAAATTACCCCCGACTTTGACTTAGACTTGATGCAGGCAGGACAAACCTTGCCAGAACTGACATCCAGAATTCTTCTTGAGCTTACACCCGTTTTAAAAGAGTTTCGTCCCGATATTGTTGCTGTACACGGTGATACCGCAACTACTTTTTCGGCTAGCTTAGCTGCCTATTATGAACAAATCCCGGTCGCGCATGTTGAGGCTGGTTTACGGACTGGTGATATCTATTCGCCATGGCCTGAAGAAGCGAACCGTCGTCTTACTGGCTGCCTTACTCATTTGCATTTTGCGCCGACTAGCAAAGCGAAAAAGAATCTTTTAGATGAAAGCTATCCTGCAGATAGTGTTTATGTAACGGGCAACACAGTTATCGATACCTTATTAGATGTGAAGCAAAAAATCGATACAGATCTTTCACTTCAAGAAGAGCTTGGTGGTAAGTTCCCATTTTTAGATAAAACAAAAAAGTTGATTCTTGTCACAGGACATAGGCGCGAGAATTTTGGTTTGGGCTTTGAAAGTATTTGCAGAGCTTTAGCGGCTATTGCTACTGAGTATCCAGATGTTCAAATCGTCTACCCGGTGCATTTGAACCCAAGTGTTCAGGAACCAGTCAATAGAACTCTAAATGGTCTGGACAATGTTCACTTGATTGAACCTCAGGAATACTTACCTTTTGTTTACCTAATGAATGAAGCGTATTTGATACTAACGGATTCAGGAGGAATTCAAGAAGAAGCGCCAAGCCTGGGCAAACCCGTGTTAGTTATGAGGGATACGACTGAGAGACCTGAAGCTGTTGAAGCAGGCACTGTTGAGCTGGTAGGTACCGACTTTAATAGAATTACCGACGCAGTTTCCAAGTTACTCAATGATTCTGATGCATACAAAGAAATGAGCTTAGCGCATAACCCCTATGGTGATGGTACAGCTAGTAAGCAGATTTGTGATGTATTAGCAACTTTAAAGAAAATCTAAGTTAGGAGTCAGTATGTCGTTTGAAACTGTTTCTGTCATCGGGTTGGGCTATATTGGTTTGCCCACAGCCGCAATGTTCGCATCAAAAAGAAAAAAAGTAATCGGTGTGGATGTCAATAAGAAGGCAGTAGATATTATTAATCGCGGTGAGATCCACATTGTTGAACCTGAGCTAGATATCTTGGTTCATGCATCGGTGACAGAAGGGTATTTCCGTGCATCAACCACAGCTGAGCCTGCAGACGCTTTCTTGATAGCTGTGCCAACTCCTTTCAAAGCAGGTAGCTCAGTTATACCTGAACCTGATCTTGGATATATTGAAGCGGCAGCCAAGTCTATCGCTCCGGTGCTTGAAAAAGGCAATCTTGTGGTTTTAGAGTCAACTTCTCCAGTTGGCGCAACAGAGCAATTGGCTGCTTGGCTAGCCCAGATGAGGCCTGAGCTTACTTTCCCGCAGAGCGTGGGGAGTGAAGCAGATATTAAAATCGCATATTGCCCAGAGCGTGTTTTGCCGGGACATGTTGTACGCGAACTCGTAGAAAACGACAGGGTAATTGGTGGTATGTCTCCAGAGTGCTCAGCTGCGGCCATCAAACTATACAAAACGTTTGTTGAGGGTGAATGCATCATTACTGATAGTCGCACTGCAGAGATGGCCAAATTGACAGAAAATAGTAGCCGGGATGTGCAAATTGCTTTTGCAAATGAACTGTCATTAATTTGTGATGAGATAAATGTCGATGTTTGGGAGCTTATCAAGCTTGCCAACCGTCATCCACGCGTAAACATTTTACAGCCAGGTCCAGGTGTAGGTGGACACTGTATTGCCGTTGATCCCTGGTTTATTATTTCGAAATCACCGGACTCTGCGAAACTAATACACACGGCCAGGAAGGTGAATGATTCAAAGCCATTGTGGGTAGTCGACAAAGTTAACCAAGCTGTCGGTGAATTTCTACAATCGCGTCCCGAACGCACTGCTAAATCAGTGACAATAGGATGTTACGGATTGGCATTCAAACCAGACATTGATGACTTGAGAGAAAGTCCGGCAATGCAGATTGTACAAGAGGTCAGAGACGTCCACGCAGGAAAAATTCTTGTCGTTGAACCTAATATTGAGTCTGTGCCGACGCAGCTAGGAGAGGTAGAGCTGGTCGATCTGGAGGATGCTTTATCTACATGCGACATTCACTTATTGTTAGTTGATCACAAAGAGTTTAAGTCTACTGAAATAGACAAGAGTAAGCTTGTAATCGATACAAAAGGAATTTGGCTGTGAAGATTATTGTGACAGGCGGAGCCGGATTCATCGGTTCTGCGGTGATTAGACACATCATCGAAAATACAAATGACTCCGTTGTTAATGTTGACAAGTTGACCTACGCTGGGAACCTTGAGTCATTGAGTTCGGTCGATAAAAATGAACGTTATCAGTTTGAGCGAGTTGATATTTGCGACAGGCAGGCACTTACTCGCGTCTTTGAGACGACTAAGCCAGATGCCATTATGCACCTGGCTGCTGAGTCTCATGTAGACCGTTCAATCGATGACTCAGCTGAGTTTATACAGACCAATCTGGTTGGTACTTTTACTTTATTGGAAGTTGCCAGGCAATACTGGAATAAGCTGCCAGCAGAAGAGAAATCAAGGTTTAAATTTCATCATGTTTCTACCGATGAGGTTTACGGTGATTTAGAAGGCACAGAAGACTTGTTTACCGAGTCGACCCCTTATGCACCTAGTAGCCCATATTCTGCGAGTAAAGCTGGCTCAGACCACTTAGTCAGAGCTTGGGGAAGGACTTATGGTTTACCTATTCTACTGACTAATTGTAGTAACAATTATGGACCATATCACTTCCCGGAAAAATTGATCCCACATGTTATTTTAAATGCACTGCATGGCAAGGCACTGCCTGTCTATGGCGATGGTACTCAAGTGCGTGATTGGCTCTATGTTGAAGATCATGCCAGAGCATTGTATACGGTTTTACTCAATGGCGTAGACGGTGAAACATACAATATTGGTGGCCACAACGAAAGACAGAACATAGATGTTGTTAAAGTGATCTGTCAGCTGCTCGAGGAGTTAGCCCCTGAAAAGCCGGAAAATGTGGCAAGGTACGAAGATCTTATCACGTTTGTAAAGGATCGCCCCGGTCACGATGTTCGCTATGCAATAGATGCGAGTAAGATTGAGAAAGAACTGGGATGGACCCCCAGGGAGACATTTGAATCTGGCATTCGTAAAACAGTTGAGTGGTATCTAGACAACACACCCTGGTGGCAGCATGTGCTTGATGGCAGTTATCAACAAAGTAAAGGTGTTGAAGATAAATGATTAAGCGTAAAGGTATAATATTGGCTGGCGGAACGGGTTCTCGTCTTTTTCCGATCACTCATGGTATATCAAAGCAGTTGTTGCCTGTGTATGACAAGCCAATGATCTATTATCCACTGTCGGTACTAATGCTTGCAGGGATCAAAGAAGTATTGATCATTACAACACCAGAAGATCTGGATAGCTTTAAGCGTCTTTTAGGTGACGGCAGTTGTTTCGGTATCGCGCTGAGTTATGCAGTTCAACCTAAGCCTGAAGGGCTTGCACAGGCTTTTATCATCGGAGAAGAGTTTATTGGGGATGACCCCGTATGCCTGGTACTTGGTGACAATATTTTTTATGGTCAGGGCTTTACGCCAAAGTTGAGTGCCGCGATGTCGCAGCAGACTGGCGCTACAGTATTTGGATATCAAGTGAAGGATCCAAACCGTTTTGGGGTTGTTGAGTTTGATAAAGATCGAAATGTGATTTCAATCGAAGAGAAACCAAGTGTAGCGAAGTCAAACTTTGCGGTCACTGGATTGTATTTCTATGACTCAAATGTTGTAGAAATGGCGAAAAAAGTTAAGCCTTCTGCCCGAGGTGAGCTGGAGATTACGACGCTCAACCAAATGTATCTGGAGAAAGGTGAACTCAATGTTGAGCTGTTAGGGCGAGGGTTTGCTTGGCTTGATACCGGTACGCATGACAGCCTGCTAGAGGCGGCTCAGTTTGTTGAAACAATCGAAAAGCGCCAGGGGTTTAAGATTGCCTGTCTCGAAGAGATTGCGTTTTACAACAAGTGGCTGAGTAAGGAACAGATACAAAGCATCGCAGAAAAGTACGGTAAGAACTCTTATGGAGATTATTTGAAGGAAATATCAAATAAATGAAACACCTTCATCTAATGAAGTGCGAAAAGTTTGTACCAGCAGTGATTGAAACGATTAATGATGCTTTTCCGGAAGGAGAGCATCATTTCTTAGTTTTTGAGGGGGGGACGGATAAAACCTACCCAGCAAATGTGACTCAACTCAGCTCAAAAAACCTCAAACAGCTCGTTGCAACAGTAAAACATGCCAAGAAGGCCGACAGGGTTTATTTTCATGGTTTATTTGTCCATATTCTGGTTGTACTGTTTTCACTCATGACAGGCGTGCTTAGTAAGTCTGTCTGGATCCTTTGGGGAAACGACCTTTATGCTTATAACGAGAGAAAGCGCTCCATTGCAAAAAGGTGTTATGAGTATTTTCGCAGAAGGCTAATTAAGAACATTTCAACCATAGCCACTTCTATGGACGGGGAGTTTGCGTTAGCAAGGCTGTGGTATCAAACTCGAGCCCGGCATTATAAGGGGTTTACCTATCCAAGTGTTACAGTTAAGCCTGATTCAATTGCTGTCACAACAAATCCTTCGTCAAGCAATGCAAAAGTTAGAATCTTAGTTGGAAATTCGGCTACCGCCGTTAATAACCATGCTGAGGTGTTGCGTCGCATCAAAGAGCAAGTGACGTTTGACTTTGAAGTTATCTGTCCTCTCAATTACGGAGATTCTGCCTATGGAGATGAGGTGGAGTCTTTGGGGGGGAAGTTATTTGGTAACAGGTTTACCGCATTAAGAAAAATGTTGCCCCTGGACGAATACAATGCACTTCTAGCTTCGATAGATGTTGCTATATTTGATATGAACAGACAGCAAGCGATGGGCAATATCATACAGCTACTTGCTATGGGTAAGGTCGTATGCATGCGCGAAGGCACTTCAAGCTACAACCACTTAACTCAACTTGGAATTAAAATATACTCTAAAGAAAAAGTTTTAAGCAGCCCAGTACTGCCCAATGTTGAAGAAAATGTCGCTATTGTTAGAACCGAATATAGCCAAGCACAGTTACTTAAAAATTTGAACGGTTTATTTTCTGATGAGTGAAAAAATAATGATCTTAGGAGCTGGTGTTTATCAGGTTCCTCTTATCAAAAAGGCAAAAGAGTTAAACTTTACTACCATAGTTGTATCTCCTAATGGTAACTATCCAGGGCTACTGATCGCGGACGAGTGTGTGTTTTGTGATATTAAGGATGAGGTCGAGGTATTAAAGCATGCAAAGCAACATGGTATATCAGGTATAGTTACGACGGGGAGCGATGTGGGCGTGCCTACCGTTGGCTACGTTGCAGAGCACTTGGGGTTGAGTGGTATTGGCTATGAAAATGCCAAGGCGTGTACGAACAAAGTAAGTATGAAGCGAAAGCTACTGGATGCTAACGTCAACACAGCCAAGTTTGCTGTTATAGAATCAAAAGCTGACATGCATCAAGCCTTAGAGTCCTTCACATACCCAGTTATGGTCAAAGCGCCAAACCTGTCTGGCAGTCGGGGTATTACTAAAGTATACAGCGTCGATGAGGCGGTGAGTGCCTATGAATTGGCCACAGAAATCAGTAAAAGCAATGAAATTATTGTTGAAGAGTTTCTCGAAGGCGAAGAGGTGGGGGCTGAAGTCATCATCGATCGCAGTGGCAATGCGAAAGTCATTATTCACGATAGAATAAACTTCAGTGGGAAAACCGACGTGCCAATCGGTCATGCCATTCCATCGCAATGCAGTGATATTGTGAAAAAGAACATTGAAGCTGAGCTATTGAAGGCCGTTGAAGCTTTGAATATCACATGCACGGTTTCTAATTCTGATATTATGGTTGTTGGTGATCAGGCTTATATCATTGAAATTGGTGGAAGAATGGGGGCGACGTGTATACCAGAGAACATAGCTTCCTTTTACAACGTGGATATGTACGAGCTGATCATTAATTTGTGTTTAGGTAGAGATATAGACATGAGCTTCTCAGGTTCAGGGAAAGCAAATGTATCTAGACTATTAATTAGTGATAAGGCTGGCGTTATTGAAAGTATAGATATGCCTGATGTTAGCTCAAAGGAAAACGTTGAGGCATTTCAACTCGACTACGATGTTTCTGATAGTGTGCGCAAGTTCGCGGTAGGTCCCGACAGAATAGGTCATATTGTTGTTAGTGGTTCCTCTATTGCGGATGCTGGATCAGAGCTCGATAGCTTACTTTCTGATATTAATATCGTTATTCGAGGCTAGTTTGTATGAATAAGGTTATATTCGTCGGTGAAGGTAACTCCCTTAAAGCACAGCTTATTATTGAGCTAACCCATCAAAGCTTGAAAAGTGATTACCAACTGATGTTTTTCTCTTCGTGCTCCGAAGGCTGCGCTGTCACCGCGGCAAATAACTTGGATATCGAATACCATGTTACTGGAAAAGCAATTTGCCCATCGGAAGTTAAATCTTTCACTGCTGATTGTGATGATTATATCTTGGTGCTTCTAGGGTGGCCCTACATAATAAAAGCAAGAGAAATAAATGCACTAGATGGAAAGTTAATCAATTGTCATGGTTCTTACTTGCCAGATTACAAGGGGTCAAGGGCTTATATGCATTACTGGGCTAATATTGAAGAGTATTATGGCATTACGATTCATTATGTCAGTGAACAAGTGGATGCCGGCAATATCTTGGCACAAAGTAAACTCAAGCTCTTCCCTGAAGAAACACCAAAGATTTTACACTACAGAATGTGTGAGTTAATAGCACATGAGCTGCCGAAATCGCTGAAAATGGTATTTCTCGGAGATAAGGGCAAACCGCAAACTGGCTCCGGGCGATACTTCTTAAAACAAGATCGAGAGTTTTTTCATAGTATACGCGAACACAATGAAAAGAACCCTTCTGATAAAGTTCTTACACCATATAGATAAATCTCAATTTTGCCTCAATAAGTAAAGGTCCAATCATGAATAATATTCCGTTTAATAACCCGCCTGTTGTTGGCAATGAAATTGACTACATCAAACAAGCTCTAGGAAATAATAAGTTATGCGGTGATGGACCATACACGAAAAAGTGTCAACAATGGTTTGAAAATGCATTTTCTGTAAAGAAAACACTGCTAACACCTTCTTGTACTCACGCGTTAGAACTGAGTGCGATATTGCTTGATATAAAAGAGGGCGATGAAGTGATCATGCCCAGCTATACCTTTGTGTCAACAGCAAATGCTTTTGTTCTGCGAGGCGCTAAAATCGTGTTTGTTGATGTTCGAAAAGACACGATGAATATTGATGAATCTAAGATCGAAGCTGCCATTACAGAAAAGACCAAAGTAATAGTTCCTGTTCACTATGCTGGCGTTGCTTGTGAGATGGATACAATTATGAGTATCGCGCAAAAGTATAAGCTGTTCGTGGTTGAAGATGCCGCACAAGGGGTGATGAGTACTTACAAAGGGAAGCCTTTAGGAACTATTGGCCACTTAGGTGCATTCTCGTTTCATGAAACCAAGAATTATACGAGTGCAGGAGAAGGTGGTTTGTTATTGATCAACGATGAAACTTTGATTGAGCGAGCAGAGATCATTCGTGAAAAAGGCACCGACCGAAGTCAATTTTTACGAGGACAGGTTGATAAATATTCTTGGGTTGACATAGGCAGCAGCTTATTGATGAATGATATTAGCGCTGCTTATCTATTGGCACAGATGGAAGGCGGTAATGCTCAGTTAATTAACCAAGATCGTTTGAATAGTTGGAAACGATATTATGACGGTCTGGCCGAGGTCGAGAGACAAGGGCATGCGGAACTACCATCAATTCCTGAAGAGTGCGAGCATAATGCCCATATGTTTTACGTAAAGCTAGATTCTCTTGAAACTCGGACACAGCTAATTCAGTTTTTACGCGAATCTAATATTCAAACGGCTTTTCACTATGTGCCACTTCATTCTTCGACAGCAGGTAAAGTGTTTTCAAGATTCAGTGGACAAGACGAGTTTACAACTCTAGAGAGTAATAGGCTGCTTAGGTTACCTCTTTGGTACGGCTTGGATGGGCAAGACATTGAGCATGTATGTAATGAAATAAAGAGGTTTTTTCAGGGCTCCTAACAAAAAGTCTTTTGCTTAAGACCTTTCGGTAAGCTTCATGTTGATTTATTTACTCAATGAAGCTTATTGATGGGAGGCATGCTTTCCTGGGCGGAAAGTACCACGGTAAGATGCGGGGCTATCCAAAAGTGCAAACGGATACAGCAGATTTTTATATTCGGCAACCCCGGATGAAAGCTGTCTCCACAAGAAAATATTTATGGATAGGTTAAGCGCCTATCAGAGCTTTTATTTGCTGGACCTTAATATTGGTATATTAGTTTGAGTTATAATGAGTTTTAAGAAAATTTTACATTTCTCACTTGGACCAGTTTTAACTGCTTTAGTGGGGTTAATTACCTTACCTGTTATGTCTTGGCTGTTCTCTAGTGAAGATATAGGCAGATACGCACTTATACAAGTGTTAGTTTCCTTTTCTCTGCTGTTTTTTACACTTGGATTGGATCAGGCTTATGTTCGTGAGTACCATGATGCCAAAGATAGGTCAGCATTTTTAGTTTCATTTAGCCTCCCCGGGCTTATTCTGCTGCTGGTCGCTAGTGCATTAGTTGGTTTCTATTCCAGCGAGTTTATTGAGTTATGGTTTAACTTTGAATGGTATTTTTCTTATATACTTGTTTGCATCATATTGCTCACTAATTACCTAATAAGATTTTTGCAAATTGAATCCAGAATGAGTGAGCGTGCGCTGTTATACTCGGTTGTTCAGGTTTTACCACGATTTTTATTTTTAGTGAGTGTTGTTGCCGCGAGTCTATACGATTTTAATGATTTTAAGTATATCTTGCTTGGCTTTACGGCATCATATGTTATTACGTTTTCCTTTGTTGCATGGAAAGTTATTCCTTCAATTTCTGCTATGAATTTGAGTAACTTTGACAAAAGGCTTGTTCAAAAAGTGCTCTCTTATGCATCACCACTTGTTATCTCCAGTTTGGCGTATTGGGGCTTAGTCTCAATTGATAGGTTGTTACTCAAAGAGTATTCGGGTTTAGGAGAATTAGCAAACTACGCCTTAGCAGTAAACCTTGCTGGTGTCGCAATGATTTTTCAGCAAGTTTTTTCCACTATATGGACCCCGTATGTTTACAAGGTTAATTCATATGGAGGGGACACAAGTGTATTTAATACCTTTGTTAAACTGGTAAGAGATGCTGTGGTCATTATTTTCTCTTTGGTGTTGTTATTCAAACCCCTAGTTAGTTACCTCCTTCCGAATTCGTATGTAAGTGTTCAATATTTACTTTCAAGTTGTATTGTTGCTCCTCTGATGTATATGCTTTCAGAATGTACAAAGGTCGGAATAGGAATAACAAAGAAAACAAAATATTCAGTCGCATCAGCGATTCTAAGCCTAATTGTTGCACTCGGTTTTAATATACTGCTAATACCTCACTTAGGAGCTCCAGGCGCGGCGATAGCCACCATGAGTGCCTTTATGGTGTTTTATGTGCTTAGGAGTGAGTTTTCAAGAAAAGTCTGGAAGCCGGTTTATCAGAGGAGAGATTACTTTGTGATCAGCGCTTTGTTGGTATGTGCTTCAATTGACGCTTTATTGCAAGAAAAAGCTAAACTATGGGTTGGTTTATCTGCAGTCTGCTTGTTACTCTTCGCACTATCTCGTGTCCGAGTACGAGCCAATCAATATCTCGTTATTTTGAGAAAGCCAAAATGAATCAGGATAATTACGTGACGCACCTATTGCGGATACCTTGCCAATACAGCGCTGTATTGCGCGCTTCTTTAATGCTATTAGTGGCTTGTATTTCGGTGCTTCTTATTGCAAGTGAACCTCTGGCATTGTTGGCGTTTGCGATCTTCATGTCAGGCATTTCTTTTTACTCCAGAGCAGCTGCTATTCTCACGTTGACAGTTACTAGCTTATTGTCGGTTTTTTATTGGTTGTATTTAAGCTATGTTTTGAACTTGGACTTTTACATGTCAAGCAGTTATTGGGCAATAATTAAAGCTGCTTTGGTTTTTCCAATTATTATTGCTATTTTAGCGTGTTCTAACTTTAAATTATCGAGCACAGATACTAGCTATAAGTACTTTTTCTTTTTTGTTTTGATTCTTTTGGCTTCCCTGGTAAAGGGACTGAAAACAGATGCATTTGTCTCAGTGGCTTACTTTGTTAATGTCTACTTCCCTTTCTTACTACAGTTTCTTTTGATTTCATGGTGCTGTAGCTACTTACTCAAAGCAAAGCACTGCGCTCAAGTGAGGTATCATGGAAGCCCACTCTTTAAGCTGATAATTGCCGTCGTCTTATTTATTTCGCTATTCTTTATGTCACTTCAGATAGCATTCGATTTTAGTCTGAATGAAGTCTTTCTGGACATTGGAAAAACGTTGGGGCGGGGAGGGGCAGAAGGGAATAACAGAACGATTCTTTTTGGCATGTTTTTTATGCGTTTTCCAGGGGTGTTTGCTGATCCAATATTAGCCGCTTACTCGTTTTTCTTGTTTTTTTCGTATATTTATTATTTTGTTAAAAATCCAGCTCTGAAGCTGTCTGGTTTAGTTATATGTATCTTGCTTGCCGCAGCAACATTAAGTAAGGCCTTTTTCTTTCTATTGGCATGCTTTTTGGCAATTAATATCTGCTTGAGGCTAAAAGTTTCAGGGACTACTAAATATAGGCTGTCTTTGTTCGCTGTTGGTTGTGCTGTTATAATAATTTCCCTTCGAGCATTGCAAAGTGGCGTGACAGATAGCTCTGCAATTCATGTGCAGGGTTTAGTCCTACCGTTTATCACCTTTGACTCTTGGTTGAGCTTCTTCATAGGTCATGACCTGGGTACGGGTGGCAATATGGGCGGCTGGGTCACTCAGGGAGCTGAAAGTTTCGTTGGACTCGTTATGTATAATACCGGGATCCTTGGTCTGTTTTTTCTGGTTATGTTTTGTCTTACTATCTTAAAAAAAGCGGTGTTAAGCAAAACTAGAATCGGTTACTTTTTGTTTGCGACAAGTGCGTCAATTTTGTCCGCTTCTTTTCTACAAGAGAACTCGTTCAACTTGAGTTTCTCTGTTCTTAGAATATGTTGCTATGCTCTAGTGCTATACTTTTTAATTGGGGTTTCTAAATCAAATGAACATTAAGTTACTGGAAGTTTTTGGCTTGCAAGTCCACTGCTTTCCAGACATTAAGAACGCTGTTAGTCATATCATGGATATGAATATAAAAGACAAAGGCATTATATTGACAGCTCTGAACCCTGAAAAGGTACTTAAAGGCCAGGAATCAAAAGAAATCGGCGATATTTTAAAGAAAAGCGATGTCCTTTATGCTGATGGAATGGGCATAGTGAAAGCTGTAAAGTTAAAGCACGGTGAATCGATTAAGCGTGTGCCGGGGTGCGAGCTTTGGGAAGCATTGGTTGCGGAAGCTGGTAAGACTGGCCTGCCCATTTTTTTTGTGGGTGCCTCCAAAGAAGTAAACCAAGCCACAGCAGAGAAAGCAGCTCAGCTTTATGGGGCGAATATTGTAGGACACGAGGATGGCTTTTTCGATAATGAAGATGCGCTTATTGAGAAAATAAAAGCTTCCAAAGCTGAATTCGTATCAGTGGCCTTAGGATCACCAAGGCAAGAGCAGTTTATGTTCAAATGCAAGGACAACGGGGTTAAGGCTGTTATGATGGGAGTGGGCGGAACCTACGATGTTTTTACAGGGCACGTCAAAAGAGCTCCACGCATTTTTTGCAATCTCGGTTTAGAGTGGTTGTACCGTTTACTTGCGCAGCCAAGCAGAATTGGAAGACAAATTAAATTGTTTCGGTTTGTCGCTATGCTGTTTAGAAATAAATAATATCAATTCCACTTTTCCAACTTTACACGGCTTAAAGTCACCAAGTGTGGGAGAGCGATAACTGACGTTTTCAGGCTATGCCCTATTGTACAAACCCGCAATTGGGCAGCCCAAGCTAGTGCTTTGGAATTGGGTATGGACATTTCTTGCTTGTGGAAGTTAAAAGTAACATGTTCAGTAAATCTTTCTCTGGTGTTAGCATACTCTCTGACTTTATAGTCGAAGGCCTCCACATACCTGGTTAGTTGATACTCCTTCAGCAGGGCTGATATTACTATCATGATCTCCCAGAAATGCTTCTCTTCGTGTAAGCCCTCGACAAATTGAAACAGTTGTCAAGTAAATTTTCTGTAGACAGGGAAAGTGGTCGTGCAAATCAGCTACTTAAGCAGATTTATGGGCATATAACTGGAGCAAATTTTCTAGTTGTGGATAATATGAATGACTAAACAAACTTTGTTGCACTAGGGAACAACGTGCGTAGCTGAAATACTGGCCCCTTTTATGCGGTGCAATTTTTATCAGTTGATATAAAACTCATCGGTATATGAAGTGGGGTGAGCAGCATTGGAAGAATAAATTGTGTGATTCAAGAGGAGATGAAGTGAAAGTTTTAACTGTATTCGGTACCAGACCAGAAGCCATTAAAATGGCGCCTTTAGTACGTAAATTAGCTAATGATGGTCGGTTTGAAGCTCGTGTATGTGTTACTGCACAGCACCGTGAAATGTTAGATCAAGTTTTGGACTTGTTTAAAATATCTCCGGACTATGACTTGAACATTATGAAGTCGGGCCAAACATTACCTGAAGTAACCAGTCGTATCCTAACTGAGTTGAATGGAATATTAAGAGAGTTTAAGCCAGATATCGTATTGGTTCATGGTGATACGGCGACGACGTTTGCAGCTAGCCTAGCTGCTTACTTTGAGCAGATCAAAGTTGGACACGTAGAAGCTGGATTAAGAACAGGTGATATTTATTCACCCTGGCCAGAAGAAGCAAACCGAAAGTTAACAGGTGTATTGACTGAGCTTCATTTCGCTCCAACAGAAACATCAAAGCAGAATTTATTGGCTGAGAATTTTAATGAGTCGAAGATCTATGTCACTGGTAATACGGTGATAGACGCACTTCTGCTAGTTAAGCAGCAGATTGAAGAAGACCAAGTATTAAGCGAGAAGCTAACGACACAGTTTCCTTTTTTAGATCCAAACAAAAAACTCATCCTAGTGACCGGTCATCGCAGAGAGAGCTTTGGAGGAGGGTTCGAGCGAATTTGTGAATCGTTAGCAAAGACTGCGAGCATGCATGAAAATGTTCAAGTTGTTTATCCTGTTCACCTTAATCCCAATGTCCAGGAGCCGGTGAAT
This sequence comes from Pseudoalteromonas sp. XMcav2-N, assembly GCF_024124545.1. Classification (GTDB taxonomy): domain Bacteria; phylum Pseudomonadota; class Gammaproteobacteria; order Enterobacterales; family Alteromonadaceae; genus Pseudoalteromonas. Next base: position 136,817 of record NZ_JAMXSF010000006.1, read on the forward strand.
CGTATTTTGAAAGACATCAAGAACGTGCATTTGATAGAACCGCAACAATATCTGCCTTTCGTTTACCTTATGAATCGAGCTGACATCATATTAACTGATTCAGGGGGGATTCAAGAAGAGGCGCCAAGCTTGGGTAAACCTGTTCTGGTGATGAGAGATACAACAGAGCGACCTGAGGCCGTCGAAGCAGGAACTGTGAAGTTGGTTGGTACAGATGTTGAGCGCATTACCACAGAGCTTACTAAGCTACTTACAGATGAAGATGCTTACAATTTAATGAGTTTCGCACATAACCCATACGGAGATGGTAATGCATGTGAGCGAATTTGTGACAGTCTAGCAGCATTAACTTTATAGGTTGAAGGCAAGTATCAAAGAATTTGGGTGGCCAACGACCATGCGCTTTTTCGACCTTGAGGTCGATAAGAGCAAAAATGTGGAGACTATTAGCTCATCTCAGGGTGAGCAATGGTTGTTAATTACATTGGGTGAAAGCAAAATAACCAGCAGCTAGCCATATCGTGAACAATTAATGCGTGTTTCCACGGCATTAGGGGAGTAAAAGCGTAACCGCATTCTTGTATGTTCGATGCTATAGACTGTGCGGATAGAAGAGAGTAAATGGTAGCCATAAGTTAATCAGGTTGTCCGAAGCTCGATTAGTGTTTAAATACAGAAAACTCTCGCTATCATAGTGTATATTACTGCTGGCAAGTCTAAAATCTGATGCTAATCAGGCCTTGTTTTAAAGTTCGTGGTCTTACAGCAAAGTGTCGGGGTTTGCTGTGGCTGCGTGGTTGGTGTAGAAAGTTGCGTTTACATTGATGTGTGTTCAAATTTCATACTTTGAAGTTATGTTCTGCTTTTGAAAGGTTACAAAGTGTGTATGATATGTTTGATGTGTATATACGAACGAATATAAAGTGGACTAGGGTTCACTAATGCGTATAATTAAGCTGGTTGTAGACCAGATACCATATTGTAAAATGGAAAACAGTAATTTTGCTGTTTATATAAAGAAGGAACGAATCAGGTTGATGCGCATTACTGAAAGAGAAAGTAAACTCAATTACTTTTTGACCATTCATATTAGCTTCTATGTAGCTTGTCTTTATTTTTTGACGTCACGTCTTCTGCAGCGATAGCTGCCTCCTCTAGGATCTCTTGCAGATAGAACTGGATGTTTATGATGAGAAAATACGACATCGTAAAGCTGTGAGGCTACGCTGTGTAGAAGTAATAGAAATCATCTCACTTGCTTAATGAGCATAATTAGGCCTGTGTATTGCGAATACATGTGACTTTTTGAGCGTTAATTGCAAGCGTCAAATTAGAGTAAGACCTGGCGATTCGAAAAGCGTTTATAGATACAGGCCAACTATGTATAGGATACTGATGCGATGTCAATCAAATTTAATAGCCTCAACAGTTTTTGCATAGTAAAGTGAAGAGAATTAACAATTGAACTATATTGTTCTTAATTAAGAGACAATAGAAGTAACAGATATTTTTGTTCTGATAGTACAAAAAAGTCTTATTGATTATGTAATTTAAGGAATTCTAAATGATACTACCTGTCATTTTAGCTGGAGGGTCAGGCACCCGATTATGGCCTCTATCAAGAGGGAATTACCCGAAACAGTTTCTTAAGTTGCATGGTGAATACACCATGCTGCAACAAACTATAAAGAGGCTCGAAGGGATTGAACACCAGCCCTGTCTTCTCATTTGTAATGAGGATCATAGATTTATTGCAGCTGAGCAGGTCAGGCAGCTTGGAGTTGGACACAGTGGTATTTTGTTAGAACCCGTGGGAAGAAATACGGCTCCTGCTATTGCGCTGGCTGCAATAACTGCGCTTGAAAGTGGGTCGGACCCATTGTTATTGGTGTTGGCGGCAGATCATGTTGTAGAAGATGAAGCTGCTTTTTGTGAGAGCATCAATGAAGCAAGCGTATTAGCAGAACAAGGCAAACTAGTTACCTTTGGTATCTCCTGCGACAAACCTGAAACAGGATATGGTTATATTAAGCGTGGCGAGCGTATTCAAGAGTCTCAGGCATTCTCAGTTGACAAATTCGTTGAGAAACCCAATATTGAGAAAGCGAGGGAGTATCTGGAATCTGGTCAATATTATTGGAACAGTGGATTGTTCATGTTTAAAGCGAGCCGCTTTTTAGAAGAGCTTAAAGAGCACAGACCTGATATCTATGAGGTCTGTTTAGAGGCGAGTAAAGTACAAAAAAGAGATCTAGACTTTATTCGAGTTGATGCTGAAACTTTCAAGTCGTGTCCTGAAGACTCTGTTGACTATGCTGTTATGGAAAAAACCTCAGGAGCCGTAGTTGTTCCGATGACCGTAGGTTGGAATGACGTTGGCGGTTTTGCTGCTTTATGGGAAGTGTGCAAAAAGGATGAGAATAATAATGCGTTTACAGGCGATGTAACTGCGATAGATACGAAAAATACACTTGTCTATTCCGAGGATAAATTAGTGTCTGTTGTTGGAGTTGAAGATCTTGTTATCGTCAATACAAAAGACACGGTGCTGGTAACGCATAAAGATAAATCTCAGGAAGTTAAGCAAATTGTTAAAAAGCTGAAGTGTGAACAGCGTAGAGAAGTGAGCTTTCACAGAGAAGTATATCGACCTTGGGGTAAATATGATTCTGTTGACAATGGCGAGCGTTTCCAGGTTAAACGGATCACCGTTAAGCCAGGCGCTAAGCTATCTGTGCAGATGCATTACCATAGGGCAGAACATTGGATTGTGGTATCTGGTACGGCCAAAGTTCACTTGGATGGTGAAGAGCGCTTTGTGACAGAAAACGAGTCAGTCTATATACCCATTACTTCAGTTCATGCGCTTGAGAACCCAGGTAAAGTCGATTTGGAGCTCATAGAAGTTCAATCTGGCGCTTATCTAGGTGAAGACGACATAGTACGCTTTGAAGATAAGTACGGTAGAGTATAATGCAAGATACGGTCCAAAGAATCATTAAAGACAGTGGTATTGCTTTTGGTACTAGTGGTGCAAGAGGGCTGGTTGAGCAATTCCAGCCTGAAGTATGTTTTGCGTTCACACAGGCATTCATAGAGTCTTTGAGAGCACAGTATGAGTTTGATAGTATTGCGATAGGAATTGACAATAGGCCTAGTAGTTACGGAATAGCATTAAGCTGTGCAGCAGCAGCGAAAAAGGCTGGCTTATCTGTAGACTACAGTGGCGTGTTACCAACACCTGCTTTGGCTCTTCATTCTAGCTCACTCAATATCCCCAGTATCATGGTGACAGGAAGCCATATACCGTTTGACAGGAATGGACTGAAATTTTACAAACCTGATGGCGAGATTACTAAGCAGGATGAAGGCGCGATACTCACCTGTGACTCAGTGTGTGAATTTGAGTCACCGCTAGAGAACTTAGCATTGAGTCTAAAAGCGAGTGATGATTATGTTGCACGCTACGTTGAACTTTTCAATTCTAAGCCGTTCCAGAATAGACGTCTTGGTATTTATGAACACTCCAGTGCTGGGCGTGATTTATATAGGGACGTTTTTGAGGTTTTGGGGGCAGAAGTAATTAGTTTAGGCCGCAGTGACACGTTTGTGCCAATTGATACCGAAGCTGTATCTCAGAAAGACCGAAAACTGGCTAAAGAATGGTCTGAAAAGTATAGCCTTGATGCTATTTTTTCTACAGATGGTGATGGAGATAGGCCCTTAATTGCTGATGAGCAAGGTAATTGGTTAAGAGGGGATGTGCTCGGTTTGTTAACCGCTGCGGCTTTGAATGTTGATGCATTAGCGATGCCTGTAAACTGTAATACCGCGGTTGAAAAGTCTAAGCAATTTGAAAGTGTTGTCCGCACAAGAATTGGCTCCCCCTATGTGATAGATGCGTTTTCAGATTTAATATCAGCAGGGTATAAGGTAGCTGGATTTGAAGCAAACGGGGGGTTCTTGCTTGCCAGTGATATCCATTACAACGCAGTTCCGTTGAAGGCATTGCCTACAAGAGACGCGTTGTTGCCAGCAATTGCGCTATTCGCACACTGTTGGAATGAAGGTAAGCATATCTCCCAAGTGGTTAGCGGTTTGCCTGTACGCTTTACTGCAAGTGACCGTCTAAAGGAAATCGAAAAAGGCGTGAGTCTTGGGCTAATTGATAAGTTTCGCAGTTCGCCGCAAGCACTCTGTGACTTGGTGGGAGATGGGCTCGCGGTGCTTGACATTAATGAGACGGATGGTTTCCGATTAACAGCTTCAAACTCAGAGGTAGTTCACCTACGCCCGTCCGGAAACGCACCAGAACTCCGTTGCTATGCTGAATCGGATAGCCAGAAACGGGCTGAGGATCTGGTCAATCGCGTTTTGCAGAACTTACCTGTTTATTAAGCGACAATATAGAGGCTTGAGTAAATTGTAAACTGTCATTTGCTCAAGCTTCTAAGTCTGTGATCAGTTCCAATGTATTGATTAGCTATTTGGGGGCGAGACTCGCTTCATTCGTCGCAAGAAAATTGAATTTATTTTAAATTCATTTCACAACGTAACCCTTAAGCAATTAATCACATCTCAATTATATGCCTATGTTAGTATTGAAATAAATATATCAGGCAGTTCTATTTTTGGTAATAGTGTTAATTTCAAAATGGTGTCGTAAATGGCTTGTAACGTGAAAAGCAAAGTTCACTTGCGAAGGAGCTTGTAGCATGATTTAATTAGCACGCTGCTCGAACGCAACTGGCAAAGGCATGGGTTAGCGAGCAATTTGAGTTAAATAATTTAGGATGTTAGGAAGAGCAAATGGCGCAATGCTGTAGAAAATTCATTGCAACGTCAGCAGTTTTGACGTGCTTACTCGTTACAAGTGGTTGTACATTAATACCCGGTGGTCACTTTAAAGGTATAACTTCTGGTGAAAAAACAGATAGTGTCAGTGAAGAGTTAAATAAATTGAATATACAATTGATTGATTCAGAATTAATCAATCAATTGAAAAGTCAAGCGGATGTGTCCGTTGCACCTAACTACCAAGATTTAGGAATTAACGACTATGAATACCGGTTAGGTGTCGGTGACGTGGTCACTATTGGTGTGTGGGACCACCCCGAGTTGACTATTCCAGCAGCAGTTCAACGCACCGCAGAATTTGACGGGTTTCGAGTCGCTGCCGATGGAACAATTAGCTATGCCTATGCTCCTAAAATCCAGGCTGCAGGTAAAACTGTTAGTGAGTTGAGAGACGATTTGGTACAAAGGCTGAGCCGAGTCATTGAAGATCCGCAAATCGATGTTAAGGTCGTTGGTTTTAGAAGCCAGAAAGTCTATGTTACTGGTGAAGTAAGTAAACCCGGTGTTTATCCTATCACGGAGACTCCCCTTACTCTCGTTGACGCAATCAATTTAGCTGGCGGCTTAAACGACCGCGCTGATTGGGAAACTGTGACATTTAGCCGCAATAATAAAAGTGAAATCATTCACCTTGATGACTTATATTCGTATGGTGATATCTCACAAAACCGATTGCTAAAACACGGTGATATAGTGCACATTGGGCGAAACGACAAACGGAATGTATATGTCTTAGGTGATGTAATGCGTGCTGGTACAGTTCCTGTAAATCGCTATGGGCTCAGTTTAGCCGAGGCCATGGCTGAAGTTGGCGGGATTAATGAAAGAAGTGCTGATGCTAACGGTATTTTCGTTTTGCGCAAGCGTAATATCGAAGAGGATGGTTATTTTGCTGACGTTTACCAGCTGCATTCGAAAAATATCGCGGCCCTTGTACTGGCTGAGCAATTTGAGCTACAACCTCAAGATGTTATATACGTCACTAGTGCACCTATCTCGCGCTGGAATAAAGTCATCTCTTTGTTACTACCTTCCTTAACAACAGTAGATAGCTTGCAAGATATAGACAATCAATAGGCGAAAAAATTATGTTTGAGAATATATTGATTGTCTGCGCAGGCAATATTTGTCGTAGCCCCACGGCTGAGTATGTTTTGCGTGACAAAGTGGAAGGTAAAAACATTAATGTATCTTCCGCAGGGTTGACCGCAATGGAAGGGCACAAGGCCGATCAGAATGCGCTATTAATTGCTCAAACCCATGGTATTGATATGTCTGGACACAAAGGTAGACAGTTAGATTCAAACCTGATAGTGCATAACGATGTTATATTGGTTATGGAGCATCGACATGTGTCGGATTTATGCTCCAGATACCCAGAAGCACGAGGGAAAACATTTTTACTAGGTAAGTGGTTAGATGATAAAGAAATCCCCGATCCTTACAGGCAAAGTAAAGAAGCTTTCGAATATGTATACGAATTAATAGATAGTGCTTGTAGCGCTTGGCAAAAGTATTTATAAGGAACTGAGAATAAATGAATGCTCAGCCCAACATGATATCATCGTCGACCCCAAAATCCTCTTCTTCTAATAGCCATGAAATAGATCTGTTATCTCTTTTTGGTATATTGCTTGATCGAAAGCTATTGATTGTAATTGTAACGGTCATCTTTGCAGGCATAGGTATTGCGCATGCCATTTTTAGCACGCCAATTTATCAAGCTTCAGCGGTAATCCAAGTTGAAGAAAAAGGCGGAACAGTTCCAGGTTTTGATGAGCTAGGAATATTTCAAGGTGCTTCTGCTGCGGTAACAGAAATAGAATTACTCAAATCGAGAACGGTCATTGGCGAAGTGGTCGACTTGTTGCAGCTAGATACCACTGTTTCACCAAAGTTATTTCCTGTTATAGGTAACCGTGCTTTTCGTAAATTTAACCCTAGTTATGAAGGCGAACTTGCCGAGCCTTCATTCGGTGCCACATCTTATGCCTGGGGTGGAGAAAAAATAGATATATTTGCTTTTGAGGTCCCTTCGTTCGCCATCGGTCAGGGCTTTTTGCTTCGAGTAGGTGAGAACAATACGATATCTTTAATCGGTGGTGATGAAGAAGTTCTGCTTTCGGGGAAAGTCGGTGACGAGCTTGCTAGTGATGGATTTAAGTTAACCGTTCGCAGTCTTGTTGCTAGACCTGGCACGGAATTTGGCATCTCAAAGCAAAGTCGCCTGTTGACTATAATTGGTCTGCAATCTTCGATTGTCGCTAGTGAGAGAGGAAAAGACTCTGGGATTATTAATCTCAACCTACAACATAGCGACCCCAAGTATGCGAAGGATGTTCTGAATAAAATAGCTGAGCTATACGTACAAAAGAATGTCGAAAGAAACAGTGCTGAAGCGCAGAAATCTCTTGATTTTCTTGAAGTGCAATTGCCAAGCATCAAGAAAAGTTTAGAATCTGCCGAAGAAAGGTTTAATGAGTACCAGGTCAGGCAGCAATCTGTAGATATAAGTCTGGAAACTCAGGCTGTATTGGAGCAAATTGTAGCGCTTGAAACTAAGCTTCAGGAACTTGATCTTAAGAAGCTAGAGATGTCTCGCAAGTTCACTAAAGAGCACCCTTCTTATCGTGGTGTTATCGAACAAATTACAGCGCTTAGTAAAGAAAAAGATAGCTTTAGTAGTCAAGTTGCGTTGTTACCTGAAACTCAACAAGAGCTACTTAGACTAAAACGTGACGTGGAAGTTAATAGCGAGATTTACACCCTGTTACTGGCTAAGGCACAAGAATTAGATATTGTCAGGGCTGGCACTGTAGGTAATACGCGTATAGTGGATGAGGCTGAGGTAAATACTTACAGCCCTGTTAAACCGAAAAAGTCTCTGATCGTTGTTATGTATACCCTACTAGGCTTTGCTTTAGCTGTGGCTATTGTTGTGCTTCAAAAGATGGTACGCCGTGGCATTGAAGACCCGGCAGAGATTGAAGCTCTGGGATTGCCTGTATACGCCAGTGTTCCTTTTTCAGAGTATCAGCTCAAGCTCACCGGGTTTGCGCGAGCGAGAAAAGATAAAACTTTAAAATCGAAATCTATCTTGGCCGTCGATAATCCGGCAGACTTATCGATTGAAGCATTGCGAAGTCTAAGGACGAGTCTTCATTTTGCTATGCTCGAAGCAAAGAACAATATCATCGCAATATCTGGACCTAGTCCAGGTGTTGGTAAGTCTTTCATCTCTGTTAACTTAGCGACGGTTCTGGCACAAAGCGGTAAAAAGGTTCTGATAATTGATGCAGATATGCGTAAGGGTTATTTGCATACTCAATTTGGAATTAGTTGGAATTGTGGGTTAAGTGATTTACTTTCTGGAGAGAAAAAACTGGACGAAGTGATCAGAAAGAGTCAGGTAGAGCATTTGGACATTATTACCCGTGGCCAGGTGCCCCCCAATCCTTCTGAGCTGTTGATGCACCCGAACTTCTCGGCATTAATAGATGAAGTAACCTCACGGTATGACCTCATCTTGGTTGATACGCCACCTATTCTAGCGGTAACAGACCCCGCCATTGTCAGTGCACATGCGGGAACCACCATATTGGTAACTAGGTTTGGTCAAAACCAAGTTAAAGAGCTGGCTCTTACCAGAAGCCGGTTTGAGCAAAATGGAGTTGAAGTTCGAGGTGTTGTGTTTAATGGCGTAGTCAAGAAAGCAAGTAATGCTTATGGGTATTATGGTTATTATAATTATGAATACAAATCGGATAAGTGATTTTTGACCATATAAAATTATTCTTCTTCTGCTTACTTATGGATTGCTTAAATCGCATGCTATTTGTGAATTTAAGCGATCTCAGTACGTTCTTTTGTTGGGTTACTTCTAATGAAGAAAAATACTAGCTATTGCTTTTCTTGGGCGAGTAGTTGCTTTAAGTATGAGGAGCTATTGGAAAAGGCTTCGTGTGAGATGGTGAAATATGATGTTAGTCATCACTCTAGCTGGTTCTCAAAGCAGCGCTCTTACAGAAAAGAGCTGATCCATTTATTCAAGTGCTTATTAGTTCCCGCTATTCAAGTGGTTCTACATAAACCGGTAATACTCTTTGGTACTAATTTATGCCGTATCTTCTTTTTTGCTGGTCTAGCCAATAGAAGACTGGTTTTTGTTTATAATGAGCTGCCTCGGTTAGATAATAGTATTGTGGGAAAGCTTGATAGGTTTATATTTAAACGCTTTTCAAAGAGAATACTAGTTTCAAGCATCGAGCGCTCAAAGCTTCTAGAAGGGTACTATGACGTATCTGGGCTATTGGTCCTTCCCAATATACCTTCTTTTTTAGAGGAGAGTGAAATTGAAGTAAAAAGGCCTGAGCTTGTTTATGCTGGGTTGATTAGTGCGAACCGATTTCCTGAAGAGTATATAAGTAAAATAAATAAATCAGGCTTGAACTTTAATTTATTAGGACATGTCGCACACGATTTCGATTTGTCAGTTTTTGAAAATCACCATTACTATGGTGTTCTTGAACAAAGAAAGTCTCAAGATACTCAAAAGAATTTCCAATATGCCTTATTGAGCTACACCACAAGTGAAGTGAATAATAACTACTGTGCACCTATTAAGCTCTATGAGTATATAGCTGCGGGTTGTGTTTGTGTATGCGTGAATGAAAACGAAGGCCTTAAAAGGTTCCTTGAAAGTTACCCTGCACTATTTGTAATGATTGATAAAGTTGATATTTTTAACTTTAATGCCGAAGAGTATGAAAGCCAGCGTCGAGTGTTTTTCGAGGAAGAGCATTTGTATTTAGAGAATACAATAACCAATGTTACATCGTTATTTGGTTTTGAAAATGCTTGTTAAACGATAAGAGGCTACGTGGGATAGTGGGTAAGGTCAGGAGTGAATCATTAGTAGCTGTAATAGGTATATTCTTCTTTATATTGAATTACTTTATACAGCACAGTGAGCTTGCAAATATTCTCTTTCATTTTGAGAATGTTTTGTATTTGTCTCTGCTTGTTTTTTTCAGAATTAATAATATTAGTGTTTTCTATACGCTCTCTCTGTTTTACTTTCTAATATTTCACCAATACTCAGCTTATCCATATAGTGATACTATGGTGAGCTTTCTGTCCGGGCCCTATAAGTTGGTTGTTTCCTTGTTGTTATTAACTGCTGTTCGAAGTGTAAATCTTTATATAGTACCTTTCGTCTTTATGTTAATACTACCGACTCTGACACAAATTACGATAGGTGATTTTTTTAGAAGTAAGTACTTCTTTAATGATCTGTTTTTCTATATTGCCGCATTTGCTCTATTATTTTCCAATAGGCTAATCGAGCCTCCAAAACTGGATTATTTTTATATACTCTATCGTTTTTCAACGATGTTGCCTATTTGTTATATTCTCGTGTATTTTGGCGGGCTTGGTTATGAGTTGTATGGCTCATATTACTTTTTTTACGGGCATTTGGTTAATTTTGTTATAATTTTTGGCGCTTTTTACAAGCTGACAATCGACAAGAAATATTTTAGCCTTTCATCGGTTGCAATATTGATCAACTTAGCTGTTTTTCTAAAAACTATGCAGTCTGCACACTTGGTGCTAATTATCCTGACTCTCTGTATTAGCCTTCTTGCCTATCGAAAAATTGTCTACTTAGCATATACACTCGCAATTATTGTCGCCGTTGTATTTATCTATCATGCTGCACCTTCTGGCTCTTGGGTTAAATTAAAAGTTGGTCAAGTCGTAAAGGCGTCTGAGATTGTTTCCGGCAGCAATACATTTAGTGATGTTAATTCCTTGGGGGTGAGGTTTGCTTCTCTCCATGCGATAAGTAATGAAAACACTGTGTTCACTACGCTGTTTGGAAGGGGGATAGGTTCAATCTATACGGACACCGAGCATGTGTTCAGTTACTTGGATCTCCATGAATTTACCTTTCCAAAGGACGAAGTAGACAGCGGAGAGTTTCATCTTGTTCATGAAACTTTAGTGCGAATTTTTATGCAAGTTGGTATAATAGGATTGATTGTGACCATGCTGATAGTCTTTTCAGCATTGCGGAAGATTGAGACCTCTGTTTGTACATATTTATCAGTTATATTTTTTGTGTTTCTCTGGATGAGTAGTGTGCAGTTTTGTGGTTTTATCACGATTTGGGTCTTTTTAATGCTTAAGGCAGAAAACCATACAGTGACCCCTAGTGTGGCCAATAATGGCTACAACAAAGTGTATGGAAAGAATAATGAAACTTTACTCAGGGTTTAGAGTTTTTTTATTATTTTTATTGTTAACTGGCTGTACTGAAGAGGTTCGACAGCCTGTTAAAGTTTCAAGTTTCTATCATGTAAAGGCAGGGAAGTGCAAATCAGATAACCACCTTAACTACTTTTCCGAGGTTCTTGCGCAGACTTTTATTAAAGCGTGCGAACAGGATGGGATGTGTTTTGAAAACGAAGATTTCAGAGATATAAGTCATTTTGAGTATATTGAGTCTTATATATTTCTACACAGAAACTGCCCTGAGCTGTTTCCTAGCATAAAGTTAGAGGCCGTTGTAGCAGCAGCTCTGAGCAATAATCAACAGGAGAATGGTGCATTTAAGCAATATAAAACAGAGGCTTACGTTCGAAGTGCTTTGTTTGTTACTGCGTTGTTGCAATCATTTGAAGCGTTTTCAGAAAAGCAACTGATAAGAGAAAAAGTTGAACTCTCATTAAATTGGCTGGCTGAACATCCTCCACAATGGGGGGGGAATCATGCTATCGCTGGGGTTCTTGCTTTTGAGAGTTATAAAGACACTTTTGACTCTAATCGTTACAAAGAGAGTCAGGCAAAGCTAATAAAATTTATAAAATCAGACTTTGTGTGGCTGACTGACAAGAGAGGGTTCTTTCCGGAAGCACCAGCAGACTGGGAAAACCGATTAAGGACACCATACTTGCAGACTCAACTCTCTTTGTTAGGTCGTTATATAAAACTGTCTGGTGATAGCTCATTGAATGGCGAATATGTTGCATCTCTACATACGCTAAAAAAATATTTGAGTGAAGACTTTCTAACCATTGATGTTAGGGAGTCTTATGATTTTGTGAATAAATATGAGAAATATGGTGTTGATTGTGTCAATGTTGTTGCACCGTTTGTCATTAAAGAAGTTTTGGAAAATACTGGGCAAATAGAAGGCAATACCCGCTTTAGCCCTGACCTGGAGAGAAAGTTATTTAATCAAATGGTCATGGGTTTTGCTGATGATGGTTATTTAACACTTTTTACAGACTTGTACTATAGGTTTTTGATTTTGTATGAATAAAGAAAAATTAGATATATCATTAATTATTACGACTTATAATGAAGAAAAATCAATCGCTAAGTTTTGTAAAAGTATTATTGAGCAAACATTTTGGCCCGCTCAAATTGTCTTAGTTGATTCTATATCTAAAGATGACACCGTACGCATTTTTAGAGAGTCTTTATCTTGTACTGACATCGAACTGAAAGTTATAGAAGAAAAGTGTAATATTTCGCAGGGACGTAACCTAGCAATAGGAAATGCTGACTTTGAAAAAGTAGCGGTTACTGATGCTGGAGTTGCACTAGTAGATAATTGGCTCCATGAAATTTACACTGGGCTAGAGGAAAGTGATATTGTATCTGGCTACTATGAATACACAGGTGAAAATTTAATTCAAAAGTCTTATAAGAGACTTTTTTATAAACCTTCTGAGCGTATTGATGGGGCAACTTTTAATCCCTCATCTAGATCTCTGGGCTTACACAAGTATGCCTGGGAAGCTGTCGGTGGATATGATGAAAGCTTTGCTATTGGTGAAGATACTGATTTTGATATAAAAATGCGTAAAGCAGGTTTTTCGTTTCTCTTCAAGCCTAGTGCACTAGTTGCTTGGGACGTTAGAGATACATTTAAAGCGCTGTTTTTACAACACTTTAGGTATTCTAAGTGGGATGCAAGAATTGGCCAAAACCAAACTGGGCATGTCATATTTATTACTTGGTTTTTAGTTATCATGATGTCCTTAATATTAGCACCATTTACTATAATACCTCTAGCAGGACTATTTCTGATTAGTACTGCTATTTCCGTGAAGAAGTGTGGTAAGTTTCATATAGAGGATATAGCAATTCTAAATTTATGTTATATGGCCAAAGGGATAGGTTATGTTTTTGGCAAGATATTTAAGTAAATTAGATAAAGAGAGTTTTCTTTCGTTAGCTTTTCAAGGGTTAAATTTATTACTCCCTTTGCTGATTGCGAGAACTTTGCTAAATGATTCATCAGAAACACTTATTGACTATGAGAAAATAATTTCTCTTGTCGCTTTTTTCTCTATAGTGGGAGACTTTGGTGCGTCACAATTTTTCTCTTCTAAAACATATACTAGTAGGTTTCTGAATAAGGTATATAGTACACTATTCTGTTTTAGACTGGTGAATTTCTGTGTTTCTATAATTTTTATCGCACTGTTAAACTTTGCTTTTGATCAGTCTTTTACTTTAACTGTTATCGCCTCTACCCTTTTGCTGCTTTCTACTTCTGAAAGCGCTATTGCGTTTTTGAATAAAGGCAAAGCTTATTATTTTGTCTTGCTATCTTCGGTAAAGTTTGTCGTCTTTTTAGGATTGTATTTTTCTGGTTTTGAATTGTTTGTCGCACTGGTTATCGCATATGTAGTGAGCTTCACTGCATTTTTGTTTTTCTCAGTTCAGTTCAAGCTTCAAAAGCCATCATTAAGAGTTATGACTTTATTCTACAAACGGTATGTAAACTATTTCTTGTCGGATTTATTTACCAGCTTGTTCACGCAGCTTGATAGTTATTTGATTTCGGCTACTCTTAGTGCCGAGCAGTCAGTTATATACATAGTCTGTAGAAAAGTAATTCGAGCAGCATTGTCTGCAATAAATGTGATTTATAAAATAATTTTTGTTAGGGCAGATCGTGGAGGAGTGTCTTTAAATAACGCTGTGTTCTTTGTTGTTTTATATGCGCTGGGTTGTTTCTCACTCGTCAACCTGTTTTCGGAACAAATATTCAGCATTATCACAGGTAAAGATATTGAATTTATTCCTCAAGTAGAGGTTATGCGTATATCGATGGTGATATTAAGTAGCCTTTTAATCTTTGGTGTACTTAAATCTATTATCTCGAATGTTTATATCTTTACCAATGGTTTATTTAGTCTTCATTTGAAAGCTACTATTTTTAGCTCTCTGTTTTTTACAGTGCCGCTAGTCTTTAGTGAGCTATTTGGTGAAGTCTTGGATGTCGTAGTGATTTCATCGCTGCGATTGATGACAGATATTGTGTATTTACTAGTCATATACAGTTATTATAGGCTGGCATCTAACGCGACATTTAGTAGAAAAAGCAGTTGAACTTGTTTTTTCTTAGTAATTTTAAATACTTGAATAGTGGTTATGGAAATGAAAAAAGCTTTTGTCACCGGTGTTACTGGTCAGGACGGGTCATATTTAGCAGAGCTTCTACTTGAAAAAGGGTACGAAGTCCACGCAATATTGCGTCGCTCTTCGGTGTTTACGACACCGAGGATTGATCATCTGATGGATCATGAAAACTTCTACACATATCATGGAGATCTTACAGATTCGAGTAATTTACATAGCCTATTATCTAAGATCCAACCTGATGAAGTATACAATTTGGCAGCTCAATCACATGTAGCTGTATCATTCGAAGTGCCAGAGTATACTGCAGAGGTTGACGGTGTGGGCACAATTCGTTTGTTGGATGCTATCAAAGACTTGGGTATTAACCCTAAGTTTTATCAAGCTTCAACTTCGGAGCTGTTTGGGGGATTACCTGATACTGCGCCGCAGAGCGAATCAACACCTTTCTACCCTAAATCTCCATATGGTGCTGCTAAGATTTATAGTTATTGGGTAACTGTAAACTATCGTGAATCATATGGCTTATTTGCTTGTAATGGCATCTTGTTTAACCATGAGTCACCTCGTCGAGGCGAGACGTTTGTAACTAAAAAGATTACTAAAGCTGTTGCACGTATTTCCCAGGGCCGTCAGAAGCTTCTTAAATTAGGTAATCTTGATGCTAAGCGCGACTGGGGTTACGCAAAAGATTACGTTGAGATGATGTGGTTAATGCTTCAACAAGACAAGCCAACTGATTATGTAATTGCAACGGGTAAAACTTATACAGTTAGGCAGTTTGTTGAATTTGCATTTGATGAAGTCGGTATCGAGGTGATTTGGGAAGGTACAGGCGAAAATGAGAAAGGCTTTGATAAGAAGACCGGTGAGTTACTAGTCGAAATTGACCCTAAATACTATCGCCCGGCAGAAGTAGAGCTGTTATGGGGCGATGCCAGCAAAGCCGAAAGAGAACTGGGCTGGAAAGCAAAAACTTCACTGCGTGAACTAGTGAGTATCATGGTCCAGTATGACCTTAAACACGATACTTATGGAGCTGATATATCATGATCTTAGTTACTGGCGCAACGGGATTCTTAGGTAAGCGTGTTTGTAAACTGTTGACTGAAAAAGGACTCGAATTCGTTCCTACATCATTGTCTTTGGGAGTTGACCTTCGAGATAGTGAGGCAACATTAAACTTGTTCAAAAAAGTGCGGCCAACTTATGTGTTGAACTGTGCAGCCTTTGTGGGCGGGATACAGTTTGGTGGTAAATATCCAGTTGATCTGTTCCAGAACAACCTGAAGATGACACTGAGTTTGTTAGAGGCAGCGAATCAAGTCGGTGTAAAGCGAATTGTTAATCCAATCTCTAATTGTGCGTACCCAGGGCAGGCTACTCTGTTTAAAGAAGAAGAATTCTGGGATGGACCGCTACATGAATCAGTGATGGTATACGGTTTTGTTCGTAAAGCTTTTTGGATTGGCTCGTGGGCATATACACAACAATACGGTATGGATGTGATGAATATTATCCTATCTAACATGTATGGCCCTGAAGATCATTTCGAGGAAGAGCGCTCACATGCTTTGGGCGCTTTGATAATGAAGTTCACTAAGGCTAAGAAAGAGGGAGCCGAGGCTGTGAACGTATGGGGAAGTGGAAAACCTGTCCGCGAGTGGTTGCATGTCGATGATGGGGCACAAGCTATGGTACGTTCAATGGATGTAGCTGCAAGCGTCGACCCCATCAATATCGGTGTTGCTGAGGGCGTGTCAATTCTCGAAATGGCGGAAAAAATCAAAGAACTAGTTGGTTACGAGGGTAAAATACAATTAGATCCCACGAAGCCTGATGGCGCGCCTTTCAAAACCGTTGATGGTACTAAAGGAGAGCAGCTATTCAATTGGAAACCAGAAATACCGTTTGAGCAAGGTGTTAAGGCCACTATTGAGTGGTATAACAAAGAAATAGGAAGCTAAGTAATGTCTATCAAAGAAATAAAAGAGAATGATTTGGTTTTGGCACGTCACATCCCTGAAGAGCAGGCTTGGGCGGGTAATCTAAACTTTTTCTCCGAAGATGAAGAATATATTCAGGTAGGCACCTGGGGCTATGATAATGGCAAAAAGCTATTAGCTCATACTCACAACGAAGTTAAGCGTGAAGTACTTTGGACTCAAGAAGTTCTTTATGTTCGTAAAGGTAAAATTCTTGCCCACGTTTACAATACCAAAGAAGAAAAAGTAGCAGAGCTGGAAGTTTCTGAAGGTGACGTCATTATTTTATTAATGGGCGGCCATGGCTATGATATTTTGGAAGATGGTACGCAGGTTCTAGAAGTTAAAAATGGCCCGTATGTGGGTGCTGATGCTGACAGAAGACGCTTGTAATGGACAACATTTTTTTTGATCCAAAGCAGCTCAAAAGCTGCGGGAAGAACGTAATCATTGGGAAAACGGTTCGGATCAGGTACCCAGAATTGGTTGAGATTGGAGATAACGTCATTATTGACGACTTCACTTATATTTCAACTGCAATGAATATCATGGACAATGTGCATATAGCCTCTGGCTGCAAGATCATTGGTGGCAAAGAGGCGACTGTCACGATGGAATCGTTCTCGACGTTAGCCCCGAACGTGGTGCTCGCGGCTGGTAGTGATGATTATATCGCTGGTATCGCAACTCCTATGGTGCCACTTGAATTTAAAGGTGAAGTTGTACTTGGTGATATTTTTATCGGTCGTCACTGTATTGTAGGTGCGAATTCCACGGTTTTGCCAAATGTTACATTTGAAGTAGGTGCGAGTGTTGGCGCACAATCTTTGGTAAAAGACAACCTCAGTGAGTGGTCGCTATATGGTGGGGTTCCCGCTAGAAAGCTCAAAGATCGTGATGGAAAAAAAATTGAAGAGCTGGAAAAAGAATTTTTAAGGAGTTTGGATGTCTGATTCATTTATTATGCAAATGCGCCCCTGGTTTGGCGAAGAAGAAAAGAAAGCTGTCTGCGACTACATGGATGAAGATGGCTTTATTACAGAGTTCAAGCGAACTGAACAATTTGAGCAAATGATAGCCGACTATACGCAAGCAAAACACTGTATTGTTGTTAATAATGGTACTGTGAGTTTGACTTTAGCTGCACTAGCCGTCGGAGTTGAAGCAGGTGATGAGGTGATTGTTCCTAACTTCACCATGATTGCTTCTGCCAACTCAGTCAAAATGTTTGGTGCACAGCCTGTATTTGTCGATGTTGAGCCTGAGAGTCTAGTGCTTGATATCGAAAAAGTTAAAGCTGCTATTACGGATAAAACAAAAGCAATCTTGCTAGTATCTGTCAATGGTCGTTACCCAACATCGGGTATTGAAGCATTCAGACAACTTGCAGATGAGAAAGGCCTCAAATTGATTGAAGATGCAGCTCAATCACTTGGCTCTAGATATCCAGATGGAAGACATATGGGTACAGTTGGAGATGTAGGTAGTTTTTCATTCTCAGCACCAAAGATCATTTCAACAGGTCAAGGTGGTTGTGTTATCACAAATGATGATGCAATTGCGACAAAGTTAAGAAAGCTGAAGGATTTTGGTCGTTCAGGTGGTGGAAACGACATCCATGACGAAATCGGTTTTAACTTCAAGTTTACTGAACTACAAGCGTGTATCGGCATTGAGCAAATGAAGAAGTTACCTTGGCGTGTTGAGCGCAAGAAAGACATTCTTCGCCGCTATCAGGATAATCTAAAAGGGTGTGAGCAGGTTACGTTCTTTGAGCAAGATCTGGAGAATACGACCCCTTGGTTTATCGATGTAACAGTTCAAAATCGCACTGAGTTACAGGCATTCCTTAAAGAAAAGGGAATCGGGACTCGTGTGATGTATCCACCAATTAATAAGCAGGCTGCTTATAACTATCCCGGTGAGCATCAAGTCTCGAACTTCATTGGGGAACAGGGTCTATGGCTGCCTTCTCAGACTCAGTTAGAAGATGCACAGATAGATTACATCTGTGATGCAATCAAAGAGTTTTATAATAAGTGAGGGATAAATTATGGCTAGCAATAATCTGGCCGTAGTAGTTCTTACTTGTGATCATTACAGTGACCTGTGGCCTCCATTTTTTGAAGGTTACAGCCGTCACTGGAAAGGATCTCCATGGCCAATTTATTTGGCCAGTAACCAAAAAGATTATGACTATCCGGGGTTACAAGTAATCAAGTCTGGTGAAGACAAAGACTGGTCTTCCAGTATTCGAAGTTCGCTATCCCAGCTTGAAGAAGAATATGTTCTACTACTTATCGACGATATTATTTTTACAAAAGATGTCGATTTTGAAAAACTATCATCGTTATATCAAGAGTTTATAGATAGTGGTATGAATTATCTTCGATTGAAAAATTCACCATTACCTGATATCGATTTTAATCAGGATATAGGCGAAATTTCTAAAGATAGTTTATATCGTACAGCGATTTTTCCATCAATTTGGAAGAAAGACGTACTTTTTGATATTCTGAAAGATGGCGAAAGTGCTTGGGAGTTTGAGCTCAAAGGTTCTGTTCGTTCAGATAATTACGGTGGATTTTACTCTGTTTATGAAGATGTATTTGAGGGGATCCACGGCGTTATCAAAGGTAAATGGACTCGACAGGCTGTGAAAGAGCTAAAACAAGTTGGTATCAACTTCGATAGTGAAAAGCGCGGAGTTATGAGCTTCAAAGATGATCTGAAGCTACGTTTCGTATTCTTGAGAAGCCGAGTGTTTCGTTTGGTACCAGCAAAATATCAGAGAAAGCTCAGAGAGTTAATATATAAAAAAATATTAGGTCGCTCTGAACTTATATAAATTGAGCTCTTTTATATAGGATGGGCGTTCAATGATCATTGAGCTTTAAGCTCAATGGTCAGCTAGAATTTCAATGAGCTTTAGCTCTAGTTAGAGTGGCATTATTAATGTTAAATGAAATTGACTTCAAAGCAGTTATTAAAAATGCTCCACTTATCTCGATTGATTTGATTTTGAAAGATGATAAGAACCGAGTCTTATTTGGTAAAAGAACCAATGAACCCGCAAAAGGGAGCTGGTTTGTCCCGGGAGGAAGAATTTGGAAAAATGAGAGTATAGATAGTGCGATTAAACGTATATCTTCAAGTGAGGTTGGAATTGCGTTAAGTATAGAGGATTTCAATTTTCAAGGGGTTTACGAGCACTTTTATAATAGTAATTTTTTTTCAGATGATTTTGAAACGCACTATGTTGTACTGGCATATCAGTTGAATACCCCTTTTAAAGGCGCATCTTCACTACCCAAAAGCCAACACTCTCACTATGAGTTCTTTTCTAAGCATGATGCACTTGAAAGCGATAATATACACAAAAATTGTTTGCCTTACTTTTAGTTTTTAAGATTTATACCCTCTGATTAAAGGAGGGAACGGTTTTAGTTAGCTTAACACTTGATATTTATGAGGATTAATGTGTCAAATAGTAAAGTGTCGATTATTATGCCTTGCTTTAATAGCTCTGCATATATTTCGGAATCAATAGAATCGGTACTGGCACAAAGCCATACGGATTGGGAATTAATCATTGTCGATGATAAATCTAAAGATGAAAGTGTTGAAATTATTGAAAGATTCATGGGTGACGTCAGAATCAAATTGATTAAAAACGAAGTAAATAGAGGCGGAGCTGGTAGTAGGAATAAGGCGATTGAGGTGGCTACAGGTCGTTATATTGCATTTTTGGATTCAGATGACCTTTGGGAACCGACTAAGTTGGAAAAGCAAATCGCTTATATGACAAGGGAGGGTATCGGTTTCTCGTATACTAATTATACGCAATTTCGTGATGGTGATGATGCGGATTTTAAGATCACGGCACCTCAGTTTGTAGATTATAAGATGCTTATAAAGAGCAATTTTATTGGTTGCTTGACTGTTGTTTATGATGTTTCCGAGCATGGCAAGTTTTATTTCCCTGAAACCAAGAAACGACATGATTTTGCGTTATGGTTGAATATGCTCAGAAAGTTTCATGAAGCGAGGAATGTTGGACTTGATCTAGCGAGGTATCGCGTACACAACGCATCGCTTTCTTCTAATAAAAAAGATGCTTTTCAGTCATATTTTCACGTATTGCACCGTCTTCAGAATATTAGTTATGTATCCGCATTATTTAAAACTTTCTTCTTTGCGGTCTTGACCGTTATTAAGAAAAAGGCTCCAAACTTATACCCAATGTTCTTGAAGCTCTATATCCCAAGAGCGAGGTTGTATGAGCGAAGGTAGCAATACTAATCAACGAGTCTTGTTAACTGGAGCCAATGGCTACATTGGCAGCTATATTCGACAAGACCCACGAAGTCGTAATTTTAAATTTTTGTCTCGGTATAAAGGAGCCGCAGACCAGTGGCGGTTTTTAGATAAATTGTCACCATCTGTTGATTACTCCGAACACGTAAAAGATATTGATGTCATTATACATTTGGCGTCCTCAGCTCATAGCTACCAGCATTCGCTGGAAGCGCTAAGAGCGGTGAATGTTGATGCCTGCATAAAGTTAGCTAAGGATGCTGAAAAAGCTGGAGTGAAGAGGTTTATTTATCTCAGCAGTTCTAATGTCTATGGGCATGCTGAGTTAATTGAGGATGAAACAAGGGTAGCGCCTCAAACCCCGGAATCTGAACTTCGGGTCGAGTGTGAAGAGTTACTCAAGCAGCTAGCTTCCGAAACGCAGATGGAAGTTGTGATAGTCCGTAGCCCTTTGGTATATTCCTTTGATGCGCCTGGGAACATTGGCGTACTATTAAGCTTTATTAGGAAGTTCAAAGTTACCCCGTTTGGCTTTGCCAAAAATCCGAGGAGCTTTATTTCGGTGCTAAATTTGGTAGATTTCATATTTGTTTGCTGCAACCACGAGAAGGCAGGCAATCGGGCTTTTGTGATCAGTGATAGAGAGCCCCTGAGCTTTAATTTACTTGCGAAACATTTGTCTAAGTATGGCAGGATGAATATGATGCAATTGCCAATTCCACTACCTTTGCTAAAGCTGTTGGGAGCAATTACAGGAAAAAGAAATTTAATTAGGCAGATCACGTCTAATTCAGTCATAAATACGACTGCTGCAAAAAGAGAGCTAGATTGGGCTCCTCCATATTCAGCAGAAGATGCTTTAAAAGAATTATATAAGGTAGAAAAATGATCCGGCTTTTAGATGCTATATTCGCCTTCCTAGGTTTGGTTGTTGGTGCTCCAATCTTGATATTGATATACATTATTGGTTTGTTTGACACCGGCTCTCCTCTTTTCCGCCAAGAACGGGTTGGTAGAAATCAGAAACCATTTACGCTCGTTAAATTTCGTACTATGACAGTCGGTACAGCGTCCGTGGCGAGTCATTTGGCGAGCTCGAGTAGCATTACCAAATTTGGCAGTTTCTTAAGAAAGTCAAAGCTTGATGAATTGCCACAGCTATGGAATGTACTTAAAGGCGAGATGAGTTTAGTCGGTCCACGTCCAGGATTGTTCAATCAGACGGAACTTACTGAACACAGATCTGAGCTTGGGATCTATGCGCATAGACCTGGCATTACAGGTTTATCTCAGGTTAATGAAATTGATATGTCAACGCCAGAGTTACTGGCAAAGACAGATAAAAAAATGCTAGATAGTCTGACAGTTGGTAAGTACTTTAAGTATATTTTTCTGACCATTTCCGGCAAGGGAAGCGGAGATCGAGTAAAGGGATCCTGAGTGATAGACTGCTTAATTAATGCAATAGATGTTCGTTTATTGTAAATATTTAGTCTACTATAGGAATATTGTGGCTGCTACAGCCCTAGTTGAAGATTGCAAATTTTAGGGATTTTTCATGGACCGTTTGCTCCGAGCTTTATTGAGGACATCCAGAAGAAATAAGCGCTTATTTACACTTCTGGTTGACTGCTTTTTTATTGCAAGCGCATTTTGGCTGTCGCTTTTTGTTAGATTGGACAGTCTGGTACCGTTGACGGATTGGAATAACTGGCTTTTGTTATTTGCACTGCTGCCGGTTAGTTTGTTGGTTTTTATTCAGTTGGGTTTGTATCGTGCTGTATTGAGATTTGCAGGCGCCCATGTTGTATCATCAATATTGATAGGCACAATCGTTAGCACCGTGACTTTAGTGTTATGTGCATTCGGGTTAGGTGTGCCTATCCCGAGAACTATGCCCATTATATATGCTTGGCTATTGGTATTGTCAGTTGGTGGGGCTCGTATTGCTGTTCGGGCAATGTTCTATCGTTTTATCGCGGTTAAGAAAACACCAGTCGTAATTTATGGTGCAGGCGAAGCTGGTCGACAACTTGCTACCGCTTTAGGCACCGGTCCAGAGTACTTTGTTTCTGCATTCATTGATGATGATAAAGCAAAACAAAACTCAGTGATTCAAGGGGTGCCGGTTGTTGCTTTTCAATCTATTTATAATCTCATTGACCGTAACAAAGTTGATAAAATACTACTTGCGCTGCCAAGTGCATCGAGAAAGCGAAGACAAGAGATTATTTATAAATTAGAAAAGTTACCTGTGGAGGTCATGACAGTGCCTGGTATGGCGGATGTGATTGAAGGCAAGGCATCTTTAAATCAAATCAAAGAGGTTGAAATAGAAGACCTGCTTGGTAGAGACCCCGTTGACCCTAAACCGGAACTCATGGCTGCCAATATTAAAGATAAAGTGGTGATGGTTACGGGAGCCGGTGGCTCTATAGGCTCAGAGCTTTGCAGGCAGATTGTACAGTACAACCCAGTAAAGTTGGTTTTATTCGAATTGTCAGAATATGGTCTCTATTGTATCGAAAAAGAGTTATCAGACCTTATCAGGGCAAAGGGACTTGATACAGAGCTACTGCCGATCATTGGTTCGGTGCAGAGAATAAACCGTGTTGAGAATTGTATGCAGGCTTTTGGCGTACAAACTGTCTATCACGCTGCGGCGTACAAACATGTTCCTTTGGTGGAGCACAATGTGGTTGAAGGCGTGCGGAACAATGTTTTTGGTACTTATTGTACTGCAAAAGCTGCTATCAATGTTGGCGTAGAGACTTTTGTTTTGATTTCAACCGATAAAGCTGTACGTCCGACAAACGTAATGGGAGCGACAAAACGTATGGCTGAATTGGTTCTGCAAGGACTTGCTACCGGATATACGCAAGGGAGTCATGGCACGCGTTTTTGTATGGTGAGATTTGGCAATGTACTCGGCTCTTCAGGCTCTGTAGTGCCTTTGTTTAGGCGTCAAATTAAAGAGGGGGGGCCTATTACTTTGACTCACCCCGAGATAACACGGTTTTTCATGACGATTCCTGAGGCGGCTCAGCTTGTTATTCAAGCAGGTGCTATGGGTAAAGGCGGAGACGTGTTTGTACTGGATATGGGCGAGTCAGTAAAAATTAAAGATCTGGCTACCCGGATGATCCACTTATCAGGGTTGGAAGTGCAGAGCGAAACAAACTTAGACGGCGATATTGCAATTCGGTGTACAGGATTAAGGCCTGGCGAGAAGCTATATGAAGAGCTACTAATTGGCGATGATGTTGAGAGTACATCTCACGAGCGTATTATGACTGCAAATGAGGTAATGCTGCCCAAAGAAGAACTCCAGTTGCTGCTAGATGCGCTGGATAAGGCATGTCATAACTTTGATCATGAAGCGATTCGGAAACTTTTACTTCAGGCACCATTGAGTTTTGCGCCCACAGACGATATTTGTGATTTGGTATGGAGTGCACGTAAGAAAATGGATATTCCTGATAATATTGTCAGTTTTAAATAGCATATACGATACACAACTCGGATAACTTCTTCATTGGGGCTTTACTAAAGTCACAATTGATTAGAATAGAAAACGCCTGATGCTGTCCATCAGGCGTTTTTTCGTTTTGGTCTCGAATGTTGAATATATGGCTTACCTTTTGAGTTCATGCTGCTATGTGACAAGACTCAGATATATACTGCTGAATATCTTCTCATGTTAGCCTACCACTTTCCGCGCGATTTATAGAGTCGAGTACATATGCCTTAGGCTGCTTCAGTTGTGAATCATCAAGTTTGCAAGTGCGCCCCGCACGAGGTAGCTCTTCCAAGCCTTCTAATCCATGGTCGAGATAGCCTTTCACCCATTTGTTCACGCTAGTACGACTGACCTTTAAGTATTCTGCAATCTGATAGCGAGATTTACTTTCAAAGAAATGAGCCAGTGCGAGCATGTACACTTTCTTTCTTGGATTTTTGGTCTATTTGGAGAGCTTAATTGTAACTCCACCCAACCTAGTACAGCTCATTAGTAGAATTATGCAGCCTCAAGGTAGCCAACTGGAGTCATGTCTTCCAGTGCATCGTGAGGCCTTTCATAATTGTAAATTTCTAACCATTCATCTGTGATTTCGCGTACTTGTTGTAGTGAATCGAACAGATATAAATCTAATACTTCTTCTCGATAACTGCGATTAAAGCGCTCCACAAAACCGTTTTGATAAGGGCTACCAGGCTGAATAAACTCTAGCTTTATGTTTTTCTCCTGCGCCCAACTTTCTAACAGGCTGGATGTAAATTCAGGTCCATTATCAACCCTTATTTGCGACAGCTTTCCTCGCCAGGCAATCACTCGTTCAAGCGTCCTAATAACTCGCTCTGTGGTCAAGCTGGTGTCAACTTCGATGGCCAGTGCTTGCCGATTATAATCATCAATAATATTTAATGTTCTGAAGCGATGTCCAAAGCTTAAAGCGTCGCTCATGAAATCCATAGACCAAGAATCATTGTGCTTTTCCGGCGTACTCAATGGCTCTGGGCTGCGTGTCGGAACACGGCGCTTTCCTTTTCGCCTCAAGTTGAGCTTTAGCATATTGTAAACGCGTTCAACACGCTTCTTGTTCCATTTTTTACCCTGATGCCTAAGCCGTTTAAACAGCTTAGGTAAACCCCAGCGAGGATGACGCTCCACAAGCAACAGCAACGCATCGATTACCTCATCATCTGGTGGCCGTTTATGCGTGTAGTAATAGACACTTCGATTTAGTCCTGCAACCTCACAAGCAAGTGCCACACTTACCTCATACTGCTCTAGGAAGTGCTCAACCCACGCTCTACGCTTGCTTGTGCTTACAGCTTTTTTGCAACGATTTCCTCAAGCATAGTGTGTTTAAGGCTCAGTGTTGCAAACATGTCTTTGAGCTTGCGATTCTCTTCTTCAAGCTCTTTCAGTCGCTTTACATCCGACGCTTCCATGCCGCCATATTTGGAGCGCCATTTATAAAATGTGCTCTGTCCAATTCCATGTTTTCGGCAAAGATCTGGGACCGATACACCCGATTCAGCTTCTTTGATCATGGCAACAATTTGTGACTCGGTGAACTTGCTTTTTCTCATCGTAAAACTTCCTTCTTCTGTTAATGGAAATTCTACTCAAGAACTGTTGCAGTTTATGGGGGAGTTACATAATAAATTCAGAGGGCTGCAAAATCATTCTCACATCGATGAAAATTGGATTTTGGCATTAGATCATAAATTTAATCAATTCGGTATTAGACAAAAAGAAAGCGCTCTGTAAGCGCTTTCTTTTCAAGGTCTGTCAGCTGCTACTGGCATGCCTTGTGTTATAGAATTACCTATCAGCGTATTGTTTTACCCTGAGTAAGCTCTTCTTCTTGTTAACACTATGGTGCTAAGTATTAAGAATAGTAACGATAACGCGCCACCAGAACCTGAGTCAGGAGCTGGGTCAGGTGTCTTACTACCATCATCACCATCGTTGGAGTCAGGTGTGTCGCCATCAGTGCTTTTATTTTCAATTGTAATATTGATTTGTTCATTTACAGTCAGCTGCCCATCTGAGGCACTTAACTGAAAACTCAATACAGTCTGGGTGTCTACAGTGGGGGCAACAAACGATAATGTCGCAGAAGTGTTGTCAATTAGTTCTACATTTTTTCCTGCCGTTTGTGTCCATAGGTAGGTTATGGCGTCTCCATCTAAATCTGTGACTTGTGCATTGATCTTGATATTACTGCCTTCGTTAGCTGTTAGGTTTTCACTAAGCTCTATGACAGGTGCTTTGTTGACGTTTAGGAATTCAATATCATACGCAAAGTCTGTCGTTGAGAACCCGTCATTGATGTTAATAATTAAGGTACTTGTTTCACTCTGAGTAAGCTCAGGAACTGACAATACAGCCTTGGCACTGTCTTCATCAGTCGTTATCTGGGCACCTGGTAATCTAACGGTCCAGCTGAAGGTTAATTCATCACCATCAGGATCTGTACTTTGAGATGCATCCAATGTGATACTGGAAAGTTCTTCGATGCTATCCGGTACCGTGATCACGAGTTCTGGAGCGCGGTTATTGGAAGATGTGGCCGTTCTAGCGATAAACTCTACCTGTCCATTGACTTTGCCATCGAGATCGAACTCGCTGCCATCTTTTATCTCAATACCAACACACTGCTCACACTGTAGAGTGTTATCAATCTTATGACCGAGTGTCTTCCAGCCTGTGCCTGTCATGGCTCTGACAAGCAAAGCTGGGTCGTTGATCCCCTGCTTTGCTGGTAAGGTGATAGCTGCCGTGTCGCTTTCAGGGTGCAAAGATATCATCACATTGGCAGTATCGCTGTAAGTAAGAAAGTAAGGGTCTTGAGGGTTGTAGATCCCAGCATGAGCTGCATAGTCAGATAGTTCTTTAGATGTCAAAGACATATTAACTGGCGTTGTCTCACTAAATATAACCTTTGTCAGTCCAAGCTGAACCCTGTTTCTTTCATCTTGACTGGTTACCACTGTATTATCACTGAGGTGAGCAATGGTCTTGTTATAGTATGGGTCAAGGTAATCGACAATACGGTCTCCATCTATGTCACGAATACCTTCTTCATAGTCTGTGACCCAGTCACCATCGGTGTCCGTCGAGTCATCGTCAAAAGTAGGGGCAGCGTCAATCAGTTTTATAGTAACTTGCTTAGACAGGTGTACCGTATTCTCCTGGCCTTTTTTCGAGGCATTGAACACAACAGTGGCAGCATCAGACTGGACTTCTCTTGGGTCAAACTGGAAGCGCCAGTAGTGATCTTCAATACGGAAGAGTTGACCATTTGTTCCCAACTCATGTTCAGTTGTTAGCGTGTAAACGTCATTTCCGTTAGGATCTTCAAAATAGATATGGAACCATACCTGATGCTCGTTTTTAACCCCTACGGCGACAGGTTCACTGTTTTGTAATTGAGTGATTTCCATATGCACTGGCATATCATTACTTTCTTCAATATATCTTAGCCTGGATCGAACCGGACCATTTGTAACACCGAGCCCAGATGCTCTATCAATTCTGATTTCCGCGTCATCTAGTAAGTAACCTGCAGGCAGCGTCACGTACATATAAGGCCATATACGACTTGTGAACAAAGGAACTGTTTTTCTTCCAACTTTAACTCGCAATTCTGTGTGTATGTCCTTAGGCTGGCCGAGTACCTCAAGTTTGAGAGTCAGATCGCCGTTAAAGTCAAAGTAGGTTATGTCGTCCAGCTTCAGGTAGGGCTTGAGATAGGCTTTTATTTGAGCTTGCTGGACGTTTCCTGCGCTGTCTGTTACGCGTAGGGGAAGTAATACATCACCATAACGCATTTCAAAATCATCATAAAATTCGAATTGATAATTGCGTTTGTCAATCTCATCTTTGTAGTAACCTGAAAGCGAAGTCAGTAGATCGGTTTTATTGTATGCTTCCCACTCTCCGATATCACTAAGGGAGGGGGGGGTTGTATCTGCAATAGTGATTATCTGTGATGCACTAGATTTATTGCCGACATGGTCAACGGCTATCCATGTCACCTTATGTTGTCCTAAGCCGAGCTGACTCTCACCTTCAACCCAAAGCTTGACAGGTAGGTTACCATTATCGGTGACGTTGACCAGGGGGCCGGCTGCCTCAATTATATTGGTAACTTCGTAAGTGGCTTCTATAAATAACGGTTCAAGTTCGCCGAACACGGGCGCTTGGTTTTCACCTTTATCCGGATCTGCGGGATGAGCGTCTTCGGAGTCAGGAATGCCATCAAGATCTGAATCTTCTGAGTTTGGGTTGCTGCCAATTTGAAACTCGATCAGGTTACTGACGCCATCACGGTCAAAATCTTCAGCACTATCATCTACAACACCATTCATACCATGCATGAGCTCATAATAATCTGGGACGCCATCTTCGTCAGAATCTTGCTCAAGTGGTACTTCTTGAAAGTACTGAAGGTTTGTCACACACATACTAGTGATGGGAGAGTTACTTGGGTTTCCATCTACAACAAATTTGATGACATTAAAGCCTTCAGGGATATCGACTTTCTGAAGTGAGCCGGCAAAATGCTCTCTGTTGTTCACTCTTAAGGTTTCAATATCATTGACGTACACGACGAAATTTCGGGTCTGATAGATCCATGACTGGAACCATATTGTCCCTCCATTGAACTCACCGGCAATAGCAAACCCTGATGTTCTCGCACCCGGGCTCCAGTGAGTCCGAACACGGAAGCAGCCTTTTGGCTGCCCTGGAACTACATACCAAGGGGTAATGTTGTCGGCTAGCTCTCTTAACCAGCTCGGTCTTTCCGGTGATGAGAAATTTTCAAAAAAGCTCGTATAAGTTGGAGCGACTGATGTGCTGTCGTTAGGATCGCTAACGGCAAAGTACTCTTGCAGGTTTGTGTAACCGTCAGTGTCGTTATCAAGTGTGGCATCATGCGCACTTGTTGGATCTAAGTTATTTTCGACCTCATAGTAGTCACCCATTTGATCGTTATCCGAATCACTGTGTTTAGGGTTTGTACCTAATTGGTATTCTTGCAGTGCGGTTAGGCCATCGCCATCGGGATCCGTATCGAAGTCCTGGTTACTGTTTCGATTTAAACCATACTTTAGTTCCCAATAGTCTGGCAGGCCGTCACCATCAGTATCTCTCAGATCATCTTCACCGATAAAAAGTATATTATCGACCCAAGCCACGTCAGTATTAAATTGTCCTTGCGGTGCTGTCAAACTAAATTCAAGCTCAGCATAACCACTGCCTGTAAACTGAAAAGAGTCAGATAGCCAAAACTGCTGAATATCAGAGTTGTGTGTTTTTACTTGCGTATTATTGTATGTGATACGAAAGTTGTCAGTGCCGGAGGTTTGAAGCCGAAAGTCGTAAACAAGAAAGCCCGGCTTAAACTCGCCTTGTATCTTGAACGTACTCGATTCGCCAGCGTTCAGGCTGGCAGAGCGTAAACTCCACGCGCCGTCTGAACTTTGTGACTGAGTACGGACCCAAGGTGAATCGGCTGGAAGCTGAATCCAGTCGGGGAAATCCGAAGTTTCGAATGACGTTATGTATGTGGATTGTGCCTTAGGAGTCAAGTCCTGTGAGTCAACCACATTGAAAGGGTTGGAAGTAGTCTGTAGCTTTAAGGTTGATGCGAGCGAGACATTTACTGTCACAGCACTCAATACCGCTACTACAACAGATTTTGTTGCAAATTGCATGAGCATTCCTTATCTGTAGATGTGCTTTGGGCTTATTAATAACGTTGCAGCTTAAATGCACTAATAGTGGGATACTTTGATGAGAGCGGTATAGTTAGCCTCTTTGATGTGAGGTGACGAGGCTTTTTGCTAACACTAGGAGTTCCCTTTCTTAGAGTGCAAACATGATTATTTTTTTAGTATTATTGAATTAAAAGTTCTCACAATTGGTATTATAGACTGCTTGTGGGGGGCAGTCTATAACCTTAAAGTTCTGTTTGATGAAGCGGGGGGTTAGTCGTTGCCAAACAAGTCTCTGGTGTAAACTTTGTCTTTGACATCTGCGAGAATGTCACACATTCGGTTAGCAATGATCACATCCGAACGTTCTTTGAGCTCCTCAATGGACTGGACTACTTCTGAGTTGTAGAAGTCATCTGCTTTTAAACTTGGCTCGTAAACAATTACTTCTATACCTTTGCCTTTTATTCTTTTCATGATCCCTTGAATGGCCGATGCTCTAAAGTTATCAGAACCTGACTTCATGACGAGTCTGTACACACCAACGACCTTTGGTGATTTGCTGATGATAGAGTCGGCAATAAAATCTTTCCTGGTTGTGTTTGCATCCACAATAGCCTGAATAATTTTATTTGGCACATCTTTGTAGTTTGCCAGAAGCTGCTTGGTATCTTTTGGTAAGCAATAACCTCCATAGCCAAAGGAGGGGTTGTTATAGTGTTTTCCAATGCGAGGATCTAGTCCAACGCCTTCAATAATTTGCCTACTGTCCAAGCCATGAGACTCAGCATAACTATCCAGCTCATTAAAATAAGCAACTCGCATCGCTAGGTAGGTATTTGAAAACAATTTGATAGCTTCAGCTTCTGTTGCGTTTGTAAAAAGTGTCTCAACGGACTCCTTTCTTGCGCCTTGGATCAGAAGGTGGGCAAAGGCCTTTGCACGTTCACTATTTTCTCCAACAATGATTCTCGATGGGTATAAGTTGTCGTGCAGGGCTTTGCCTTCTCTCAAAAACTCAGGAGAAAAAATAATGTTGTTGACGCCAAACTTCTCATTAATAGCTTTGGTGAAACCAACTGGAACAGTTGATTTTATGATCATTACCGCGTCGGGGGCAATTGACAACACATCATCAATTACAGATTCGACCGAGCTGGTATTAAAGTAGTTTGTAGTCGGGTCATAATCAGTTGGTGTTGCAATTATGACAAACTCAGCACCTCGCAGTGCCTTATTTTTGTCCGTTGTGGCGTAAAAATTCAGCTTTTCACTTTGCAAAAAGTCAGAGATGTCCGCATCAACAATAGGTGACTTTCCTGATTGTAATAATGCAACTTTATCTTCGTCTATGTCTAAAGCGATCACTTCATTGTGTTGGGCCAACAATAAGGCATTTGATAGGCCAACGTAACCAGTTCCTACAATGGTTATTCTCATACTCTTTCCAATGATTTCCTAATTCCACTATCCTACTTATTCAACCTACTCAAGATTTACTTGAAGCTCAAATAAGCTTCGCGCAATCGAGCTAAGTTCGCATATACGTAACTGCTAGACATGCGACCTTGGTTAAAATAAGTTCGATCTAAGCTAATTGAAGTCTCTGGTATATAAGCTTTTTTATAAACCAACTTATTGTGATCCTCACTAATGCGGGTTCCGACACTATGACGCCACGCTTGGTTACCTTTGACTTGGCCATACTGTGTGACATTCATGTCTTTTCTTGAAGTCAGTGGAATACTAAACGAGATCCCCGCTACCCGGACATCTGTGTCATACGCGAAAAGAGAAATATAGCTATCACCAATCCAGAACTTTGTTTCGAGTTTCAGGCCTTTGTCTTTTCGCCAAAACTCGCCACCTGAAGCGTGGAAGGTAATGTCCTGTTCTACCCAATGATATTGATAACCAACAACATGGTATTCTCTGTCTGCGTCATAATCTGCATAGTCAAAATAACCATAGTTGTTGTATATCTTATGTCTTCCAGAGGGACTGACCCAAGCTGTTTCGTTGATTATGGCGTTATAGTCGTAATACTCTCTGAAAATACCTATCTGAGTTTGATTGTAGAATCCGAAGGGTAGGTCAAAAGTTTGATAAAATACTGCACGTTCAAGGCCGTTTTGCTCCCTTCTCCCCTCGAAGGTGTCATTTGGTTCAAAATCATCTGTATCTGCAACGACCGTTTGGGCGGTGATATTAACTCCTGCACCTTTCCACAATGGGACTTCTAGGTCAGCGCGTAGTGCAAGAGAGAAGTCGTATACGCCCAGCTCTGTAGCGTATGTAGACGAAAGAGCGGGCCCCAGCGTCAAACGAGGCTTTAGATAAGGTGAGTTATTGGCCGATGTTTCGATCCATGCGATAGCGGGAACTGGCTCAAGTTTGCCTTGGTTTACTCTAAGTGATGGGCTCGCCCCTGTTGCAACGAACTGACGATATGACTCTAGCTGAGTTACCACTGCAAGCAATGGTATATCGTGCTTCTTAAGTTGGACTGACACTTGCGCGTCTTTCAGATTTATATGTTCAACAGCGCGTCCTAAAACGAGACCTAAGGCGTCGAGGTCATTACGGTTGAATACAGAGTTCTCGAAGTGTATAACAATATGAGGGTGATGATTGAACCCAATTGAGACCGATTCAAAGCCATCTTCAATGAGGGCGTTTCGCAGAGCTCTGAGAGAATCGTTAAGTAACTTAGGCTCTTCACTGGCGCGTTCTGAAGGTGTAGCTGAATGTGTCTTTGTCTTTGTCTTTTCTGCTACTACCTGACCGTGCGTTGCTTTTGGTTGCGCGCGCTCCGCTCGAGGAGTTGGCGGAGCAACAAAAGGAGCTGGTTCAATGTCCTGATACTGGCTTCGGTTTTGTGAGCTAAGAGGCAACGAGTAGCTAACTCCCCAATAGGTATCCTTGGCTGAGTGGTCTGTGTCGCTGTGTATTTTGCCTGTAAAGGTTAACTCACCTGTATTGAATATCCACTCTTTAGGTACGCTCACTCTAACTGCTGTGTTGAATGCCTCTGCATCATATTCAGACTGCAAGGCAAGCCATGGGAAAAGTTGCCATTCAACGCCTGCAAACATACCGTCCATCTGACCTGTTGCGCGCTCGCTGCTGGCGGCACCTAAGGTGAATCTGAAGTTATTTAGAGCTTTTGAAGCGGCAATGTAGTGAGTTTTGTATTTGTTTGAGGCACCGCCAACATCTTTTGAGCCAACGGCGAGTGAAAACCAGTCTTTTGGGATTAGGGGGATTGCATACTTTAAATTGAATGAGAGATCTCTCAGAGGATCCTCTCCCATAACCCTTTGGGAAAACATGTTGTCATGCATACTACTGGCAGCAATCATCCCGCTGACTTCTAGGTTTTCCCAGATACCTGCTGAAAAGATATAATTGTAGCCATCTTCATATCTATCCCCTCTCATATCTAGTTGGTTGTTATAGCTGACCCCGATATTTCCACGCGGTTTTACTTCTGCGTTAGGTGTGTTGATTACACCACTATATCCTGCGAATGATTCGTAGACGGTAGGGGGTTCATTTGCACATACAGATAGAGAAAAAATTGCTGAACTACTTGCAAGTATCAAAGACTGTTTAGACATCCTTTAAGCCCGAATTAGAAATCGTTAAGGTATTTTGCCCGTTAATATAACATGTGACATTTACAAATGAAGTGATGAATTTAAAATCCCCCAAAATAATGCACATAAAATATCAAAGCTATTGCCAATTTAACATAAATTGGAGTTGTAATCAGTTAACGGTAAAGATTTGAGATGATCGGCTATGAAGATTTTATTTGAGTACGAGTCGTGACTGTGTGCAGACATAGTGTACATGGAATTAAGATCTTTTCTAGAATCGTTATGTAGTATCGGTTGCGGCTATTTGCGTTATTCAAATTAAAAATGTTTCACATGACAGCTTTGGTGTCCTCAGCCAGAAAAACTTGGTGCCGCGCTGAGACCCCCAGCTTGATAGAAAGCTCTTATGCACTTATGCAGCAGGTGTCCGTAAGGGGGTTATAGTTCTTTAATGCTGTTTTGCTTGGAATTTGCATATGAATCAAGGTGTTTTACGTTACATACCTTGCGTTACATCAAATATTTATAAATCTGTCAAAAAAGTTGAATGTAGGGCTTGAGAATTGTGTCTTTCGCTCCAATACTTAGTAATAGGTAAACAACAAAAGGGAGCGCTTATGAAAATTAACCTTTCAGGCCACCATGTAGATATGACAGAAGCCGTAAAGCAACACGTTGATGAAAAGTTTGCCAAAGTAGCTAACCATTTCCCGTCGCTGTTGTCGATAGATGTCATAGTCAGTAAGGAACACAAGAAATTTTATACTGAGATCAATACCAATTATTCAGGCGCCCGGATATCTGTAAGAGGAGAGGACGACGTCATGTATCCGGCCATTGCTAATGCAGCTAAAAAGTTAGATGCGGCACTAAAACACAGAAAAGGTCAGCTCAAGGCTAACAAACATGAAAAACCTGTGAGTACGACTCCGCCTATTGCCCACGAGATTATTCAGGAAATGAACCTGAATTAAAGATAAGTTTAAAGAAGCCACCTGCCGGTGGCTTCATTTATATTAGGTCTTAAACCGCTCCATCAAACCCCATTTGACGCCACGATTCATAGACAAAAACGGATACCGCGTTTGACAGGTTCATGCTCCTGCTGTCTGGTCGCATTGGGATCCGCAGACGCTGTTCTGCCGGTAGAGAGAAAATCAAGTCTTCTGGCAAGCCTCTGGTTTCAGGTCCAAATAGCAGACAGTCACCGCTCTGATAGTCTGGTTCGTGATGGTATCGGGTGCCTTTAGTCGTGCAGGCAAAGACTCTATTTGGTTTGCGCTCTTGCAGATATGCATCCAAAGAGGGGTAACGTTTTACTTCGCTGAATTCATGGTAATCCAAACCGGCGCGCCTGACGCGTTTGTCGTCCCAGTCAAAACCCAGAGGTTCAATCAGGTGTAACGAAAACCCTGTGTTTGCACACAGGCGAATAATGTTGCCTGTATTAGGGGGAATTTCAGGCTGATACAATACGATGTCTAACATGGATAACCTCAAAATAATATTGCCCGCAGTATAGCGCATCTGGTGGGGAGGCTAAAAGTCAGTGTATAGCCTTTGTGCGTTACGGTGACAAATACCTGGCCAATATTTAGCATGTCGGCGTCACTAATTTTTCATTTTGATGACTTACACTATAAGATAAGCCTAAACAGGAGTTTTACGAGGTTGTTGAGGTAATAAGTGTCCCATAATTATGACTTTTTAGTTCGATTTTCCAGCATTTTTACGCTCGCAATGGCGGCATTAATGATCACAGCGAAGGCCTGGGCCTGGCTGGCGTCTGGCAGCGCAGCTATGTTGGGGTCGCTGACGGATTCCTTACTTGATGTCAGTGCTTCTATGATGAGTTTTTTGGTGCTCAGTTATGCGCTCCGCCCTGCAGACGACGATCATCGTTTTGGTCATGGTAAAGCAGAAGCTTTGGCAGGCCTCGGTCAGGCAGCATTTATTGCAGGCTCAGCGTGTTTACTCACTTTCCATGGTATTGAACGCCTGTTTAACCCGGTTGCAATTCAGCATAGCCTGTTGGGGGTGTGGGTTAGCCTGTTTGCTGTGGGGTGCACATTGGCTGTTGTCATTGTGCAGCATCATGTGGTTAAGCGAACCCAGTCAATTGCGATAAAAGCAGACTCTTTGCATTATAAAGGGGACATTCTGCTTAACCTGGCCGTGTTGACGGCGTTACTGTTGAGTCATTGGCAGGTAGAGCATGCCGATGCCCTGTTTGCGATAGGTGTTGCTGCTTATCTGCTATACAATTGTTGGGAAATAGCTCGAGAAAGTGCGGATCATTTGATGGATAAAGAGCTGCCTGACGAAGAAAAAACGGAAATTATCCTGTTAGCGTCCAGTCATGAAGAGGTGTATGGGGTGCATGATCTGCGCACCCGGCAAAGTGGTAAAGTGAAGTTTGTACAGTTGCATCTGGAGCTGGATGACCATATTCCATTGGCTCGTGCGCATGAGATCAGCGATGAAGTCGTGGCACATATTAAAGCTGCTTTTGAGTCGGAAATGGATATCCTGATCCATCAGGACCCAGTGTCACTGTCAGTGTCACCAAACTCATCCGCAGTGTAATTGGTGATGTTTTTGAGAGACGCCTGATAGCCAAGGAGTTGTTCGGCAAACGTATAAAACTGGTTCAGTACAGCACGTCGTATGGTGTCTGTTTCGCAAAGTAATTCGTGTTTACCTGGATAGGACTGTATCTGACAATGCGTTTGACGTTGTGCAAACTGTTCTTGCGCTGTTGAGCAGACAATACTGTCATACTCAGCACTGGCGATGCTCAGCGGCAGTGTTATCTGTAACTGCTCGATGTTTCGAGTAAATTGCAGTGCCTGCTGAAGCCAGCGGAAACTGACACCGCCCAGCTGTAATCCCGGGTTATCACGGTAGAGTTGCCTGAATAATGCGTAACGGTGTCTACACTGGGTTAATTCATTGTCCTCGAAGGCTTTTGGCTGGTAGTCTGCCTGACCAATCGCATAGCACTTCCCCAATCCCAGCAGGCACGCTGTAGATGCAACGCCATGCGCAAACCAGGCAGGGTAAGGGGCTGTGTTGATCGCAAGCATGGGGGCGCTGAGAAATGCACCTTTAACAGAAGTTGTGAAGCGGGACAAATAATCACATACAATCGCTCCCCCCATTGAATGTGCCAATATCATCGTGTCACCTTGCCACTGTGAGGTGACCACTTCTTGCATAAAGGCATCGAGGCAATCGCCATATTGTGTAAAAGTGTCAATATAGCCAATATGCAAATTGGCAAGGAAGCGCCCAGACAGGCCCTGACCTGGGTGATCAAAGGTAAAAACGGCGATTTGGTTGCGGGCGAGCTCCCACATTAACTCCTGATATTTATGCGCCGATTCAATACGGCCATTGACCAGAACAACCGCAAATTTTGCCCGGTCCGGAATATGGCTGGCGTAAAAGAGTGGTCCTACCCCACTGGAAAATGTACCTTTTTGGCAGCGTTGCCAGTGCGCCTGGATATGAACCAGATTGTCCGTTAAGTGTGTGCTTTCGCTATAATACATGATTGCCTGTTGGCAGCGTTACGGTAACACGCAGGCCACTATGGTTACTAAACTGAATGTGGCCATGATGCACTTTTACAGCGTGCTGCGCAATTGCCAGCCCCAGTCCGAATCCACCGGGTTCTGCTGCACCATCAGGGGTGCGTGCTTGTGAGGCTCTGAAAAAGGGGATACACAGTTTTTCCAGCATAGTGTCACTGACACCAGGGCCATCGTCGCTGATCGTGACAGTGAGTTGATCGTCACTGCGTTGTATCGTCAAGCTTACTTGTTTATTGGCGTATTTGATGGCGTTACGCAGGATGTTCTCAAATGCACGGTTGAGTAACGCTGCATCGACTGTCAGGGTGATGTCGGGCAATGGTTGCCATTCAATCTGTTTACCCAGTTGCTGGCCCTCAAATTTGGCATCATCCAGGATAGGTTCTAATAACTCTGTCAGCGAAATTGGATGAGGGGTGAGCACCAGTTGCTGAGATTCGAGTCGGGACAGTTGCAAAATATCACTCAACATGTGCTCAAGTAAGTGTGCCTCTTTTTCAACGCGTTGCAAGTACGGTA
This sequence comes from Pseudoalteromonas sp. XMcav2-N, assembly GCF_024124545.1. Taxonomy (GTDB): domain Bacteria; phylum Pseudomonadota; class Gammaproteobacteria; order Enterobacterales; family Alteromonadaceae; genus Pseudoalteromonas. Next base: position 174,365 of record NZ_JAMXSF010000006.1, read on the forward strand.
TCAAAGGGGCAGGGGCTTTATCACTGGCAATGCCGTTTGCCATCTGTAATCTGGTTAAGGGAGAGCGCAATTCGTGAGAAATATCAGCCAGTAACCGTTTTTGTTGTGTCACATGAGCTTGCAGGCGGCTCGCCATTTGATCAAAATCTTTACCCAGCTGGCCTAATTCGTCCTGGCGCGAAAAGTTTATCCCTGCTCGTGCATCGAGCTTCCCCTGAGCGAGGGAAGCGGCAGCCTGTTGAAGCTGACGCACAGGTTTGAGCAGTCCGCGTGCAAACCAAAGACTAAATGCGAAGCTTGCCAGTATTAATACCAAGAGCTTAGCCCAGTTAGGTAGCATCCGTATCTTTGTCAGAATATGCGGGTCTCGGTGGTCCATCAGCTGAAACAGCTGATATGTTTCTCCATGCAATTGGATATCTAGTGGACCATAGGCCCGATAACGTTCGGTATCAACAACTTGTGGTTGCGAACTGGTGGTAAAATTCAGCAAAGATAAGTCCCACTCCTGAAGTGCGGCATGGCTTAAAACACTGAGCTGTTCATCACTGTGACGTAAGTAAATTTTCGGACCGTGGTTGCGATGACGCCCAGGTAACAAGGTATTCAGTTCCTGCCCTGGCCGGCTCTGTGCACGTCGTTCTATGCTACGTTTCAAGTGATGCATGTTTTTCATCATAGCAGGACTGATTTGGCGTGTTTCCAGTATGTCTGGCTGTAACAGACTGATACTCATCAGCATAAACAGCGTGGCAGCAATTGTGCCCCAGAACCATAGGAAAATTTTTACTAGTAAGTACTTCCTCATCTCAAGCCTTAAGAAAAATATAGCCAGAACCTCGTAAGGTTTTGATATAGGTATGTGCACTATGTACGGCGATTTTTTTTCTCACATTACTGACATGCATATCCACAGATCTGTCATAGGGTGCCAGGGGGCGACCCAGCACAGCTTGAGACAAAGTTTGTTTAGTCACGGTCTGACCCGCAGATTTCATAAGCTGGTGGAGCATCTCGTACTCAGTGCCTGTCAATGGCAGTGGTATACCCTTAATACTCGCGGTGCGTGAGGATAAATCCAGAGCAAGCTCATGGCATTCGAAACGGGGACTGGTCGTGGTATGAAGTAAATGGGCGACGCGGCGAGTAATGGCTTTGATCCTTGCCAGTAATTCTCTGTGATTGAATGGTTTTGGGATGTAATCATCAGCACCAAGTTCAAGCCCGAAGATCCGGTCAAAATCATCGCCTTTGGCGGTCAACATAATCACGGGCGTCATTTTTTTTGCACGTAATGCTTTGAGCACTTCAAAGCCGTCCAACTGGGGGAGCATCACATCCAGCAGGATGACATCAAACTCCCTGTCTAACGCCATATCCAGTCCCACAGGGCCCGTATGGGCGGTGTCAACACAAAACCCTTCGCCTTGCAGATAGTCTTGCAGAAGCTCACACAGGCCTCTATCGTCGTCTATTATCAGTACTTTCGCACTCATACTGTTACTCAATCACTCTTTTCACGCCTATCTTACCTTACTACTTACTATATAAGTAAGGTGACTGACTTTACACTTCTTTACGCTCTGGGAATGATGTCGAAACGCTGGATGTGTGAGGGCTGCAACAGCTCTTGACAAAACTTTACACAGCCTTGACGTTGCTTTGCTCTGGCGTTGCTAAAGTTGAACCTAACTTAACAGGAGACGCTATTATGAACACACCCACTAAGATGAAAATTCGTCACACTTTAAAAGCATTATTGCTGGCTTCGGTTATGGCTGGCAGTGGCACGGTTTTAGCTGATACCGATAAGGCTGAGGCGCATGCTCAGGCAAAGCACATGAAACCGATGCAAACAATGGGGCGCATGTTGTTATCAAAACGTGCGATAAAGCATTTGGCACTGACTGAAAGCCAGCAAGCTGAGCTAAAAAGTATTTTCGATGCTCAGAAGGAGCAAGTTAAGTCACTGCGTGGTGGCAGAGACAAAGGAGAACATCACACAGCATTTAAGGCATTGATCGAGGCCGAGCAGTTCGACAAAGCACAGGCACAGGTATTATTGGAGCAATTTCAGCCTCAAAAGCGTGACATGATGCTGATCAGACTGGAAACCCAGCATAAGGTCTATCACATTCTGACCGAAGAGCAGCGTGATAAGCTCAAGGAGTTGCGCCATAAACGGATGGGGAAAAAGCATCACCAACATCAGTCATCCTGAACCACTGAACAAAGCCCGAACTATTTATTCGGGCTTTGTCGTTGTATAAGTTAGTCTTTAAAAAAACTATCGTCGTTTTTGGCCAGTAAGGCTTCCAGATCTTCCACCATATCCCGTGCTGCTTCAGGCGATAAATCCGCACTGTTAAGTGGCGTTGAGATTTTATTGTTCTCTTCTGACCACTCTCCTAAATCAATGAGTTGACAGCGCTTCGAGCAAAAAGGGCGATGTGGGCTTTGCGCCGACCAGACGACGGCGGCCTGGCAGGTAGGACATTTTACAGATACAGGCATAAGCACCTCAGCATAACTATTTTACTCTATTGTACTGTGCAGCTCTCACACAGTCACGGGGGAGCCGGGATTTAGTAGTTGGTTACCCGGTTCACTTCCGCCAGTGAGGTGATCCCATCTGCTGCTTTTTTAAGTCCGGATTGTCTTAGGTTCGCAAAGCCCTGCTTGGCAGCCAGCTCCGCGATTTCCAGAGAGTTTCCGCCATCCATGATTGCATGAGAGATCTCTGGTGTGATTTTCATCACTTCGTAAATGCCCACCCGGCCTTTATAGCCATCAGTACAGTGATCGCACCCTTTGGGTGAATAGACCGTCATATTTTTTATCTGCTCCTCGCTAAAACCCTGGCGTTGCAATTCTTCTGCTGGCAGATCTTCTGGTTCCTTGCATTTAGGGCAAAGACGCCGGGCCAGACGCTGTGCAATGATAAGGCTCACTGAGCTTGCTACGTTATAGGCGGGGACACCCATGTTGAGCAGTCGGGTCAGGGTTTCTGAAGCCGAATTGGTGTGCAGAGTACTCATCACCAGGTGACCTGTTTGTGCAGCTTTGATAGCAATCTCGGCCGTTTCCAGATCCCGGATCTCACCAACCATAACGACATCGGGATCCTGACGCAGGAATGCCCGCAGTGCGTTGGCAAAGGTCATATCGGCTTTGGTATTAATTTGAACCTGGTTGATCCCTTCGAGATTGATTTCCACAGGATCTTCCGCGGTGCTGATATTGCGCTCTGGTTTATTAAGTATATTCAGACCAGTATAAAGAGAAACCGTTTTACCCGAACCGGTAGGGCCCGTGACCAGTATCATCCCTTGCGGTTGTTCCAGGGCATTGAGATACATGTCTTTTTGGTCAGCTTCATACCCCAGTGCATCGATTCCCAGTTTTGCTGCGGATGAATCCAGGATCCGCATTACAATTTTTTCGCCCCACATGGTTGGCAGTGTACTGACACGAAAATCAATACTTTTGCGCTCCGAGATTTTCAGTTTAATACGGCCATCCTGTGGCTTGCGCTTCTCTGCAATATCCAGATGCGACATAACTTTGATACGAGCTGATAAGCGGCTGGATAATGCGTGAGGGGGACTGGCCATTTCATGTAGCAAGCCATCGATACGAAAACGTACCCGATACTTTTTTTCATAGGGTTCAAAGTGGAGATCCGAGGCCCCTTTTTTTATCGCATCCATCAAAATCTTATTGATATAGACAATGATTGGAGCATCATCTTTTTCTTCGTCTGTGTTCTGAGTCTTGGGTTCGTCTTCGACATCCAGACTGGCGAATTCCTTAAACTCGTCTTCACTCAGGCTCAAGCTACTATTGTCATCAAAGAGCTGATCGATTTTTTGATCGAGCAGTTTGTAATCTACGACGACAACTTCGCACTGCAAACCTGTGCTGAACTCAAAGTTTTCAAATGCCCCGTAGTCTGTTGGATCTGACGTGGCAATGAAGAGCTTTCTGTCCTTTTTAACCAGCGGCAGCAGGTGGTGCTGGCGGATCAGCTTTTCCTTAACCAGCTCTTTTGGTACCTGAGTGATATCAAAACCGCTCAGATCAAAGTAGGGGACTCTGAAAAGATCCAGGCATTGTTCGGCCATTTCCTGGCTACTCATGCCGCTGCACAGACAAATAAGTTCAGCGGTGGAGTGGGCATCGGCTTGTTTGGCTTTAACCTGCTCAGCAGTGAGTTTGCCAAGGGTAATAAACTTTCTCAGTAATGGCGAGTGATGTTCCATAATGCTCTTAAGACTTCAACGAGTTACACTAAATGTAGCAAAAATGCTTAGATGCGGGTAGAGAATTGATGACGATCCGGGCTATGCCAGAATCTGTTCAACGCATATCAAGCATGATTTGCCGCAGCCTGTTGTAAAAAGGTTTGATGCAATGTGCTCAGTTGTTTGTGCATTGCTTCGATAGGTTGGTGGTTATCGAGAATAAAATCGGCTTTGTCGCGTTTATCGGCTCTGCTCATTTGTGCCTCTATGATGCGCTCAACTTGCTGCTGCGGACTATTGTCTCTTTTACAGGTTCGCGCAATCTGGATTTCGACGGGGACATCGACAAGCAGCGTTTTGTCGCAGTATTGTTCAAGTCCGTTTTCAAACAATAAGGGGGCAGACAGAATGACATAGTCGCTCTGGGCGCGGTTTAACTGGGCTAATAATTGCGCCCTGATCATCGGGTGCAATAGGCTATTCAACCAGAGTTTTTCCTTTTCATCGCTAAAAATGGTTTTGCGTAAGGCCTGGCGGTCAAGCGTGCCTTCTGCTGTCAGTATCAGCTCTCCAAAATGCTCAACAATCGCAGCCAACCCGTCGCTACCTGGCTCAACAACTTCTCTGGCGACAATATCTGCATCCACAACGACAATCCCTAATCGGTTCAGAAAATCGGATACTGTTGTTTTACCGGCGCCAATTCCGCCTGTTAAGCCTAAGATCCATTTAGCCATCGCATCAAGCTCCTAATAGCGAAAAGTACCAGCGACTGATCTGCTCACCATATAACAAGGTCAGCCAGCCGGCAATGGCGAGGTAAGGGCCAAATGGGATAGGTGTGGCTTTGTTTTTTCCTTGCATGGCAAGCTGAGTGGCACCGATCACGGCACCGACGACACTGGACAACAACACAATCAGCAATAAGGACTGCCATCCCATGAGCGCGCCAAATACCGCCAGCAGTTTAAAATCACCAAACCCCATCCCTTCTTTTCCTGTTAGTAACTTAAAAGCCCAGTAAATACTCCACAGGCTCAAATAGCCGACAGCCGCGCCAATGATAGCTTGGGAAGGCGTGACGGTTATACCAAATACGGCGGCCAGCAGCGCAAACCAGAGTAAGGGCAAGGTCAGCTGATCGGGTAGTAACATATGGTCAATGTCGATAAAAATCAGGGCGATGAGTACCCAAGTCACAAGTAAGTAGACAAGTGCCTGTGGTGTTGCGGAAAAATGCCAGGCCAGCCAGACTGACGCAACCCCTGTGAGTAATTCGATAAGTGGATAACGTTTGGCGATAGGGGTGTCGCAGTATGCGCATTTCCCTTTCAAGCATAACCAGCTGAGCAGGGGGATATTGTGATGAACTTTAATTTTATTCTCACACTTAGGACAGGTTGAGCCCGGCGTCATCAGATTAAAGGGGGCGGGCTCAGGCTGCTCAGGCTCCTGGGATAAAATCACTCTGCATTCTGCCTGCCAGCCGCGTTGCATCATGATGGGTAAACGATAAATTACGACGTTTAGAAAGCTGCCTATACATAGGCTGGTCAGAGCGACGGTCAGCAACCAAAACCAGGTTTGCTGCTCCATGAGGTGCCAAACTTCTTGCATAATAGAGTCTTTTTTATTGTTAAATGACGGTGCCGAGCTGGAATATAGGCAAATACATAGCAACAATCAAGCCGCCAACCAGTACGCCCAGGATCACCATGATCATAGGTTCAAGCAGTGATGATAACCCATCTACGGCGTCATCTACTTCCTGCTCATAAATACTGGCGACTTTTGCCAGCATGCTGTCAAGTGCACCGGACTCTTCACCAATAGCCACCATCTGTACGACCATGTCGGGAAAAATTCTGGAATTGCGCATTGCCCAGTTCATCTGATTACCCGAGCTGACTTCGCCTTTGATGTCTAAAATAGCGTTCTTATAGATAATGTTGCCGGATGCACCTGCGGCAGATTCCAACGCATTTACCAGGGGAACACCCGCGGCAAAGGTGGTAGACAAAGTTCTGGCATAGCGAGCAACCGCTGCTTTTTTCAGGATCTCACCAATTGCCGGGATCTGCAGCACCATGCGGTCGTTAAAGTGGCGCACAGCGGCACTGCGTTGTAGTGCTTCTTTATAGGCGTAACCACTTCCGCCCAGCCCGATGAGGAACAGCCACCAGTATTCCTGCATAAACTCAGAAATACCTAACACCATCAGGGTAAAGCCGGGTAATTCAGCCCCAAAGCCGGTAAAAATTTCTTCAAACTGAGGCACAACAAAAATCAATAAAATGGAGGTCACGATCAGGGCAACTGACAACACAGCTATGGGGTAAAACATGGCTTTCTTGATCTTTGATTTCAGTGCTTCAGCTTTTTCTTTGTATAACGCCACCCGGTCGAAAATACGATCTAATGCACCGGACTGTTCGCCCGATTCAACCAGGTCACAATATAATTCATCAAAATACTTTGGGTGGCTGCGCAGCGATTTTGCCAGCGGCTGACCTGCTTTGACTTCGTCTGCAATATGGGTGATCAGCTTACTGACACTTTTATTTTTCGCTCCGGACGCAATCATATCTAGTGCCTGTACTAAAGCCACACCTGCGGTCAGCATAGTTGCAATTTGTCGGGTGACAACAGCAATGTCTTTCGGGGTGATTTTTTGGGTACTGCTCAAACCAAACAAAGGTTTTGGTTTGCGTTTTACTTTAGAGGGGGTGATACCCTGTTTGCGAAGTTGCGCTTTTACTAGCGCCACACTGGTTCCGGTGAGTTCGCCCTGCAGGCGTTTGCCACGGGCACTGACGCCGACCCAGATAAAGGTATCGACCTTGGCAGAATTTTTGTCGGGTTGATTCATATGCGATGAGTCTGCAAGAGGGAGAGCCCCTCTTGCATAATTGAGCGCTAACTATTAGTTAGTCGTACAGCTTGCAGGTAACCAGCTCGCTTGTGCGTTACCAGTTACCGTGCCGTTACATTGCCAGCTGGAAATCTGGAAACCAGCAGTGAAGTCACCGGCTTCTGCCGCTTCACCATCAGCGCCATTAATTGGCGTGAGTGTCACAACCAGACCTGCCATGTCAGCCTGACCTGTGATAGTAATCAAGCCCGCGGCGCTTACAGTCAGGGTAGTGACATACTGAGTGCCGTCGAAGTCGTCGTCACAGACAGCCGGGTTGCCACCGATTTGAGCGGTTTCTGTCGCACAGGCTTTAGGCATAGTCGATGCAGCTAATAGCTCAGATGCTTTAGAGCGGTTGATGTAATCCTGGTATGCCGGCAGTGCAACGGCAGCAAGAATACCAATGATTGCGATTACAATCATTAATTCGATAAGGGTAAAACCACCCTGTTGTCTTTGCGTCATGATGTGTCTCCTAAGGGATGTTAGACCCGATGCCAGCAACCACTCACACCAGGGGTTTATTAAATCTGTGCTCTCAGAGTTTAGACCCAGTATAGGTCGTTCTTCTTATCGCCAATTTGTTGTAAATCAAAGTAGATTGTCATTACTTTGGCCTAGTCAATGATAATGAATAGTCCTTTATAGTCTACTACATTACTATGACAGTTTAGGTCTTTTTTCTGTTCGCCCGCGATCATCCGTGGTGTCTACACCTTTATATAACAGCTGTTAATACGGTGAGCTGGCATTAAATCAAGAACACGAATAATTTATATGCTAATTATTTGTTCGTATTAAAAAGAGTTTTCTTGACCTTGTCAACGAACCGGCTCTGTATTTTCTTACAAAGCCGTTACACCTGTTACTCAAAGCGCATAGATAAGTCTATACTCTGGAGGTGTTTCGTCAATGCGCCGCTGGAAATGTAGTCAACTCCCGCTTGCGCATACGTCGCCAGTTTATCTAAGGTCATATTACCCGACACCTCCAGCTTAGCTCTACCAGCAGTATGTTTAACGGCAATTTGAATGTCTTCAACGGTAAAGTTATCAAGCATGATGATATCGGCACCGGCTGCAAGCGCTTGCTGCAGCTCATCCAGGTTCTCAACCTCAACCTCTACCGGTTTGTCCGGATGGTTATGTCTGGCTTGTGCAACGGCTTTGTCAATTCCGCCGCAGGCGGCAATGTGGTTTTCTTTGATCAGGAAAGCATCAAACAGCCCGATACGATGGTTTTTGCCTCCACCGCAGGTAACGGCATATTTTTGCAAAGCGCGCAGGCCCGGGATGGTTTTACGAGTATCCAGCAGCTGAGTATTAGTATTCGCCAATGCCGCGACATAATGTGCTGTGGAAGTGGCTGTGCCAGAGAGGGTTTGAACAAAATTCAGGGCGGTACGTTCTGCTGTGAGGATAGCACGCGCGCTGCCTTTTGCTTCAAAAATACGTTGGTTTGGCTGCAACCTGTCTCCGTCTGCGACAAGTACATTTACCTGAACACTGGGATCAACTTGTCTGAACACCTCAAGGATCAGGTCTTTGCCGCAAAAAATGCACTCTTCACGTGTGATCACGTAAGCTTGAGCCTGCTGTGAGGCTGGGATCAGGGCGGCGGTAATATCGCCCTCAGTGGCGTTTTGGTTATTCAGGTCTTCATCAAGTGCCAGCTTAACAAGCTGGGTGAGCTGTTCATTTAACATGGGCTATCTTGGCTTTGTTATTCAATAACCTAATTCTACTGTGTTAAGTCCGTTAATGACAATGTCGTTTATCAGGGTCAGCGTGAGTCAGCTTCCAGCTACCCGGGTTTGGGTGTCAAAATAACATAGTGAAAGTATGGCAAACTTGCTAAGGTAATAACAATATTGATTAGCTAAGTGGTTCTATTCATGCAGTTAAATTGGCTTTGTGGTGCACTGCAACGGCATTCACCACATTACAATGAGCGTCCGGCAGCGTGTCAGCCTTCGCTACTGGTGATCCATTGCATTTCATTGCCTGAAGGTGAATATGGTGGTGATCATATAGACAATTTATTTATGGGGACACTGGACTGCCAGGCACACCCTAGTTTCGAGTCACTGCGTGGTGTAAGGGTGTCCGCACATTGTGTGATCCGTCGTGATGGCACTGTTGTTCAGTATGTTCCTTTTGATAAACGGGCCTGGCATGCAGGTGTTTCTGAATTTGCCGGGCAAGAGAACTGCAATGATTTTAGCATCGGTGTTGAGCTGGAGGGCACAGACACTTCCGCTTATACCGAGGCGCAATATCAGGCGTTGGCTAAGCTCACCGTGTGGTTACAACAGAGGCTCCCAGAGCTGACCAAAGAGCGTATTGTAGGCCACAGTGATATCGCACCTGGCAGAAAGAGCGATCCCGGAGTGGCGTTCGATTGGGATAAATATTTTGCGTTGATAACATAAGAGTAGCGGACATGATGTTAATTTCTATCATAATTGCTTTAGTGATCGAGCGTTTAGGCGCCCGCTCAGAACATTGGCAGATTGACTTCTATATAGCGAAGTACCTGACCTGGAGTAAAAAGCAGCTAAGCAACAAGGGCGTTTTGGGCTCTGATCTGGGTGTGATGATCTGGTTTGTCATACCGGCAGTGCTGACTGCTGTGGTATTCCATCTCTCTGATTTTGTCTTATTTCAGTTAGTGTTGAACGTACTGATATTGCTAGTGTGCTTTGGGTGCGGACGCTATCGCAGGCTGTACAAAGGCTACCTCAACGCATTGACCCGGGGTGATTCCGAGGCGGTTACGCTCTATGCATTACAAATGGGGCAAGAGCGTACGGAAACTGAACGCAATGGCGAAACATTCGGACAAACCTTAGTGTGGATTAATTTTCAGCATTACTGCGCGGTCATGTTCTGGTTTGTTGTATTGGGCGCACCAGGTGCAGTGTTATATGCAACAGCGCGCTCTTTGGTCAGCACACTGACTGAGCGTCAGGAAGAGGACATGCCCGCTCAGGTAGCACTGGTACGCAGTACACTGGACACGCATACACAACGCTTCTCCCAGTTACTATTTTGGCTTGACTGGTTGCCTGCCAGAATAGCCAGTTTTGGCTACCTGATCATAGGCAACTTTACCCAGGGCACCGGGTGTTGGCTCAAATACCTGCTCGACTTTGAGACGTCTAACCGGCGAGTGGTGAGTGACATTGCACTGGCTGCTGAACAGATAGAGCAGCAGTTTTTTGGCTGTACTTACGAAGCAACCTGTATGATGCGTTTGGTTAAACGTAACATCCTTTTCTTTTTAGTACTGACTGCCTTGCTGACCTTGTTTGGCGGCCTGAGCTAGGCATATACAGTACAGTACCTGACAGTGTAGGTCTGTCAGGTACCTGGTTGAGTAGCTAACCAGGCTTTTTTGCGCTCTGACATCACATCCAGCTGGTTTTGATCTACATCCAGGGTCGGCAAGATTTGTTCTGTGATGTCTATCAGGTCACAGACTCCAGCCACATTCCATAATGCTTCTTCGAGCCCCTTTGCTTTATGTATCGCATAATGGCTGACGTATCTTAGCTCGTTGGCCAGATAGTCCATATCAGGGCGTCCTGTTTTGGATATATACAAATGAAACACAAACAGCAGCTCTTTTTTCAATGCACGCTTGATGAATAAGAACAAGGGCTCAAGCGACTCACCTGCTGCCACACATTGGCTTTTCAGCGCGTCTTTCAGTTCTTTAGCGTGTGGATCAAAACGTAAAAATACTGTGTATTGCAGAGGTTTGTCCTGACGTGATTGCTTGCGTAGCCGTTCACTCAGATATTCACCAGTGAAGTCACTGGGTAACAGGCCATGGGTCTGGACATATTCCTGATGGTTATGATGGAACACTTCAGAGAGCAAAATTGTATGAAGTGCTGTCGGGTAGAGCCCCTGGCCTATTGCGCCAATTCTAAAATGGGCCGCCGCTTTGTGCAGATACAAAGGGAACTGACAAATACTCTTGGTCACCATATTGCGCAGTGCATGGGACAGACCGGGGATCCTTGGTGCTTCTTCACAGGGCTGAAGCTTATTTTTATTGCTTTCAATCAGGATCTTGAAAAACGTGATGGCTGTGTGCTGCACATTACTGAGAATATTCACCTTGAGGTTAATGATGGTTTTTGCCTTATTGACAGCCATCACCTCATATCTGAGTTTCGTCAGGTTGTGTTGCTTGGTGATTTTCTGCAGCTCAGGTAAGTCGAGGTGCACAATATCCCCTTTCTGTAGCGTCGTGGCTTCTTCCAGTGCGACCTGTAAACCCATTACGGAAAAATCTCGGGTGTAGCCGTGTAAAGCTTGTCCGTCGTCTTGCACCACCGTGGCTGCGGTTTTATATAAATAGCGTTTGTGCGAGCGCAGATTCACATACTCAAGGGCCACAACTTCGAGTGGGGGAGGAACCTTGGCCTTGCCGTGACCAAACTGCTTGATTTGGTTGACCTGCTCTTTGGGGTATTGCAGTGCCTGATAGTAAGCGGTTTGCTGCTCAGTGGTAATATCACTGAGGGTCATCAGGTATTTAACGTTCTCAATTAGTCCCTGTACACGTGGGGTGGGGCGCTTGTTGAGCTTTTCTACATTCTTCCCGGCACTGGATGGCAGGGACAGAGGAATAAAAGCATCCTCATGATGACTGGGCATGAGCTGCACTTTAAAAATCCGCCAGCTGTCTTTTTGGCTACCAAAGCCCATAAACAAATCACGCAACTCCGCAGACTTTTTTAGCTCCCAGTCAAAGGCTGAGTAAAAGTAGATCTTACCGTTCTTTCCATGCGTGAAGGTGTAGCAAAAAGCTTCTTTTACGGGTTCCGGGCGCTGCAGTAACATATCCAGACGTTGCTGATTAAACACGCTATAAAGGGAAGATGTCTTGCGTTCATCTTCAAAATAGTAGTTGATATGTGCATTGTTTTCATTTGTCAGGACCAGACTCGGGTAGAGCATGGTATTGGCCTGGCTGAAGAATACGAACAGGGAATTGACGCGCGGAAGGTAGTATTGTTCATACCCCTTGCACACGACGGCATCCATTGTATTATCCAGATTGATTTTATAGCGTCGTTTATTGCCATGAATAAAGCTTTGCAGGAAGTCATCAAAGCCGCTGTTGTTCTCCACAAACGTACGCTTGAGGCGAACATGATTATACTCACTGGATACCGGTTCAACGGCGACGACCTCGTATTGGATCCCGCTTTTCAGGCCCAACTCAAAATCTTGCTCCAGCCCCACCAGTCTTAGTGACACCAGATCGCCTTTATGCAGGTGATAGTTTGGTGCCAATTTGATTTTGGCGCCGCTGAGAGAGATGTCCGATGTACTGGCATTGGCCAGCCGTTGGTTACCAAACTCGACGGTGATTTTGATTGAGTAGTTCATCCGCTCTTCGATACGGCTTTCATAAGAAGCAAAGCGAATATATTGGGTTGCCTGAGAGACGTCCAGCCCGGTGACATCTTCATCCTGCTGTTGGGCAGCCTGCTTCTGCATCACCTTAAAATTATTGTCGGTGTTCATGACCGCTTCGTATACGGCTAAGGTGTAGCCGCCATATCGGGCGACCTCCTGTTCGAACACCCGAATAGCAACATCGTCCATAAAATGTTGCTTGCCTTCGTACTCGTAGGGTTTTACTTGACCGGAAACCTGACCGCGCAGATCAATAAAGCGGGCAACGGGTTGTGACAGCCGGGTCATTTCCATTTTCAGCAAGAACTGATCAGGCTTACTGAGTTGCGCCGTTTTTTGCTTGAAGATAAAGTCAAAATTAGGATCGCCGAGATCAATCTTTAATTCATCTATTAAGTCTTGGTATTGTTGTAATTTATCTTCAGCCATAGGTACACATTTTAAATCAGCAGATCTTACCCGGTTATTGTTTTAGCCTTTGCCAAATTTATGTCAGTATTAACGCTTACTGTTGAACTAAGCTTAATTGAGTTTTAATTTAAGCAATAACTATGCCTTGATTTTTATGGGAAAAAAGAAAACCGCATTTGTCTGTAGTGATTGTGGAGCGGAATTTGCTCGATGGCAAGGGCAATGTTCTGAATGTAAAGCCTGGAATACAATTACTGAGTTCAGAGTCCCTTCTGTGAAAGCTGCCCCACGAGCCGGTACTATGGCCGGCTATGCCGGTGTCGTTGAAGCTAAGGTTCAGACTCTGGACGAAGTTAATCTCGAATCTCTGCCTAGATTTACCACTGGATTCAAAGAGTTCGATCGCGTATTGGGCGGCGGTGTCGTGCCTGGCAGCGCCATTTTGATTGGTGGTGAACCAGGTGCCGGTAAGAGTACTTTGCTGTTGCAGACCATGTGTTTGCTTGCCGAGACCATGTCGACCTTATATGTAACGGGCGAAGAATCTCTGCAACAAGTTGCCATGCGTGCAAAGCGACTGGGCCTGCCAACCAATAAATTACGTACACTCGCTGAAACAAATGTTGAGAGTATCTGCCAACTGGCGTTGCGCGAAAAGCCGGCCATTATGGTCATTGACTCGATTCAGGTCATGCACATGAGCGACGTACAGTCTGCGCCTGGCAGCGTTTCTCAGGTACGAGAGAGTGCAGCCTATCTGACTCGCTTTGCCAAGCAAAATCAGGTTGCCATTATTATGGTAGGCCATGTGACCAAAGACGGGTCACTGGCCGGACCTAAAGTATTGGAACACTGTATAGACTGCTCCATTTTGCTTGAAGGCAGTAGTGACAGTCGTTTCAGAACCCTGCGTGGCAACAAGAACCGATTCGGTGCCGTGAATGAACTCGGGGTCTTTGCGATGACAGGGCAGGGCCTAAAAGAAGTCAGTAACCCTTCTGCTATTTTCCTCAATCGCGGAGAAGAACAAACACCTGGCTCTCTGGTGATGGTGATCTGGGAAGGCACCCGGCCATTGCTGGTGGAAGTGCAGGCTCTGGTGGATTACTCTCAACTGGCCAATCCGCGGCGTGTGACGGTCGGTCTGGAGCAAAACCGATTGGCTATGCTACTGGCGGTGTTGCATCGTCATGGTGGTCTGCAGGTAGCAGATCAGGATGTGTTTGTGAACGTGGTGGGCGGGGTTAAGGTGTCTGAAACCAGTGCCGACCTTGCGCTAATCGCCGCGCTGGTGTCCAGCTTTAAGAATCATGCGCTGGAGCGCCAGATGGTGGTATTCGGTGAAGTCGGTTTAGGTGGGGAGATCCGTCCGGTACCCAGTGGTCAGGAAAGACTACGCGAAGCCGCGAAACATGGCTTCAAACGTGCTATTGTACCCATCGCAAATAAACCAAAGGATGCCATTGAGGGTATGGAGGTCGTTGCCGTTGCCAGCCTCAGTGATGCACTTGAAGCCTTGTTTTAAAGGAAACTCAAAAAAATGAAAAAATCTACGATCATGCTGGCACTCGGTGGTGTAATGTCAGCTGCTGTTGTTGGTGCACATCTCTATGCCAATCAGCAGGCTGAACTTGTTATTGAGCAGCAGATCAGCCAGTTTGCAGAGCAGTCAGACATGCTAATCGAGTATCAGGGGTCTTCGTACAACCTGTTTACTGATACTGTCAAAGTGCAGTCCCTGGTGGTCAAAGATGCGATAGATCAGCAAGCGCTGCTGAACATAGGTGAGTTCAGTTTGCAGGGCTATGAAGCAGACACAGTGAGTGACTTTACCGAAGTGAAGTTGACTAATGTGACCTTAAGCCCGGCGATTGCGGCTGAACTTGAACAGCAATCCACAGCTTTGGCAGGGACTCACTTCGCACTCACTTCATCCATGCGTTACGATGAGCAAACTGGCAATAGTCAGTTTAAATCGGCGGTTGAGGCTGAGGGTGTTGTTGGTCTTGAATTTAACTTTGACCTTGGCAACAGTGCTGAGTTGATGAGTACATCGCTTGAGATGCAGCAACAGGGGTCAGAGATGACCCTGGAGCAGGAATTGCAAATGCAAAGCAAGCTACTTTCTGCAATACAATCCCTGGAGCCACAGAAGCTGACCTTTGCCGTTGACGGGCAGCCAAAGCTGGAACTATTAGTTACAGAACTACTCACCAGCAAAGGACTGACGAAAGATCAATTTCAGCAAATGCTGACAATGCAACTTGCTCAGGTGCCGGTTTCTGAAGCCGTCAAACAAGGGATCACTGGCTTTGCCACTGGGCTAAATGCCTTGAAGGTAGAGGTGTCAGTGGATGAAGCCATGAACTTTAACGCTTTTTCTCAGCAAGTTCAGATGCTTGCAGCAGATCCTGAGGGCCTCGAAAAATTCTTAAACCTGAAAGTAAGTGGCTCCTAGTCTGACTTTCAGTCAATAAAAAAGCCACCTGACGGTGGCTTTTTTATTTAGCTGTTTGGTATTAGTCATTCAGTGCCAGCATCAGTTCGCGATTACGCTCCAGCTTTGCCAGCATTTGCTGCGCCAGAGGCTTAAACGTTGCCAGTTCAGCAGCTGGTAAAGGCTGTGACTTCGGCAGTTTAACCGTACGTGGATTGCGATGTACGCCATTTACCAGGAATTCATAGTGAAGATGAGCACCAGTCACCCGGCCGGTGGCACCGACAGTACCAATTTTCTGGCCCTGTTTAACCTTCTGACCCTGCTTAACGTGACGTTTATGCAAGTGCAGGTATTTGGTCACATACTGGCTGCCATGCTGAATAAACACATAATTACCATTCAGGCGGTTGTAACCCGATTTAATGACTTTACCATTACCAGCCGACACTACTGGGGTGCCTGTTCTGGCTGCATAATCAATTCCGCGGTGTGCCGACACACGACCGGTTACCGGATGCAAGCGGCGAGGGTTGAAATTAGAACTAATATACTTGAAATCAACCGGGGCACGCAGGAAGGCTTTCTTCATGCTGCGCCCTTCAGGGGTATAAAAGTCACCGTCAGAGTGACGAACTGCTGTATATCGCTCTCCCTGATTGATGAATTCAGCAGCGATAATTTTACCCGTGCCAATTTCTTCACCGTCAACAAAGTGTGACTCGTATATCAATGTAAAACGGTCGCCCTTGCGGATGTCGTTGGCGAAGTCGACATCCCAGCCGAAAATATGAGCAAAGTTCATGATCTGGCGTTCTGATAAGCCAGCGGTAATACCGGCTGTCCAGAAACTGGACTTGATCTCACCACCTGCTGATTTTTCAACCGTTTCAATTTCTTTGCTTTCGATCCGTGTGGCGTAGTTGCCTTCCTCATTACGACTGACAAGTAGCGTATCTGTTTTCGAGAGCACGTATTTCAGCAGTAATAGTTCACCCTGTTCATTACTGGCAAAGCTCAGCACTTCACCTGGGTGGATCTTGGTGAGTTTACGGGTTTCAGCGTTGGTATTGACGAGGTTATGAAGCGTTTGTGCTGAAAAGCCGGCGCGTTTGAAAATCACCGCCAAACTATCGCCGTTGCGGACCTGGTGGTCTTTGAAGTCGTACTGGATAGCTTCCGGGACAATCGGCTCTGCTGTGTCTACAGGCGCTTCGCTGAGCTCAGTGAGTTCAGGTTGTTGCTCACCGACGTTGAGTGGCAGTTCGTATCTTTTGCCAACTTCGAGCGCGCTTTTGTCGTGATCACGGGAGGCTGTTGCCTTCTCAGATGGGATGAGTGCAATAGCGACCATTGCTGACAGCAAGCCCAGGATCAGCAACTTGTGTTTTTTTGGGAGTTTGTGCACTGCATGTACCATAACGTGCCTTTTCCGCTGTCAAGAATTATTGCAAATAATAGTGCAGCATATACGTAATAATGCGCAAATACCAGTCTTTTATACATTTAAACTGCCCCGAATATAAGCTAAAATCGGGCGATTAACTGATTAAATTGTTGGAGTGAGGTTGGCGTGACAACTGTGGACATAGAAACGGCACTAGCAGAGATAAAGCGTGGTGCTGAAGAGATTCTGATTGAAGAAGATTTAAAAGAAAGACTGAAGTCTGGTAAAAAGTTGCGGATCAAAGCCGGTTTTGATCCAACAGCGCCAGATCTGCACCTGGGCCATACTGTCCTTATCAACAAGCTAAAAACTTTCCAAGACTTAGGCCATGAGGTCATTTTCCTGATCGGTGATTTCACAGGCATGATTGGCGATCCGACTGGCAAAAATGTCACGCGTAAGCCACTTACACGTGACGATGTTCTGGCCAATGCTGAAACCTATAAAGAGCAAGTATTTAAGATTCTGGATCCAGCTAAAACCACTGTGGCGTTCAATTCCGAGTGGATGGAGAAATTAGGCAGTGCGGGCATGATCAAGCTTGCAGCACGTCAAACAGTTGCCCGTATGCTGGAACGTGATGATTTCAAAAAGCGTTACGCTGGCGGTCAGTCAATCGCCATCCATGAGTTTCTTTACCCTCTGGTTCAGGGGTGGGACTCGGTAGCGCTTGAAGCGGATGTTGAGTTGGGTGGTACCGATCAACGCTTTAACCTGCTGATGGGCAGGGAGTTACAAAAAGAAGAAGGTCAGAAGCCGCAGACTGTGCTGATGATGCCGCTGCTTGAAGGTACCGATGGTGTGCAGAAGATGTCTAAGTCTTTGGGTAACTACATTGGTATCACAGATGCACCAAACGATATGTTTGGTAAAGTGATGTCGATTTCTGATGAGCTGATGTGGCGCTACTATGAGTTGCTCAGTGCTAAATCTCTGGAAGAGATAGCAGGCCTGAAAGAAGAAGTAGCTGGTGGTCGCAACCCACGAGACATTAAAATCGAGTTTGCCAAAGAAATGATTGCACGTTTCCATAGTGAAGCGGATGCCGAGGCGGCGCACCAGGACTTTATCAAGCGCTTCCAGAAAAATGCACTGCCAGATGATATTCCTGAAGTGACCATTACCATCGCGGAATCAGCGACTTTCATTACCAATGTACTGAAAGAAGCAGGCCTGGTAGCCAGTACCTCAGAAGCAATGCGCATGATCAAACAAGGCGCGGTTAAACTTAATGGTGAAGAGAAAGTCACCGACTCTAAACTGAGTGTGGAAAAAGGCTCCACGGCGATTTATCAGGTTGGTAAACGCAAATTCGCTAAAATCAGCGTTGAATAATTCGACGAGCTGATCAAGCGAATACGAACATGAAAAAGGCGAACCATCTGGTCGCCTTTTTTTAATGAGTCAGAATATTAACGGTTAGCCAGCATAAACACAGGGCGCAAAGGAAAAACCAGCGCATGGTCGCCAGTAACTTCAGCATCAGTGCAATGGTCTCGGGTTCAGGTGGGGTATCGCTGCCAATGCGCATATTGTCAAAGCGCTGTTGCTGATAAAAGCGTGGCCCCGCCAGTTGTGTGTTCAGACTCGCCGAGAATAACGTCAAAATCCAGCCCGAGTTACCGGGTCGGTAAAACTGGCCATAATGCCTGAGGTAATGGAGTGTTTTACTGAGATTTTGTGTCAGCGCCATCATTAGGACTAACGCCCTCACGGGTAACCATTCTAAGACCGTCAGACACATTTGCAGAGGCTTCATAAACGACGCATCTGGTCGCATCTTGCTGCGCCAGGCCTGATCACACAGTAGCATCAGTTTATAGCTCAGGGCCAGCAAAGGTCCACCAATGAGATAGAAGATAATCACCACATAAAAGTGTCTGATCCCCCGCAGTGCCAGACTATCCAGGCAAGCCTTGCAAATACCCATGGCAGAGAGCTGCTCGACATCCCGTTTGACCATGGCACTCAGCAACTGACGCGCGGCGGCCTTTTGTTGTTGTTTTACTAAGATGGCAATACGCTTTGCACGGCGTTCATGTTGGATATCAAGACAAAGAAACAGTACCAGGCCACCAAGCCACTGGGGGTAGAAAGACAAATAGCCGAGTGTGGCGAGTAATATCAACATGGTCAGGACTGGCAGTACGAATGCGAGACTACCGGATAGCAATTGATAACCCGCAGAGGCTTTTGGTCGGCAGACTTTCTGTGCGAGATTCGCAAACAACAAGGTCATAAGCACATTGGGGTGATACAGGCTGGAGGTTCTGAATCCTATTGCGCTGAGTGTAGCCAGTAGAAATATCAGCAAGCCCGTATGGGCTTGCAATTGTTCAATTAACACCTTAGAGCGAAACCTGATCCAGCTTAGCCAGCAGGGCTGTTACCAGCTTTGACGAGTTCACTGAGGCAATTTCTAAGTAAGCTTCGAACGATTGTGGCGACTCTTTGCCCGCGATATCAGACAATGAACGGATCACAACAAAAGGGGTGTTTAACACATGGCAAGCTTGCGCGATTGCTGCGCCTTCCATTTCAACGGCAAGCATTTCAGGGAAATCCTGACGCGTCTTATCGATACGTACGGGATCGCACATGAAGGAATCACCAGTACAGATAAGACCAACTTTCGTCTGAATATCTGCCAATTCGCCAACACTTTGCTGAGCTGCATCAACCAGAGCCGAATGCGCGCTGTAACCTGCCGGCATTTGAGGAACCTGACCCAGTTCATAGCCAAATGCGGTAACGTCTACATCGTGGTGTTTTACTTCTGAAGAGATCACCACATCACCAACATTAAGTTCAGGATCGAAACCGCCGGCAGAGCCTGTGTTGATCACACAATCCGGCGTATAGTTGTCGATAAGCAAAGTGGTAGCAACGGTCGCAGCGACTTTACCGATACCAGACTGAACCAGCGTGACTTCATGACCACCCAGTTCACCATGGTAAAAGGTAAACCCGCCCTTGGTTGCGGTTTGCGTGTTTTTCATTGCGCCACGCAGGATAGTGACTTCCTGTTCCATGGCGCCAATAATGCCTACTTTCATAGTCTTCTCTTATTTTTTAACAGTGCTGCTCATTATATATCATAAATGGGTGCTGAGAATATGGAGTTAGGCGGGGAAAAGGTTTTGCTGTCAGTCCAGATGATGGGTGACAGCAAATGGGCTTGGCTATATCTCGGCTAACTGAGTGGCAGCGGCTTTGGCCTGAGAGGGTGAGAGTACCGCAGGCTTGTAATTACGATTACGCGGCTTGCTTTGTGGTTCTGGCTTTTTACCCAGTTTGAACAGGATTGCAGCACGCACTTCTGCACTTTTATAACCACTTTTGACCTTCATACGAATGTGTGGAATTCCGGCAGATTCCAGAGCCCCGCTAACAAACCAGTCTTTCTGCGCTTTGTGGCCGTTTTTGTTGGCGTTATTAACCAGATCAACTGCGGCAACAATATTCAGGGTTTCTTTATCAACCAATACATAATCAAGCTGTTTGTTTTGCGCTTTGGTGATGGCTGAGCGACGCGCCTTTTTAGACAAGCCAGGTTTGCACTCGATGATCTCGATCAGCTTGACCCGGCTCACAACTTTAAACTTGTCACCCACTGAACGCTCTAACAGCTGCAGGAACGAAGCCTCAACCGTAGTAAACACAGAATCTTTTCGATTAAACGGATAGGGGTTACCGCCGGTATCCGTATACTTTGAAATAACAATGGAAGCAATAACGACCAGCGCCAGAATAGATAGTAATGTTAGTTCCATAAATCACTCCACGACAACAATTTGACTTGGTGATTATTAAGCAAAGAGTGTGCCTAAAGTGATTTTTGATGAAGATAATGAGGTGGTGTGCTCGGCGGCTGGTTGTCACCGAGCTTAAATGATGCCAAAAGCATCTCAAAGGATTAGATGCGATAACCGTCCTTCAACCCTTTTACTGCATAAGCGACCGCATCGTGTGCATGCAGCGACTCATAATGGTTTATTTTTATATAGTAGTCCTGATAATTTTCTTGCTCAAACAAGGCCTTAAGTTTTCTTGCCGCATCTTCACAGAACATCAGGTTTTGGCCATTAAGACGGGCAAACTCCTGCTCATCTTCACGTTTGACCGCTGCCTGAACTGGCGTTTTCAATTCATCTTCCACCAGATCCACTAAACCCAGTATGTCAAACTCCTGACAGTGCTCATCCAGTTTTACTTTGATGTTAGTCACTGAGCGTTGTGAGTGTGGTGTGGCTAAAATTCCCTCGGTTGTACCTAACCAGGCATGTACACTGGCATGGTCGAGAGGCTGACCGGCAAATTTTTGCTCAAAAGCGTTTTGGATTAGCTGGCGAGCCAGAGCGGCAGAGCAGGGGCAGGTGGATGAATACGTAACATCAACGGCCAACTCCAGGTTAAACTGGCCGTCCTGCAGGGTAGCTGTGATAATAACCGGGTAATTTTTCCAACCCTGCTTACCACTCAGTAATGAAGCTCGACGCAAAGGTAATTCGAAATTAAAGGTGACTTTGGCGCTTTGGCTCAGGCCTTCGTGGCTGGTGATAAAACTGTCCAGCACCGCACGAATAGAGCTCGGAGAGAGTCTCTGCTCACACGACAACTCGTCGAGTGCCAAAAATAGTCGTGACATATGAATGCCTTTGGCATCTTTCCTGTCCAGGCTGACAAACGCGTCTGCTTTGGCAGTCACAGGTGTGTCATTCAACCCTTTGCTGGATAACAATAAAGGCAGCTCGATATTTCCCATTCCTACCCAGTCCAGCTTACCTTCTTGTAAGGCGTCAGCAGAATGTGCAATGTCAGGCATTGAAGTTGGCATTTGAACTCTCTTAATCACGACTATAAGGGGGAGGCATGTTACACCAAAATGTCACAACTTGCCGAGCCCATTGGAAATTATCTGGTAAAAAAATCGCCCAAGTGTGCAAAAAATCATACGCTTAAGTCGACTTTCTAAACACCGATGAAAGACCCTGAATACGGGAGCTGGCGGGGTTATTTTGGTTTGTGCAATGTCGCTTGCGACTTTTGGTCACTCGCTTCTGTGTTTGGGTCAGGTATAATGTAGAAGTTAACTAGGTGATTTTATTATGCTTGACTCTTCATTTGGGACCTGGGCCCGAATTTTATCAAATTTGATTAGGAACTACGGGGACCGTTGGGCGGGTATTGTCGCCTATGCATTTGTGCTGATCGTGTCTCTGGTGTTGGCGTGCATGTTTTATTACGTCGCACTTGGTGAAGTGACACTGGTCAATGTGCTGTCCGTTGTATTGTTTGCGGCCTTAACCTCGCCATTGCTGCTTTCTGTTGCCATCTATGCAATGCGCCAGCTTGATGCTTCAAAAGAGTATCTCGAATCAGCCACGCAGCAGGAAAAGTTGCTCAATCAGACCCTCAAAGACAATATCAACCGGCTAAATAATGAAATCGATGAGCGGAAAATGGCATTGCATGCCAAGCACAGGGCGATTGCAGAGCTACGTAAGGAGATTTCGGAGCGCCGTAAAGCTGAGCAAGAGCTGGCGCAGCAAAGTATGCTGTTGCGTAGTATTGTGGATTCTTCCCCCGATTTGTTCTACTACCGTGACGAGCGTGGGGTGTTTGCCGGGTGCAACAAGAAATTTGAACAAGTCATTGGTAAAACCAGCGAAGAACTCATCGGACATACGGTACAGCAGGTGTTTGGTGAGCAAGACATTCCTGAGGTGCTGCAAACCGATGAGCACGTTATTGAGACCCAGCAATCTATCAATGTCGATGTCGAGTATCCTGTCGCCAATGAAAACTGTTGGTTTGAGATGCGTAAGCTGCCCTTCATAAATGACGATGGGCAATATATCGGGCTGCTGGCGTTTGGACGTGATATCACCAGCCGTAAAGAAGCGGAGCAGGCGCTTGAAACAGCGTACAAAGACAAAGGGAAATTTATTGCCACATTGAGCCATGAGCTTCGTACACCGCTCAATGGTATTGTCGGACTGACCCGTATGTTGCTCGATACTGAGTTGACAAAGCAGCAAAAGAGCTGGTGCAACACCGTTTTTTCCAGTGCTGAAACTTTGGGTAATATCTTCAATGATATTATTGACCTGGACAAGATAGACAGGGAACAACTGGATATTGCGACAGACAGCATTAATGTCTCGGACTTTATCAATGATGTAGTGAACTTTGCAGGTCTTATTGCAGAGCAAAAGGGCCTTGAGTTCAACATTAAACGCACAGGCTTGCTGGATATTCATGCTTTATTGGATCCAACCCGGCTGCGTCAGGTGCTGTGGAACCTGATCAACAATGCAGTAAAATTTACGCACCGGGGTGGCGTGACGCTTGAGTGTCGCCGTGAAAACCGTGAAGACGGTCCCTGGTTGTCGATCAGTGTGATTGATACGGGCATGGGGATCCCATCTGATCAGCAGGAACGGATTTTCGATATGTACTATAAAGCGCCTGATGCCAGTGGCAATAATGCCATAGGTTCGGGCATAGGTTTGGCTGTGACAAAAGCTCTGGTGCACGCCATGAGAGGGACAATTCATGTAAGCAGTATGCAAGGAGAGGGAAGTCGCTTTGATGTTGAGTTGCCGTTGGAGCTGTGTGCTGCACCGAATGAGCAAAGCTATGCAGGGCGCAGCCTTTATATCCTGTTGGTTGAGGATGTGCCGCTCAACGCCGAGATAGCGACAAACTTGCTGGAGCAACGTGGGCATGAAGTCATCTGGGCAGAAACTGGAGAAGATGCGCTGTCCATGGTCGAAACTGAAGACGAACTAGACCTTATCCTGCTAGACATGCAGTTGCCAGATATTAATGGTGATGAAGTAGCAAGGCAGGTTCGCTCCGATAGCCACTTTGACGAGCTGCCTATTGTCGCTCTGACAGCTAATGTGCGCAGTGCAGAGCAGGAATTACAGGGCATTAATATTCAGGGGGCACTGGCCAAGCCCATCAATACGACCAAACTGGACAAAATGCTTGCAGAGTTGTTTGGTATTGAAGCAAGCAAGGACAAACAATCCTCACCAGAAGCTGAGCCACTGCAATTGAGTGAGCAGGAGCAAGCCCTGCTCGATGTTGAAACCATCACCGACTTTGTTTCATCTATGGGTATTGAAGCATTTAAGCGCAGTTGTGACTTGTTTGCGCGACTTAACCCGACATACTGTAATGAGCTTGATGAAGCGAATCAGGGAGATGATACCGAGACTTATGTCTCTGTCGCTCACAAATTAAAAGGCGCTGCAGGCTCAGTTGGGCTGCAAAATGTTCAGCTACATGCAAAGACAATGGAACTTGAGGGTGAAGAAGCAAGTATGGCACAACGTGCGGACTGGCTGGCAGAGCTGGAAGTGAAAATAAGAGAAGGGCAAACTGCCCTTCACTCATTAATTGCAAAACTCGCTGAAAACTCGTAACGCAAACTTACTGGCTATCGATCTTCCCAATGAAGCGGTAGCCCTCACCATGAATGGTGCTGATCAGTTCAGGAGTGTTGTTGTCGGTTTCAAAGTGCTTACGAATACGACGAATAGTCACGTCAACTGTTCTGTCGTTTGCACGCAACTCACGACCTGTCATATGCTTAATAAGCTGCTCGCGGCTAAAGATACGACCAGGTGAGTCAAGCATCAGGCGCAACGCGCGATACTCGCCTTTAGGTAAGCGTTTTGACTCACCTGTTGGAGAAGTCAGACAGCGGCTATTCTCATCCAGCTCCCAACCGTTAAAGGTGATGACGCCATTGCTATCAATGCTGGACTCTTCCGGGTTTGAGCCGGTACGAGAGATCAGGTTACGCACGCGAATTGTAAGCTCTCGTGGATTGAAAGGCTTAGTTACGTAGTCGTCGGCACCGATTTCAAGACCAAGAATACGGTCAACATCGTTGTCACGGCCGGTTAAGAAAATTAGGCCGATGTTTTTCTTCTGGCGTAACTCACGAGCCAGGATAAGGCCATTTTTGCCTGGCAGGTTAATATCCATGATTACACAGTTGACATCATCGTTAGATGTCAATTTTTCATGCATATCATCGCCATCTATGGCTTCAATTACCTTATAACCTTCGGCTTCAAATAAACTAACGAGGTTCAGTCGAGTTACGTCTTCATCCTCAACAATTAGAATGACTGGCGTTTGCATTATTAATTAACCTTTTCGGAATATTGTATTTACAAAATCTTCGGCGTTATATAATAAAACCGAATGTTAACGATTATAGGAGTATATTCAATTGTTAACAAGTAAAATCAGTTAGGATAAAACTTGGAGACGGCAAGCAACCGAGAAAGCACTTTAAAGTTGTGCTGAGTGACTTCTTGCTTGTTTATATACAGCCTTATCTTACTCCCTTCCTGGACCAAGGACGCAATCCCACCCCCTTCCAAAAATTCGATACTTTCGCCCACAGTTACCATACTTAGGGCCATTGTATCGGTCCAAGCGGAGAGTATATCATCTTCCATTGTTTCATCAATGTATGTGATATCACATCGCTGGGAAAGTTCCCGCAACGACTCAGACTTTTTAACTTCGATTATTTCTATCGGCTTTAAACGTATTTTTAAGGTACGATTACTATATAAAACAGCACCTGGACCTTTTTTGATATCATAAAAACAAAAACGAGTTGTTTTCTTATTTTTTTGCTCTGGAAAATCAATGAACTTTGCCATCTGATATAAAAAAGCTGAGCGGATTTCCTCGGGCGATTTGGCGTAGCTAAATGTAGAAAACAACGCAAGTGAACACAAAATAAATAGGTACATTAATCTCACTGTGTACCTCCTTTCAGAGGCAGACTAATCACAAATTGAGTACCTGATTTATAGTCTTCTTGCAGCGTAATGCTTCCCCCTAGTGCCTGAGTGACCAAATTATACACCAGGTGCATACCCAGACCACTGCCACCTTCGCCCCGCCTTGTTGTAACAAATGGATCAAAAATACGCTTTTTGATCGCATTGGGCACGCCTACACCATTGTCGCTGTATACAATCGTTAATTGCGGATCTTCACGGTTCACTTTTATAGCAATTTCGTTATTTTCGTTACTTACAAATCCATGGAGCAGAGAGTTTGAAAACAATTGTTCAAACACCTGTTGCAGCAAGCCAGATTTGCTTCTGATGGTGAGGTCTTCAGGACAGTCAATATGGATCTGGGGCGCTTTGAGTTCCAGCTCAGTGCGCATCGCGCCCATAACGGCGTTAAGCAATTTAGTGATATTGACGTCTGAATTGATCTCAATATCCTGGCTTACAGCCACTTTCTTAAAGCTGGAAATAAGGTCGGCCGCTCTGTTGAGATTACGATAAATGAGATCCAGGTTCTCGATCCCTTCTTTTATAAACCGTTCCAGCTGTTTGGAGGTCAGCGTTTTTTGCTGGAAGGCGACTTCTATGTCGCTGAGCTTATCACGCAGCAATGTTGAGCCGGTTACTCCCAGCCCAATGGGGGTATTTACTTCATGCGCAACGCCTGCAACCATTTGGCCAAGTGAGGCCATTTTTTCATTTTCAACAATCTGATTTTGATACTGGTGCATACGCTCCAGGGTGTTAAGCAGCTCCTGGTTTGCTTCTCTAAGCGCTATCGTACGCTGGTTTACTTTTTCTTCCAGGCTTTGGTTGAGTTGCTTTATTTCCTGCTTGTCGGCCTGATGGCGTTCAAGCTGGTTTTGCGTCCTGGTAAGCATGATGTTGAGGTTGTTCGCCAGAATATTAATTTCTTCTATGTCACTTTTTTCAGCCCGAGTGGCGTAGTTGTGGTTCTTGGAAACGTCCTGCAACAGGGTTGAGAGAGATTCTATGGGGCTGGCGATCCGCTTTTGGATCCCCCGGGCGACAAACATTACTAACACAAGAACAAACAGGGTTAAGGCGATATCAACCAAAATTTTTCTGTTTATATATTCAGCCAGGTGCTCAAGGCCGCCACGCAGATAAACATATCCTTCTATATTACCTTCGTATTCTACGGGCAGGATAAGCTCAATGTAGTCTTCAGATATCTTAGGTGCTCGGAGTTCCTCTATTTGATTGACTTTGAGCGGCACTGGGGGCGTTTTACTGGCATTGTAGCTGGTGAAAAACACGGGCCTGTTCGTTACATCATCAATCGCATAGATGTGAATGTTCTTGACCAGATCAACCTTATCAAACGATTTTAGACGCTTTTCTTCGGTTTTTCTGTCATCGAAAATCAGCGTTACCTGGGCATTAAACGCAATGATTTCAGCGATCATCTCCAGCTTGTTGATGATCAGTTGCTTTTGCTTTTTAACGTCGAGGTAGGTCGAAATTGAGATAGACAGGGACAAAGACAGCGCCGTAACTAGCATGACGGCACTGATCAGCACTTTTCTTATACTTGTTTTTGTTGCGTATTTACCCATTGGGAGACCACAAATCCCGCTTGCCTGCTATTCACTCACCTTAGTTTAGCAGTATAGAACACAAAAAAGCTCACATTTTACGAAACGATTCAGCACTTTGCTCTTTTAAATAGAGTATTAAGAAGGCTGGGATGGCAGTAGAATAGGATTGGAGCCAGTTCAACTTTTGCCTGAACTGGCTTTGCACTAGTTCAGGATTGCACGATAAACAGCAAATTTGGTGTTTTTTATCTGTGTATTGCAATGCCCAAAGCGTGCCTCAATAAGTGGTGGGTACTTTAAGAAGCTATTCGCGACAATATGCAGTTGGGCGCCTTTGTTCATATGCATGGTCGCACTATTGATAAACTCTTCAGCTATATCATAATCAGTTTTTATACCGGTATGAAAAGGCGGGTTACTGATAATGGCATCAAAGCGGCCTTTCAACTGCTTGAGACCATCACTGAGTACCAGTTCAACCTTATGGCCATTTAAGCGCACAGTTTGCTCGCAGGCGTATAAAGCCAATGCATTGACATCCAGGCAGCTGAAGCGAATTCTTGGTGACTGATTGAGTACAAAGGTAGCAATGATCCCTGCACCGCAGCCAAAGTCGAGCATGTTACCATGGGCTGGCAAATCGAGGTTTTCTAGCAGGAGTTTGGTCCCGACATCCAGCTTGCCATGATTAAACACACCGGGGACACTGACAGCGTCAAACTGTTGCCCGGCAACCGCAATGGTGAAGGTCTGCAGATAGCTGGCAATATCAAAGTGTGCCTCAGTTTGCAGTTGAGCAAATTCGTACAAAATACAATGCTTGGCGCTATCGAGTTTGTAATGTGTTTCGCATTTATCTTGCAGCTGCTTCTCCGCCGACTTAACGCCGCCTTTATTTTCACCAACCACGAGTAAACGGGTCTGCTCAGAGCACAGTGCACGAATGTTGTCGAACATCATCTGCGCTTCAGGCTTGGACTTTGGGTAGTAATAAATGATTAAGTCTAAATCATCGAGCGCAGGCAGGCTGTGTGACACATAGCTGTTGATATTTTTGACCGAGGCGGCTGCCAGATGATCCGCAAAGTCATAACTAAATGCGCTGATGACGGCCTGCGGGTTTAATTGCTTCAGTTCAGACAGAAAACCATCACGCTGGTGATTGATCACCAAAATATGCTGGCCCGTCAGCTCTTCTTCATTGCGCAGTAACAGCAAGCTAGGGTTGGTTAATTTTTGCATCTCAGATCCAGAATAGGCGGGGCGCTATGCCCCGGTAGCAATGACAAGTCAGGCCGTGCGCTCAAACATCAGATCCCAGACGCCATGACCGAGGCGGTGACCGCGTTGTTCAAACTTGGTTAATGGGCGAAAATCTGGACGAGGCACATAGTCATTAGTTTCGGACTGGTTTTCGAAACCTGGCGCGGCCTGCATGACTTCCAGCATATGCTCTGCATAGTTTTCCCAGTCTGTCGCCATATGGAAAACACCGCCAATACGCAATTTAGTACGGAGCTTCTCAACAAATTCGGTCTGAACGATGCGACGTTTATGATGACGTTTCTTGTGCCAGGGATCAGGGAAAAACAGCTGAAGTTTTGCCAGGCTGGCATCTGGAATACAGTCTGCCAGTACTTCGACCGCGTCATGTTCGAACACACGCAGGTTAGTGACACCTTGTTCATCCGCTTCCATCAGGCAGGCACCAACTCCAGGGCGATGTACTTCAATGCCAATAAAATTCTGGTCTGGTGTATTTTTCGCCATTTCTACCAGCGATTTACCCATACCAAAACCAATCTCGACCACAACATCATTGTCGTTGCCAAACACCTCAGCAAAGTCCAGGCGACCCTGAGCATGCTCCAGGCCCATCGTTGCCCAGCATTTATCAATGGCGGCAGCTTGCCCTTTGGTCAGGCGGCCTTCACGCTTTACAAAGCTACGCACTTTGCGAATGTATTTGCCTTCCTGCTCAGCTTGTTCAAGCGCTGTTTTACTCGATTCGTTCATGGTCTTCATCTTCGGTGTAAAAAATGGGCGCACATTATCGCTATTCACAGCGCCAAGTACAAGAGCTTGACCTTTGAAAAAAGCTTCATACACTGGCGCGTGTATTAGCAAGTAAAAAGCAGAGTCTCGCAATGACAGTAAATAATGAGCAAGCCCAGTGGTTTGCCAAGCAAGTTGTCGACTGGTACCAGTTACACGGGCGTAAAACGCTACCCTGGCAACTTGAGAAGACCCCATATAAAGTGTGGGTGTCAGAAGTAATGTTACAACAAACTCAGGTTGTGACTGTGATCCCGTATTTTGAACGCTTTATGGCGCGCTTTCCAACCATCATTGATTTAGCAAATGCACCAGAGGATGAAGTGTTGCACCACTGGACTGGGCTTGGCTATTACGCCCGTGCAAGAAATCTGCACAAGACTGCAAAAATTGTACGCGATGAGTATCAGGGAAGATTTCCTGAAACACTGGAAGAAGTAATGGCACTGCCTGGTATTGGTCGCTCCACGGCGGGAGCGGTACTTTCTCTTTCTCTGGGGCAGCCACACCCTATTCTGGATGGCAATGTGAAACGTGTACTGGCCCGTTTCTTTATGGTTGAAGGCTGGTATGGCGTTAAGAAGGTTGAAAATCATCTCTGGACATTGACCGATGCGTTGACACCCAAAGACAGCGTGACTGAATATAATCAGGCAATGATGGATTTGGGGGCCAGCTTATGTAGTCGCAGCAATTTTGATTGTGAGGCTTGTCCATTGGTCAGTCGTTGCCAGGCATACCAACAGGGCAGGGTGAAGGAATTTCCAAATTCGAAGCCGAAAAAAGCCAAACCCAAAAAAGCCACTTATCACTTAATAGTACGAGCGGATGACAAAGTGCTGATGGAAAAGCGCCCCAGTAGCGGTATTTGGGGTGGTTTGTTTGGTTTCTTTGAGTTTAGCGAACTGACCGAGCTTGAGACCTTTTTGGCGCAGCAGGGGATTTCGGGCAGCCGACAAACATTGTCGCCATTTGTCCACATATTTACCCACTTTGAATTGACTATCACTCCGGTAATTGTTGAATTAAGCGCGGTTCCTGACTGTGTTCACGATAACCCGCTCTTGTGGTACGCGCTGGCGCAGCCGGCAGAGGTGGGCTTAGCTGCACCGACTAAAAAGTTGGTTAAAGTCTTAAAGGCAATGGGGTAAACTTAACCTAAATGAATGCTTAAAGGGTAAAGAGATGGCACGTACCGTATTTTGTCAAAAGTTACAAAAAGAAGCACCTGGACTGGATTTTCAACTGTATCCGGGTGAAGTTGGCGAACGTATCTTCAACAACATCAGTAAAGAAGCGTGGCAACAATGGCAGCACAAGCAAACTATGCTGATCAATGAGAAGCACCTGAACATGATGGATCCTGAACACCGCCAGCAACTCGAAGATCAGATGGTGGGCTTTTTGTTTGAAGGTAAAGACGTTGAGATTGAAGGTTATCGTCCAAAAGAAGGGTAATCACCTCAACTAAAAAAGGCTGCCTGAGCAGCCTTTTTTAATATCTTCTATCAGCTTAATAGCTGCGCTCTACCGCTAGTTTTGCCAATGAAACCAGAGCTGTTTTGTGCTCTGACTCCTCGAGTACACTGAGTTGCTCAATGGCTTTTTGCGACTCTGTGCGGGCACGCTCCATAGTGTGTTCAAGCGCGTTGGTCTGCTCAAGCGTAGCCAGAATTTCGTTCAGGTTATCGAGGCCATTACCGTTTGCTATGGCATCACGGATCTGTGCAATCTGGTGATCAGTGCCGTGACGCATTGCGTAAATTAACGGCAGCGTTGGTTTGCCTTCGGCTAAGTCATCACCAATGTTTTTTCCGAGCTGCTCAGCATTGGCACTGTAGTCGAGCACATCATCAACTAACTGAAATGCTGTGCCCAGGTGCATACCATAGAGTTTCAGAGCTTCTTTGGTTGCATCTGATTTGTTCAGGATAACTGCGGGTAGCATAGTTGCGGCTTCGAACAGTTTAGCCGTTTTACTATATATTACCTGCATATAGCTTTGCTCTGTCGTGTCCGGGTCGTTACAGTTCATCAGCTGTAAAACCTCGCCCTCTGCGATAACATTGGTCGCATCAGCCAGGATTTGCATGACTTCCATATTCTCAAGTCCAACCATCAGCTGAAAGGAACGGGTGTATATAAAGTCGCCAACTAACACGCTTGCCGCATTACCAAACTCGGCATTGGCAGTGGGTTCACCCCGACGCAGAGCTGATTCATCAACGACGTCGTCATGCAGCAAAGTGGCTGTGTGGATAAACTCGATAATGGTCGCCAGTGTAACGTGTTTATCGCCCTGATATCCCAATGCTTTAGCAACCAAAAGTGCCAGCATAGGGCGGATGCGTTTTCCACCACTATTGACTATATATAAGCCAAGTTGATTAACCAGTGCGACGTCAGATTGCATTTGGTCGCCTATAAGTTGATTAACGGCAAGCATGTCTTGCTCAATCAATCTCTGGATCGCTTTGATATCCATAACGCTCCGAGCTAAAGCCTCATTCAGGGATGTTCGAGTCGCAAGTGTACATTAAAAATTCCCGTGACTCGATAACTTGCCTTGATAGAGGTTAAAAAATCGATGCTTTTGTTTGTTTTTTGTTCTTTGTGGTCATTTCCTATCAAAATTCGTGAGTAAGAAAGCAAAAAAGAGCTTGGCTTATCACACCTTTTCGTTAGAATAAATGAAAATATTATTACGCCCTCAAGTTAGCTATTTTTTATTCATTTATTTGCGATCTAGGGCTTGCGTGAAGTAGCACATTAGCGTAAACTTCGCGCCCTATTGAAGAATATTAAGTTGCGTCGATTTGAGGGCGCACAGACGGAGTTAATTATGTACGCGGTTTTCCAAAGTGGTGGTAAACAGCACCGTGTGACTGAAGGTCAAACAATTCGTCTAGAGAAACTAGACGTTGAGACTGGTGCATCAATTGAATTTGATTCAGTACTTCTTGTAGCTGATGGTGAAAAAATCGAGATCGGTGCGCCGTTCGTAAACGGTGGTAAGATTACAGCTGAAGTTGTATCTCACGGTCGTGGCGAGAAAATTAAGATCGTTAAATTTAGACGTCGTAAGCATTCTCGTAAGCAGATGGGCCACCGTCAGTGGTTCACTGAAGTTAAAATCACTGGCATTAGCGCTTAATTTAGAGGTACAGAAAGATGGCACATAAGAAGGCAGCTGGTAGTACTCGTAACGGTCGCGATTCAGAAAGTAAACGCTTAGGTGTTAAGCGTTTCGGTGGTGAATCTGTACTAGCGGGTAACATCATTGTTCGTCAACGTGGTACTAAGTTCCACGCAGGTACTAACGCAGGTATCGGTAAAGACCACACAATCTTCGCAAAAGCAGACGGTAAAGTTGTTTTTGAGCAGAAAGGTCCTTTAAACCGTAAATACGTTAGCATCATTGCTGAGTAATCGGTAAAAGAATATTGAAAAACCCCGCTTAGGCGGGGTTTTTTGTTTTTATAGAGCACAGTCTTAATTTTGCTCTAACCTTATTCCTGTCAAATACGCGCCACAGACCGGTAGTTAGGCATTTGCCCATGCTGATCAAGCCGCTATGAACTTGCTATAATAGCAGGTGCTGAACAACCAGTAAGAGAGTAACCATGAAGTTTGTCGATGAAGTAGAGATCCGCGCGGAAGCCGGAGACGGTGGAAGCGGTGTCGTTTCATTTCGCCGCGAAAAATTTGTACCCGACGGTGGCCCGGATGGTGGCGACGGCGGAGACGGAGGTAGCGTTTACCTTGAGGCAGACGAAAACCTCAATACCCTGATTGATTACCAGTTTGAACGGTTTCACCGTGCTGAGCGTGGCACCAATGGTCATGGCCGTAACATGACAGGTAAAAAAGGCGCCGACTTAATCCTGAAAGTGCCTGAAGGGACACGAGTGACGGACGTGGATACTCAAGAGTGTCTGGGCGATCTGACAAAACATGGACAAAAGCTACTGGTAGCCAAAGGTGGTTATCACGGGTTAGGTAATACTCGCTTCAAATCGAGCACAAACCGTGCGCCAAGACAAAAAACACTGGGTACACCTGGTGAGGTACGAAATTTAAAACTTGAGCTTATGCTGTTGGCCGATGTTGGTTTGCTGGGCTTGCCAAATGCGGGTAAATCTACCTTCATTCGCAGCGTATCTGCCGCAAAACCTAAAGTAGCGGATTATCCGTTTACCACCTTAGTGCCTAATCTTGGAGTCGTGCGTCCAGAAGCAAACAAGTCGTTTGTCATTGCCGATATTCCTGGGTTAATTGAAGGTGCATCGGATGGCGCCGGTCTGGGTATTCGTTTCCTGAAGCACCTTGAGCGTTGTCGTGTGTTGCTGCACGTTGTAGATGTCATGCCAATTGATGGCACAGATCCGGTAGACAATGCATTCGCAATCATCAATGAGTTGCATCAGTACAGCCCTAAACTCGCCAATAAACCGCGTTGGTTGGTACTGAACAAAATAGACTTGCTTGCAGAAGATGAGCTGGAAGAAGTGTGCCAGCGTATTGCTGATGAGCTGGATGCAGAGCATGTGTATCGCATTTCTGCTGCGAATAAGTTCAATACCCAGCAATTGTGTTACGACATTCAGGGGCTGCTGGATAGCATGCCGCGTGATAAGTTCGAAGAACAAGAGCAAGAAGAAGTCGAATTCAAATGGGATACCTACCATCGTCAGGCAACTCAGGACAACGATGATGACTGGGATGACTGGGACGAAGATGACTACGATGTGGAAGTCGTCTACGAAAGATAAGCGCAATTCGTATTGGAGTCTACTAATCGGATTGGTACGAAAAGGGCCTCGGGCCCTTTTTTAGTATAAAAGTATGAGTGGAGTGTATTGTGATAATATCAATGATTGCAGCGATGGCAAACGGACGTATCATTGGCGATGATAACGCTATGCCCTGGCATTTACCGGCTGACTTGAAACATTTTAAAGCCATCACCTTGAATAAACCCGTAGTGATGGGGCGCAAAACATTCGAATCAATCGGCCGTCCTCTTCCTGGCAGACGAAATATTGTGATCAGCCGCAACTCAAATTATCGCGCTGAGGGAATTGAGGTGGTTTCATCACCACAAGATGCGTTAGCCTTAGTGGACGGAAGTGAAGAAGTTATGATCATTGGAGGTGGAAATATTTATGAACAGTTTCTACCCTTAAGTAATCGGCTCTATCTAACTTATATAGACTTAGAAGTCTCAGGAGATACGCGCTTTCCGGACCATACTCAGGTAGGTGAGTGGCACGAAGTAGCGTGCCAAGCTTTTGAGGCAGATGAGAAAAATTTGTATAGTTATAAGTTCGTAACTCTAAATAAAGGAATATAACTTTGTTGCTAACAATTGTATTGGTTGATACAATATTGAGCGTTTGTTCTTACGAAAAAAGTACTAGGTGATTGGTGATGAAAGTAATTCCTTTAGTTATTGGTGTGAGTCTTGGCGTTTCGGCATTAACAGTAAGTTTTGCGAGCAAAGCAAACGACCAGCTAGCAGTTTCTCTGTGCGAGTATATTGCAGCTGATGATAAAAGACGTATCCGTAGTACGCTAAAGAGCTCACGGGTTAAAATCCGTAACGTATACGATTCAATTCAGTGTAATGGTAACAATATGCTGCGCCACGCCATTGCTAGTAATGCAGTAGATGCAGGTGAGTTTATCGTCAAGAGTCTGCCAAAGAGTGCTTTGGAAGATGGTGCTGATATCGCGTGGGCAGAAAGTAATGGTCACGGTGGTTCAGCTCTGATTGCAGCTATCAAAAAGCGTGCAGGCCTGTAAAGAGCCTTTTCTGGCTTAGCGCTTGAAAATATTAAAGTATTTTTAAAATGCCCGTCACTCTCAGTGAACGGGCATTTTTATGGATAAGATGTGTGAAAGGAGCTTTTCTAAACTTGCACTGCTTGCGTATTCGATTAGAATACTTTGACACACAACGATTCTAATGGTGAGAAATTCTTCCGCCACTTATGCAATAATGGATGAACTATGAAAGCTGTAATACCTGTAGCTGGACTTGGTACGCGGATGTTACCTATGACAAAGGCTATTCCCAAGGAAATGTTACCTATCGTCGACAAGCCCCTCATTCAATATATCGTCAAAGAATGCGCAGCAGCGGGTATTTCCGAAATCGTTTTAGTCACTCACTCTTCAAAAAATGCGATTGAAAATCACTTTGATACCAGCTTTGAGCTAGAAGCAACACTAGAGATGCGGGTAAAGCGTACTCTACTTGAGGAAGTTCGCTCCATTTGTCCTGACGGCGTTACTATTATGCATGTAAGGCAGGGGGAGGCTAAAGGGCTGGGTCACGCGGTGTTGTGCGCAAAGCCGATTGTTGGTGATGATGACTTTGTGGTTGTTTTACCTGATGTGATCCTGGATGAGTACACCGCTGATCAGAGTAAGGAAAACCTGGCAGCTATGGTTCATAGGTTTTCAGCGACTAAATTAAGTCAGATTATGCTTGAGCCGGTTCCTCGAGAAGAGGTGAACAAATATGGTATCGCAGATATTCAGGGATTAGATCTCAAACCGGGTGAGAGCGCACCCATCAAGCATATGGTTGAGAAACCAGCGGTTGATAAAGCGCCTTCAAATCTTGCCGTAGTTGGTCGTTACGTTTTGTCGCGTAATATCTGGCCTTTGCTGGAGCGCACACCACTTGGAGCTGGGGGCGAGATCCAGCTAACAGATGCCATTGACATGCTGATGGAAAGCGAGAGCGTAGAAGCTTTCCATATGAGTGGCCGTGCACATGATTGCGGTGACAAAATGGGCTATCTGAAAGCCATTGTTGAATATGCGATGCGTGATGATAAATTGGGCGAAGAATTTAGCAAGTTTGTGAAATCATTATAAGAGTCTGCGCTTTTATAAGCATGAACCCGGTGTGCAACCGGGTTTTTTGTATCTGTCATGGTTTATTGTCCATGGCGTTCGGTAAAGCGCTGCCAGTGAATATTGGGATTAATCACTCTCACTTGTGTGAGTATTTGTTTGAGCTGTTGAGCTTTGGGTTGCTCAAGGATCTGGCCATCATTTTTCAGGCCCAGCAAATATAGCATGGCGGCTTTGTTACCCTGCTGGATAGCTGAGATGTGTATCTGCTGCTCAAAGTTCAGTCTCAGACTACTGATTGCCGTTTTCATGCCTTGCTGGTCTACATTGGGCAGACCACACTTTTGCAAGTAACCCAGTCGCTCACCTTCTCCGGAAAACCAGATCCTGACTTTTTCACTGAAGCGGCCTGACTTAGCAGGTAAATCAAACATCAGCCGGGTGTGGCCTTGTTGTTCTAAGAAGTGTAGATAGTCCTGTAATCCGGCATGCCAGAGCGCTGGGTGAATGGGCACAAATCGGGGTTGGAGCTTGCCATGAGTCGTAAATGTGAAACCGCGCACCTGGTCTTGTTTGGTGATATCTGAGCGAGTTAGATTGCCAATTTCGTCACTGTAGGCACCTGTGTAGTAAGCCAGCACCGGCAACCAGAAGTGCCAATGCTTCGGCTGCTCACGCTTTTGTTTTTCATCACCATAAATGTAGCCGTTAAACAGGGTATACAATTCCATGTTTGAAAATGCACGGCGGCCTAAATGAGATTTCATAAGATAGCGCTATACCTTGTGCCTAAAGAGTTCACACAATTCAAAGGATTACTAAGACCGAATCAAATTCAGTGTATCGACTTTTACTGATAAGCAAAAGCCTAATGTTAATGTAGTAGCCAGATACTACCCCTTTAGCTGCGACTACGCGTATGATTGGCCAGGTAGGTTAAGCAGGTGATACGCAGCAAAGAGGCAAGGTTTTTTACCTCGCCCTGACGTTCCAGTACTTCCTGATAAAGGGTCGAGACAAATTCAGCCACACTGAGTTGCTCTGCAACAGCTATCTCCTGTAACAGGTCCCAGATCTGGCGTTCCAGTGCCAGGCTGGTTACGGCCCCCTGAATACGCATCGAGCGGCGTATAACCTCATAGCTCTCTGGATTGGCCGAGGCATATAATTCACACATAAGAGGACTCCTTGATGGCAAAACTCATTCACAGCATGGTTAGGGTAATGGACTTGCAAAAATCCCTGACATTTTATCACGATGTATTAGCACTGGGCGAGCGCAGGCGCATTGAGTTTGATGATTTTAGCCTCGTTTATCTGGGTAACGAAGAGGCTGAATTTGAATTAGAGCTTACCTGGAATCATGATACGCAGCAGCCCTACGAGTTAGGTAATGGCTATGGTCATATTGCTGTGGTGGTGGATGATTTAGCCCCTGTGCATGCTAAGGCACAGGCGCTGGGTTACCAGCCTAAAGAGATGAAGTCGTTTTACAACGGCGATACGCTGGTAGCACGTTTTTTCTTTGTTGCCGATCCTGACGGCTACCAGATTGAAGTGATCGAACGTTCAGAAACGTTTAAGTAAGCCATGGCTAATCCATGGATAATCCGTGACTAAGCCATGGCAAATTCGCTGCGATTAGGCAGCCAGCGCTGTATCAATGGCTCAACGGCTTGTGGATGCTGTTGCAGCAAGGTGAAAGCGAGGCTGCGCACCTGAGGCAGTAGCGCTTTGTCCCGGCTGAGATCGGCAATCTTTAGCTCGGCCAGACCGGTCTGGCGAGTACCCAGTACTTCACCCGGGCCGCGGATCTCCAGATCCCGTTCGGCAATGACAAAGCCATCATTGCTGTCGCGCAGCACGCCCAGGCGCTTTTGTGCCGTTGCCGATAAAGGCGCATGATAAAGCAGCAGACAATGCGATGCGATATCACCACGACCAACCCGGCCACGCAACTGGTGTAGCTGTGCCAGGCCCAGACGTTCCGGGTTTTCTATAATGATCAGGCTGGCATTGGGCACATCGACGCCTACCTCAATGACAGTCGTTGCAACCAGTACATGACTTTGCGCTTGCTTAAAGTCCTGCATGATCTGCTGTTTTTCCTGTGCTTTCATACGGCCATGAACCAGGGCGATATTCAGCTCCGGCAGGGCTTTGGTGAGTTGCTCTGCGGTGTCTTCGGCCGCCTGACATTGCAAGGCTTCTGATTCATCAATCAAAGTACAGACCCAGTACACCTGCCGCTGTTGCTCGATACAGGCGCGTCGCACTCGTTCAATCACTTCTTCGCGACGCGTATCAGGAACGGCAACGGTTGTGATGGGGGTGCGCCCTGGTGGCAGCTCATCGATCACTGAGGTTTCCAGATCGGCATAGGCAGTCATTGCCAGTGTCCGTGGGATTGGCGTGGCCGTCATAACCAGCTGATGCGGATAGCAGTCGTTAAACTTACCCTTTTCACGTAACGAGAGGCGCTGATGAACACCAAAGCGGTGTTGCTCATCAATGATGATCAGCGCCAGATTGCTAAACTGCACCTGCTCCTGAAACAGCGCATGGGTGCCTACGACCATTTGCGCCTGACCTGAGCTGATGCGCTCAAGCACACGTTCACGCTCTTTCCCTTTGGTTTTACCTGCCAGCCAGACGACTTCAATACCCAGCGTCGCAAACCAATTCTGGAAATTGATGTTGTGCTGCTCGGATAAAATCTCCGTTGGTGCCATCAACGCCACCTGATAGCCTTTGGCAATGGCCGTGAGTGCACTCAGCGCCGCGACCAGGGTTTTACCTGAGCCTACATCACCTTGCACCAGGCGCATCATAGGGTAGGGTTGTTGCAAATCGCCTTTGATCTCGGCCACCACCCGGCTCTGTGCCGCTGTGGGTTTAAAGGGGAGCTGAGCCAGAAATTCGGTTTCTAACAGGTTGTTGGGCGGCAAAGATACCGCCTTGACGGCCTGACCTTGCTGCCTGAGCTGTAGCAGGCTGAGGTTTTGTGCCAGTAACTCTTCAAACGCCAGGCGCTGCTGTGCCGGGTGCTGACCGAGTTCCAGCTGGTCCAGTGCGATGTTCTGAGGTGGCTGGTGGAGCGTCAGCAGGGCCTCTTTTAAGCTCAGCTGATTGGGGCGGAACTGCTGCGGCAAATGATCGTCAATGTCGTATTTGTGCAGTAAAGCAACGGCCTGTTCCGCAATGGCGCGAATACTGAGTTGCTTAAGCCCTTCCGTGGTCGGGTAAACCGGCGTGAGGGTATCCGCGCCTTGAGGTGTATCACTCAGTTCATCGCGAATACTGTATTCGGGGTGGGCCATTTCCAGGCCGACCCGGCCACGGCGCACTTCACCAAAACAGCGCATGATTTTGCCGCTTTGCATGGCATTTTTTTGTGCTGCACTGAAGTTGAAAAAGCGCAGAGTAATACGACCGGTGCCATCGTTGATCTGGCACACCAGCATACGGCGTTTGCCGAAGGTGATGTTGGCCTGCTCAATTTCGCCCTCCACACTCACATGAAGGTGCGGCATCAATTCGGCGATGCGGTAAGTTCTGGCTCTGTCTTCATAACGCAATGGCAGGTGAAATAGCATATCCTGAACACTGCGGATCCCCAATTTGGCCAGCCGCTCTGCGGCCTTAGGGCCGACTCCCTTGAGGTCGGTAATGGCGTACTGGGCTAAATTGGGAAGAGACATAGCTATCCTTTTTGGCTGAATTTCAGTGTGTTCCAGAATGCATCGTCGGCGACGATCTCCCCAAGCTCATCCAGCGCCGGGTAGGGCAGACCTTTTTCTACGCAGCGATTGGCAATGATCGGGTGACAGCCTTCAAACAACAGTTTGTGTTTAATTGCCGGGTCGAGCATATCATTGCGCTGATACAGCCCTGCTTCTTCACGCTGACGCTGTGCTTCATATAAGATCAATGCAGCGGCCACTGAGACATTTAACGACTGTACCATACCTGCCATTGGGATCACGATATGCTGATCGGCATGCTCCAGTGCTCTGTCAGAGATCCCCAAACGCTCCTGCCCAACGATGACGGCAGTCGGTTTAGTATAATCAATCTCACGAAAATCTACGGCGGTATCACTGAGATTAGTCGCCAGCAGTTGAATCCCCGGGTTTTGCGTACGGATCGCGGCAACAGCCTGATCTATGTCGTCGTGCATATGGGTTTCTACCCAGTTTTTACTGCCACCTGAGGTGTTATTGGTCAGGCGTCTTTGTTCCTGCGGCCAAACCGCATGAACATGATGGCAGCCGACCGCATCGGCTGTGCGCACTATGGCCGACAGATTGTGGTGTTTGTGGACTTCGTCCAGGCACACAGTTAAATCAGTCTGGCGTTGATCCAAAATGCGCTTAACGCGCTGAAAACGGTTTTCTTCCATCAATTACAGCTCTTAACTACTAAATTGCCGCGATTATAACAAAAAGCGCCTCTCTAAGGCATTACTTCACGCATTATTGGTGCTTGCAAGGAGATCAGGGTCTCGGTTGACTGGATCGCCTCAATGGTCTGGATCTTGTTGATCAGTACATCCTGAAGATGATCAATAGAGCGTGCCATCACCTTGATAAAAATGCTGTAATTACCCGTGGTGTAATAGGCTTCAACAACTTCTTCAAACCCTTCCAATTGTTCAATGGTGGCCGGGTAATCCCGGGCATGTTTAAGGTTTACGCCAATAAAACAGCAGACATCATAGCCCAGCTGTTTGGCATCTATGCTGACCCGGGTGCCGATGATAATACCGGCTTGCTTCATCTTTTCGACCCGCACGTGAATAGTCCCTGCACTGACGGCGAAGCGTTTGGCCAATTCAGCATAGGGGGTTCTGGCATTGTCCATTAATGCATGAAGGATAGAACGGTCGAGATTATCGATTTGATAATTTTCCATGGATATTTTGCACATTGATTGTTGATTCGATAATTATTAAAGCGGATTTTTAAAGAAAAAAATAGTGTAAAGGTGTTTTTATTGTGGAGTATTGAATCTTTGCTCGTTTTTGTTGAGGATAGATTTAACGCAGCAAGCCTGCACCATTATTCAACACCATTGGGAATGAGGAAACCGATATGTTGCAACAGTATCTGCAAACACAACAGCAAATAGCTCGTGCAAAAGCACTTTTTTCACAACAACTGACTGACAAGCTAGGCCTGATTGAAGTCCAGGCACCTATCCTGGCAAAAGTAGGAGACGGGATTCAGGATAACCTCAGCGGCACCGAAAAAGCCGTTAAGGTTAAGGTGAAAACGCTGAGTGACAGCGACTTTGAGGTCGTGCATTCACTGGCAAAGTGGAAGCGTAAAACACTTGGCGATTATGGCTTTGGCGCAGGGCAGGGACTCTATACGCACATGAAAGCTTTACGTCCGGACGAAGACAAGCTGTCACCCATCCACTCGGTGTACGTTGATCAGTGGGACTGGGAACAGGTGATCTGCGCGCAGTCAGAGCGCTCTTTGGATAAACTCAAAGAAACGGTTCAGACCCTGTACAACGCAATTCGTGAAACCGAGCAGCAACTGGCATCTGACTACGGGCTGACCCCATTTTTACCGCAGCACATCACTTTTGTGCATAGTGAAGAGCTGCGCCGCATGTATCCGGATTTTACGCCCAAGCAAAGAGAAAAAGCGATTGCTCAGGAGTATGGCGCGGTATTTCTGATTGGGATTGGCGCCGAGCTGGGTGATGGCAAAATCCATGACGTCAGAGCGCCAGACTACGACGATTGGTCGACGCCCACCTGCGAGCAATATCAGGGACTCAACGGCGATATCCTGGTCTGGAACCCGGTTCTTGAAGATGCCTTTGAAATTTCGTCTATGGGGATCCGGGTGTGTCCGGACAGCTTGCAGCGTCAGCTCAGCCTGACTCAGGATGAGCAAAGGCTAGAGCAGGAATGGCACCAGAGCTTACTGGCCGGGGCACTGCCACAGACTATAGGCGGGGGGATTGGTCAGTCTCGTTTGGTCATGCTGTTACTGCAAAAGCAACATATTGGTCAGGTCCAGGTTGGTGTGTGGCCTGAGCAAATTAAAACTGAAGTTTCTGGGTTACTTTAGACGCGATGGCAACACACAGTAAGGGAGCCCGGTTGGGCTCCCTTACATCTTAAATTCAATTTCTATTTTTCCTTCGAGCAACCTGGCGCTGCAGGGAGGATAACTGCGGTTGGTTTTATAAACCTTATCGAAAATATGTATTTCTACGCCAGAGTGCAACGAGGTATTAACCACCAGCTGAGTGTTGTCGAGCAAGTCGTGCAAAGTATGATCTAATTCAGACAGCTGATGCTCCAGTGCTTCGGCTTGTTTGCAATAATGTTCCTGGGTTGCTCCTATCTTAGCCAGCAAG
This sequence comes from Pseudoalteromonas sp. XMcav2-N, assembly GCF_024124545.1. Taxonomy (GTDB): domain Bacteria; phylum Pseudomonadota; class Gammaproteobacteria; order Enterobacterales; family Alteromonadaceae; genus Pseudoalteromonas. The sequence goes on from NZ_JAMXSF010000006.1 coordinate 216,958, forward strand.
GTTTTTTTCTTTTCGGCGTCTTTAACATGATCGGCTTTTTCGACCGCTTTTTGCAGATTGTTGATCTGCTCATCAGTCTGGCTTAATTCTTTCAGGCACAGATCGGTTCGCTCGGTGATTTCCATGCCACTGCGCGCCAGGTAGATGGCCATGGTTGCCCCTGAGCTGCTGCCAACTTCGCCAGCCACCAGCATTTTTGCATCAAAAATGGTACCGCCGATCAGTTTGCCCTTGGGCGACTCATCCAGGCCAACCTGCAACAGGTTTGCAGCTTTAATATCACAGTGATTGCTTTGCTTTTGGATAAAGACATTGTGGCCTTCCAGATAGGTGTACTGACCGTGAGTGATCTGGACATCACCTTTGGCTATCAGGCGACAGGTGAGTCCCTGATCGTCGTTGCTGTGATCCAGATGACCTATGACCCCACCTTTGACTTCGATATTGCCATCTGAAATCAATTCGCCCGATTCTACAGTGCCCATAACAGTAATATCGCCATGGGCCTTGATCTTCATCCCCGGCTCCACATTGCGGGTGACCAGCACGCTGCCACTGAACTCAATATGGCCGCTACGTACATTGACATCGGCTATGGTAAAGATGTCGTCTACCCGCATGCCGTTTGGAACATCAGAGGGGCAACCCGCAATGGTGGCCACCAGTTGCAGCGGATTGGTAGGTGATATCTCCGTGCCCTCACCGGCAACAAGCTGAAAGGTGTCGCCAGGTTTTGGAGTAATGCTTTCGCCTGTAACAGTAAAGCCCTCTTTACCAGGTGTTGCCGGACGCTGGGTAACCAGTAAGGTGCCAGGCGCTACACTGGCCAGGGCACCAAAATCTCGCATATCCACGGTGCCATCTTCACGTAACTTGGGTTGTTTCAGGCGTTCTTTCAATGTCTGAACATGGGGAATTAACTTAGCAGGGATACCATTTTCAGGTGGCCGGCCTTGTGCGACAACCCCGGTTACCTCAGTACCAGGCATGGATTCAAGCTGTTGCTTGAGTAAATTCTCGAGATAAACCTGTTTATAGCCCCGTGTTACGCCGATTTTGACGATGGCGCGTTTGGCATCCTCAAGGCTGATCATTTTGCCACCCTGAGCAGTTGTCAGTTTGGCGATTGCCTGCATTTTATCTTCGCTGAGTGCCACTTCGATATGTGCATCTTTTTGCTGAGCCACAATCAGCTGAGCAGCGGGGGTATCTTGTTTAAAATAGGCTGCAATGGACTCGTGATCAATTGCGCAGTCCGCATAAGGTGAGCGTTCAAGTGCTTCAACCACAAACGCTGCACTGGGGGGCGACGCAGCTGCGACGTCCATCAATATATTGCCATTTTTTGCGAGTTTAAACACAGGCTTATCCTTATTGCTTATCACTTACTACGATAATGAGTACCTCAAATTGCTTTTGTAGACGGCCATAACAGAGTTAGGTCTTGCTATGTGCGTATGACCAGATTGCTAAATTAATAGTATGCGGTCAAGTGTTTAAGATCAAAGTTAAGGCTATGAAAAATCACCGGGCAGGTATGAAAAAGCCCGCATAAAGCGGGCTGAGTAGCAATACGAATACACTAAGGTATTAGTTGGTTGAAGGCAGCTCCATGATGCCGTCAATCTCAATTTGTACGCCTTTCGGTAACTCTTTGACACCAATGGCAGCACGCGCCGGATAAGGCGTTTTAAAGTGCTGGCTCATGATCTCATTCACAGTGGCGAAGTTACTCAGGTCGGTCAGGAAGATATTTACCTTAACCATATCCTGCAGCTGGCCGCCTGCTTCTTCACATACGGCAGTCAGGTTTTTAAATACCTGCTGTGTTTGCTCCGCAAAGTCTTCAGAGATGACTTCCATTGTTTCAGGCACCAAAGGGATCTGCCCCGAAAGGTAAACCGCCGTACCGACTTTAACTGCCTGACTGTAGGTGCCGATTGCCGCCGGCGCCTGATCGGTTGAAATAATGGCTTTATTCATTGTCTTTCCTTTATCGCTTCCTGGTTACGCGTTGTACATCTGGCATTACCCGGATCCGGCGCATAATATTTGCAACGTGGATCCTGTCTTTAACGGTAACACCCAGGTCAATCACGTACAGGTTGCTCTCTTTTTCTTCGGTTGCAATCTCCACAATATTGGCTTGGGTACTTGCAACCACATTGGTTAATTTGGCCAACGCACCCTGATGGTTGATGATCTCAACCCGCAGTGCTGCGATGTATTCTTTTTCGGGGTTATCTTCCCACTTTACCACAAAGTACTTGGCACGTTCATTTCGCCAGCCTTTGATGTTTTTGCATTCCTGACGGTGGACCATCAAGCCCTTACCCTGGCTGACATAAGCGGTAATATCATCACCTGGTACAGGTCGGCAGCACTTGGCATAAGTGACCAGCATGCCTTCTGTGCCGATAATTGGTGCCTTTGCTTGTTGTGCCAGGCTTTCAATAGCATCATCGGCTTGTAACAGGCGTTTTGCAACCAACATACTCATGATGTTGCCATTGCCAATTTCCACCAGTAGTTCCAGTACCGTATTGAGCGAGTGCTCTTCCAGTACCCGGTCTATCTGTTCGGTTGGAATGTCATCCAGCTTGTGCTCGCCCAGCGCGGAGTCAAGTAAGCGTCTGCCCAGCAGGATAGACTCTTCCTGATGCTGGCTCTTGAGGTAGTTACGTACGCCCAGGCGCGCTTTACCTGTTACGATAAAGTTCAGCCAGGTGGCATTGGGGTGTGCGCCCGAGCTGGTAATGATCTCAACGGTCTGACCGGTATCCAGTGCTTTACTCAGCGGGTACGGTTTGCGATTGACGCGTGCGCCCACACAGGTATTACCCACGTCGGTGTGTACCGCATAAGCGAAGTCGACGGCCGTTGCGCCCATTGGCAACTCAATAATACGCCCATCCGGCGTAAAGACATAAATTTCTTCCGGGAACAGTTCTGTCTTAACGTTTTCAACAAATTCAAACGACGAGCCGGCACTTTGTTGCAGCTCTAGCAGGCTCTGCATCCACTGTCTGGCACGTTGCTGTGCGGTGTGCCCCGAGCTGTCACCGGCTTTTTTATACATCCAGTGCGCAGCAACCCCTTTGTCGGCCATATGATCCATATCATGAGTACGAATTTGGATCTCCACCGGAATACCATGAGGCCCAACCAAAGAGGTGTGCAACGACTGATAGCCATTGGTTTTGGGGACGGCAATATAGTCTTTAAAACGGGTTTCTATGGGCTTGTACAGGTTGTGTGCCACACCTAACACCCGATAGCAGGTATCTATGCTGTTGACGTTGATGCGAAAAGCATAAATATCCATCACCTCGTTGAACAGCAGCTCTTTGTTAAGCATTTTTTTGTAGATACTGTACAAGTGCTTCTCGCGGCCACTGACTGAGGCGTCAATACCAGCTTCTTCCAGGCGTGATTCAATCTCAGACTGAATATTACTGATCACTTCCTTACGGTTGCCGCGTGCTTTAGCAACTTCTGATTTAAGTGCTCTGTGACGCATAGGGTACAGAGCTGCAAAACCCAAATCTTCCAGTTCATTTTTGATGTCGTGGATACCCAGACGGTTCGCAATCGGTGCAAAGATCTCCAGGGTCTCGCGGGCTATCCGGCGGCGTTTTTCCGGGCGCAGGAAGCCAAGTGTACGCATGTTATGGGTACGGTCAGCCAGTTTGATCAAGATAACCCGGATGTCCTGGGTCATGGCCATGATCATCTTGCGGTAGTTTTCGGCCTGAAACTCTTTTTTATCTTTAAAGTCGAGTTTGTCCAGTTTACTGACGCCGGCAACCAGCTCGGCCACTGTATCGCCGAAGATCTCGGCCAGGTCTTTTTGGCTGAAATCGGTGTCTTCAATGACATCATGCATCAATGCCGCCATCAGGGTTTCATGGTCCAGCTTCATACTGGCCAGGATCTGCGTGACTTCGACGGGATGGGTAATATAAGGCTCGCCGCTGGAGCGGGTCTGCCCTTCATGCGCTTCGCGGGCAACCACGTAGGCTTTTTGCACCAGTTCCACGTCTTCGGGTGGCAGATACTCTGATATTTTTTTCTTTAAGCCTTCAAACAGATACATTCACACTCCAATGTTCCAGCGAAGTTATACCAATTACGCAATAACATATCCTGAAATAAGGCTATGACGTTTGATTGGTATTAATAATAAGTTAAGTACTGAATATACGATGAATTGACTTCGAAGCCAATCGACTAACAAATTTATTAGTCTAATAAAGAGGTGGCGACACACAGGCTGTTGGCCCGGGGCGCAGAAACAATAACGCCAGCTAAAAAGCTGGCGTTATCTTATAACAGGTCGCAGTGGATTAGCGATTGCCACCCACAATTGCAGCAACAGCAGCAAGCTCAGCAGCTTCCTGAGTTTGTTGCTCTTCGCGATCGATCATGTCCAGTGAATCGCTGGTGACCATGCCTTTTTCGATCTCGCGCAATGCGATTACGGTTGGCTTGTCATTTTCAGCATCAACCATAGGGTCTTTACCACCGACTGCAATCTGACGAGCGCGACGCGCTGCAACAAGAATTAGGTCGAAACGGTTACCAATTTTATCTACTGCGTCTTCTACTGTTACGCGAGCCATCGAAGCACTCCAAAAAATTCAATACACTTAGCAAAGGGCTAGTCTACTAAAAAGCACCGGATTCGCCAAGTATATGGTTAAAAAATATCGGGTCGTTGCGGCTTTAAGGTTGTATTGGTCGGTCGCAGACCTAAACTCGATACAGCCAGCCACAGGGATCGCTTATTTTAGCAGTTCGGCGATCAGTGTCTGCTGGTTCTGTTGCTGTTTTTTCAGCTCCAGGCGTGCAGCCACCACAATATGCTCCAATTCGTTCAAAGCGGTATCAAAGTCATCATTGACCAGCAGGTAGTCAAACTCATTATAGTGAGAGCACTCAGATTTGGCCTGCTCCATCCGCGAGGCAATGACTTCCTGAGAATCTTGTCCGCGATTATTCAGACGCTCTTCCAGTGCCTGCTTAGAAGGCGGCAGAATAAAGATGGTTTTTACTTCAGGCATCAGCTCACGCACCTGACGCGCACCTTGCCAGTCAATGTCGAGGAATACATCGATACCCGCAGCCAGCTGTGCTTCGATTGCCTGCTTAGAGGTACCATAGTAGTTGTCGAAAACCTGCGCCCACTCAAAAAAATCATTCTGATTGATTAAGGTTTTAAACTCATCGACAGACACAAAGTGATAGTGCTCGCCATTATTCTCTCCCGGGCGAGGTGCACGGGTTGTATGAGACACCGATACCCGGACCTTATCTTGTCTTTCCAGCAGGGCTTTAATCAAACTTGACTTTCCGGCACCGGAAGGCGCCGAAAGAATAAACAAATTACCGCGATTTTGATGTGGCATACGTCAGACCTATAGGGTTGCAATACAGCGATGTGGGCGTGCGCGCATCGCTGGTTGTCCAAAAGCGTTATTTTAAAGCCATATCGTTTAACTTACCAGCACCGAGGTGCTTAATCCGTGCGTTGTAGCATAAACATCTGATAGCCAAACTCGCCAAGATACTGCTCATAGATGGCAATTTCCCGGGCCATATCCAGTAGTGCTGCTGACTCTGGCTGGTGGCTGAGCTGCTTTTTGACCTCGGCTTTGAGCTGTTCATAATAGTCTGCCCAGGCTTGTTGACTCAGTGTAAAGTGCGCTAACACCCGAAAGCCTGCCTGCTCAATTTGCACCAGGCGCGCTGCAATGGCCTGCATATCCGGATATTCCTGTTGCCAGAAGGCGCTTGCTTGTTCTGAGGGCGTATCCTGTAACCACACCAGATCGCTGACCATCAGGCAACCAGCTGAGCGCAGAAGCGGGCGCCAGGCGTTCAGTGCCGCTTCAAAGCCCATGATATAAGCCGAGCTTTCGGCCCAGAGCAGATCAAAACTGCCGGGCGCAAAGGGCAGTGCGGTCATACTGGCGCACAGGGGCGTGACGCGTTTATCGAGTCCCTGTTGCTTTAGCCGTTGCGCCAGGCTATCGATTGCCTGTGTTTCATTATCCACCGCCGTGATCTGTGCCTGAGTTTGTGTTGCCAGCAACTCAGTCGCAAAGCCTTTACCACAGCCGATGTCCAGCACGGTTTGAGGGGCAAAGGGAACATGCGTCAACGCTTTGTGCGTATCGGTATTGCTGCCCGGTCCCCAGCGTTCTAACTGATGAAAGACCGCCATAAAGTCGGCCATATAAGAATCGTGTTCATTCATGTCTTTTGATAACCATTTTAAGTACAGGGCCTGCTGTTCATCAAACCCTTGTTGTTCAAGCCAGTTTCGGTGTGCATCGGGTGCCAGCTTATCGACCTGTGCATGCCAGTCGCGTAGCGATCCACGCCCAAGCAGCGCCGATAACAAGGTATGCGCCTGTTGCTTGTGTGCTATCTCGGCTTCCAGCTCAGCCAGCCTGTGGCTGAGCACTGTGCGGTCTAGCCTGGCTTCCAACGCCTGCTTGCACTCGCTCAGTGTCAGCCCTCCGGCCTGTAACTGTTGCAGCAGCCGCACCTTTTGCAGATCCTGTTCGCCATATAGCCGATAGCCATTACTGGCGCGACTGCCACAGAGCAGTCCGCGCTTTTCGTAATACAACAAAGTTGAGCGCGACAACCCAAGCTGCGCAGCCAATTCAGAAATCCGATATACCACGTTGGCTCCCTATGTATGCCTGACCGGCACGAAATAAACGCAGCCAGGCTGTAACAAATGAAAACGATAAACTATGAAGTTATAGACAGGTCAATGATTGAGGGCAAAAAAATTGGGATGTTTAAAGTGCATATTTAAGCGTGTCTGTCTTCGTTTAAATGCAAGAAAATTGCCTTGCAGCACATTCGTTGAATGAACTGATTAAGATCATAAAAGTATTCATAAAGAGCAGGTTGGGTGTTAATCGTGTTTCCAAAATGTTGCGTTTTGTAATTTTGCTTGCTAGTTTAGCGACAATAATAAATAGGGAGATGCATGCGCGTGAAGAACAGTCCTGACAAGCGCAATTACAAAGTGGAGAATTTCAGGCGCTATGTGCAGCGCTCAATCCGCCAGTTAAGACACCACAGAGGCTGGTCTCAGCAAGAGCTGGCCAGGCGGCTTGGTGTCGACCAGGCGACCATAAGCAACTACGAATCCGGCAAAACAGATATGAGTTATGCCCAGATGTTCGAGCTATTTCTGGTTTTTGGTAAAGACCTGACCGGCGTACTGAACTTAACCGACCTTGAAGACCAAAGTCCTTCACCAGACGAAAAACCAGAAAAGGAGTAGGTTATGAAAGAAGTATACGCCATCATGGAATATGCCCCACTTGTAGCTATTTTGCTTGGGTTAGTCGTGAGTTGGAAAGTCGCCACAGCCCGTTGGTTTTTATTAGCTTACGGTTTCTTTGAAGTGCTTGATGTCGCCACTTTGCCAATCACTATGCAATGGAATACACACTATTACATTGCTGATGTAATGATCAATGCTATGTTCCTTCTGCCGATCATATTCAGACGTAGCCTTGCTTTGAGGTTATATGCTCTGTCTGGTAGTTGTTATTTCAAGCGAGTTTACAAACTGCAGACGTTATCAGCACAGGAATGTGGGATTATATTGCTTCTTGGCTTAACTTGTGTGGTAAATGTTATAACGTGGTTTGAGGTTTTAGCTTACAAATACTACATACTCGATTCAGCGCCGTTCAAGATTTATGTGCGAGATAATCTGATGTTGCTGTTTCATTTAATGATTAGTTTTGCTTTGTTTGCGTACTCAATGACGGCAAATTCCAGAGAGGAATTTGTAGAGCGTGAAAAGGCTTATTAGTTAGCTAGTTATTAAAAAGTTAGGCGATATCTTTGGAGCATAACGTTTATGATTGTAATCGATGTCATTATGCAGAGGGTAAGCAATCCATCTAAATAACGACAAATGGAGGATGTCAGAAAGTATGAAGCAATTACAAATCGAAAGCCTGAAAAAAGTGTATGGCTCAGGGGTTGGTAGTCCTGATTTGCCAGACAGAGTTCAGGTAGCTCAGCCAGCTCCGAAAAAGAGCTGTGGCGGCTAAAGTCAGCTTAATTGCTAAAACAAAAAGCGCGTTCAGCGCTTTTTTTATGAAGATATACATAATCTTGCTTTAGCCCGTGAATAGCGCTGGACAACTCAATACAGTTTCAATAAGGGGAAGTTGAATTTGAAACTATTCGAGGCTGGCTGGCATACAAACAATTTACTCTGGCTCAACGGCCTTTTGCTCTGCCAGGTAGGCCAGCACATCTTCGTTTTGTACGCGCAAATAGATGTTCTCAACCGCAATGGTGAAGTCAATGGAGTCAAAGTGGATCTCTGCGCCTAAAAATAATGTGGCATCGACTAATGCAGATGCCGCAGCTATTAATTCCAGTTGAGCAGGGCGATATTGGCGTTACCTTCGTAACGGAAGGTTAGATTTACTTTGGCACCTGTTGCTCGCATAGAATACAACTGGTCACAGTCTACATATTCGGTGCAGCTGAAGGGTTTACCCAAGAAACGATAGCCTTGTTCTTTGTCATCATACACCAGTGTATCTGGCTGTAAATTGACATCTGACAGAATGTATTCAGTCCCAATATTATCCTCTTTTACCGAGCTAATGGCTTTGAGTGAACCTTTTTGCTTGATGCGTCGGCAGGCGCATTATTTACCTCAGACTCTGTCACCTCTAGCTGGTAATGGTGGCCCCATTGATATTCAAACCCTTCAATCAAGCCATAATGCAATGAGTAGCTTTCCTCATTAGAGGGTTTGACCCTGAGGCATAGTTGTTGTGCCACTCCAGTACAATGTTGAGCGTAAGCATCAATGTTCCAAACTTGTGTTTTTGTTTCTGCACGCTCATTTGTATTCTTTACTGAAGGTGCAACGCTGGAGTCTTATGAGCCGCAACCTGCGAGATAAAGCACCGCCACGCTGGAGAAGAGAGCTTGCCTGCTGAGTAATGTAATTTTTGTCATGTCCATATTCCTTTTTATTTGACTGCACGATGATGTTAACTGTCCCCCGATTGTGTTTCAATTGGTGTCGACAGATTAATCGGGCATATTTAAAAAGGCACTAATGTGTATGACTTGCAGAAATTATTCAGTCAGTTGAAAAAATTAACCTTAAATAGAAATACTCAACCTGAGCAGGTAGCAACTATTGAAGAGCTTATTAAGTTGAGTCAGGATCATGACGGTCACAAACGAGAAAGCGCCGTTTTAAGGTTAGGTATGATGGGCGATCCGGTGGCTATTCCCTGTCTAATTATCCGCGTGAATGATTGGGTGCCTCAAGTTAGAGATGTGGCAGTAAAAGCGTTGAGCAAATTGATGGTAGACGAAAATGTTGAGGCCTTTATTCAGTGCCTTCCTCAAGTATATCATCTACAGGACTGCCACAGAGCCAATCATCAAGATGTTATTCGGCAAGTTGAAACTTTGTTGTTAACAGAAACAAACCTAAGCCATTTGTTGGCAGCTGTGCAAAGCGCAAACAGTTATGTGGCCAGGCTCTGCTTGAATTTAGTCATTGAACATCAGGTTGTTGATGCCCAAACACTGCTGCCTATGGCCTTTGCGAGTAAAGATGTCTTAGTCAGAGTTCATGCCTTTCGCTGGTCTGGCGTTCACTATCCGCAAGTGCTGGAGAAGTACTACCTAAGCTTATTAAATGATAAGTTTATGCCAATCCGAAGAGCCTCTTTAAGGCACCTACTAATGGCCACTTACAGTGCTCAGGTTGCTGAAAAAGGGCTAGTTTATCGCCATTCGTCTGTACGTGAGCTGGCTGTAAAGCACTGCCTGGAAAACGGTATTGATGTTGTGGCATTTTACAGGGAGCACCTTACTAAAGACTCAAGTACTAAGGCGGCTATCTGGGGGCTTGGCTATCTGAAGTGTGTTGATGCACTAGACAAAATAAAATGCTTTTATCAGCATGGCGCACCCTCTCTCAGAAAGCAGGCGCTAAACAGTTTATTGAAGTTAGACTCCCACAATAGTAAGGCTTATCTGTTGAACGGGCTAAAAGATCCCTCTCCTTCAGTATGTAAGGAGGCAACAAGACTGATTGTAAAAACACAGGTCTACCTGAATGCGAAAGCGTTGATGGATATCATTTGTGGCTCAGATCATTCGCATACCGCACGCGCATGTGTCGCGCTGTCTCATCAAATCAATAAGTGGGAAAGAGTGGTATTTTTACTGATGCTAATGTCAAACGAACAGGTCGTTTCTATATTTGATGAAGGTCAGGTTAAATCAGAGCTGGCGAATTGGGGGGATGACTATAACCGTTCATTTATCCAGCCTACGCAAGCGCAAATTTATGGGATCCACGTGTTGATGGCGGGAGTGCCCGCAACCAGGTTTAGTGAACATTTCCGCAGCTTTGCGCACGCCCTTAAAACGTTGGCTATTCATTAAAGATTCTAAGAATCATTCTGTTATATCTGTACGAGGGGCGGCAGAGGAAATGAAACGCGGGAGTGTTGAATTAAAAAGCCCCAACAGCAGGGGCTTTTGAACGAGTTTAGTTTACATCACTCAATATTCTGGATCTGCTCGCGCATTTGCTCAATCAGTACTTTTAATTCAACGGCGGCGTTGGTGATCTCGGTGTTGATGGACTTAGACGCCAGAGTGTTAGACTCGCGGTTGAACTCTTGCATCATAAAGTCGAGGCGTCGGCCACAGGCACCGCCTTTTTTCAGGATCTTATGGGTTTCTTTGACATGTGACTTGAGGCGATCAAGCTCTTCTGCCACGTCCTGCTTTTGGGCAAGATAGATAAGTTCCTGCTCCAGGCGGTTCTCGTCGATTTCGGCTTTCAGGTCTTCCAGCTTAGCGGTGAGCTTCTCACGCTGCCATTTAGCGACTTCTGGCATATGGCCTTCGACGATGGCAACCTGCTCCAGAATACTATCCAGGCGGGTGGTGATCATGGTTTCCAGGTTGTTACCTTCACTGGCGCGTGCAGCTTTAAAATCTTCAACCAGGGCATCAAAGCCTTTTAGTAGTTCGCTGTTGACTGTGTCCAGATCTACTTCTTCGGCTTCCATTACGCCTGGCCAACGCAGGATATCAGTAGGGTTGATCTCGCCACCGCTGTGCGACTGCACCCATTTGGCGTTTTCAATTAGCTGTTTGCTCAGGGTTTCGTTGATCGACAGCTGACCTACGTGCGCCGGGTTGGCGGTGAACTTTAAAAATACTTCCACTTTACCGCGCTGTAAGTGTTTGCGCAGGCGCTCGCGAATAACCGGCTCCAGGCCACGGAATTGCTCCGGTGCACGGATAAAGGTTTCAAGATAGCGTTGGTTTACGGAGCGGATCTCCCACACACCGGTGCCCCAGTCGCCCTTGATCTCTTTACGGGCATAAGCGGTCATACTATGGATCATATAAGTTCCTAATCTAATTTAAGGTTGTGGCGTGTCTGCATGTGGTGACCAAAGGGTCAGCGCTGTCGTTGCTGAACACACACATCGCCATGAACGAAACACCGCCATTATAGCTGAAACATCGGCCAGCTCTAGTGGCTGGGCGTGAATTATTCGCGATCCGCATGGCATAGCGCCTGGGAACCCTTTATAATATCGCGAAACTTTGATCATAGGGGAAGGTGGATGCGTCCAAGCGAAAGAACTGCAAATCAAATCAGACCGGTAACTTTTACACGTAACTATACTATGCATGCCGAGGGCTCGGTGCTGGTAGAGTTTGGCAACACTAAAGTGTTGTGTACTGCTACGGTTGAAGCGGGTGTACCGCGTTTTATGAAAGGCCAGGGCAAAGGCTGGATCACTGCAGAATACGGGATGCTTCCGCGTTCTACTCACACGCGCAATGGCCGTGAAGCGGCAAAAGGTAAGCAAGGCGGCCGTACTATGGAAATCCAACGTCTGATCGCCCGTGCATTGCGTGCCGCGGTTGATTTGAGCGCGCTGGGTGAAAACACTATTACTATCGACTGTGATGTCTTACAGGCCGACGGTGGCACACGTACTGCGTCTATCAGCGGCGCTTGTGTTGCTTTGGTTGATGCACTGACACATATGCGTGCCAAGGGCATGATCAACGCGAACCCGCTGAAGTTTATGATTGCGGCTATCTCTGTGGGCGTTTACAACGGCGAAGCCATTACCGATCTGGAATATCTGGAAGATTCAGAAGCCGAAACCGACATGAACGTGATCATGACCGAAACCGGCAAACTGATTGAAGTACAGGGCACCGCCGAGGGCGAACCTTTCTCATTTGAAGAGCTGGATGAGCTGCTGGCACTGGCTAAGCATTCAATCCGTGAGATCATTGACCTGCAAAAACAGGCACTGGCATAAGTATTCGTAAATAAGAAGGTATCGTATGAAACAGTATCAAAAAGACTTTATTGAATTTGCTTTGCAAAAGCAGGTGCTTAAGTTTGGTGAATTTACGCTTAAATCTGGCCGTACCAGCCCTTATTTCTTCAATGCGGGCCTGTTTAACACCGGTCGCGACCTGGCGCGTTTAGGGCGTTTTTATGCCGCTGCACTGGAAGATGCCGGCATTGCCTACGATGTGCTGTTTGGCCCGGCGTATAAAGGGATCCCAATTGCGACTACCACTGCCGTGGCACTGGCAGATCACTACGACAAAGACGTCCCTTACTGCTTTAACCGTAAAGAGAAAAAGCAGCACGGTGAAGGTGGCAACCTGGTAGGTTCTGAGCTGACTGGTCGTATCATGCTGGTGGATGATGTGATCACGGCGGGCACGGCTATTCGTGAATCGATGGAAATCATCGCAGCCAACGGTGCTGACCTGGCGGGTGTATTGATTGCCCTGGATCGTCAGGAAAAAGGCAAAGGTGAGCTGTCTGCCATTCAGGAAGTTGAGCGCGACTTTAATACCGCTGTGGTATCTATCGTGAAACTGGCTGACTTAATCACTTACCTTGAGCAACAAGGTGATATGGCAGAGCACCTGGAAGCGGTTAAAGCGTATCGCGACCAGTACGGTGTTGCTTAATTAAGTAGACCGTTAAAATCGTATTTAAAAACCGGCTTAGGTGATGCACTTAAGCCGGTTTTTTTATGTCTGCTGTGGCGACTTTATACCAGCTGCAAAAGTGTTTTGTGTGGTTCTGCTCACAAAACCAGCCAAGGTTCAGGCGAGTATGATAACCTAAGCGGGTTAGTCAGCTTATTAGTTAATAAAATCATGCATATTCACATTCTTGGGATCTGTGGCACCTTTATGGGTGGTATTGCGGCCATTGCGAAGTCGCTGGGCCACAAGGTGACGGGATCCGACCAAAACGTTTATCCACCTATGAGCACTCAGCTGGAGTCGCTTGGTATTGAATTAACCCAGGGCTATGATCCAGCCCAGCTGGACCCGGCACCCGATATGGTGGTGATTGGCAATGCCATGAGCCGCGGGAACGCCTGTGTGGAATATGTACTGGAGCGGGGCTTGCCTTATACCTCAGGCCCCGAGTGGCTAAAACATCATGTGCTGCAAAACAGCTGGGTACTGGCGGTGGCCGGTACCCATGGTAAAACCACCACCGCCAGTATGCTGGCCTGGTTGCTGGAATATGCAGGACTACGCCCGGGTTTTCTGATTGGTGGCATAGTGCAAAACTTTGGGGTGTCGGCACGCACCAGTGATACCCCGTTTTTTGTCATTGAGGCCGATGAATACGACACGGCGTTTTTTGATAAGCGCAGTAAGTTTGTTCATTATCTGCCGCGTACCCTGATCATGAATAACCTGGAATTCGATCACGCCGATATTTTTGCTGATCTGGCCGCCATTCAGACCCAGTTCCACCATTTACTTCGTACTTTACCTGCGCAGGGTAAAGCGATTTACCCGGCAGCGGATAAACCCCTGTGCGAAGTGATAGACAAAGGCTTCTGGAGCCAGCAAGAAACCCTGGGGGGCGACTGGGATTACCGCCTGTGTAAAGCCGATGGCAGCCAGTTTGAGGTGTTACTGAACAATGAAAGTCAGGGTACGGTGCGCTGGCAGGCCATTGGTGTGCATAACGTGAAAAATGCCCTGATGGCCATTGCGGCTGCCCGTCATGTGGGGATTCCTGTGTCTGTCAGTATTGAGGCGCTCGGTGAATTTATCTCGCCCAAGCGACGTATGGAGTTGCTGGGAGAGGTAAACGGTGTGTGTGTGTATGACGATTTCGCACATCACCCCACGGCCATTGAAACCACTTTGGCAGGATTGCGCGCCAAAGTAGGCGATGCCCGTATCACCGCTATTCTTGAGCCGCGCTCTAACACCATGAAAATGGGTGTTCATCAGCAAACCCTGATGGAGTCACTGGCGGCAGCCGATGAGGTGATGCTGTTTGAGCCGCCCAATCTGAGCTGGTCATTGCAAGACGCTGCTAAGCAGGCAGGCTATGACTGCTATCACAACACAGATGATATCGTGGCGGCGGTAGCGGCCAAAGCAAAGCCGGGCGAGCATGTCTTGATCATGAGCAACGGTGGGTTTAATGGGATCCATGCCGCAGTGTTAAGTGCGCTGCGCGAAAAGAGGTCATAAAGTTATGTCACAATTTAAGCCGGCCATTACGCTGGCATTTAGCGGCGCATCGGGCGCGCCCTACGGATTGCGTTTACTCGAAGTGTTGGTGGCACTGGATTATCAGGTTTATGTGCTGATCTCCAGCGCGGCGCGAGTAGTGCTAGACACCGAATCTAACATTAAGTTATCTGGTAACGAAGACAAAGCCACAGCACAGCTCAGTGAGCTCTATCAGGCCAAGGCTGGGCAGATCCAGGTATTTGGTAAAGACAACTGGTTCAGCCCTGTGGCGTCGGGCTCTGCGGCGCCGAAGAAAATGGTGGTCTGTCCGTGCAGCGCGGGGAGTGTGTCGGCGATTGCCATGGGCGCATCCGATAACCTGTTAGAGCGCGCGGCAGATGTGGTGATCAAAGAGCGCGGCGAGCTTATTCTGGTGCCCAGAGAAACGCCATTCAGTGCTATTCACCTGGAAAATATGCTCAAGCTAAGTCGCCTTGGGGTCACTATTATGCCCGCGGCGCCTGGGTTTTATCACCAGCCGCAAAGCATCGAGGATCTCGTCGATTTTATGGTGGCGCGCATTTTAGACCACTTAGGTATAGAGCATCAGCTGGCGAAACGCTGGGGCTATGGCGATTGATGCCGCTTGGTTAAACGGCGTATCGGTACAAACAAGTGAAAACAACAACATGGGGATGTGAGGAAAAACAATAAGATGACAAAGGCATTAAACATATCTGGCCTGCGTAAGGTCTACAGTAATGGCGTTGAAGCCGTTAAAGGGATTGATTTACAGGTTGAGCAGGGCGACTTTTTCGCATTGCTCGGCCCAAATGGTGCGGGTAAGTCGACTACCATAGGGGTTATTTCATCTTTGGTAAACAAAACGGCGGGTCTGGTTGAAGTCTTTGGCCAGAGCATAGATACCGACCTGGAAGCGGCCAAGTCTCACCTTGGTCTGGTGCCGCAGGAGTTCAATTTTAACCAGTTTGAAACCCTCAATCAGATTTTGGTGAATCAGGCCGGTTACTATGGCGTACCGCGTGCACTGGCCCACGAACGCGCCGAAAAATACCTGAAGCAACTGGGCTTACTGGATAAAAAAGACAAGCAGGCGCGCACCTTGTCTGGCGGTATGAAACGCCGCCTGATGATTGCCCGTGCTTTAATGCATGAGCCAAAGCTGCTGATTCTGGATGAACCCACTGCCGGGGTGGATATCGAGCTGCGTCGCTCTATGTGGGACTTCCTGCGCGAGATCAACGCGCAGGGGATCACCATTATCCTGACCACTCATTATCTGGAAGAAGCTGAGCTGCTGTGCCGCAATATTGCCATTATCGATCAGGGCAAAATTGTAGAACACACCACCATTAAAGCCTTGCTGGCGAAGCTGGACAAAGAAACCTTTGTGCTGGACCTTAAAGCGCCCATCAACCCGGTAAAACTAGAGGGCTATGAGTATACCCTGACTGATGACCACACGCTGGAAGTCGAGGTGGCTAAGTCTCAGGGTCTGAACGGGGTATTTACCCAGCTCAATGAGCAGGGCAACACGGTGCTGAGTATGCGAAATAAGGCAAACCGCCTGGAAGAGTTGTTTGTCGGGTTACTGGAACAGGGGCGCAGCGAATGAAAATCTTAAACTATGGCGTAGCACTGAAAAGTATCTGGATCAAAGAGTGTATCCGTTTCCTACGTATTTGGGTACAAACCCTGGTGCCACCGGCCATCACCATGACCTTGTACTTTGTGATATTTGGTTCTCTGATCGGCTCACGCATCGGTGAAATGGGCGGTTTCAGCTATATGGAATTCATTGTGCCGGGTCTTATCATGATGTCGGTGATCACCAACTCGTATTCCAATGTGGCATCCAGCTTCTATTCCACTAAGTTTCAAAAAAGCATCGAAGAGTTGTTAGTGGCTCCCGTGCCTAACTACATCATAGTACTGGGATACATAGGTGGCGGTATGGCCCGTGGTATGCTGGTGGGGTTGATAGTCACTTTGGTTAGTCTGCTGTTTGTCGACATTCAAATTCACAATCTGGCGGTGATAGTACTGACGGTATTGCTGACCTCGGCAGTCTTTGCGCTGGGTGGTCTGATCAATGCGGTCTTTGCTAATAGCTTTGATGACATCAGCATCATTCCAACCTTTGTGCTGACGCCTCTCACTTATCTGGGCGGGGTGTTTTACTCCATCACTTTGTTGCCGGAGTTCTGGCAGGGCGTGTCTCAGATAAATCCGATCATCTACATGGTAAATGCCTTCCGCTATGGTTTCCTGGGCGTCTCTGATGTCGATATCACGCTGGCATTTGGTGTGTTAATTGGCTTTATCACCGTGCTGTTTGCGGTGGCATTGAATCTGATCAAGCGTGGTGTTGGTTTACGCCATTGATTCAATACCAATTTCACTTAATACCTGTTCAATTTGACGGAGCAAATATGACGCTAACTGTGTTAAAAATTTCTCATTTAGAACCTTTACCTAAGGTATGAGTTCGCAAATTTTTGCCTTGTTATCGACCCTATTTTCTTGCCTCAAAATTGAACATTTAATTAAGCAAATTGGTATAAAGGTGGCAGAGGCGACTCTGCCACACAACCGCTTACTAAATCAGGCGGACTGAGATAAAATACCCCCATTATATTTCAGACTATGAGCCACAATTCGCTGTTATGTCAGACGCAAACTCCAGAAGCATCACCAGTAATCAGGCCGGACTCCACGAAAAGTTAGACGAAGTGGTCCAGAAACACCTCAATACACCGTTCAAAAAGCCCATTGCGGCCCATACTCAACAGGCTTTTGAGCAGGTGAATGAAAAAGTGCAGGCATTCGATGGTCCCGTTATTCTGGACTCCTGTTGTGGTGTTGGCGAGAGTACGGCGAATCTGGCAAAGCGGCATCCGGATGCGTTAGTCATTGGTATCGACAAGTCGGAACATCGCCTTGAAAAGCACGATATTGAATACAAACAGACGGAGTCTGGTCGGTACATTCTGGTTCAGGCGGATCTGAACGACTTCTGGCGTCTGGCCTGTGAGGCCAGGTGGCAGCCAAGTCATCACTATTTGCTCTATCCCAACCCGTGGCCGAAAGCCAAACATCTGCAAAGACGCTGGCACGGGGCGGCGGTGTTCCCTTACATCGTTGAGCTGGGTGGCCGACTTGAGTTACGTAGTAACTGGTCAATTTACGTTGAAGAGTTTGCCCGCAGCCTGGAACTGGCTGGCAAAAAGGCTGAGGTCAGTGCCTATGAAAGCGACACTGCTATGACGCCGTTTGAGCGTAAATACTGGGCCAGCGGACAACAAAGTACCCGACTTATCGCGCAATTGTAATTTATACAGCCATGTCTCTATTTCCAGTGATGTGGCTGTCTAAATCAGGCGCTGGCCCGAATGTCTTTACCCATGTTACCAGGGGTGATATTGATGTGTGGCCCCGGCGTACCAATCAGGCTTCCCTCAACCAGTTTTACGTTACAATCCAGCAGTTGTTCAAGCTGATGTTTGCTTTGTACGCCATCCACAAGCAAGGTGATTTGGCGTTCATGACACAGTTTGGCAATATGCTCAATATATTCATGAAGCTGAGTATCTTCGCTCAGTTGTTCAATCACACTGGATGTCAGTTTTACGCTGTCTATGGTGAGTTTTAGTACTCTGCTGATGGTCAGTAAGCCACTGTTACTCGACGCCACCATGATATTCACGCCTTTGCTTTTCAGTACATTGATATACACCCGCATATCGGCAAAGTGCTCAATCACTTCTTGCTCTTCCAGCTCAAAGGTAATTTTGGCCGGTTGCGGGTAGCGCCGAAGCTGAGCAAAAATAAACTCCATCATTTGCGGATCGGCCAGATCCTGCCAGCCCAACTGCATGCTCCAGGCATGATGCGATTTACGAAAATGTGCGGTGCACAACTCTAACATCACTTTGGTCAGTTGCGAGCTTAATCTGGAGTGGCGGATAACGTCTGAAAAGGAGTCTGGCCGTAAGATCAGACCCTGTTCAGTCAGCACCCTGGGTGTGCAGTGGTATTGTTCAACCACTTTACTCTGTGTGCCCATACGTGGCGTAAAGTAGGGAAGAATACGGTGCTGCTCAAACGCACTTTGCACCGTTTTTGCAATGGCAATATGCGACTCCTGAATGGTCTTTATCTGTGTCGGGTCTTGGCCATACAAGCATACGCGTTGCTGCTTTTGCTGCGCCTGACGACAGGCGATAAACGCATTTTCCAGTAACAGGCGTTTATTGCCACTGGCGATCCCTGCGGTGACCTGAATATATAAATGTGGATCCTGCAAGATGGGGGTAGTGGTCGGGAACTCATTAATCAGACTACTCAGATAATGCTCCCCTTTATTGGCATCACTGAGCAGCACCAGCTTGGCGGTCGCAAGGCGATAGACTTTAAATGGCACGGTAAACTCACTGAAGTGGGTCATCACTCTACGCATGATCTCATCGCCAACATCGGTACCATAAAAGCTCACAATTTCTTCCAGCTCTTTAATTGCGATAATGGCCAGGCTCAGATGCTGATTTGGGTTTTTGGCCAGATCCTGCTCCAGAGCCAGGCGGTTCGGGAACCCGGTACGCGCATCGGTAGTTAGCGTTTTTCTGAGTATTAATAAATACATACCGGCAACCAGCAAAGCAATTGCAAAGAAAAAACAAGCCGTAAATAAGGCTTCTTTAACACTTTTGGCCAGCTCAGTTTGAATATGCGAGGTTTTAATGTCTGCGCCAGTGAGATAGACCCGTCCGTCACGCGTCACATAAGGAATAAAAATGGTTTTAAAGTGCCCCCATTTATCTTGTGAGACTTCGTATAAAGGCTGAGTTGAGCGAAAAGCGCTTTTATTTACCGCGGTGGCTTCTGCATACAAGTCCAGCTTTCGGGTGACTTTGTCCTGTAAAACGTCACTCTGAGTGTAACTGGAGGCGCTGAACCGTACAGAAGGGGCATCATAAATCATGGCATAGACATATTCGACGCCCAGGTGCTGAGCCAGCTGTGACAGCTGGGCACTTTTATGGCGGTATTCTTCGTTGCTGACTTCATTGAGCCTGTCATGATAATCATCGCCCAGTATCAGTTGAGCACTGCGTGCGGCCATCAATAGCTTTTGATCTATGCTCTTAACTATGGTGGTGCGGGTCTGATGGTAGGTATAGAGCACGTACGCCGACAAAGACGCAACAAAAATCACAAAGCCAATGACTATCCAGGTCAGAGATAGCGCCTTTAGGGCAAAATTCCGTTTATTCATGTCAGTTTCCGTTTGAGTCTTCAAGTCTGGTGGCGTGGATTGTTCCTAATACTATCCATTTCTCGCATTGCTGACAAAATATTTAACGAATTTGCGCTAGTTTTGAACCCTAATCCTTACATGAGTCGTACTAAAGGGTTGGGTTGACTCTCTTTACTGTGTCATCAGAGGTTCATCAAAATATCAAGCAGAGTTCATTTTTTTTGACAGCATTGCAGACTTTCCCATCGCTTTACAGTAAAGTTAGTCATTTCGTATCAACTTGGCAAGGTAACTCCCGACATCAGTTACCCACGCATGATTAGGTATTAAAATGGGTCCAAAGCGTTGTGCAGTCGCTTCTGAAGAAAGCTTAATGCGTATCTTTACCGTTCCAGAAGCACCCAGCTCCACGTTAAGTGTGATAGAGCAGGAAATTTCCAGTAATCTGGCTGGCTTTCTGAATGAAAACATCGCCGCAATCGAAAAACCATTGCACGAGATAGAGAAAGACTTTCAGTCGGCAATGATCCCGGAAGAACCGATGTTTGTGTCTGATTATGCTCAGGATATTATGGAGCAACTGGTCGCGCATTCTGTTCATACCGCGTCGCCAAGTTTTATTGGCCATATGACATCCGCATTGCCACACTTTGTTCTGCCGCTGTCTAAATTGATGGTGGGGCTGAACCAAAACCTGGTAAAAATAGAAACTTCAAAGGCTTTCACGCCATTGGAGCGCCAGGTGCTGGGCATGATGCACCATCTGGCCTATGGTGAAAATGACGGTTTTTATGAAAAGTGGATGCACAGTGCTAAGACAGCTCTGGGGGCATTTTGCTCTGGCGGCACCATTGCCAATATTACGGCTCTGTGGATTGCCCGTAACCGTTTGCTGGGCCCGGATGGCAACTTTAAAGGTCTTGCCAGCGAAGGGATCATGGCTGCGATGCTGCATTATGGCTATAAAGGCCTGGCAGTGTTGGTGTCTGAGCGTGGTCATTACTCATTGGGTAAAGCCGCGGATGTACTGGGCATTGGCCGCAGTAATTTTATTGCCGTCAAAACCGATGACAATAACAAAGTGGATGTTAATGCGATGCGTGTTAAAGCGCAGGAGCTAGCTGAAAAAGGCATCAAAGTAATGGCGATTGTCGGGGTCGCGGGTACCACAGAAACGGGTAACATAGATCCGCTGCCAGAAATGGCGGCGCTCAGTCAGGAGCTTGGCTGTCATTTTCATGTTGATGCTGCCTGGGGGGGGGCCACCTTACTGTCTGCTAATTACCGTCATTTACTTAACGGTATTGAGCTGGCTGATTCCATCACGATAGATGCGCATAAACAAATGTACGTGCCTATGGGCGCCGGCATAGTGTTGTTTAAAGACCCCACAGCAACAGACGTGATTGAACATCATGCTGAATATATCCTGCGTAAGGGTTCAAAAGATTTAGGCAGTCATACACTCGAAGGCAGTCGGCCGGGTATGGCGATGCTGGTGCATGCCTGTTTACGCGTGATCGGGCGCAAAGGCTATGAGATGCTGATCGATAAAGGGATCGAAAAAGCGCGGTACTTTGCAGAGCTGATCCGTGAAGAAGAAGATTTTGAATTGGTGTCGGACCCTGAGCTGTGTTTGCTGACCTATCGCTATGTACCAAAGCAGATCCGCCAGGCAATTGAGCGTGCAGATGAGCAAGAGCGCATCGACATTTATGCCGCGTTAAACCGCTTTACCGCCAGTATGCAGAAGCGTCAGCGCGAATCGGGGCGTTCGTTTGTTTCCCGTACCCGCTTAACGCCGCCTCAGTATCAACATCAGCCCACCGTGGTATTCCGAGTGGTACTGGCGAACCCTTTGACCTCAAAACAGATGTTAAAAGAGATTTTGGCAGAGCAAAAGGGGCTGGCGCAGAGTGACCCGGTATTTAAAAAATATCTTGCAAAATACATGGCCTAGTTCGGTCATCCGGTCTTGATGCATACGCTCTGGGCAAGAAAACAATGCATTTTGTCGCAGGCGAGATATTATTAGAGTATAACAATGGTATGGCATCGCAATAAGACGATGCCCTAATTCATCAGCTTTGCGACTTGGTAGTACCTTTGAATCGATTAACTCAGAGCACGCAAAAATTGCGGCGGATCAGCTCGCAAGAGGTCGATGTTTCCGGCGAACATCAGAGCTTTTTGCGAGATATCATTTTTGAGGCAAAATCCTTGCTTCAGGTCGATCGTGTGTCGGTGTGGTTGTTTGACGACATGCATCAGCCGACCAAGTTACTCAATTACGCCAATACTGACTGGCAGGCGGTGCCGCAGCAGTTGCCAGTGTTGACGATTGAAGATTTCCCTACTTATTTTGCAACCATTATCAGCGGCCAGTCTATTGCCGCTGAGGATGCATGCACTGATCCTCGTACCTGCGAATTTACCGATATCTACCTCAAACCTCACAACATAGCGACTATGCTGGACACGGCCATTTTTAAAAATGGCATTGCACTGGGAGTGGTGTGCTGTGAAGGGCTTGCTGATGTACGTCAGTGGCAGGAGTGGGAAGTGACCATCACGGAAATGGTTGCTGATTGTTGTAGCCGTCGTTTGTTGGTACATGAGTTATATCAGATGCAGCAAAAGCTCACCAAAATGGCGTTTCAGGACATGCTGACGGGTCTGAACAACCGTCGTTTCCTGATGGAGCATGCTAAGCGTGAGATGAGCCGTCATCAGCGCACTGAGCGGCCGATGAGCTTGATCATGATGGACCTGGACAGATTTAAACGCATCAATGACGACTTTGGCCATGATGCCGGCGATAAAGTGCTGCAAAAGTTTGCCCAGTGTTGCCTGGATGTGGTGCGCGTGGAAGACTGTTTTTGTCGCTTAGGCGGTGAAGAGTTTGTCGTGTTGTTACCAGAAACCTCGGTCAGCGATGCACATATGGTGGCCAACCGGTTATGCACGGCCGTCCGGGACATGGAAGTGCGTCAGGAAAACATGTTGATCCATGTCACAGCCAGCTTTGGGGTTGCTGAGGTAAACCCCAGTATGCCGTTCAGTCATGCCCTTAAAATGGCTGATCAGGCGGTGTATCGTGCCAAGGCCAATGGCCGCGATCAGATCCAGCTTGCCTATTAACTGCCATGGCTAAGTAGCGCCTTGAGCTTAGCGGGTTTCAGTGGTTTACTCAGGTAGTGGATCTGAGCCTGTTTGGCTTGTAGCTTTAAACTGTCATCGCGGACCGCAGTAATGAGAACGGCCGGGATCCTTGTATCCCAGCACTGCCTTAAATCCTGGATCAGGCTGACGCCATTTTCATCATTATCGAGCTGATAATCCATCAGGATAAAATCCGGTGCCGGATTGTCTGCAGCATATTTCCGGGCTTTGGTTGCCCTGTCAAACATCTGATACCCAAATTGCCACTTATCCAGCAAACTGGCCATGGCGGCCAGGTTTTTGGGGTCGTCATCCACCACAACCAGATTAAGTTGTGTTTTACTGGTAGTCTTTTGCTCCACGCTGCCAGCTTTTTGCTGGAGCTGCTGATAATCTCCCAATGGCACTTCTACGCTGAAGCGACTGCCTTTGCCCGGAATGGAATGCATTTCCAGGGGCATGCTAAGCAGCTCGCACAGCCGTTTTACAACACCCAGCCCCAGCCCCACGCCTTTATTGTCGCCGCTTTGAATACGGTAAAAGTCGTTAAATATTTTCTGTTGTTCGTGTTCGGTGATACCCGGACCTGTATCCCAGACTTCAATGCGAACACTGTGGCTGCGGCGGCGACAAGCCAGCAGAACACGACCATGCTCAGTATATTTGACGGCATTGGACACCAGATTCTGCACAATACGGCGAAGATAGGTAATATCGCTGTGGATCACCTGGTGGCTGGTTCTAACATGCAGCGCCAGACCTTTTTCCTGACACAAAATGGCATATTCACTGGCCAGGGGCGACATGATCTCATCGATGTCAAAATGACGAGGTGTGGGTTTCATCGCGCCCTGTTCCAGTTTAGCAATGTCCAGTAGCGCGGACATCAGATGAACGGTCGAATCCAGGCTGGCACCCAGCTTTTCCAGATTACTGCGGTCGTTACCTTCCAGCTTCTCCTCATTAATCGCAGCCAGGTAAAGGCGAGCGGCATTCAGCGGTTGTAAAATATCGTGGCTGGCCAGCGCCAAAAATCGGGTCTTACTGTCATTGGCGCGTTCAGCCTCTTTTTTCGCGGCAACCAGGGCTTGCTCCGTTTCCTCCCGGCTGGCAATCTGGGCTTTAAGATCCTGGTTTATCAGACGGATTTCTTGTGTTCTTGCCTCAATGCGGTTTTCGAGATCCATGTTGATCTCTTCCAGTGCGTTCTGCGTGTCGATGTGGCTGGTGATGTCAGAGAAACTGGTGACAAAGCCACCTTCTGGCAGCGGGTTACCCGTCATTTCAAACACTTGCCCGTTACTGCGATGTCGAATGAAATGGTGCGATGTGCCATTTTTCAAATGCTGTACACGTTTTTCGACCAGTTTCTCAAGCTCTCCCGGGCCACATTCGCCGCGTTCAGCGTTAAAGCGGATCACTTCCTCAATACTCTGGCCTACTTGTAAAAAACCATCCGGGTATTCAAACATTTCATGATAACGACGGTTCCAGGCAACCAGGTTGAGGTCTTTATCCACCACTGAAATTCCGTGGCTGAGATTTTCCAGTGAGGTGAAAAGCAGGTTCTGGTTGAACTGCAATGCCTGGGTGGTCTCATCGAAAAAGTTGACCACTTCTTCAAAAGCTAGTTGTTTACCCGAAGAAACGGCATGGATCAACGCGCGCGCAGAAGAGGCTCCCAGCACGCCAGTGAGTGCACGCTCACAAAAGGCAATAAAATCCGCGCTCGGATAGGCATTGCTGTCTTCAATATCGTGATTGATGGCATAGTGGCTGAGTAACTGCTGACTGCGCTGGATCCCTAAAAAGGTTTGCAGTAGCACGGTAAAGTCATACACCGTCGCTTTGACGTCTTTGTTGAGGCGTTTGGCAGCGCTGGCCTGTTCCCAGGGGCTGACAAAGGCAGCGGCCTGAATTTTATCTATCAGACGCTCATATGCACCCAACGAGAAGCTGATATAACAGCTGATATTAGCCAGCAGCGCCAGTAAGGTGCCGCGGGTGATGATGGTCTGACGGGTTTCAAAGTCCAGACTGTTACCGGCTTCAATCACCGGAAACATCAGGAATAACATCCAGCATAAAAAGCCCGCCAGCAGACCGGCATAGACGCCATAAGCATGACCTTTGCGCCAGTATAGTCCGCCGACAATGGCCGGAAGTAACTGAGTAACCAGAGAAAAAGCCACCAGGCCCATGTTCGCCAGTGCCTCACCATGGCCAAACCACTGCTGATAGAGGAACGCCAGGACCAAAATGGCGGCAATGATAAAGCGTCGGATCAGCAGGATACGGGTTTTATAGTTGCTGGTCAGGCGATTCTTTTTAAACTTACGCTTTAGCAGCAGGGGCAGCACGACATCGTTAGAGAGCATGGTACTGAGTGTGAGTGTTGCCACCACTATCATGGCTGTGGCGGCGGATAACCCCCCGATAAACACAAAGGTGGTGATCAGCGGATGGCCCTGCATCATGGGCAGTGCCAGTACAAAGCTATCCGCTGCCACGGCCTGACCAATATTAGGATGAATGGCAGCGCTTGCGATGGGCAGTATCATTGCCGCTATCAGGATGAGGTACAATGGGAATGCCCAGCGTGCGGTACGCAGATGACGACTATCCTGATTGTCGACCACAGTCACATGGAATTGTCGGGGTAGGCAGATGATGGCGGCGGCGGCCATCAGTGTCTGGCCGATAAAGTTGAAATTGGAAAAATCAAACCCCTGCCAGTGTGCAAACAACGTCATATCGGCGCTGTTTTGTGACAGTAAAGCCTGTATGGCTATGACGGCAACGGCCATCAGTGCCAGCAGTTTGATCAAGGATTCAAATGCGACGGCGAGCATTAGTCCAGAGCGATATTCGGTTACATCGACTTTGCGGGTACCAAAAAAGATGGCAAACAGTGCCATCAGCAAAGTCCCGGTCATGGCCAGCATGCCCCCTGAGATCGGGGTACCCTGTTGTAGCAACAAAAAGCTGCTGCTCAGGGCTTTGAGTTGCAGTGCAATATAGGGAATAGTGGCCAGCAACGCTATCATGGTCACCATAACAGCGGTAGTCTGACGCTTACCGTAGCGTGCTGAAATGAAGTCGGCAATAGTGGTGATGTTCTGCTTTTTACTGACCAGGATCAGCTTGCGCAAAAAGCCCTGACCAAACATAAAAAGCAGGGCCGGACCAAGCAAAATGGGCAGATAGTGCCAGCTGCTGGTTGCGGCGGTTCCTACTGAGCCATAATAGGTCCAGGAGGTACAATAGATACCGAGGGCTAAGGCGTAAACAAAAGGATGGTGACTGATCCGTGTTGCAGCCGGCGTGGTTTTATCTCCCCAGTTGGCCAGCCAGAATAGTAAGCCGATATAGGCGATGGCAACGAGGATCAAGGCAGCCGTCATAGTGAACCCTTGTGTTAATGCTTGTTATTGTCTTTATGCCTTTAAAGTAGCATCACTTGCGGATAATCCAAAGTGACATAATCACCTGATTTTAAAAAATTATTCGATTTTTATTGAGTTAATTAGACTAATGTCTTATCTCCTGCATACGTGTCCCTGAATTTGCTAACCCTGCCATGTAAACTCCCTAACTAATTGAATTTAAGGTTTTTAATGGTTGTTGAAATTATTTTATTCAGCAGTTTACGTAAACGTAACCTTGCCGTTACGACTAAGGTCTCAATTTCATCTTGACGGGCCATTGCTACAGTCAAAAGGTCATTAACACCAGCACATCGGCGACAGGTGTGTGAAAGGGGACTTATCATGGCTTTTAAAAGTGAAGAACAAGCAAAAGCATATTGGTCAGAGAATCTAGCCTTAATGTTTAAGCTATTAGTAGTGTGGTTTGTGGTGTCTTTTGGATGCGGCATTCTACTGGTTGATGTACTCAACGAGGTCCGCTTCTTCGGATTTAAATTGGGTTTTTGGTTTTCGCAGCAGGGCGCAATTTATACCTTCGTTGCTTTGATTTTTGTCTATGTATTCAAAATGGATGCGCTGGACAAAAAATACGGCGTGGATGAATAAGGAGCGCTATGATGGATGTTCAAACTCTCACCTTTATAATTGTTGGGCTCAGTTTTGCCCTCTACATCGGCATTGCCATCTGGGCCCGTGCCGGTTCAACCAATGAATTCTATGTTGCCGGCGGTGGTGTACCGCCTGTGGCAAACGGCATGGCAACGGCCGCGGACTGGATGAGTGCTGCTTCGTTTATCTCTATGGCCGGTATAATCTCATTTGCCGGTTATGATGGCGGCGTTTATCTGATGGGCTGGACCGGTGGTTACGTACTGCTGGCATTGTGCCTGGCGCCTTATCTGCGTAAGTTTGGCAAATTCACTGTGCCCGATTTTATCGGCGACCGTTACTACTCGCAGGTGGCACGGGTTGTGGCCATTCTGTGTGCTATTTTTATCTGTTTCACTTACATTGCCGGACAAATGCGTGGTGTGGGCGTGGTATTCTCTCGCTTCCTCGAAGTTGACATCGAAACCGGCGTGTATATCGGCATGGTGATCGTGTTCTTCTACGCCGTACTTGGTGGCATGAAAGGCATTACCTACACTCAGGTTGCACAATACTGTGTGCTGGTTTTCGCCTACCTGGTGCCTGCAATCTTTATCTCTTTGATGATGACAGGTCACTTACTGCCGCAAACCGGCTTTGGTGGTACTCTGGCGGATGGTTCCGGAACCTATTTGCTGGATAAACTCGACGGGCTCAGTACCGAGCTCGGCTTTGCGCAATACACCGAAGGCTCCAAGAGTATGATTGACGTGTTTGCTATCACAGCGGCGCTGATGGTCGGTACTGCTGGTCTGCCACATGTTATCGTACGTTTCTTCACCGTACCCAGAGTAAAAGACACTCGTATTTCTGCGGCCTGGACCTTAGTCTTTATCGCCATTGTATACACCACAGCACCGGCTGTTGCATCATTTGCTCGCGTGAATATGATTGATACGATCAATGGTAAAGATGGCAGCGGTACGGCGTATGCCGAGGCGCCACAGTGGGTGAAAAACTGGGAAAGAACGGGTCTTATCACCTTCAATGATAAAAATGGTGACGGCAAGATGTTCTATTCTGCTGGTAAGATTGACGATCCGGCGAGCCGTAATGAGGTGAAAATTGATCGCGATATTATGGTTCTGGCGAACCCGGAAATTGCAGATTTACCGGCTTGGGTAATTGCACTGGTCGCGGCAGGTGGTATTGCAGCGGCGCTGTCGACCACAGCGGGTCTGCTATTGGTTATCTCGACCTCGGTCTCTCATGATTTACTCAAACGCACCCTCAAACCGGATATCAGTGATAAGCAAGAACTCCTGGCGGCACGTTTGTCGGCGATGGTGGCCATTGCAATCTCTGCTTACTTTGGTATTAACCCGCCCGGATTCGTGGCGTCGGTGGTGGCCTTTGCCTTTGGTCTGGCGGCGGCAAGCTTCTTCCCGGCGATCATTATGGGGATCTTCTCCAAACGTATGAATAAAGAGGGCGCCATCAGCGGTATGGTATGTGGTATCGGTTTCACTGCGGCTTACATTATCTACTTTAAGTTTGTCAGCCCGGAACTGAATACGCCTGTGAACTGGTTGTTTGGTATTTCGCCTGAGGGGATTGGCATTATTGGTATGTTAGTGAACTTTGGTATTGCTGCCATAGTGATGAAACTGACGGCCGAGACGCCACTTGAAGTGAAGCAAATGGTCGATGGGATCCGTAATCCGAAGGGCTCTTCTGCAGCACACGCGCATTAATACTCACGTGATACTTTCTGATAGCGAAGAAACCAACTACTTCATGGCGAAAGCTGTGGAGTAGTTGTTATTTTTGGGAGGGATTGTGACGGCTCATGTTCAGGATGTGCTGACCTTCGTGCAGCAGCAGGCGCCATTTGGTCAGTTGGCTGACAGCGCGACGGAGTACTTTGTTGATCATCTGGAAATCATTTATGTCAGCGCGCAGAATCAGGCTCAGTGGTTCAAAAGCGAATTACCTCAGCTGTATCTGGTACGCTCTGGTCATTTCGATCTGCGCTCCGAGAACGCTGAGCTGATCACCCGATTGGCCGAAGGGGACTATTTTGGCTACCCTTCGTTGTTGACGGGTGAGCCGATTAGCAATCAACTGGAAGTGGTTCAAGCCGGGCTGGTGTATGTATTGCCACAAGCTGCGTTTGACTTTCTCCGCCGAGAGTATAAACCTTTTGAGCAGTATTTTGTGCGTGCCCACGCCAAACGCTTGTTGTCCAATCACTATAAAGAGTCGACGACGAGCTGGTCGGAGCGTCCGGTCAGTGAGCTGATGAGCCGGGCGGCGGTAACACTGGAGCCGCATGCCAGTATTCAGGATGCGGCCCAAGTCATGAAGAAACATCGGGTTTCTTCGATCATGGTGACACAGAACAAGCAGCTCGTGGGGGTTGTGACTGATCGCGATTTACGAAACCGGGTGCTGGCAGAAGGGGTCGATCCAGCCAGGGTGATCCATGAGATCATGACGGTCAAACCTAAATATATTTTTGAGAACAACCGCATCTTTTCGGCACTTCACCTGATGCTAAAACATAATATTCATCATCTGCCGGTGCTCAATGAAGATCGCACCCCTATGGGTATGATCACCAGCACCGATCTTTTACGCCAGCAAAAAAGCGATCCGGTACAGTTAATTGGGCGGATCTATAAAGCACGCAGCTATAGTGAAGTGAAGCAACTAGCCAAGGAGATCCCGGATCTGTTGAGTGAGTTTGCCAATAAGATCGAAGATATTTCTTTGATAGGGCAGCTACTCAGTGGGTTGAGTGATGCTTTGACCGGGCGTTTGATCGACTTATACCAGCAGCAGCATGGTACTGCACCTACCCCGTTTGCCTGGATCTGTTTTGGCTCTCAGGCTCGTGAAGAGCAAACCCTGCATTCCGATCAGGACAATGGCCTGTTGTTGCCCGAGGGCGTTACCGACGAGCAAAGAGCGTATTTTGCGCGGCTCGGATCGTTTGTATGTCAACAGCTGGATGAATGCGGGATCCGTACTTGTCCGGGAAATATCATGGCGAGTAATCCGGCGTGTCGGGGCACACTCAGTGAATGGTGCGAGCGATTCACAACCTGGATCCATGCGCCGACACCCCATGCCATGCTCAATTGTAAAATCTACTTTGACCTGCGATTTATCACGGGCTCTGATCTGCTATTCGGACAATTCCTGCATCATCTCAACGACATCCCAAAAAACCAGCTGTTTTATGCCGCCATGGCCGCTGATATCAACGTGAATACTGTCCCGATTGGCTTGTTTCATCAGTTTAAACTTCAGCAAGACAAGTATAAGCATAAATATCTGGATCTGAAAAAGCGCGGTGTTGTGATCATCAACGATATTGTCCGTCTTTACGCGTTGCAAGCTGGGATCTGCAAAGCCAATACATTACAGCGCTTAAAGGCGCTGAAAGGACACAAGCTACTCAGTGATGAAGACATTGCCAATTTGCAGGACTGCTGGCGATTTTTGACTCAGCTGCGTTTGCGCACTCAGATTGATCGAGAAGGTTTACCTGAAAACTGCATCAACCCCGGCCATCTGGGCTCACTGGAGCGGCATCAACTCAAAGAGGCCTTTCAATTGGTCAAACAAGCCCAGCAGGCGTGTGCGTTTAAATTTGCCAGGGGCAGCTTGTGAACTGGTTATCACGGTTGCGAAACTGGCATACCTATCGCCAATTGAGGTTTACAGAAGCCGATTTGGTGGTGCTGGATCTTGAATTAACCGGTCTGGATCCTAAACGTGATGAGATTGTCTCGGCTGCCTGGGTGGAGATCCGACAAGGCCGGGTTATATTGAACTCAGCGCGGCACGTGCTGAACAAGGAGGTACATCAGTTGGGGCAAAGTCCGGTGATCCATGGTGTCGATGAACAAGCATTGCAGCAGGGTGATACGTTACGGGCTTTATTGCAGCAACTGGGCAGCTTGCTTGAACAGCGTATTTTGGTCTGTCATAACGCTTTGCTCGATTGGGGGTTCATCAAGCGGGCGTTTGTACATCACGACATTGAGACGCGGCCAAAGCTAATCCTGGATACCATGCAGATAGAGCGGGATCGATTGCTCAGACAAGGACAAACGCTTACGGCAGATTGTTTAACCCTGTCCGCCTGTCGTCAGCGTTATGGATTACCACACGCTTCTGAGCATCATGCACTGAGCGATGCGCTGAGTACGGCTGAACTGTTATTGGCACAGAATAGTCAATTTGGCGGAGCGCATGGCGCGTTGGTTAGACAACTGACATAATTATTTTTGCATATCTCTTACACATTTTTGCCTGGTCGATTACAATAGCGCCATCTTAATACGGAAGACTTGGGATTTTTATTCGTGTGCCGCGTATAAAGTCGGAGTGCCACGCAATTGCCCCAATTTTTCACAACGAGGTGGATCTTCAATTTAATGACTATCAAACTGGCAATAAATGGTTTTGGTCGTATTGGTCGCAACATAGTGCGGGCTTTGTATGAATCTGGTCGCCAGCGAGACATTCAAATCGTCGCGATAAATGAACTTGCCGATCCGCAAGGTATTGCCCATTTGCTCAAATACGATACTTCGCATGGGCGTTTTTCTTTCCCCGTTCATCTTGACGCACCTTACCTGACAGTCGGCGACGATAAAATCCAGCTGTTTAGCGAAGCAGATCCTAGTCATTTGCCCTGGCATGCCCTCGATGTCGACGTTGTTTTAGAGTGCACCGGTGTATTCCATTCTCGTTTTCATGCTCAGTCACATTTGCGTGCAGGGGCAAAGAAAGTGCTGTTTTCTCATCCCGCCGACGCAGATGTTGATGCAACCATAGTGTATGGGATCAATGATAAAGAGCTTCTCCCTGAGCACACCATTGTATCTAATGGCTCTTGTACAACTAACTGTATTGTCCCTGTCATAAATGTGTTGGATGATGCTTTTGGCATCGGCTCTGGCACCATTACGACGATCCATGCATCAATGCATGATCAACAGGTGATCGATGCATATCATCCGGATCTTCGTCGTACTCGTGCGGCAAGCCAGTCCATCATTCCTGTGGATACAAAGCTGGCGAGAGGGATCGAGCGGATCCTGCCAAAATTTCATGGGTGTTTCGAAGCGATTGCCGTTCGGGTGCCAACCATTAATGTCACCGCGATGGATCTGAGTGTGACGCTAAACAGTGATGTGACTATTGAGCAGGTGAATAATGCATTACAACAGGCCGCAAGAGGTCCGTTGCAAGGGATACTGGACTACACTGAGGAGCCGTTGGTCTCGGTGGATTTTAATCATGATCCACATTCCAGTATCATAGATGGTACCCAAACACGCGTCAGCCAGAAGCGGTTGGCGAAATTGTTGGTGTGGTGCGACAACGAGTGGGGGTTTGCAAACCGTATGCTCGATACCGCAGCAGCAATGACACAAGTTAATTAAAAAACCAAGTATCGTTCTTGAAGGAGATGTCAATGTCAGTCATTAAGATGGCGGATTTAGATTTAAACGGCAAACGCGTTCTGATCCGTGAAGATCTTAACGTACCGGTGAAAGAAGGCAAGGTTACATCAGATGCCCGTATCAGAGCGTCTTTACCTACCATCAAACTAGCCCTTGAAAAAGGTGCCAAGGTCATGGTGATGTCTCACCTGGGTCGCCCAACGGAAGGGGAATACGATGCGCAGTATTCAATGCAGCCCGTCGTAGATTACCTAAACGATGCGCTTGAGCAAAACGTGCGCCTGGTAGATAACTATCTGGATGGCGTAGATATCGCAGATAACGAAGTTGTGGTATTCGAAAACGTGCGCTTCAATGTGGGCGAGAAAAAGAATGATGAAGCCCTGTCGAAAAAGCTGGCAGCGTTGTGTGACGTTTATGTAATGGATGCATTTGGTACCGCACACCGTGCACAGGCATCTACACATGGTGTTGGTTTATTTGCCGAAGTGGCTTGCGCAGGCCCGTTACTGGCCGCTGAACTCGATGCATTAGGCAAAGCTCTTGATAATCCGGCACGTCCTTTGGTTGCTATCGTTGGTGGTTCTAAAGTGTCGACTAAGCTGACGGTACTGGATTCATTGTCAAAAGTGGTTGATCAGTTGGTCACAGGTGGTGGTATTGCGAATACCTTTATTGCCGCGGCAGGCAACCCTGTCGGTAAATCTTTGTACGAACCAGACCTGATTGCTGAAGCGAATAAGCTCAGCGAAGCGGCGCGTGCAAATGACGGTGATATTCCTGTACCTACTGATGTGGTTGTTGGTGACGAGTTCTCTGAATCTGCTGTGGCCGAGATCAAAGATGTGGCGGAAGTACGCGACACAGATATGATCTTTGATATTGGTCCGGAGACTGCCAATACTCTGGCTAAAATCATTGCAAACGCGGGTACTGTGGTCTGGAATGGACCGGTAGGCGTGTTCGAGTTTGACCAGTTTGGCAATGGTACTGAAGCGATTGCAAACGCAATTGCTAAGTCTGGCGCTTTCTCAATCGCTGGTGGTGGTGACACATTAGCTGCTATCGATAAGTATGGCGTAGCCGATGAAATTTCATATATCTCGACCGGTGGTGGTGCGTTTTTAGAGTTCCTTGAGGGGAAAAAACTGCCAGCAGTCGCTATGCTTGAACAAAGAGCGAAAGCTTAATCAGGCAAATTGCTGTGGCCTGTGCCACAGCATCATGTTTTCGGGCCGACGTACTGGTCCGGTTTTGGGACTCTCTCACAATTAACTCCCGAAACAAATCGAGTGTGTAGCACTTAACATCTATCCCGTTCAAATCGATGAGTATGACTGCTGAATCGACAATATCAGCTTCACTCATCAACAATTGGAGAAAGCACAATGGCTTTAATCAGTATGCGTCAATTGCTGGATCATGCCGCAGAGCATGGTTACGGCGTTCCTGCCTTTAACGTAAATAACCAAGAGCAAATGCGCGCTATCATGGAAGCGGCAGACAAAACCAACAGTCCGGTCATTGTTCAGGGTTCGGCAGGTGCGCGTAAGTATGCAGGGGCACCGTTTATTCGCCATATGATTTTGGCCGCAGTCGAAGAATGGCCACATATTCCGGTTGTTATGCATCAGGATCACGGCACGTCTCCTGGCGTGTGTCAGCGTTCAATCCAGCTTGGCTTTTCATCTGTCATGATGGATGGGTCTTTACTGGAAGATGGCAAAACACCTTCAAGCTATGAGTACAACGTTGATGTAACACGCCGCACGGTTGATATGGCACACGCATGTGGTGTATCTGTGGAAGGTGAGCTGGGTGTACTGGGCTCACTGGAAACGGGTGAAGCAGGTGAGGAAGATGGTATTGGTGCGGTTGGTAAGCTCACGCATGATCAACTATTGACAGACCCAGAAGAAGCTGCTGACTTTGTTAAGAAAACGGGTGTTGACGCACTGGCTATTGCCTGTGGTACATCGCACGGAGCGTACAAGTTCACACGTCCACCAACAGGCGACATTCTGGCAATCAACCGCATCAAAGAGATCCACGCCCGTATCCCGAATACACACCTGGTAATGCACGGTTCCTCATCGGTTCCTCAGGAGTGGCTGGCAGTGATCAACGAGTTTGGCGGTGAGATCCCGGAAACTTATGGTGTGCCTGTTGAGCAGATCGTCGAAGGCATTAAGCACGGCGTACGCAAGGTAAATATTGATACTGATTTACGTTTGGCTGCAACCGGGGCAATCCGTCGTCACCTGGCGCATAACCCGAGCAATTTTGATCCTCGTAAGTATTTAGCGGAAGCAACAAAAGCCATGACAGAGATTTGTGTTGCACGTTACGAAGCATTTGGTACAGCAGGCCAGGCCGGTCGTATCCAGCCTATCTCACTAGATGATATGCATCTGAAGTACCTGTCTGGCGAGCTGGCTCCTCAGATCAAATAAATACTAACTATTTAAACCCGGTTAGTAGCAAATGCCGCAGCTCTTTGGACTGCGGCATTTTTGTATCTGCAGTTTGGAGCACTCAAGTCGTGTCATCCATTTCACGGCGTAACAATGTCGTTTTATGATCATACTGGGATCAAGATTATACCTAGTTGTCAGTGTTGGGATCAGATCTTGACTAAGTTGGAGTCTAATCTGGATCCTGAGATCGAGATCTTACTAAGTGACGTCTGGGATCTGCGTTTATCTGGCACTGGAATAGATCTAAAATCAATGAGTTAGTAGGTTTGCCTGTTCGGATCCGTCAATTTAGTTGGTAAAAAAATGATCCAAAGAGGATCCGCTTGGTATAAATTTGATCTCAGGCAATCCAGCTTAGAAAAACTCTGATCCGACGGTTCGTCACTTGATCTCTGGACTGGAGCGTCTAGCTTTAAAGGATACTCTATTTTGCTCACATTCTTTTCATTGGGGTCATAGTATGAAGAAATGCTATATGGCTGCCCTTATAGGCTGCTCGGCGCTAATAGTTTGTGCCCAAACACAAGCTGAAGAACTCAAAGTATACGGACGTGCACATTTGGGTGTGGAAAACAGTGACACTGGCAGTGGATCAGACACTTCGGTAGAAAGCTATGCCTCCAGGATGGGGATCAAAGGGAGTGCAGATATAGACACTGGGATCTCCGCCTTTTATAAGCTGGAGTTTCAGGTAGAAATGTCTGAAAACGACAACGATGGTAAGTCGGAAGAGAACATCACGGCACGTTCGCAGTACGTTGGGATTAAAGGCCGGTTTGGTCAGCTCTTGCTGGGTCGTGATGACACGCCAATGAAGAAATCTCAGGGTAAAGTTGACCTGATGAATGATTTCACAGCAGATATTAAAAGCTTCTTCGTAGGCGAAAATCGCCTCGGAGACACCTTGCAATATACGACGCCGTCACTTAATCATCTGAAGTTCACAGTCAGTTATATTGCAGAAGACAACAGTAAGCAAAATGGCGAAAGTGGATTGTCTATGGCGGCAAGCTACGGTGACAGCAAACTGAAAAAAACCGCTATCTACGCCAGTGTAGCCCGTGATGAAGAGGTAGCAGGCCAGGACATCACGCGTGTTACGGTCCAGGGCAAAGTGGCTAAAGTTACTTTGGGGGCCAGCTATCAGCAAAGCGAGGCGATTGGTAGTAATGAGACCGTGGACAGTTATATGGCCAGCGCAGCGCTCAAGCTTGATAACGGCTATAAGCTACTGGCGCAGTACCAAAATTCCGACGGCGCAACGGGTAAGCTGAAAGATTCCGGTGATGCGGCGTCTATCGGGGTTGAGAAGAGCCTGTCTAAACAAGCCAGGATGTATCTGTGGTATACCAAGATAGACCTGGACAACAATCCTGATCAGGACCATATGGCGTTGACGCTGCGTTACGACTTTTAGAGTCTCTTGCTGGCTCTGCACCGATAAGGCGGAGCCAGACATCGTTACCTGGCACTATGCACTGTTGTATCGGGGCAGGCAATATGCTCATAATGAGAAGGCAGGTACAGGCATGGTGAGCCATGTTTAGTCGCCTTTATGCTGATAAGGCCCCGCTACAATGTAAATGAACTTAAATGGCCTGTATGTCATGCCTTACGCATCTTTTACAGCAGCACAACTGCGTTTGTCTTTGTGGTCCGTTTGAAACAAACCTGACTAAACAAGGATTTAAACGGTTTCTCGTTTGAATTGAAGTGTAATTACGATGAAACTTACGCTTTTTCAGTGTCATAGCTTTATGAGCGGTTGGCCCTATTTTTTTCCCAATTGTCATCTTTTATCACTTGGTATTTCATAAAACTGTCATACTTAGTCATAATAATGAAACCCACTTCGGTAACGTAAGAGATAAATGGGAATGTCACGTAAAGTACTGGTAGTTGATGACGAAGCGCCGATCAGAGAAATGTTGGTGTTTGTGTTGGAACAAAATGGTTTTCAGGCCATTGAAGCTGAAGACTATGATTCTGCAATTGCAGCTATGGTTGAGCCTTATCCTGATATGGTGCTATTGGATTGGATGTTGCCAGGTGGCAGCGGTATCCAGATTGCCAAGAAATTTAAACAAAGCGAATACACCAGACAAATCCCCATTATTATGCTGACAGCACGTGGTGAGGAAGAAGATAAGGTCAAGGGATTGGAAGTGGGTGCTGACGACTACGTTACTAAACCTTTCTCTCCAAAAGAATTAATGGCACGGATCAAAGCGGTGATGCGTCGTGTATCGCCAACGTCACTGGAAGAAGCCATTGAAGTACATGGCTTACGCCTTGATCCAATTTCACACCGAGTAACCTCTGCCGGCAACGAGCTGGAAATGGGGCCGACGGAATTCAGATTACTTCATTTCTTTATGACACACCCTGAGCGTGTTTACAGCCGTGAGCAGCTGTTGGATCATGTTTGGGGCACCAATGTATATGTTGAAGATCGCACGGTAGACGTTCACATCCGTCGTCTGCGCAAAGCGATTGCACCACTGGGTCACGATCGCCTGGTACAAACAGTACGTGGTGCTGGTTATCGCTTCTCAAGTAAGCTGTAAAGCATCCGGCGCTATGGTAGGCTAGCCATGGCGCATTCTCTTTAGGATCATTTTGTATGTATAGGGTGATTGATAAACAGGCGTTATTGAAACGCCTGTTTTTGTATTTTCTGCCATTGACCCTGATTGGGATCTTATTAGGCGCACCGTTTGTTTTACTCTTTATCGGTGCCATGGTGCTGTTGATCTGGCATTACCAGCAGCTGTATCGGCTGAGCGATTGGTTGATCAATCAGCGCAGCTTTAACCCGCCTGAGGGATCGGGTGCCTGGGAGCAGATCTTTGAAGGGATCTATCAACTACAACACCGCAATCGCAAAAAGCGAAATGAACTGGCGGAATTGATCCGACGTTTCCGTGAAGGTGCCGAAGCGGTGCCAGATGCAGTGATAGTGATGCAACAGGATCTCAGTATTGTCTGGTGTAACCAACTTGCACTTAAAGTGCTTGGTCTGCAATGGCCAACGGATCATGGCCAGCGTCTCGATAACCTGATCCGCGATCCTAAGTTCGTTAAATATATGCAGGCTCATGATTTTCATGATCCCCTGGAGATGGAATCCGGGCATGGGGGTGAGCGCGTTTTAGAATTTCGGGTTATGCCTTACGCTGAGCAGTTAATGATGGTGGTGCGCGATATTTCCAGACTGAAACAGCTCGAGCAGATGCGCAAAGACTTTGTCGCTAACGTGTCCCATGAACTGCGTACTCCTCTGACGGTGGTCACTGGTTATCTGGAGATGATGGAAGGCGATCAGATGCCGCCGCCGGCAATGTGGAACAAAGCGCATCACACTATGATAGAGCAGTGTAAGCGAATGGACAGTCTGGTTAATCAGCTGCTCTCACTATCTCGTATTGAAGGGCAGCGAAACCAGGACAATGACAAAGCGGTGAATGTGCCAGCCATGCTGACGTTAATTCAGACCGAAGCGAATTCACTGAATCAGGATAAGCATCATGAGATTGAGTTTAGTGTCGACCAGGCAC
The DNA here is from genome assembly GCF_024124545.1 of Pseudoalteromonas sp. XMcav2-N. Classification (GTDB taxonomy): domain Bacteria; phylum Pseudomonadota; class Gammaproteobacteria; order Enterobacterales; family Alteromonadaceae; genus Pseudoalteromonas. Next base: position 255,514 of record NZ_JAMXSF010000006.1, read on the forward strand.
TGGATATCAAAGGATGTATTGATGAACTGCGCAGTGCCTTTTCCAATCTGGTGTTTAATGCCATTCATTACACTAAACCAGGTGGCAAAATCACGGTTAACTGGTACCTGGATGGCGAACGGCCACGCTTTTCTGTGATCGACAATGGCGATGGTATTGCACCTGAGCACATTAACCGACTCACTGAACGATTCTATCGGGTCGATAAGGCGCGCAGCCGTAAAACGGGTGGTTCAGGGCTAGGTCTGGCTATCACTAAACATGTCTTGTCTCGCCATGATTCACATCTGGAAATCGACAGCACACTTGGCAAGGGCTCATGTTTCTCATTTGCCTTCGAAAAAGAAAAACGTATTTTTATGACAAATGCTGAAAGTCATAAAAGTGTCATTTGAGAGTAATTTTATTGTCATTTGTTTTCTGCACAATGTGCTCAGAAATTAAATGGGAAGAACATTTGGAGTGACCCCAATGAAATTTAAAAGCTTAGTTGCCGCAATGGGTGTGGCTGTAACAACACTGGTATCTGCTCAAGCCTCTGCACTTGATAAGAATCTACCTGAGTACAACAAAACCAGCGGTATCTCAGGTAACTTTTCATCTGTGGGCTCTGACACGCTGGCTAACATGATGACGTTCTGGGCGGAAGAATACAAACGTATTTACCCTAACGTAAACATTCAAATTCAGGCAGCAGGTTCTTCTACAGCGCCACCGGCTCTGACAGAAGCAACAGCAAACTTCGGCCCTATGAGCCGTAAGATGAAGTCTAAAGAAATCGAAGCGTTTGAAAAACGCTATGGTTACAAGCCAACTGAAGTACGCGTTGCTATCGATGCTCTGGCAGTCTTTGTACATAAAGACAACCCAATCCAGGGTCTGCGTATCGACCAGGTTGACGCGATTTTCTCATCAACACGTAAATGTGGTGCTTCTGAGCAAGTCGAGCGCTGGAGCGACTTAGGCTTGTCTGGCGACTGGGGCAGCAAAGACATTCAGCTGTATGGTCGTAACTCAGTATCAGGTACTTACGGTTACTTTAAAAAGAAAGCCCTGTGTAAAGGTGACTTCCGTAACAACGTGAATGAGCAGCCAGGTTCAGCTTCTGTAGTACAGTCAATCTCTTCATCAGTGAATGCGATTGGTTACTCGGGCATTGGTTACAAGACATCAGGTGTGCGTACTGTACCACTGTCGAAGAAAGGCGATAACTTTGTTGACGCGACTTTGGACAATGTTGCAAAGGGCAAATACCCATTGTCTCGTTTTCTATACCTTTACGTAAACAAGCACCCGAACAAGCCGCTTTCTCCAATTGAAGCCGAGTTCCTGAAAATGGTGCTGTCGAAAGAAGGTCAGAAGATCGTAGAGAAAGATGGGTATGTACCACTTTCAAGCCAGCTAGCAAGCAAAGAGCTTAAGAAGCTAGGTCTGCTATAAGCATTGCATGGAAAGAAAAAACCGCTCACTGAGCGGTTTTTTTATACCTGTTTTTCGACAAAAATAATGATTAATACAGCGTGCTATTGCGCTGCTGCTGAGTGAGTTGCTCTGCCTGCGCCTTGCATTGATTAAAGGACTCGATGCACCCATCGCTGCACACTTGCATAGCCAGAGACTGAGGGTTAGCACGTTGCTCACAACTTTGCTCACATTGATAGTTTTGCTGTGCGCACTGATTCAGCTCAGGGGAGTTCGTATTACTACAGCCTACCAGTAACAAGGCAATCATTGATATCTGTGGTTTCATGAAACAAGTCCTGCAAGAGAGTATTTAAAGTGAGGATCCCGCGTAAGTTCACAAGGTGATACCGGGGATCCTATTCATTGTTATGCTTCAGTTAGGACCTGGATATTGTCGATTAGTCTCACCTGATTCAGGTAAGCAGCAGCCAGGATCACAAACTCACTGTCTTCCAGTGTAGCAGGTTTTAGGCTGTCTCTTTGGGCGATAGAAAAGTAATCGGGTGTCAGACCTGCTGCTTCGAGTGTCGAGCTGGCGGCTTGCTCCAGTGCTGCGAAGTCTCGGGCTCCGTCTGCCAACTTTTGAGCTGTGTCATTGAGAGTCTGACAGAGTACTTTTGCGGTGTCTTTTTCTTGCTCTGACAGGTAGCCATTGCGAGAACTCATGGCCAAACCCGAGATCTCTCGCTGAGTTGGTACTCCGATGATTTCAATAGGCATGGATAAGTCGCGCACCATGGTTTTTATCACCTGAAGCTGTTGGTAGTCTTTTTCACCAAAGCAGGCAAAGTCAGGTTGAACCAGATTAAAGAGTTTGGTCACAACTGTGGCCACTCCTCTGAAATGACCGCTGCGACTACCACCACAATAGCCCTCGGATACGCCTGGTACATCCACATAACTTTGTGTTTCAAGGCCGTTTGGATAGATCACATCAACACTGGGCGTGAAGACAATATCGGTGTCCAGCTCGGCCAGCCCTTGCTTGTCCTGCGTCAGCGTGCGTGGGTATTTATCCAAATCTTCATTGGCCCCAAATTGCATCGGATTGACAAAAATACTGACAACGACTTTGTCTGCCAGTGTCTTGGCTTTCTCTACCAGTGAAAAATGTCCCTGATGCAGATTGCCCATGGTGGGCACAAATGCAATGCTTTGACCTTGTTGTCGCCAGGCTTTAATTTGACTGCGCAGAGATTTGATTTCTGTAATTGATTGCATTAGTTAAACTCATGTTCCTGAGAGGGAAATGCACCGCTTTTGACATCAGTGCAGAACTTTTCGACCGCAGCGGGCATATTGCCTGTCTCTGCGAGGAAGTTTTTCGAGAACTTAGGAATATAGCCCGCTGAAATTCCAACTAAATCATGCATAACCAAAATCTGACCATCGGTATCTTTACCCGCGCCAATCCCAATCACAGGGATAGTCAGTGCTTCGCTGATGCGTTTGGCCAGTGCTGATGGGATACATTCGATGACCAGTAGCTGAGCGCCTGCCTGCTCCAGCGCAATGGCATCAGCGATCATTTTCTCAGCCTGGGCTTCTTCACGACCCTGGATCTTGAAACCACCAAAGACGTTCACCGATTGCGGAGTCAGACCTAAATGACCACACACAGGAATGCCTTGTTGCGTCAGCAGTCGAATAGAGTCTAGCAACCATTCTCCGCCTTCCAGTTTGACCATATTAGCGCCTGAACGCATGAGCACTGCTGCGTTCTCGCATGCTTGTGCCGGGTTGGCATAACTCATAAAGGGCATATCGGCTACCACAAACAACTCTTTGCTGCCGGCACGAACACAGCGCGTATGGTATGCAATATCCGCTGTGGTCACAGCCAGAGTATCTTCGCCACCTTGCAGTACCATACCCAGAGAGTCGCCTACCAGAATGACGTCAACGCCGCTGTCATGGAACAGCTTTGCAAAGCTGGCATCGTATGCCGTAAGTGCTGTGATTTTTGTTCCTTCACGTTTTTTCTTGGCCAATGTTGAAACGGTTACTTTAGCCATATTTCCCCCTTTGTGATCAATTCAAAGCTGAGCGTACTGTGTCGCCCAGATCTTACTATGCAATCGATTTGGTTATGCGATATTGGGCGACAGCTGTAAGCCCATTTCGTGGCAGTGAAGTGGCAATATTGGCCAGCAACTGCCCATTTGGTAAGGTGAGTTCGGGTGCAATTTCTAGCAGTGGAAAGACCACAAACTCGCGTTCACACAAGCCGTAATGCGGCACGATTAATTGCTGTGTGTCTATCTGTTCATCGTTGTATAGCAGGATATCTAAATCTAATGTACGTGGTCCCCAGCGCTCTGCTTTTCGGACCCGGCCATGCTGTAGTTCAATCTGCTGCAGCAGATCGAGCACTTCTATGGCGGGCAGGTCTGTCATAAGTTTAGCAACGGCATTGACATAATCAGGCTGGTCCTGCGGACCCATAGGCTTTGAGGCATAAAAGCTTGATACGCTTGCCAGCGTGAGTGATGAGGATGCGCTCAGCGCATCCAACGCATTGCGTAACTGTGCCTCAGGGGCGTTCAGATTCGCCCCTAGTCCAATATAAACAGTGTTCATGATTCTGGGTTTGGTTTTCTACGCGGTTTATTTCTGGGACGACGGCGGCGTCTTTCTGAGCCACCAGAGCGTTGACCTAGCGCTTTCACCATCTCTTTTTGTCCATTGACGTCCTGTTGCAAATAGTCAGTCCACCAGTTTGCCAGCTCCTGCTGGTCGGTTTCGCCACTTTCTACCCGCAACAGCAAGAAGTCATAACCGGCTTTAAATCTCGGTTGCAGACTAAGACGGTAAGCGCGCTGGCCACCGCGTTTATCGAGACGTTGCTGAATATGCCAGATATCCCGCGCGCCCAGCGTAAAGCGTTTCGGCACGGCAATGTGACGGGCGTTTTCTGCCAGAACCTGGCTGATGGCCTGCATAAAGGCATCATATTCATTCATGCCCTCAGCTATTAATGCGTTACTGCGGTCTCGTAGCGGGAACCATAGTAATGCGGCATAGATAAAGGCTGGGGTGACTTTCTTATCTGCGTTAATACGCTCGTCCGTATTCGCAAACATTTTTTGGATAAATGTGCTTTCAAACTCACTGTTGGCATTATCCAAGATAGCGTCAACGGCCGGAAATAGTTGTTTAAACAGGCCATATTTTCTGAGCATCAGGAAGTTAGCTTCGGCTTTGCCACCCAAAAAGAGCTTCAGTGTTTCCTCAAACAAGCGTGCCGGAGGAATATTAGTCAACAGAGGTGCGAGTGCTTTAATTGGTGCTTCGGTTGGACCTGCAATGGTCATATCTAACTTAGTGGCGAAGCGCACGGCACGCAGCATACGTACCGGATCTTCTCGATAACGGGTTTCAGGATCGCCAATCAGTTCAATCTTGCGTTGCTCAATGGCTGCAATACCGCCTGCAAAGTCCCTGATACTGAAGTCGTTAATCGAGTAGTAAAGTGCATTGATAGAAAAGTCACGACGCTGTGCATCTTCTTCAATGGTGCCATAGACGTTGTCGCGCAGCAGCTGGCCCTGATCGCTTGACTGGCTGGTTGGATCCGGGTTGTCCTGTGCCTGGTGGTGTCCACGCATGGTTGCCACTTCGATGATTTCACGACCAAAAACGATATGAGCGAGCCTGAAGCGGCGGCCGATTAGCCGACAATTGCGAAATAACTTTTTGACTTGCTCAGGTGTGGCGTTGGTAACAACATCGAAATCTTTGGGTTCAATGCCTAACAAGATATCACGAATACAACCACCCACCAGATAGGCGTCGTAGCCACCATCTTTAAGTCGGTACAAAACTTTGATTGCATTGGGGCTAAATTGTTTGCGCGAGATAGCATGTTCACTGCGTGGTATTAACGCAGGTGTAGCACTACATGTCACGGTTCCTACCGGATCCTTGCCTTTAACTATCTGACGGCAAAGCTTTATAATTTTGGAAATAATAACCACTCTCCTAACGACCCTGAACAATCCAAATTGCGTGCAATAAAGCGTGCATAATGCACCTATATTCACCATACGGCCATAGAACTTGTTTTAGTTTGTATAGTGTAGGCGAATTAACGAGGCCCGCTATCATATACTCAAATGGGGTCAAATTGAAGGAGCGGGGACGTATTCATGATTAAAAATCCGACATTAGATTGACAGTCAAGGCAGACACGAAACGATGGGAGTGGGCTCAGGCCGTTAACCCAGTGAAATCATAGTGTCCGTCGGCTTGCAGCGAGACCTGAATTTCACGGTGGTGTGGTAAGGTACGCAGTGAAAAATGCTGTTCAGCCCAGTGCAGAATATTGTTCACCGAATCACCATGTAACTCACTGGGAACAGGCAGGCCCAAAAAACCAAGTGCAGCACACAACGCAGGTTGTGGCTTGGTCGTGTTGATGGCGGGCGCGTGGTTTTGTTTTGACAGTTTAAACCCCGGTTGTGCTACTGCTAACGACACATGTGCGTATTCTGGGGCCTGGTAGCCCAACTGGTTAAACAGGCTTATCTGACGAGCTGTCGGCTCCAGTAAATCGGCACCACGTACGACACGCGTAATTTGCTGCTCAATGTCGTCAACCACCACTACCAATTGATAGGCAAACAGGCCATCCCGACGTTTTACAATATAGTCTTCTTTGGCCAGAGACGCCGGCAGATTGACCTGCCCCTGCAACAGGTCGTCAAATGCATAGACTGGCTGGGTTTGTATTAGTCTGAGGGCATTCCCGTCGGGTGCAATATGGCGGTCCCGACAATGATTGTCATAAAACCCACCACGTTGCTTGAGTGCTTTGCGGGTACAGCTACACGGGTAAGTGAGTCCGGCATGGTTAAGTTGAGCTAAGATATCTCGATATAACGCATGACGCTGGCTTTGATAGACGACTTCGTCGTCCCAATGCAAACCATATGCTTCAAGGGTTCTGAGGATCTCGTCCGCGGCACCCGCAACCACTCTGGGTGTGTCTATGTCTTCCATACGGACCAGCCACTGACCTTGGTTGATTTTGGCATCGAGATAACTGGCGAGTGCGGCGATCAAAGAACCGAAATGGAGCGCACCGGAGGGAGAGGGAGCAAATCGACCTCGATAGCTCCCGGACAGATAGTCGCTATTAAACTGGGGTAGCATAGCTGAGACGAACGTGTGTTAGCCCCGGCCTTGTTGTTTTTCTTTTATTTCAGCGATTGATTTACAGTCTACACATAGATCCGCAGTCGGGCGGGCCTCAAGGCGGCGAATACCAATTTCAATGCCACATGAGTCACAATAACCGAAATCATCGTCTTCGATCAGTTGTAGTGTTTTTTCAATTTTCTTGATCAGCTTACGCTCACGGTCGCGGGTACGCAGTTCTAAAGAAAACTCTTCTTCCTGTGCCGCACGATCGACTGGATCCGGGAAGTTTGCCGCTTCATCTTGCATGTGGCTCTTAGTGCGGTCAACTTCGTTACGAAGATCGCTACGCCACGCTTCCAGTAATTTTTTGAAATGCGCACGCTGTGCGTCATTCATATATTCTTCACCCGGCTTTTCCTGATAAGGTTCTAAACCGGCTTGAGCCAACAACCCTAGTTTTTTCTGGTCTGGCATAGCATTCTCCTAAATCCTTAATAAACAACCCCAGCTAACGCCGGCGGCTATAGATAGCAAAATCTTTACCCCTTGGCAAACACTTTTTGCTTGTTAGACCACTCCCGGTTTGAAGGTATGATCGGAATCACAAAGTCGCGACGGACGGGGGTCACACTGACATTTGCAGCTATATGGAGGCAAATTTTCTACTTTCAAGCTTAATACTCATTATACTGCACTTTTTATGCCCCAAGATCACTGTAACTGTGACGTTCATTTCAATCCGTGCTGAAGGGGAGGGCCTGAGTCAGGTTGACCTCCTGCGTTGATACCTCCGCCCGGTAGGCGTAAATTTCTACCCCTTGTTGCAACGCCTCTTCAATCAGTAAGGCGTACTTGTTATCGATGTGTGCAGCCGGTTTTACACTGTGGATGCCATTGTGCATGACGACAAATAGTAAGACTGCGCGCATGCCTTGTTGTCGCATCTGGATGAGCTCGCGCAGATGCTTTTGTCCCCGGGCTGTCTGGGCATCCGGAAAATAACCTTGTTCATTGTCCAGCAAAGTGACTGATTTTACTTCAATATAGCAGTCAGGCTTGTTGTCATCCTGGAGTAAGATGTCGATGCGGCTGTTTTCTGTGCCGTATTTTACTTCACTGCGCAGTGTCTGATACCCCGTTAACTCCGAAACACCGTCACGTTCGATGGCTTCAATGGCCACCTTATTGGCCATTGCCGTATTGACACAGATCAGTGCACCGTTCTGGTTGGCCGTCAGTTCCAGCGAGTGAGGATATTTACGTTTCGGGTTGTCACTGGTTGAGTAATATGCGCTGAAGCCGGGATCGGCGCAGCCGGTCATTTTACCTGTGTTTGCACAATGTACGGTGAACTCCCGCTGTGTGTCGTCTTGCAAGTCAACCAAAAAGCGTTTGTAGCGTTTAAGCAAGGTGGCTTTGGCCAGTGGGGCGTGAAACTTCATAGATTAATCGCATTCGTTTGGGGCATTTTGCCCGCTAGTGTACACTGCAAGTTACTAATAAGCGCAAGAGTGAAATCATATATGGCTGACAAATTTATTGTTCGACTGACGGATCAGGCCCCGGCTGAACATTGGGGTGGCAATGCGACTTTATCGTACGATCAGGATGGTGCCCTGGTGCATCTGAGCGAACACGACACACTGAAGACTATTCAAAAAGCGGGCCGCAGTGTGGCTCAGCAAGGGATCCTGGCTGTTGAATTACAGGGGGATACCTGGTGCACTGAGTCTCAGTGGGCATTTTATCAGGGCTTTGTAAGCCCGAAACAACTTGATGGTGTGATCTTCTGTGACAACGCACAGTCGGACCTGGCTGAGTTGCAGGCGCTGAAAACCGCTGCTATCTGGACCCGTCAGATGATCAATGGCACGGCTGAAGACATCTATCCTGAAAGCCTGGCGGGTAAAGCGGCTGAATTCATTCAGTCTCTGGCGCCAGAGCATGTGAGCTACCAAATCATTAAGGGCAACGCGCTGCTTGAGCATCAATGGATTGGGATCCATGAAGTGGGCCGCGGTAGTGAACGCCCTCCTGTGTTACTGGAACTGGATTTCAACCCGACGGGTGACGAAGACGCACCGGTTGCCGCAGCTCTGGTAGGTAAAGGGATCACTTTCGACTCGGGCGGTTACTCAATTAAGCCCAGCGAGGGCATGCTGACCATGAAATGTGACATGGGTGGTGCAGCGACAGTGACCGCGGGTCTGGCCATTGCTATTCAGCGTGGGATCGACAAGCGCATCAAATTGTTCCTGTGTTGTGCTGAAAACTTGATTTCAGGCCATGCGTACAAGCTGGGTGATATTCTGACTTATAAAAATGGCACCACTGTTGAAATCGTCAACACTGATGCAGAGGGACGTTTGGTTCTGGCTGATGGCCTGATGGCTGCTGGCGAAACAGGTGCACCTTTGATCATCGATGCAGCAACACTGACAGGCGCGGCGCTGGTTGCGGTCGGTCAGGAGTACAATGCATTATTTGGCCTGGACAAAGAGCTGGTCAATGACGTACAGCAGTTTGCTCAGGAAGAGTTTGAGGCGGCCTGGCCGTTACCATTAGAAAAGTGGCATCAGAATAACTGTCCATCGGCATATGCAGACACGGCCAATAGCCGAGCGCAAAAAGGCGGTGGTTTTGGTGGCGCCTCTAATGCAGCAGGTTTCCTGTCTCGCTTTGTGCCAAACGAAGGGCAGGGCTGGGTGCACATCGACCTGGCGGCGTCATTCCAGAATAATGCCGGCTCACAGTGGGCATCAGGCGCTACGACATTGGGCATGCGCACGGTTGCACGTACCCTGCAAGCGAAAGCCTGATAATCAGAGTAAGCAATAAAAAAAGCCCCGTGACGGGGCTTTTTTATGACAGCAAGGCGGCGGCCAGGCGGACAAAGTCTGACGAGGTTAAAATACCCAGTAGTTTGCCCTTGTCGTCGGTCACCGGCATGCAGCCATGACGATTATCAACAAAAAACCGTACCACTTCTTGCAGGCTCTGTTGTGGCTGTACACTGGCAAAGTCGGTGGCCATGACTTCTGCAACCTGCTGTTGCTTTTCTTTGCGCTCCAGCGCGTTAGTGCCATAGGTGGCAATGATCCCCATGACTTTTGCGATCATGATCTTTTGTGTCAGCATACCAACCAGCATGCCATCGTCGTCTATCACAGGGATATGGCGAATGTTCTTCTCGCGCATCAGGTTGTGCGCATCGTTGAGTGTATTGGTTTTACTGACGGCCAGTGGATCGGGCGTCATTAAATCGGCTACTGTGGTTAACATAAGCACTTCCTTAAGCGAACATAATATCTTGCTTAAGTCTAGCCGACACTGGGTGTCAGTGAATGGTGCCAGATCAATTTTGTCTGGTTTTTACTCTGAAGTTTATTCTGAGGCTTGGGCTGAGTGTTTGACGGCAGCCAGTTGAATGTACTTGTGTTCAACCAGTTGTGACAGCGGAACCAGTTCAATGCCTTCGGTTGCCAGCTCGCCCAGTACCGTGGCAAGAAATGCCCGGGTTTGCGGGTAAGGGTGGGCAATGCCGATGGCATAGCCTTGCTGGTGGGCTAATGCCTTGAGCTGATCAAACTGCCTGCGCAATGCATCCGGATGAGTTTGATTGTCTAAAAACACATGGCGGGCGACATTGGCCACGCCATACAGGTTTGCCACATGCTGGGCCTGACTGAGCTCTGTAGTGCGGCTATCCAGAAAATACAGGCCACGTTTTTTCAGCAATTCCATGGTCCATTTCATCGGCTCAACGTACTGAGTTAATGCCGAGCCCATATGATTGTTCACCCCTTTGACCTGAGGCAGGGTAGCCAGGGCATGCCCCAGCGTGGTTTGCAGTTGCCATTTGCGCATATCCAGTGTCAGGGCGCCCGGCCCAAGGGCTTTGTCTTCCAAAGCCTGCATAGGAATGTGAAGCAACAGTTCACGGCGTTTGTGGCTGGCCTGGTAAGCAAAGCGTTGTGAAAATGGGGTATGCGGTAAAATGGCGTAACTCAGTTGGCCGGGCAAATCCAGCAGTTCTAAATCACGTTCGTGGTATCCAATGTCATCAATGACGATGGCAACCTGGTTGCCATAGCTTGGTGCCGCACAGAGAAAAAGCACCACAAAGCCTAATATAAGTAAGCGCACTATCCTGAATTATTGTTGTAAATTATGGTTTTGTAATAGTTGTTCCGCTTCTTGCCAATGTTTATCAAGGTTGGCAATAAAGGTCTGTCTGACCTTTTTTTCACCAGCCATTATAGCGTCTTTGTCGAGTTCTAAAAGTACTTGTTTGCTAAAAACCACATCGGGTTGGATCCCGGTGCCTTCGATAGATTGGCCCGAGGGAGTAAAATAGCGTGCTGTCGTCAGTTTCAGTGCTGTGGTGCCGTTACCGATGGGAATGAGCGACTGTACAGAGCCTTTGCCATAAGAGCGGTTACCCAGTATGAGTGCCCGACTGTTGTCTTGCAGTGCTCCGGCGAGTATCTCAGCCGCCGATGCCGACTGCTCATTGATAAGCACCAACATGGGCGCGCCGTTGAGTATATCGCCCTGAGCTGCAAAAAAGCGTTGGTTTGCATCGTAAAAACGACCCCGGGTACTGACAATAGTGCCGCTTTGTAAAAACAGATCTGAAATGGCGACGGCGCTGTTCAGTGTACCGCCCGGGTTGTCTCTTAAATCGACAATGAGCCCTTTGAGCGGCTCACCCAGGTGGCTATTAAGCATACTGATGTGCCGGGCAAAATCATGATAACTGTGATTGTTAAAGCTACTTAGCAGTATGTAGCCAATGCCGCCGGACAACAGCTGGCTGGACACGCTGTGAAGCGTGATCTCTTGTCGTCTAAGGGCCAGTGTGACTTCTGCATTGGCGCGCTTTACGGTGAGCTGAATCGTCGAGAACTGTGCTTCACGCAGTAATTTTGAAACTTCAGCAATAGATTTTCTTTTCACGTCATGAGTGTTGATGGCCAGAAGTTTATCACCCCCCTCAATACCTGCAGCTTCCGCGGGTGAGCCAGGCAGAGTATCCACAATCACGACGCCGTCTTCGACTTCTTCAACTTCGATCCCAAGTCCGGTGTAGCGACCATTGGCTGCGCTGAATAAGGCTTCAAGTTCATGTTCATCAAGGTACTTTGAATAGTCATCTAACTGGGTGAGTAGCTCGCCAAAGTTGTCTTTTTTAACATGGCTGAGCGGCAAGTCTTCAACATAGTAGGTATGAATATGATACAGGATCTCATCAATTTGCTCGCTCGAAAGCTGTCTGGCATTAAGTGGCAGGCACAATAAGCTGAGCATCAGGCCAAGTGCCAGCAGCCATTGCCATACGAAGTTTTTATTTGGTTGAACACATGGAGTCATCATATGCTGCTCCTCACTGGGGGGCAGCATCGGTTAGTCAGTTAACTGGATCTGCACCATTTTACTGGATCAACAGCGCTTCCCTTATGCCGTATTTCGAAGTATAGACCAGGATCGGTTTGTCCGCCGCTTTGCCCTACCAGGGCAATGGGCTCGCCTGGCATGACCTGATCGCCAACGTCTTTGAGCAGGGTTTGGGCATGGCCATACAGGCTCATAAAGCCTTCCCCGTGATCTAATACGATGACCCAGCCGAAACCGTTCAACCAATCTGCATAGACCACCTGACCCGGTGCCACGCTATTAACGGGATCGCCATTGCTGCCGCGGATCACGACGCCTTTCCAGTTCATGCCGACATGTTTGCGCTGGCCAAAGCGATGCTTCAGGCGGCCATCAAGCGGCCAGGCCAGTTTGCCTTTTAAGCGCTGTAACCCTTGCAGCTGCGCGACATAGTGTTCAGGGCTGGCTGCCTGCTCGGAGGCCAAGGCTTCCAGGGTTGTGATCAGGGTCTGCTCGTTCTCTTCAAGGTAGGCAATCGCAGCCTTTGCCTGATTGAGCTTGTCGTTGAGTTTCGACAGATGGGTTCTGCGGGCATTTTGTGCCAACAACAGCTCGTCCTGACGGGTTTTTTGCTGGCCTTGTAAAGCGTGCAGTTGCTTCTTTTTGCGCGCCAGTTGCGCGCTGTTTTGGGCCAGTTTCTCAAAAACTGACTTAAGCGCTTCGAGCTGAGCAATGCGGGCCTGATTAAAGTAGTCGTAGTAACTAATGGTGCGCTCCAGAGCTGCAGCATGCTGTTGGTTCAGGAGCATTTTGGAATAATCGTGACTGCCTGTCACATACGCGCTTTTGAGCTGTGCAGCCAGTAATCGCTGGAGGCGCTTTTTTTGCTGCTTGAGCTGCTCAGCTTCGCGTTGCAGTGTGTACTGCTGCTGCTTGTTTTCGCTGATCCCTTGCTCTGTCAATGCCAGTGCTTTGGCACTTTTGGCGATTTCCAGTTCAAAAGACTGCAGGGTGCTCTGCAGGGCACGAAAGCTGGCTTGTTGTTGCTGATACGCGACCTGACTCTTTTTGAGCTCGGCCTGCACCGCAGCCAGGTCGGCTTTGGTGCGGGTTTCGTTCGCCTGCCCGGTCAGGGGCAGGAGCAAACAGACCGAAAGTACAGCAAGCGTACGGCGCATAGTTTACTTCAGCCGCATGACAGGTGAACCAGTCATTTCCTCAGGCTGAGGCATGCCCAACAGGTGCAACATGGTCGGTGCCACATCGCTCAGTGTTTTGCCTGCCTGTGGTTCTGCATCCCGGCCAATGTAAATAAATGGTACCGGCTCACTGGTGTGTGCTGTGTGGGCCTGGCCGGTTTTGCTGTTCACCATTTGCTCTGCGTTACCGTGGTCAGCCGTAATGAGCGCCTCACCGCCAGTTTCTTCAAGTGCTGCAACAACGCGGCCGATACAGGTATCAACGGCTTCACAGGCTTTCACGGCGGCTTCAAAGACACCTGAGTGACCTACCATGTCACCATTTGGATAGTTACAGATGATCACATCGTGCTCACCACTGTGAATGGCTTCGACTAGCTTATCGGTCAGCAGGGCGGAGTTCATTTCAGGTTGCAGGTCGTACGTGGCTACCTGAGGCGATGGGATCAGTTCGCGTTTTTCGCCGTCGAACAGTTCTTCACGACCACCGCTGAAGAAGAAGGTGACGTGGGCGTACTTCTCGGTCTCGGAAATACGCAGTTGCGTTTTGTTGTGTTTTGCCAGCCATTCGCCCAGTACATTGGTGAGTTTTTCCGGGGCAAAGGCGACGGGCGCGTTAATATCGGCCGCGTATTCCGTCATCATCACAAAGCCGCTCAGTGCAGGGACTTTTTTCTTCTCGAAGCCAGCGAAATCCGCATCCACAAAGGCACGGGTCATCTGACGGGCACGGTCAGCACGGAAGTTGAGGAAAATCAGCGTATCGCCATCGTTAATGGTCGCTGCTTCTTGTCCTTCTGCGGCAATGATGGTTGCCTTGACAAACTCATCGTTTTCGTCGCGCTCATACGCCGCGTTCAGGGCACTGACCCCATCAGCATTACGATATTCAGCTTCGCCACACACCATCAGATTGTAAGCGGCTTCAACACGCTCCCAGCGGTTATCACGGTCCATAGCATAATAACGACCTACGATTGACGCCAGACGGCCACACTTGAGTTCTGCAAACTGTGCTTCAATACGTTCAATCGAAGCCTGAGCGCTGCGTGGTGGCGTATCACGACCGTCCAGGAAGGCGTGGAAGTAAACCGCTTTGGCACCGCGCTTGGCGGCAAGTTCGATGGCTGCAACAATATGGTCTTCATGGCTGTGTACGCCACCCGGGCTCAACAGTCCCATCAGGTGGACGGCTTTACCGGCGGCAACCGCCTTGTCTATGTTCTCAACCAGTGCCGGGTTGTGCTCAAACTCACCATCATTGATGGCTTTGGTAATGCGCGTAAAGTCTTGATAAACAATGCGGCCGGCGCCCAGGTTGACATGGCCGACTTCAGAGTTACCCATCTGCCCATCCGGTAGTCCCACATCCAGACCTGAACCCGAGATCAGCGTACGTGGACGCGTTTGCCATAGTTCATCCAAAACGGGGGTGTTAGCCGCCAGAATTGCATTGCTCTCGGCGTCTTCGCGATATCCCCAACCATCGAGGATCATTAATACCAGAGGTTTTTTCTTTGCAGTCATTTGGGCTCCTGAAATGTGCACGAAATCTGGCCATAGGATACCTTGTTTTATATGAATATTCAGCCCTCTGGGCGTGATTTATCCTCAACCACTTTAAATTTCATATAAGTTACAAACCCGAATTGAACCCTGTCACTAAGCGCTGCAAGCGGTTAGCCAGCGATTGCTCGCAAAGTCAGGCATTATGTCACAGATGTTTGTACCAGCGCCCGTAAGAAAGTATACTCGCGAGCAATTTCATTTTCCTGGTTGGTAAAAACAATATGGAACAATACATCGAATTTTTAGGTAGAAACCCCATTCTCAGCATTATCTGGCTGGTTTTGGCGGCTATGTTGGTCTCAAGCTGGTTGAAAGGCATGTTTTCCAAGATCCGTCAGATCAATCCGCAGCAGCTTACTATTTTAGTAAACCGTCAGGATGGCCAGGTGTTTGATATGCGTGCGGCGAAAGAGTTCAATGGTTCACGTATCGCTGGTAGCGAGCATATGAATGTGGAAAAAGCCAAACAAAATGATTTCGCAGGACTTGAAAAGTTCAAAACTAAGCCCATTATACTGGTGTGTAACACTGGCATGACCGCATCTGGCATTGCCAGCAATATGTACAAAGCTGGCTTTGAGCAAGTGTACGTGTTGTCGGGTGGATTTGGTGCCTGGCAAACTGCTGGCCTGCCAACAGCCTCGGGTAAATAGGAGTAAATATGAGCCAAGTTGTTATTTATACAAAGGATTACTGTCCTTACTGTCATCGCGCAAAAGCGTTGCTGGACAGCAAAGGTGTCACATATACCGAGTACGATATCGGCGCGCAACCCGAGCTGCGTGAAGAGATGATCAGCAAAGCAAATGGTGGTCACACGGTGCCACAGATCTTCATTAAAGAGCAGCACATTGGCGGTTGCGATGACATGATGGCGCTTGAATCACAAGGTAAGCTGGACGCCTTACTGAGTTAAAATTTATTGCACCCAGGTTACGGGCCCGAGGTGCTACCCCACTTAAAATAAAGACGAATAATTAGGAAGAACAATGACAGAGCAAAACAACGCAGCTGCTGCAGAAGAACAACAAGGTCCACAATTTAACATTCAGCGTATCTACACCAAAGATGTGTCGTTCGAAACGCCAAACTCTCCGGCTATTTTCCAAAAAGAGTGGACACCTGAAGTAAAGCTGGACATGGACACGCGTTCTGCCAAGCTGGACGAAGGTGTATATGAAGTTGTTCTGGCACTGACTGTCACTGCGTCATTGGGCGAAGAAACTGCATTCCTGTGTGAAATCCAACAGGCTGGTATTTTCTCTATTGGTGAGCTGGAAGAGCTGCAAATGGCACATATGTTAGGCGCGTTCTGCCCGAACATTCTGTTCCCTTACGCGCGTGAAGCGGTTGCAAGCCTGGTTAACCGTGGTACCTTCCCACAACTAAACCTGGCGCCAGTAAATTTTGACGCGCTATTTGCTCAGTACATGCAGCAACGTGCCGCGCAAGAGCAACCTGCTGACGCATAAATGATGAATACAGCACAATCAGCTGTGACCGTATTAGGGGCGGGGTCGTATGGCACCGCCCTTGCTATTTGTTTTGCCCGCAACGGTCACCAGGTTACTCTTTGGGGACGTGACAGCACTGCCATTGCGCAGTTAGCCAGCTCGCGTCAGAATGCCCGTTATTTACCGGATATTGACTTTCCCGCGTCACTGCAACTGGAAGCCGACCTGACTCAAGCCGTTCAGGCCAGTCAATTGGTTTTGGTGGTGGTACCCAGCCACGCGTTTGCGCAAACGCTGGAAGCGATTAAGCCACATTTGTTGCCGGGTGCGAAAGTGGCCTGGGCAACGAAAGGATTGGAGCCGGATACCGGCCGATTATTGCAGGATGTGGCATTGGATGTACTCGGTGAGCAGGTTCCGCTGGCCGTGTTGTCCGGGCCAACTTTTGCAAAAGAAATGGCTGCCGGGTTACCGACTGCCATTTCAGTGTCGTCGCGTTGCGAAGCGTTCCGCGGTGAACTGGCTAAGTTGCTGCATTGTGGTCGCTCGTTCCGGGTGTACAGTAATGATGACTTTATCGGTATTCAGCTTGGTGGCGCGGTGAAGAACGTGATTGCCATTGGCGCAGGTATGTCTGATGGTTTTGGCTTTGGTGCCAATGCCAGAACTGCCTTGATCACCCGCGGGTTAGCAGAGCTATGCCGACTCGGGTTGTCGCTTGGTGCACGCTCGGAAACCTTTATGGGGATGGCCGGGCTGGGCGATTTGATCCTGACCTGTACGGACAACCAATCGCGAAACCGACGTTTTGGTCTGGCATTGGGTCAGGGGAAAAACGTCGAAGAGGCGATGCAGAGCATTGGTCAGGTGGTGGAAGGGTACCGCAACACCAAAGAAGTTTACCTGCTGGCAAAGCGCACAGGTATCGAAATGCCGATCACGGAGCAGATCTATCAGGTGCTGTATCAACAAAAAGACGTCAAAGAAGCAGCTATGGCTCTGCTTGGCAGAGAGCAGAAGTCGGAGTAATCAGGCTTCTGATAATAAAAAAACCGAGCACACAGGCTCGGTTTTTTTTATGTCTTTGTGAATCGCTCAAGCGATTTGTTTTTCTGCCAGCGTCAGTTCCATCGTTGCTTTGAGCAAACGATACAGGTTGATTGACGCATCAATTTCTTCTTTGCGGTTGGTCAGACTTTCTATGTTCAGTCCCAGCGGGACATCCAGTTGGGCACAACTACGCAGAATGGAATCCAGATTTTCACGGCAAATGCGGATCGACTCACTCAGCGTATTGTCTGCATCCAGCATGCGCCATTTGGTTGCTTCAGGTACTGAAATCCCAAGCCATTCCATAAATTGCAGCGTCTTCTCACCACCACATGGGGTAAAAGTCAGGATCAGTCGCTTCGGCTCAATGCCTTGTTGTTTGCAGGTACGGGCATAGCTGGTGATCAGGTCTATGGTTGCCTGAGCATTATAAACAGCCTGAGAAATAAAGAACTCACAGCCCTGAGCGGTTTTTTCAATCAGCCGTTCATGTTCATTGCGTTTGGATGCATGACGCTCTGCAATGGTTACACCGCCCAGAAAAAAGTCTGCCTGGTGCGCAGCCAGGGCCTGATAAGCGTCTGGCAGTGGCAAGTTAATTTTACCCTGTGATGAAGGAGAGCCAACCAGGACCAGATTGTTCAGGCCAAATTCCTGTTTGGTGTTGCTAAGCCACTGGTTAAATTCACTACTATCACGTTGTGCCACACTTTTATAGGTGATCACGTCCAGTTGTGACAACGACTTCACCAGACGACTGTATTCGCACGGGTCGACGGTTTCCTTAAACGGAAAAGGGCGGGGCACATCGGTGCGGCTGCTTTCATCCTGAATGTCGTAAACGATTACACCGTCGTATTCAATTTCATGCAGTCGATCCAAAAGCTTAGTTGCAATACGTTTTACCTTATCCTGCTCCGTACCAGATTTGGGCGGAGTCGTACCAATCAAATATACCCCTTGGTTCGGGTCTAAGATTTTCTCTTGTAGTGATAACGCCATGGTCCAGATTCCGGCAAAAATTCAGTGTATGGGATCTAATATAGCAGCCATTTAGACGTCTAGATAGATTTTTTTCTTGAAACAAATTCAATACAGATGAATTTCTCTCATGGTGTTTTCGTCATGTTGGAGCAAGCTGTTGTTTGCCCGCCGGTTTATTCAGGGAAATTTAGTTCATATTTCTTTACATTATTTGGGCGTGTAAAGATGAATTAAGGTGGGATTGCGGCATAATTGGGAACTATGCGTCCCAATTACAATGGGACCAAGAATAAAAATCACGACAAATTTAAGGGAAGCATATGAAATTTAAACTACTGGCGACCAGCCTGGCTGTGTCACTGGCTCTGGCCGGCTGCACCGCAACGCAACAATCGGCGCAGCAGGCGCCAACCAGCATAGAGGCGCAGGCCAGCAATAAAGTGTTTGCACAAGACTATGTTCTTGAAGAGCTGGATAATGGCTTACGTGTGATGGTGGTGAAAACCGACTACCCAGATGTTGTGTCACTGCAGATCCCAGTCTCTGTTGGCTCGCGTAACGAAGTCGAGCCGGGCAGAACCGGGTTTGCTCACTTCTTTGAGCATATGATGTTTAAAGGCTCTGAGAAGTTTCCACAGGATGTCTATGCCGACATTCTGAAAAACTCCGGGGTGGACAACCGCGCATATACTACCAACGATTATACTAACTACCATTTGAATTTCTCAAAAGAGCATCTGGATAAGGTCCTTGAGATCAAAGCGGATATTTTTCAAAACCTAAGCTACAGTGAGTCGCAGTTCCGTACCGAAGCGCTGACGGTCAAAGGTGAATACCTGAAGAACAACGCCAGCCCGATCCGTAAGTTGTTAAGTGCGGTGCGTAAAGAAGCATTTGATAAGCACACCTATAAGCATACCACCATGGGCTTCTTCGAAGATATTGAAGCCATGCCGGATCAAATGGAATATGGTCAAATCTTTTTTGAGCGTTTCTATAAGCCTGAATACGTGTCTATCGTGATTGTGGGTGATGTCGATCCGCAGGAAACCATGGCAATGGTTAAAAAGCACTGGGGTGGCTGGCAGCGTGGTAACTATGTTGCCGATATTCCGGTGGAGCCGAAGCAGCAACAAGCCAGGTATGTGCATGAACACTACGAAGGGTTGCCGGGCCACTGGTTACTGGTTTCCTATAAAGGGGCTGCATGGGAACCTGCAAAGAAAGACCGTGCCGCATTGGATCTGCTCTCACAGCTTTATTTCTCTGAAAACTCAGAGCTTTATCAGGAGCTGGTCGTCGATAAACAAATTGCCAGCCAGATGTTCACTTATAATCCGGAGACCAAAGATCCGGGTCTGCTTCACGTGTTTGTTAAGGTTAATGAAGAAAGTGACTTAGCTGTGGTACGCGATGCAATCAATCGTACTTATGCTAACGCGCGCACTGAGCTGGTTGACAGTGATAAGCTGGCTGCACTGAAGTCGAACCGCAAATATAGCTTTGCCAACGGCCTGGACTCCTCGCAGGCGATTGCCAGCATGTTGGCGGAATATATGCATTTCGAGCGCGATCCTGAAGTGATCAACACCTTGTATGCGACCAGTGATTCCATCACCGCTGAAGACATTCGCGATGTCGCCAACCGTTATTTCGTTGACAGTGGCCGTACCACAGTGACGATGTCGGCATTGACCCAAGTCGCTGGGTTTGACAAAGGAGTTGAACTGGATGCGCTGGTGTCGCAACAAAGCCAATCAAAACAACAGAAATTCACCGTACTGGATAAAACCAATGCTTCCCCTTTGGTTGATGTGAATCTACTGTTTTACACTGGGGCAGCCGCGGATCCTAAAGGCAAAAAAGGCGTGGCCGCTCTGACTGCTGCCATGATTGCCAATGGTGGCTCGCAGAGCAAGTCTTATAAAGAGATCCAAAAAGCCCTGTATCCCATTGCAGGTAGCTTTGATTATCAGATTGACAAAGAAATGCTGTCACTGCGTGGTCGGGTGCACAAGGACAATGCTGCACAATGGTATGCCTTGATCAGTGAACAGTTACTCAATCCAGGCTTTAGAGAAGATGACTTTAAACGTCTGAAAAAAGAGCTGATAGACAACATCAAAGCGGGCCTTAAAGCATCAAATGATGAAGAGCTGGGCAAAGAGGTGCTGTATCATAAATTGTATCAGGGCCATCCATACGAGAGTTACAATCTGGGCGATTTGTCCGATCTCGAAGCATTGACTCTGGATGATGTGAAAGCTTTCTACCACAGCCAGTTTACTCAGGCAAAACTGAACGTGGGGATCACCGGTGCGCTGGATGAGCAGCTTAAAGCGCGTATGCTCACTGAACTGGCTAAGCTGCCCAAAGGGGAGGAGCCTCGGCTGACGATCCCGGATGCGCCAGCG
Source organism: Pseudoalteromonas sp. XMcav2-N (assembly GCF_024124545.1). Lineage (GTDB taxonomy): Bacteria > Pseudomonadota > Gammaproteobacteria > Enterobacterales > Alteromonadaceae > Pseudoalteromonas. Next base: position 276,166 of record NZ_JAMXSF010000006.1, read on the forward strand.
TTAGAGGGTCGTCATGCTACTATCGTTGAGAAGAGCGCGAAATCGACTGCGGTATCGTTTGGTTTCCCAATAGATACCATTCGCAGCAGCAAAGACTGGACTGCCTTATGGCTGGTGCGCTCTTACTTTGGTGAGCACCGTAACTCAAACGCGTACCTGTTCCAGCGGATCCGTCAGGTGCGTGGTATGAACTATGGTGACTATGCCTATATTGAGTATTTCCCGCGTGGTATGTTCCAGACTAAGCCCGATGCCAACCTGGGCCGCTCTGAGCAAATTTTTCAGGTGTGGTTACGTCCGCTGCGTTCTAATAACGACGCGCACTTTGCCACTCGTGTTGCTCAGTTTGAGTTAGACAAGCTGATTAAAGAGGGCATGACTGAGAGTGATTTTTCCGCCACCCGCAACTTCCTGAGTAACTTTGTGCCTCAGATGGTTGCCAGTCAGGATCGTCAGCTCGGGTATGCACTGGACAGCCAGTTCTACAATACCGATGAGTTTGTGAACTACGTACGCGCGCAACTTGCTTCGCTGACTGTAGAAGATGTGAATCGGGTGATCCGCGAAAACCTGCAAAGTGACAACATTCACTATGTGTTTGTGACAGGAAACGCGGCTGATATGAAAGCACGTCTGGTGAATCAGACTGAGTCGCCGATGCACTATAATGCGCAAAAACCGCAAGCGCTTATCGATGAAGATAAGCAAATTGCCAACTACAAACTGGCTATTCCGGCTGCGAACATCGAGGTGATGAACGCAGAAGCGGTCTTCAGGTAACGCCCCATCAGAGCCCTCTGCCGGGCTCTGAGTTTGTCAGGCGGATCGTGTATCCGCCTTGTTTCCCATCCTCTGTTCGCTATTTCGGGTTATAATTAATAACAAATTGATGCAAGAAGCATTTGACTATCACTGCTAATTTACCGCATTGCAGGGTAAGATAGACAAAGGCCTTGGAATTATTGAAAAAGTGCAGTTTATGAGACACGAGATCTGGCAAAAGCTTCGTCAGGAAGCCACCGAATTAGTTGACCGCGAGCCGTTGCTCGCCAGCCATGTTTATTCAAGTATTTTAAATCATGAATGTCTGGGTGCGGCATTGAGTTTTATTGTGGCAAACAAGCTGGCAGACGCCGTGGTGTCTGCATTCACCATTCGTGAACTATTCGACCAGGCCTTTGTCGATTGCGACCGTATGCTGACGCATGTGGCACATGATATAAAAGCGGTTAAAGATCGTGACCCGGCTGCCGATAGCTATCTTAACGTTATTTCAAACCTTAAGGGCTTTCATGCAATACAAGCACACCGACTCGCCCATTGCTTATGGCGACAAGACAGAAAAGAGCTCGCGCGTTTTATCCAAAGCCGTACATCCGAAGTATTTGGTGTTGATATCCATCCTGCTTGTCAAGTCGGCCATGGCATTATGTTTGACCATGCGACTGGTATAGTCATAGGTGAAACTGCAGTAATAGAGAACAATGTCTCTATTTTGCAATCGGTTACCTTAGGGGGAACCGGTAATGAGCAAGGCGATCGTCACCCCAAAATACGTGCAGGCGTATTAATCGGCGCGGGTGCCAAAGTACTGGGCAACATTGAAGTGGGTGAAGGCGCGCGGATAGGTGCAGGCTCTGTGGTATTGAAAGCAGTAGATCCACACACCACAGTGGTGGGTGTGCCCGCGAAAGTGGTTGGCAAACCGCCCTGTTCTTGCCCGGCGGAATCTATGGATCAAAACTTTCTGGATGAAGATCTGATAGCTCGTAACGAATCACACACCAGTGCTATGCTCTAGCATGTGACTGAGTAAGCTGGCAGTGCTTTATGGATAGTCTGAGCCAAAAGTGTTTTTGGATGTTGCTGGGGGCAGCCATTGCGGCTCCTCTAACCTGGTGGTTTGCATCAAATGACCCAGAACAGCCTGCCACTTCGGTTTTGGCTAACGCTGGCGATGCGACCCAACACACAGCTCCTTTGCTCCTGGAGCAGGCTCAACCAGAAAGTGCCTCTGACCCGGCCAGCAGCACCGAACTGATAGCGCTGCAACAGCAAATTCTTCAGTTACAAGAAGAGCTGGAACAGGTCCAAAACCATACATCATCAAAGCCGGAGCAGTCCGCCCAGCAACAACGACCCCCTTCATCGGGCAATATTAGCCGTCAGCTGGCCGAGATATTTCAAGCTGAAGCGCGGGACCCTGTCTGGGCCGATGAGTTGGAATTGCAGCTTGGGGACTTTCTGTACACCAGTGATCTCAGTACATACTTTACTTACGCCAGTTATGGCTGCAAGCGCCATGTCTGTCAGCTCAGTTTTGTGCCGCGCAGTGAGGATATCGATGCCATGCAGTGGCAACGCCTGAATGACAGCCTCTTTAATAGTCCCTGGATAAAGCAATTTAAGGTCAGCTCAGCGCAGCAAACGGCGCAAGGTATGCTGGTGCATTTTAGCACCAAAAGTCTGCGAGAGCTGGCCACTGAGTACTAATCGTTTTCGCGATTTGGCTCGGCCGGTGTGACATCAATGACCTGGGTTTGCAACCGACCATCGTGTAATTCTGTGGTGAGTATATCGCCTGCCGTTACATCCCGGGTTGATTTCACCACTTTTCCACCTGATTTAGTAATGCTGTAACCCCGCGACAAAACCGCCAGCGGACTAACACTGTCGAGCCTGGCTGCGAGCAAAGCCAGTTGCTGAGTATGTTGTTGCTGTGAAGCCTGTATTGTCCGGGTGAGCTTTTCTTTCAGGCTGTCCAGATGTTGATGTGCGTATCGCAGCTTTTGCTCTGGATGAAACTGCGCCAAGCGATGTTGTGCCAGGGTAACGCGACTTTGAGCACTGTGTTGCTGGTGGTTCATTGCCCTGAGCAATCGGCTACTCAGTTCATCTACTTTTTGTGCCTGTTGCATCAGCTGTGCCTGCGGGTGTTGGAGTAACAGCCGCTGATGAGAATTTTGCAGCTGCTGAGCATGATGGGTCAGATAGCGCTGCATTGCGCTGCTCAGGCGCTGTTTCTGTTGACCTAACTGAGCCTGAATTTCTGCCCCATCCGGGCTGACCAGCTCAGCGGCGGCTGAAGGGGTTGGGGCACGCAAGTCGGCGACATAATCACTGATGGTGGTATCGATTTCATGCCCAACGGCGCTGATCACTGGCAGCTGGCTGGCGAAGATGGCCCGTGCCACGGTTTCTTCGTTAAAGCACCACAGATCTTCGAGCGAGCCACCGCCACGCCCAACAATGAGTACATCTACTTCACTTCTAATATTCGCCAACTCAATTTGTGCTGCGATCTGATGATGTGCTTCCTGACCTTGTACTTGAGTCGGGTAGATCACCACTTCCAGCTGAGGTGCACGACGTTTCAGAACCGACAAAATGTCTCTGACTGCGGCCCCGGTCGGAGACGTCACGACGCCCACCCGGTTTATGCGTGCTGGCAGTGGTTGCTTATGCTGGCTACTGAACAAGCCTTCACCGGCCAGGCGCAGTTTGAGTGCATCGAACTGTTGTTTTAGCAGGCCTTCACCTGCCGGTGCCATCTGTTCGACGATTAACTGATAATCACCGCGGGGTTCATATACAGACACCCGAGCCTGCACCAGTACCTGCTCACCGTTTTGTGGCCGGTAGCGACAGTAGCGGTTGTTGCCACGCCACATGGCTGCCTTTACCTGGGCTTTGTCGTCTTTGAGCGAGAAATACCAATGCCCGGACGCCGGGGCGACAAAGTTGGAGATTTCGCCCGTCAGCTGTAAAGAAGCGAACCCCTGTTCCAGCAAACTGCGGATCTCTCGATTCAGGCGCGACACCGAATAAACTTTTTCTTGTTGTGGCAACGACATACTCAGCTCCATAAAAAATTCACGAACACTCTAGCATATTTTTGCTAAATTTTATTTACTCGCATAAGGAACGCTGATAAAATGCGCACGCAATTCCTTATACTCAGTTTCACTTGAGAGATGCCGCACACATGCTAAGAATTGCAAAAGAAGCCCTTACCTTTGACGACGTACTTTTAGTACCCGCTCATTCAACTGTTCTACCACACACTGCGAACTTAAAAACACGCCTGACTCGTGGTATTGAACTTAATTTGCCATTAGTTTCTGCCTCTATGGATACAGTCACTGAAGCACGCCTTGCAATTGCACTTGCACAGGAAGGTGGCATCGGATTCATCCATAAGAATATGACCATTGAAGAACAAGCGCGTAATGTACGTAAAGTAAAAGCGTACGAAGCGGGGATTGTCTCTTTTCCGGTTACCGTGACCGCAGACAAGACCATTGCTGATACATTAGCATTGGCTGAAGAAAATGGTTTCTCAGGCTTCCCTGTGGTTGGCGAGAACAACCTACTGGAAGGTATCATCACCAGCCGTGATATGCGCTTCGAAACTAAACTGGATAAGCCTGTGTCATCTGTGATGACACAAAAAGCGGATCTGGTGACGGTGAAAGAAGGCGCATCACGTGAAGAGATCCTGGGTTTGATGCATGAGCACCGCATCGAGAAAATCTTAGTGGTTGATGACGCTTTCAAACTGAAAGGCATGATCACCGTTAAGGATTATCAAAAAGCGCAAGAAAAACCAAACGCATGTAAAGACGAGCAAGGCCGTCTTCGTGTAGGTGCAGCTGTGGGTGTGGGTGCAGGCACTGACGAGCGAATCGCTGCGCTGGTTGCTGCTGGCGTTGACGTATTACTTATCGATACTTCGCATGGTCACTCTCAGGGCGTTATTGATCGTGTTAAAGCAACCCGCGAAGCTTACCCTGACTTGCAAATTGTGGCGGGTAACGTGGCGACGGCTGAGGGTGCTGTGGCACTGGCTGACGCGGGTGTGGATGCGGTGAAAGTGGGTATCGGCCCTGGCTCTATCTGTACTACACGTATCGTAACTGGGTGTGGAGTGCCTCAAATCACAGCAATTTCAGATGCCGTTGATGGCCTGAAAGGGCGCGACATTCCGGTGATTGCTGACGGCGGTATCCGCTTCTCAGGTGACATTGTTAAAGCCCTGGTTGCTGGTGCATCGTGTGTCATGGTTGGTTCTATGCTGGCTGGTACTGAAGAAGCACCGGGTGAGGTTGAGCTGTATCAGGGTCGTTACTACAAGTCATACCGTGGTATGGGCTCACTGGGCGCGATGAACCAAAAAGAAGGCTCATCGGATCGTTACTTCCAAAAGAGCAACTCTGCTGAAAAACTGGTTCCGGAAGGCATTGAAGGCCGCGTGGCTTATAAAGGCCCAATCGCGACTATCATACACCAACAAGTGGGCGGGATCCGCAGTGCCATGGGTCTGACAGGATGCGCGACTATTTTAGAGCTGAATACAAAGCCGCAGTTTGTCCGCGTGACCTCTGCTGGTATGGGTGAATCGCACGTCCATGACGTACAGATCACCAAAGAGGCTCCAAACTACCGCATGGGTTAATCCCGGCGGGTAAAAATGGGCTGGCGGTTGCCGGCCCTTCTTAATTTTAGTGTCTGCTTTTATAAGGCGGGTACAAACAAACACAATGCGTTGGGCAGGCAAACTTGCCCGGTCATTTAGGTAAAGTACTTTTACTATGCTTTACTAGTTTTATCGCTTCCTAACAAACGAGATTATCAATGAGCAAAGACATCCATGATTCCCGTATTTTGATCTTAGATTTTGGTTCTCAATACACTCAATTGATCGCCCGCCGGATCCGTGAGATCGGCGTTTACTGTGAGCTATGGGCCTGGGATGTAACCGAGGAGCAGATCCGCGAATTTAATCCGCAGGGTATCATTCTGTCAGGTGGTCCGGAGTCAACGACTCTAGAGGGCAGCCCGCGCGCGCCTGAATATGTGTTCAACGCGGGTGTACCTGTGCTTGGGATTTGTTACGGCATGCAAACCATGGCGTCACAGCTGGGTGGTAAAGTACACAGCTCAGATAAGAAAGAGTTTGGTTACGCGAAAGTAGAAAAAGTGGGTAACTGTGCCCTGTTTGAAGCGATTGAAGATCACATCGAAGATGGCATTGGCAAACTGGACGTGTGGATGAGTCACGGTGACAAGGTTATCGAGATCCCTGAGCAGTTCATCACTTCTGCAAAAACAGAAACCTGTCCGCATGCAGCTATGTCCTGGGAAGAGAAACGCTTCTACGGCGTGCAGTTCCACCCGGAAGTAACACACACTCAGCAGGGCCTGCGCTTGCTGGAGCGCTTTGCCACTGATATCTGTGGCTGTGAAAAATTGTGGACACCAAGCCAAATAATCGAAGATGCGGTTGCACGTATTAAAGAGCAGGTAGGTGACGACGAAGTGATCCTGGGCCTGTCAGGCGGGGTTGATTCATCTGTGGTTGCTATGCTGATCAACCGCGCTATCGGCGACAAGCTGACGTGTGTATTCGTTGACAATGGCCTGCTACGCCTTAACGAAGGCCAGCAGGTGATGGACATGTTCGGCGATAAGTTCGGCCTGAACATCATTAAAGTGGACGCAGAAGACCGCTTCCTGAATGCCCTTAAAGGCATTGATGATCCGGAAGACAAGCGTAAAGCAATTGGCCACACCTTCATTGAAGTATTCGACGAAGAAGCGGGCAAGCGTGTTAACGCCAAATGGCTGGCACAGGGCACCATCTACCCGGACGTGATTGAATCTGCGGCTTCAGCCACGGGTAAAGCACACGTGATCAAGTCTCACCACAATGTAGGTGGTTTGCCAGAAGACATGGAGTTGGGCCTGGTAGAGCCGCTGCGTGAGCTGTTTAAAGACGAAGTACGTAAGATTGGCCTGGAGCTCGGCCTGCCGTACGACATGCTATACCGTCACCCGTTCCCAGGTCCTGGTCTGGGTGTTCGTGTACTGGGTGAGATCAAGAAAGAATACTGTGACCTGCTACGTCGTGCCGACGCTATCTTCATTGAAGAGCTGCACAAGGCTGATTTGTACCACAAAGTGTCTCAGGCTTTCACTGTATTCCTGCCTGTACGTTCAGTGGGCGTAATGGGTGATGCACGTAAGTACGACTGGGTTGTCTCACTGCGCTGTGTAGAAACCATCGACTTTATGACGGCACGCTGGTCACACCTGCCGTATGAGTTCCTGGGCCAGGTTTCAAACCGCATCATCAACGAAATCGATGGTATTTCTCGCGTGGTGTACGACATCTCAGGTAAACCGCCTGCGACGATCGAGTGGGAATAATCACTCGCCAGGCACCTGATATAGGTTAATAAAAGGGCGGATAGGGCAACTATTCGCCCTTTTTGTTGATAAAATCAGCAAACGATCAGAAATGTGATATTTTCTCTTTACCTTTTCAAATTGCTCATTATAATGCGTCGACATTGCAGGGGCGTAGTTCCAATTGGTAGAACAGCGGTCTCCAAAACCGATGGTTGCGGGTTCGAGTCCTGCCGCCCCTGCCACTTCCTTCTCGATTTCTCGATTTCTCGATAATTCCCATATTTAATACAATTCAGATTGCAGTCATTACGCGCATATTCTAGAATTCTCAGCATTTAATTTTCTCGGTGTTTTTACATGCATGCAGCTCAGGCTCAGTTACTTGGTGTAATGCCACTTAAACTTAAATCGGCGTTTGATCCCAATCCACAGCCAGCCAAACCAGACCCTGTGTCTGTCGAACATGAGCCGCTCTCGCTGAATGAGCAGCTGCAACATGATCTGTGCAAAGCCGCCAATGTTGGTGAGTTAAGTGTCGTCAAAGGAGATGCTGTAAATTGGGCCTGTAACGGGCAACAAGCACAACTGATTGTGCCGGATGCGCAGCTGACAGGTGAGCAAAAACGCAGCTTGTGGCAGCAGATCTGGAGCGCACAACAATGAGCGTTGCTATCCTGTCGGATCATCTGGCCAACGTACCACTGCAACAGCTCATGGACATTGAACAGGCCTGTCATAGCCACCCCTGGACCATCAAGACGATGCAGTCGTGTTTGAGCGGTCGTTACTTTAATGCTGCCCTGTATATGGATGAGCGCTTAGTCGGGTTTTATGTAGGTGAGCGCGCTGGACCTGACTTTACACTGATGGATATTTGTATCACTCCTGCTTGTCAGGGGCAGGGTCTGGCCTGGCAGTTGCTGACGCATTTCATGACAAGGTGCGAGCAAGATAACGCCGAAAATATCTTTCTGGAAGTACGGGTAAGTAATGAGGCGGCCATTGGCTTATATCATAAGGCGGGTTTCACGGAGATGGGCGTACGCAAAAACTACTACCCCAGCGCAGAAGGCAAAGAAGACGCTGTGCTGATGGGCAAAGTACTCTTTAACCCTGAACTGGCGGATGGGTGATCACACTATCTCGTGCGCTGCACAGAGTCAGGCGTGCTCCTGTTCAAGGGTGTATTTGATGGCCTGAGTGAGTGTCAGCATTGCATATTCCCATTTTGTAGGGTTATCTTCGCGCAGGCAAGTTTCCAGATCGCCGGCAGCATTATGAATATTAGTAAAACCAAAACATCCGGCACTGCCTTTCAGGCTATGCGCCAGTGCTCTGAGTGATTCCCACTCCTGAGCGCCAAAAAAGTGTTCCAGTTGTGTCAGCTGGTCGGGTAGCTTTTCAACATAGTTGCGGCTGATCTGCAGGTATTTTTCACTTTGCAGTAACGAGTTCCACTGCGAGCTTTTGTCTTCTTCCAATTGCAAATACTTAAGCAATACGGCTCCGAGCTTTTCACGGTCGATGGGTTTGGCGAGCGTGGCATCGCAACCCGCCGCCAGATAGGTGTCTATATCATGTTTCATGACATTCGCGGTCAGCGCAATGATTGGACCATCATAAGCAGCATGTCGGAGCATTTCAGTGGCTTCCAGCCCGCCCATAACAGGCATTTGCATGTCCATCAAAATGAGATCGTAATCGTTCACCAGCGCCATCTCCACGGCTTGTGCGCCATTGCTGGCTATATCCGGGTTGAGTCCCCAGGCCCCTAATAGCAGCGTCAGTAATTCCTGATTATCCGGGTTGTCTTCAGCTAGCAAAATGTCAGCCTCAAGCTGAGTCTGATCAAGTTGCAAGGTGGAGACCACGTGGTCATGTGCCAGCTGCGCTTCGTCTTCGATCCACGCAAACGCACTGTGCGAGTGGTTGGCTGCAATGGTGATGATAAATCGACTGCCAACACCCTGAGCGCTTTCTACGCTGACATCACCACCGAGTAACTGGGCCAGGTTCTTAGAAATACAGAGTCCCAGGCCGGTGCCTCCAAAGCGACGAGTAGTGGTGGAGTCTGCCTGCTCAAAGGGTTTGAATACCCGCGACATTTCACCCTGCGACATACCAATACCACTGTCTTTAACTTCAAACTCAAACAGGGCGGTATCTGAGCGATAACGGGCGCTGATCTCAATGCTGCCTGTTTCGGTAAACTTCACCGCATTCGTTGCGATATTCAATAAAATCTGTTTGAGTCGGGTTTCATCACTGAACAGCTGCTGAGGCAGTGGCAATGCATAGTGCATTGTAAAGTCCAGCTGCTTTTGTTCTGCCATGGGCGCAATGATGGATTCCACATCCTTGAGCAAGTGAAGTAACTCGATAGGATCTCGTTCAACAGCCAATTTCTCGGCCTCTATCTTAGACAGATCAAGGATATTATTTATAAGCTCAAGAAGATGCCGTGAGTTACGTAAAATGGTATCCAGATGCAGAGCTGAATTAGTGGCATTGGGGGAGTGCAGCATCTGCTCGGTGAACCCCATGATAGCGGTTAATGGGGTGCGGATTTCGTGGCTCATATTCGCTAAGAAGCGGCTTTTTAGCTGACTGGCCTGCTCAGCTTCCGCAATCGCCACTTCGAGCTGCTGGTTCATCTCTTCGAGTGCTCGGGTGCGGTTTTCGACTTTTTCTTCCAGGTGTAATTTGTAATCCTCCAGCTCTCCCTGGAAATCCCGGATCTGTTTGATCATGTGATTAAAGTCATCAAACAGTATCCCGACTTCGTCATCATCGTGCGCGGGCAAGGCAACAGAGAGATCCCCATCCCCAACGCGATGACTGGCTTCGCCAAGTAGCTCGATAGGAGTCAGCAGCAGGTTTCTGACTACGATAAAGATCAAAATTGGCAGGGTTATCACAGACAGTATCACGATCAGGGCTGTTGTCAGGCTGATTGCTTTACCCGACTGATATAAAATCGTTTTTGGGATGGTAGAGATATAGTAATAGCCGCCACTGAGCTGTGCGCTATAGGTCATACGGCGAAGGTTGTCGATGGATGGTAATACCAGCGAGTCCAGCTTGCCTTTATCTGCCAGGGTATTGATTTGAGCCATCTCTTCAACGCTCAGAAAGCTTTGATTAAAATGACTGTCGGAGCTAAACAACACCTCACCGGAGGCGGATACCAGCAGGTTTAAGGTGTTGTCATAGGGCGCTTCAAGAATACTGCTGCTAATAATTGAAGGTGCAACCTGGACGATAATATAACCCTCTCGCTGAGGACGGTTGAGGTTAAAATCCACCCCGTAGATTTGCTGCACAAAGTACAGTTGTGTACCACCATTATTTGATGCCTGCATAAACTGTTGCTGGCGCAAATTACTTTGCCTGACCTGAGCAAAAAAGGGATAAGACTGAGGTGCCCGGTTGAGGTTACTGGCATAGAAAGCATGACTCTGGCCACGTTCATCAACCAGGTTAATACTGAGAATATCCGGATAGGCTTCGGTGTAACTGGCAAACACATCCATGAGTGCCCCTAAGCGCTGGGTTTTTTCCTGACTGGATACCTCAGGCATGCTCAAAAAATCACTGAGTACCGGTGAAGTCGATAGCAACTTGGTGGTGGACTGATAGATCTCCATGTAGTTGAACATTTTTTGTTGTTGCTGTTCAACAAAGCGGCTGACAATGAGTTTTGCCTGTTTTTGAGTAGAACTGGTGACGTTGGTAAGCGTAAAACCACCGAGCAATAGCAGTGGCAGTATCACCAAAGGAGTGATATACCATAATAGCCTGATACTCAGCTTACTTGTTTTCATCCGTGTCCAATTCCATCTATCAACGCGGTGGAGAGCCACCCGAGTATGACCACAAACCTGTCCAATTTAATCTGCTGTTGTGGAGCATGTTACCGATTTTTGCGTCAAACGGCTATTGTATAATATAAATTAACTGAACTTTATTTACCCAAATTAGGTGCCCGCGATTCTGTTGCGGGCACACTGAGATTAACTGTCTGCGCGGCTCATAAACTTAGATTCTGCGGTGTTAATCTTAATCTTATCACCCGTGGAAATATGCTCAGGTACCTGCACAACCAGACCTGTTGTCAGGGTAGCTGGCTTAGTGCGGGCACTGGCCGATGCGCCTTTGATTGATGGTGCTGTTTCTTCGATCACCAGCTCAACGCTTGACGGCAGATCCAATGAAACCGGCGTGCCTTCAACAACCACAATCAACAGACCTTTGGTTTCTTCGTTTATGAACAGGACCTGCTCAGCAATCGAGTCTTTGTGGATATGGTAAGGGGTGTAATCCTCTTCATCCATAAACACATATTCTTCGCCATCAATATAAGAAAGCATAGCAGGACGGCGGGTTAAATCAGCCAGTTGCAGCATTTCTTCCGCTTTAAACGTTTCATCTACTTTACCGCCATTGACGACATCGTACATACGCATACGGTACAAACTGCCGCCAGCACGGCCTTGTGGTACTGAGCGCTCAATGTCTCGGACGATCATAACGCGACCATTATAATCAATCGCGGCGTGTTTTTTAATTTCACTGGCTTTAGGCATAAAATGCTTCCTGTTAGTCTAAACTGAGCGAGAAGTTAGCATGAAGTCGGTATCTCGCCAAGTGCTGTGTTCCCAATCTGCTTGTTCTGCAAAGGAACGACGAATAAAGACTAAAGTGAGTAGAGACTCGACATCGCCTGGTAATTCAGTCCAAAGTGCTTGTTAAACCAGTTGTTGACATAGTCGTTATGGGGTGCCAGTTTGGCGCAGCGCAGGACATTCTCACCACTGGCGGCAGCCAGTTTATTCTCGCAATAGGTTTGCTGCCAGGCCTGGTCTAAATCTGCCTTAAACTGGGTTCGTAACTCAGACAACTGCTTATCCAGGCGTGAACTGACATCCAGAAAACGGGCCTTCTGGGGCGACAAATCGAGATCCGGGAAATCGGCATAATGGCTTTGCGTGTAATGCACCTGACTATCGTCGACCTTGTGCTCTATATGTTGTCCACCAATATAACCCAGATACATCATATCCAGACTAAAATGCTCAGTAAACTCAGTCACGGGGTACTGATATGTTTTTGCAACTTCCACTTCCATCAACATACCCGGTTCGTTCGGATTGGGTTGTTCTTGCTCTAATGTATAGTGCTTTTGCCGGTTGACCAGCTCAGTTTTGCGGGTGTGTTTAAATGCGGCGTGAACCCTAAGTGTGAATGTTTCTGTGCCTTGCGAGTGGTACCACAGGCTGTCTCTGAAAGCGTCATTCAGCTGGGAGAGTGCAGTTTGCAAGCGTTGCCTTTGTGTGCTGGTATCGTGTACTTGTACAGAAAGCATCGGGTCAATACGGATCTCAGAATACAGTGACTTGTCGGTGACAGTATCATCGAGCTGGATAGTTAAGTTCCAGGCCTGACAATATTTTCGATAAAAGCGCTGCAGAAAAAGGCGGCCCTGGCCTTGAGCTGCTTTGAGCTTGTCACATTGTCGCACGGCGTTGGCCTGTAACTGGTCATGATAGCGTACAAAGCTGTTGCTCAGTCTGGCATTGGCAATTAAAAATGCATAACGCATTTCAAAGTAACGAAACTGATCCGGGTAGGCAGAACCTGATAATTGCTGGGCTTCTTGTTTAAGCCAGGCATTTGCGTACCTGAGCTCTTCGCTTTGTGTATCAGCCATGGGGCCGACTGGCTCAATATGCCAGCTGATCTGATTGCGCAACAGCGCCTCAAGTTTGAGCGCCGCGCCGGTATGATTGCCTGCTAAACGCAGCATGCGCACATCTATAAGACCACGGTCAATGATTTTATTGCGTGCTAAGGTCAGCCCCTGACGTGCCTCGATATCCTGGGGGTCTTCAGCCAGGGCTTGTTCATAAAACTCAGCTGATTGATCATACATGCCCGCTTCGTATAACTTGTTTCCCTTCTGTACTAAGCTCTTACAGCCTGAGAGAATCAGTGTACCGACAATAACGGTTGCACACAGGTTACGTATATTCATCGTTCCTTCCTTGTTCACTTTAAAAGTTATACCAATGAGTATCATAAGACAGCCCGCCATGAGATAGACAATCTTCAGCGAAAACCAGAGTTGTTCTAAATGGGGTATCCTTTATCGCTGCTAGCGACAGCGTGAATGCCTCAAATTGATTATATTTTGACGCATACGATAACTGTATATCATGCGCAATGTCACTAGGGTATGACAACCAGTGACAATGATTACTTTTTAGGGCCAAGTACCCGTCGCTCGGCGATGTGTTTGGGTTTAACCGGTGCCTCTGAGAGTACCCAGACAGGGCGTGTGACGAGCAGGTTATTGGGATACACGACTTTGTGTCCGTCAACATGGCGTAGTACCACATTCATCAGCCCCATCTCGACAATACAGCCTTCAATGAAGTTCGCACCGTCAATGACCCGGACCCAGTTGCCAAGCCTGAAATCATTTTGAACAAACATAATCAGGAAGGCTGTGAGGTTGCTAAGCAAAGACCAGGCGGCAAACATCGCGACACCGAGCATCGCAAATAAGGAAGAGCCTAATACCAGTAAACCCCGTAATTCGATGCCCCAGAACACCAGCAACAGACACAGCAACACCGCTCCAACCAAACCTTTTAACAGCAGTTCGGCTCGTTGTTGACGATGTAGATCAATTTTCCCCCGAGTGATCTTGTGCAGCACTTTGATAGCTAACTTGAGTAGCAACGGAAACAGAAAAATGAAAAGCAGAGTGACGATCAATTTATACTCAGCGAGTAAAAACGTCGTAAGGGTGTCTGGCATGAGGTATACCCATTTATGTACAAGTAAAACAGGATGATGTCAGGGAAATTTGACCGGTTAAAAGCGGTTTTTGACCGTAAATAACCATTGCACTGAGTCAATGTTGTCAGGTCCATCGAGTGGTGCGGCGACGTCCAGGTGCAGAACCAATCCCGAATTCGCACGGCTTGGAGCAAGTCTAAGCCCCAGGCCCACATTTTTCAAAAACTGACCCTGGATCTGATGTGTCAAAGCGTGCTGCTGCTGTGGTGTCAGTATGCGCGATATTTCCGGGTCATCGTGCAACGGGGGTGGCAGAGCCCGACCATCTACTCGGCCAATATCAAAATACGCAGCGCCACCGACTTTAAATAGATGTAGTAAATCGTATTCCCAGTAATAGCGCTTTTCAAGGTTGAGTAGAATTCGGCGATTCCCCTGCAGGTAATTACTTGGGTACCCTCTGAGACCAGTTTCTCCCCCTAAGGTGAGCTGCTGATCGGCACTCAGGTGTTTGCCATATTGGATTTCCAGTTGTGCATACCAGGATTGTCTGAGGCTGGTATTAAGGTAGTACTGAAGCCGTGAACTGATCATTAAATTCTCGGCCTGATTATCGCGTTTATTCCAGTAACCATTTAAATTGAAGGCGAAGCGAAGCAGGCTGTCTTCAGATGTGAAGTGAGCCTTACTTGCGTTGAATGCTCCAACCCAACGACTATCATCATCACTGAGGCCGCTGTCTGAATAGCCAATCAGGGCATTGATATTCCACCCTAAGTTCAAATCTTCGGTGCGATAAATAGAATCAAAATTTCGCACTTTGATATAGGCATCTTCAAACCACTGTGCCTGAATATAGGGGTAACGTACAGTGCGGTCTTCAGCTATCGGTAAGGTGGTTGCACGTATCGGGGCAAACTCTTGCTTTTCATCCTGATACCCCAACAGAAGTCGTCGCGTCCAGTCGTCGTCAAGTGCGAAAGCGCGACCAATGTAGAGATTGGTTATTTCACTCAGCTGCTCGTATTCAGAAATCTCTTCGCCCAGATTGTAAAGAGACTCAACCCTACGATTACTTAAGTTACTTACACCATAGCTGAAGGGGGTGGAAATCGAAAAGAATGGATAGGCAATGCCGACATAGTGCACTTTGCCATCATCATTGTCCGCATATTCCACTCGCCCCTGATAGCGGCTAGAGAGAATTTGTGGATCGTCGTAAACAAACAAATATCCACTGCGGTCAGGGTCGGAGATATGCGTCAGTGATAAGCGTTTGCCATAACCCAATAAGTTAGATTCACGAAAACCAAGGCGGCTTGAATTGTCACCACCGCTGCGGCTGAAACTGATGTCGGGCAACAATGTCCAAAGATCGCGTGTGACGACAGTAACAGCCACTTCCCCGTCACAGGTTTGCTCAGCGAAGATTCTTGCATCGTAAATATAGGGTTGTTGACGCAGTAACCGTTCTGACTCTCGTAATAGTTTTGGATCATATTCACTGCCCTGAGTAAACAGCAGTAAATTACGGATCACCTCAGGTTTAGTGGTGGCATGCGCTCGGTTCGCAAAGCGAAACACTGCATTGTCTTCTTCTGGCAAAGAGGTATCAAAGACGTTGAGCTGTTTTAGGTCAATGCTAACAACCGAGGCATTCTTTAAATCGGGCAGGGAGTCTTCACTGTCCAGCTGACGGTGAAGGTTGTTGTCTTCGGGCGTGTCCGGGCGGAGATTGCTACAGCTCTCCAGTGCACTAAGCGGCGTGCTGGCTACTGCCTCTGGAGAGTGCGTCGCAACCGTTGCGAGTATTGTTAGTATAGAAACGCGAACAACCCAACCCATAGAACAGCCTGTAGTGAATGAACGTACTTTTAATTATGGCCTATGTTAGCCATAGCTGCTCAACTAAGTCTATATTATTGTTGTAAATTTAACCGAAATGATGTAACCAGATCCGGCAAATGTTCAGTTGCACCAAGGCCTTCCGGCATGATCCAGATGCTGTCGCTGTAGTGCTCGAAATTGAGGTTATATGGGTGGCCTGCATAACTAAAACGCCATTGGTGACGGTCTGCGCCAAGATGAAACTCAAGTAAAGTAATGCCATCCAGATGCAAGAAAATTTGTCCCCACAGCTCGAATTCATCTGCATCTGGCAAAGAAGCAGGGCTAACGATAATGCAGTCCTGATCTGGCTGGTGGCTTATGTGGGTTGTCACGGTTACTCCGGTCAATGAGTCTGGTTAATCGGTATCGAGGTAGTTTCGGATCAGTTGCATAAAAGGTGCACCATACTTGCTCAACTTGGTAAAGCCCACACCGGATACTTTCAGGAATTCACTATCATTCGTCGGGGTGAGCTGCGCCATTTCCGCCAGCGTTTTATCACTAAAGACAACATAAGGCGGCACGTCATCCTGATCGGCGAGTTCCTTACGCAGGCTACGTAATTTTGCAAACAGTTTTTTATCGTAATTGAACTGAGCCAGTTTATCCTGATAAACATGTTTGGCTTCAAGACGTGGCTGAGCAAGTTGCAATGCGTATTCACCACGCAAAACCGAACGTGCGCCTTCGGTGAGCCTGAGTGCGGCACCCTGGGTGATATCTTGTGCAACTAGCCCATGGTGTATCAGTTGTCTCAGGATACTCAGCCAGTATTCATTGCTGTGTTCTTTGCCAATGCCATACGTACTCAGTGTATGGTGCTGGTTATCTCGGATCCGTGCGGTATTTGCGCCACGCAGTACATCCACAATATAACCGAGCCCAAAACGCTGCTCAGCCCGGTAAATACAGGATAAAGCTTGCTGAGCAACCAAAGTACCATCAAATCGCTTGGGTGGATTCAGGCAGATATCACAGTTGCCACAGGGCTCGCGTTGATATTCACTGAAATAATTGAGCAGGATCTGGCGTCGACAGGTTTGTGCCGAGGCAAAGCTGGCCATAGAATTGAAACGTTGCTCTTCGACCCTGCGGCGATGCTCGTCCTCAATATCTTCAAAAAAGCGTTTTACCCGACCAATATCCGCCGGATCGAAATACATAATGGCTTCTGCGGCCAGGCCATCACGTCCTGCTCGACCCGTTTCCTGATAGTAAGCTTCAATGCTTTTGGGAATGTCATAATGCAAAACATAGCGCACATTTGATTTGTTGATACCCATACCAAATGCCACTGTTGCAACCACTATCTGAATATCGTCACGAGAAAATGCATTTTGTACGAACTGGCGTTGCTCATTGGTCATGCCTGCGTGATATGCCGCAGCGTTAAAACCGGCCTCGACTAGTTTTTCGGCGATGTCATCCACGCGTTTACGACTTGAGCAGTAGACAATACCACTTTGCCCTTTTTGAGTGCGCAGATAGCGCATCAATTGTGACAGAGGTTTGAACTTCTCTTCTATAGTGTAGCGAATATTCGGCCTGTCAAAACTACCAGTGTGGATAAACGGCGTGATCAGACCGAGTTGTGTGACAATATCGCTGCGGGTTGCCAGATCGGCGGTTGCCGTCAATGCCATCATAGGGACAGTGACAAAACGCTGCTTTAACTCATGCAGGCGACAGTAGTGCGGTCTGAAGTCGTGCCCCCAATGCGATACACAGTGTGCTTCATCAATGGCGAACAAACCCAACTTGAGGTGACTCAGACGTTCAATAAACTCACTCTGGAGTATTTTCTCTGGCGCAACATACAATAGCTTGATTTCGCCGTGATGCAGACGTTGATAGATAGCTTGCTGCTGCGCGCGATCAATACTGTTATTGATGAACTCGGCGGAGATACCCAGCGCCTTGAGTTGTGCAACCTGATCTTGCATTAAAGAGATAAGCGGTGACACCACAATGCAGGTGCCAGGCAATAACAAAGCAGGTACCTGATAGCACAGAGATTTACCACCTCCGGTGGGCAGTAATACTAAGCTATCGCGCCCGTCCAGGCACGCCTGAATGACGTCGAGTTGTCCGTCACGAAAGTCACTGTAGCCAAAAACTTCTTTCAGTACGCCGTGCGGTGTGTCGATTGAGTGAGTTGCAAGATTTTCCATCGAGCGCATTTTAGTGGGTTTTACGCCAGATGTCTTTTGTTTTTGATCACAGGAAAATCATACTGGCGGGTACAGATTGCGGTATACTGCGCGCTTGGCATCTATGGGAATCAGTAGATACCAATTTTGATTGTGCTTGGGAGAAGTGAATGGGAGCGAGTAGTGAAACGAAGCAAGGGTATACCTTTGCCGTTTTAGCGTTTTTAATGTGGGGACTAGCCCCTATCTATTTTAAATCACTGGATCAGGTTGATGCGCTTGAGATCCTGATCCACCGTGTGGTCTGGTCTGTACTCTTTATTGCGCTGATCATCGCTATAAAGCTGAATTGGTCAAAGGTGATGACCGTGCTACGCCAGCCTAAGCTGATGCTGATGTTGACCCTTACGGCTTTGTTGCTCGGATTTAACTGGGGTTTATTTATCTGGTCGGTGAACAATGGTCATATGCTGGATGCGAGCCTGGGCTACTATATTAATCCCTTACTGAATGTACTATTAGGTATGCTGTTTCTGCAGGAGCGTCTTCGACCTCGTCAGCAGTTTGCGGTTGGCCTGGCATTCGTTGGGGTGGTGTTGCAGCTGGTAAGTTTTGGCTCGTTTCCTGTTATTGCGTTTTCACTGGCCGGTTCCTTCGCCATATATGGCTTGTTACGCAAGACCATGGCGGTAGAATCTTTACCGGGATTATTAATCGAAGCCGTTATTTTGTTGCCCATTGCACTTGGGTACTGGTGGTGGTTAACACCCAGTGAGACCAGCAACATGATGCTCAATGACTGGCACACTAATCTTTTATTGATCAGTGCGGGGGTGGTTACAACCTTGCCGTTATTGTGTTTCACCGCAGCTGCAAAGCGGATCCCTTATTCAACGTTGGGTTTCTTTCAGTACATCGGACCAAGCCTGATGTTCATTTTGGCGGTGGTTTTTTATGGTGAAGTGTTCAGTGCGGAGCGGGTTTTAACGTTCGCGTTTATCTGGTCGGCTTTGGCGCTATTTAGCTTTGACTCCTACCGAACGGGCAAAGCACAGCGTCGTCTGGCATCAACCTAATCGAGCAGGGGCACAGATTGAGTCGGTGCCCCCAAGGCTCTGTTAGATGTCGTCGTCCGCTTCCACAGCGACGGCTTCGACTTCTTCTTTATTTGCGCTCACCTTAGAACGGCCAAACAAAGTATGGAATTTGGTCTTACAGGTCGTCAGTTTGAGGTATTTGGTCCAGGTTTTTTCCATCGCATTTTCTGGAGTCCCTAATCCTCCCATAACCTCCACAAAGCGTTGCTGAAATTCATTTTGCGGATGACTGGCTTTAGTGTATAAGCTTTTAAGTAACGCACCATGGTTTTCCAGAATATCAGACTCTTGCAGGGTAAAGTGTCCGCTTCGAGAAAACCCCCGGGGAAATTTAATATCATCATAGAAGTGTTTTGTTGTAGCAAAAGCTTCTTTCAGGGTCGCTAAATTTTGACTCATGGTGAAATCCTCAGCATTGTTTGGCAGGAGTATGGACCATAGTGTGGAAATAATTAAACGAGTTTTTTTTATCGTAAGGGGGCCATGTGGACATAGATCTATTAAAAACATTTGTCGAAGTCGTAAAGACCCGTCACTTTGGTCGCGCAGCGGAGAATTTATACATTACTCAGTCTGCCGTTAGTTTCCGGATCCGCCAGTTAGAACAAAGCCTTGGCGTCAATTTATTCATTCGTCAGCGCAATAATATTCAACTGACGGCGCCGGGGGAACGTTTATTACCCCATGCCAATATGATCCTGACCGGCATGCAACGTGCGAAAGTTGATGTTGCGCTTGCTAACAACATGCATAAGCAGCTTTCGCTAGCAGGTACGCCGAATATTTGGGATGCCTTTTTGCAGTTTGGTATTAACCACATTGTGACTGCTATGCCTGGGGTCTCTTTGGTGGCTGAGGTCAAGGCACAGCAAGAAAGTACACGGTTATTACTGGAGCGGACGCTCGACATTGCGGTGTTATTTGATCCACCGAAAGTTGATGAGCTGGTGGTAAAGCAAATTAAGCATCTGGCCATCATCCCTGTAAGCACAATGGCGCAGACATCAGATGAAGACTTTTTTGATAAGCAATATGTCTACGTAGATTGGGGAACGGCCTTTTCATTGTGGCATGCGAAACAGTTTACTGGCAGCACACCGCCATATTTCAGAACCAGTACCGGCCGTATTGCTTTGGATCTTATAATGCAGTGTGGAGGATCAGCATTTATACCCCGTGCATTGGCGGTCGAATCTATAGAGAAAAAGCAGTTGTTTCATATTGAATCAGTAGAACAAAATGCCCGCGAGATCTATGTTGCCTATCACAAGGATAATGAACAGCTAGAGCAAATAGAGATGATTGCCAGCCTGCTGGCATCTTTACCTGATTAGGTTACAGATTATTGAATTATTTATGATGCCTAGCTGACAGTTTAATGTCACTTTTATTTTGAGTGTAATATTTCTGTCACTTATCGCTGGCAGACTGCGCCTGTCTAAAAAATTACGTGTTGCGATACTTGAGGAAATACACATGAAATTATCCAAATCAGCATTATTTGTTTCTCTTTTCGGTGCTTTGTCTGCGAGCGCTTACGCTGATGTTGATGTATATGGTAAGGCGAACCTGTCTATACAGAGTTCAGATGAAGGTGAAGGCTCATTCACAGAAGTGAAAAGCAATGCATCACGCTTTGGTTTCAAAGGCTCTGAAAAGCTGGATTCTGGCCTTGAAGTTATCTATAAGCTGGAGTTCCAGGTCGATGTCTCTGACGCAGATTCAAAAGGCGAAGATGACAATATTACGGCACGTAACCAATACGTCGGTCTGAAAGGTAATTTCGGTGAGGTTGTTATTGGCCGTAATGACACTGCATTTAAACAGTCACAAGGCAAACTTGACCTGTTCAACGACCTTGAAGCGGATATTAAGAACCTGTTTAAAGGTGAAAACCGTCTGGGCGATTCAATTTCTTATAAATCAGCCAGCTTTAATGGTTTTAAAGTATTAGGTACATTTATCGCTGAAGACAGCACTGAAGGTGAAAACGGGTTCTCAGCAGCACTGACTTATGGTGATGCAAAATTAAAGAACACTAAATTCTATGCTGCGGTTGCAACTGATAGTGAAGTAAAAGGCTACGATGCAGTGCGTTTCTCAGTACAAGGTAAGGTAGCAGACTTTAAACTGGGTGCAATGTACCAGATGCAAGAGAAAGTTGACGGGTCTGACGAAGCTGACGGTTACATGGTAAACGCGGCATACGGTTTTGGTGCAAATACCTTGAAGCTGCAATATCAGGTTATCGACTTTGATAAAGGTGATAAAGTAGATGGTATCTCTGTCGGAATTGACCACAAGCTGAGCAAAGCTGCAAAGCTTTATGCTTTCTACTCAAGCGTAGATGAAGACAATGGTGTAGAGGAAGATTACTTGGGCGCCGGTATCGAATACAAGTTCTAAGTATACACATGACCTACTAAAGCATATTGATAAAGGCCAGTCAGAAATCCCCTGACTGGCCTTTTTCGTATTATTGATCTCGATTTAGTGGTGTTTTATGTAAAAAACACCTGTTTAGTACAATTAATGTCCGAACGCACCGTTTTTCTCACTTTTATTCAAAAAAGGGGTTGCGCTGGGTTTCGATTTCCCTATAATGCGCATCCACCGACACGGGGCACAACGCTGAAAAGCAACGAGCCAACGAGTTGGGAGTCAAATAAAACTTAGCTTTGAATGCTTCGAAAGAAAAATCAAAATTAAGTATTGACATAAAACGGGAAGTGATTAGAATGCACAACCCTCAGCGCTAACAGCGCAGCGACATTGAGTCGCACTGTTCTTTAAAAATATGAAGCAATCATCTGTGTGGGCACTCGTACAGATTGAGTTCTAACAGCGAATTTCAGTTTTACTGAATGACGCGCAAAAATTTAGAGTCTCAATTGAACTGAGTGACCAACGGAATAAACATAGTTTATTCAGCACAGTCAATTCGATACCGACAGGTATCAAAATCAGAATTCAATGAGCATGAAGCTTCGGTTTCAAAAAAAACTTTTAATTGAAGAGTTTGATCATGGCTCAGATTGAACGCTGGCGGCAGGCCTAACACATGCAAGTCGAGCGGTAACATTTCTAGCTTGCTAGAAGATGACGAGCGGCGGACGGGTGAGTA
>NZ_JAMXSF010000007.1 GCF_024124545.1 Pseudoalteromonas sp. XMcav2-N
CGCAACCGGATAAAACCGCCGAAATGATAAGAAACAAAACATCAGTAAGATCATGATGTTGATTGATAGAAGAACGCTTATCTTCAACAAGTTCAAGGTGGCTAAATAATGACATAATTAACAAGTAAATGGTGATAAAAGTGGGCGTTATTAGATCAGAAAAGCGGCGGGTGTTAAAGCCTTTTTACAAAGTGTGATCCCGCCGTGGTCAGGACCCCGATTTTAGCAGAGCATGCGACGAATACCTGATGTTATTGCGAGATTTCGACGTCAGTCACATCATAGTATTTATTAATAAGTGCGATTTGGAGCAGTACGACGAGCTAACGGGGCTTGTCGAGTCACTTGTAAGAGAGCAGCTTAATGGCTACGGGTTTGATGGTGACAACGCACCCGTGATTTATGGCTCGGCATTGCAAGCGCTTGAAGGCGTGCCCGTTTGGGAAAATAAAATACGAGACTTAATCAGGACGATGGATGACTATTTTATAGACCCTGTATTATTTAAAGACCAGCCTTTTGTGATGCCTGTCGAAGATATATTTACCTCGCCGCGTCGAGATACGCAAGCTTATAGCAGAATTGAGACGGGGACCATAAGAGTACATGACCCAATTGAGCTGGTTGGTATCAGAGATACACGACAGACAAGTTGCTCAAGCATTGATATTGGGGCCCACCCGCAAGAAAGGGTGAGTGCGGGGGATAGTGCGGCGATAGGCCTCAAAGGGATCCCACGCTCTGATATTGAAAGAGGGATGGTGCTTTGTAAATCGGGGACGCTGAAATCATGTCAACGTTTTGAAGCACGGGTTTATTGCTTGACCAGCAAAGAGGGCGGACGCAGAACCCTTTTACACAATGATTTTGAAGCTGACTTTAGTCTCCACTACCTTGACGTGGCAGGCACGGCGGGCTGGCCTCGGAACATTGAAATGATGATGCCAGGCGATGAGTTACATGTAACCGTCAGACTAAGTAAGTCTATGGCTGTAAAAATGGGTACGAAGTTTGAAATTCGTCAGCAAGGTCAGATTGTCGGTGTAGGGCACGTGACATGCCCCATTGATTGAACCGGGTTATCACACCAGATAATGGTGCTGATTGAGCACCAATAAAGTAGTAATGAGGTGTATGTCGCAAGATTAAGCGTGCTTATTTATGAGGACGGTTGCTTTACAGCCCTTTGAAGGGTTGTTTTCCAATCTAAACTCCCAGTGATATTTAGCGCAAATGTCTTCCACAATTTGTAATCCTACGCCGAAACCGTCGTAGCCTCTGGGTTTGTCTGTCAGTCCAATGCCGGAGTCAACAACTATAATGCTGGACTGGCTGACGAATAAGTCAACCTGTCCACCAAGTGTGCAGTTTATCGCGTTATCCAGCAGATTATGAATAAGTGTTCTAAGCAATACGGGTTCGCAATCAAGTTGACAGGGCTGCAGGAGCTTCCAGGATAAGTGCACCTGGTTTGCCTCACACTTTTTTTGCAAAGCCATAGTCATGTCCGACACCCAATCATCATCTACTTCAATAGATTGGTGAGTGATTTCGGGTTGCCGTGCCAGGCATAAGAAGGTATGGATGAGCTCATTGACTGTGTCCAGTGCTGCGTTGATCCCATTCAGTTGCTTATTGTTGCCACTGCGTTTTTGCAAAACGGAGACATTCCCTTTAATCGCCATCATAGGTGTGCGTAATTCATGGCTGACGTAGCGAGTAAACGTTTGTTCTCTGTGGAGCATCTGTTTCATACGGTGTCTATAGTGATTCACCGCGGTTTCAATTTGATAGATCTCCAGACAGCTGTTTCTCGTGACGATATCCGTATCACAATCATCTTTATCATGGTCGCTGATGTGATGCACTAACTCCTGAAGCGGCTTGGCGAGGTGTTCTGCCTGTAATCGAATAAGGTAGGTGGCGAGCAGAAACAACAGGATGCCTGCGGTGGCGATACCGAATTCGACAAATATGAGTTCTGTGTCATCCCACTCTACCGGGTTAACATCTTCCACGGCATAATAGATTTGCTCACCTGCCTCATGATCAATTGAATAAGCAAGGATACTGAACTCACTTTCATCATCAAGCTGGAGTGTAGTGATACCTGTCCACTGAGGGCTCAGTGAAGTTTGAATTTTGGACGGCAATATGTCGAACCCTGCGTACAGGGTTAGTAGTGGATTCACCTGGTATTGTGTGAAAGGCACTTTTGCCAGTTTGTCTAAGTGATAAGGGGCAACAATCGCCAAGCGGTGTTCACTACTGCGGTTCTCGGTGTACATAATAATCGTGCTGAGTATGAGCGAATACACAGAAATTAGTAGCACGGCACCAAGCCAGGTCGCCCGAAATAATTGTCGTTTAAGTGTCTTCATCAGATATCAGCTTATAACCAAATTTTGGGACGGTTTGCAGCATGTCGAATGCAAAAGGTTTATCAAGTGCTGTTCTGAGTTGATAAATATGTCGCCTTAGCAGGTCGTGATCGGGGACTTCATCTGGCCATAAGGTACGTTCCAGTAATTCTCGGCTCACCGGGTTTGGGCTATGTTCAGCCAGTGTGACCAAAATTTTATAACCGCTCGGGTTGAGCTTAATTGTGCGCTCAGCACGCTTTACTTCGCGGTTAGGCAGGTCAATGTGCAAAGTACCGGTTGTAAGTTGAGTTTTATATCCTCCACCATGAGTACGGCGGAGCACAGCCTTTATACGTGCTTCGAGTAGCATCAGGTCGAATGGTTTAACGATATAATCATCCGCGCCGCAGTTCAGCCCGGTGAGCGTGTCTTGTTGTGTGTCTCTGGCTGTAAGCATAATAATCGGGGTACTGGTACCCTGCTGGCGCAACCGCTGACATACTTCTATGCCATCCAACCCAGGCAGCATGATATCCAAAATAATACAGTCGTAGTCGCCTGTAGTAGCCAGCTGCAGACCCATCAGGCCGTTGGATGAGTAATCCATCACATAATCAGGTGCTTCAAAATAGTCGAATAGGGTTTCTGCGACTTGCTGCGCATCTTCAATCAGTAATATGTTCACAGGTTTGTTGGGGAGCATGTCAGTAATATACCTTGTTGGCTTTTATTGATGGTCTTACAGTTATGACGCTGAGGCAGTTGTATCTCCTCTTGCTGCTCATGGGTAAGTACAAGATAGTTGTGCTTTTGAGTCTTAATTTTAGCCATTAGTTCAGCTTTATTGGCAATCAATTTTGCTTGCCCGCAACTATAAAATCGTGCAGAAAAAGGGCGTTTTTCCAGGTAGTACACTGGCATTGTTGGACACGGTGTGGCGATCAGTGATAACAACGTCTTTTCTGAATGCCTGTTTCCTGAGTCGAAAACAACCAGAGTGGTTACGCCTGTGTAGAGCACAGTACAAACAAGACCGATGTTCAGCAACAGAGCACGTTGCGTTATAAACTTGGCCATCAGTAAAGCAAATGCGGGTAGACCTGGCAAAACATATGCTGTCAGTATATTACTGGCAAAGGTAAACAGCAGCATAGGTGCAACGGCCCAGCCTATCAGGTAGCGGCTGAACTCATTTTGACAGTCTGTTTTTAGCTGCTGTGGGCGTGTGAATAAGTGCCAGATCAAAATAAAAGACCAGGGGCAGGCAACTAGCAGCCAGAACAACCAGATCTTACCTTTGGGCTCGACATGGGCACTTCCATATAAGTCTCCCTGCCAGCCAGGTTCTAAAAAGCGTTGAATATGCTCTCCTACAATAAAGTAGTTGATAAATCCGGGAGTTTTCAATTCGGCTAGTACATACCAGGGTAGGCAGGTCATCACGAATATGGCCAGCCCGGTTAACCAGGGGAGAGAGTATAAAGCGGGTAGTAAGCATCTTTGCCAGAGACCCCAAACACACAAGGCAATACCAATAATAACGACGGCGACAGGACCTTTGATAAGCATGCCTAAACCACAGGCAAAGAAAAACACGAGACCAGCAACATAGTTTCTTTCGCTGTAACTGAGCCAGAAGCTGGTCATGGCCAGGGTGCAGCTAAATAACAAAGCGGGGTCAGTCATAACCATGCCAATCGCGACATAGAAGCCAAAACAGCTGGTGAGAATGAGCACACTGCTGGTAGCGTATTGATCCCCAGCCTGTCGTTTGGCAAAAACGTAAATCAGCAGGGTGCTCATCAGCCCCATAAGCCAATGTGCAAAGCGTGCACTCCATTCATGAATGCCAAACAGCTCAAAGCTTAATGCCGTGATCCAGGTGTGTGCTGGAGGCTTGCCCCAAAAAGGAATACCTACTTCAAACCAGGGGGTGATCCAGTCCTGGCTTTGCACCATCAGACGTGCAATCTCTGCATAACGGGCCTCCGTGGTGTCATAGAGCGGATACAGACCTAGTGTGAATAAACGGATCAGCATTAGTACTGCTGCACATAAAAGTAGCGCATGACTAGGCCTCATGGATATTCTCCTGCGTCGGAGCGGGACGGAAATGATCTGTCATAACCAAGTAGACTGGACGTTGTTTGGCTTCTGTAAAGAGCCGAGCAATATACTCACCCAGAATGCCAATGGCGATCAGCTGAACGCCGCCAAGCGCCAACAGGGTGAGCATGATACTGGGGTATCCGGGCACGGCCTCACCAAAGACGACTGTTTTGATCACCACCCAGGTTGCGAATAAAAAGGCATAACATGAGATCAGAGCACCGACCCAGGTAGCAAACCTCAGCGGTTTAACGCTGAATGAAGTAATTCCAGACAATGCTAACCTGACCAACTGAAAATAACTCCACTTTGTTTCTCCAGCAATGCGTTCGGGGCGTTCAAACTCTAAAGTCACCTGATTAAAGCCGGGCCAACTCATTAAGCCTTTCATGTAACGATTGCGTTCAGGCAATTGTTTTATAGCCTCAACGACAGTGCGGGAGAGTAAGCGAAAGTCACCCACATCTTTCTCCACCGGGCTATCTGACACCCAGTTTAGTAATCGATAATAGGCATGTGCACTGGCTTTTTTAAACCAAGATTCGCCATGCCGATATGCCCGCTTCATATTGACAATATCCGCCCCTTCAAGCCAGCTGTTGATCATGCTGGGGATCAGTTCAGGCGGGTCTTGCAGGTCGGCATCAAGCAAGATCACCGCATCTCCCTGAGCATGTTCGAGCCCGGCGGTGAGTGCAGCTTCCTTACCAAAGTTACGACTCAGACGGATAGCGCGAACATCACAGTATTGGTTATCCAGGTTTTGTGTAATGTCCCATGAGGCGTCGATGCTGCCATCATCTATGT
This sequence comes from Pseudoalteromonas sp. XMcav2-N, assembly GCF_024124545.1. Classification (GTDB taxonomy): domain Bacteria; phylum Pseudomonadota; class Gammaproteobacteria; order Enterobacterales; family Alteromonadaceae; genus Pseudoalteromonas. The sequence goes on from NZ_JAMXSF010000007.1 coordinate 5,280, forward strand.
ATACGATTTCAAACCGGACGTGCCTGAGTGAGGCTATGACAACGCTGACTCTATGGTGAAGTGCTGCCAGTACGGCTTGTTCATTATAAAGAGGAACGACCAGGCTGATTAAGTGCTTGGGCTTATCCGAATCTGCATGTGCCGTGTTGCTATGGCTATTTTTGAATCGAGGGGTTCTGTACTCTGCCAGTGACAGTGGTTGCATGGGTGTGCCTCCTTTAGTTAGTCAACAGCAGTCTAAACCCGGTCAGGTCTAAAAAATGTCCACATTGACACGACCTTTTTTGGACATGCCCATAGTTACAATGCCCGTGATGGAAAAGGGGATGGTATGGTATTAACAAGGTTCTTTGTGATAGGCACACTGGGGTGTGTGGTTGATTTCCTGTTTTTTCAGCTGCTGCTCTTATTCAAAGTAGAGCTATTGGTGGCCAGGCTACTCGCTTTTTGGGTCGCGATGGGATTTACCTGGTTTGGTAACCGGCTATATACGTTCAGAGTATACGGAGCAAAGTGGGCTCAGTTTGTCCGCCATGTTCTCAGTGGCCATGTTTCGGGATTAATGAATCTCAGTGCTTTTTATCTGGTGAGCTTATCTCAGTCCAGTCAGATTGCGTTTTTGCTTGGCGTCATTTTAGGAGCGAAGGCGAACTATTTGTTAAGCAAAATGTGGGTTTTTGTGTCTGCAACTCAGCAAAATTCAAGAGCAGATAGAGGCTAGCTTAAGCGTCAGTACCTGTAATGACAGGCACTGACAACTGGGGTGTAATTATAGCTGATGGCGCAAATCAAAGCGGTCCAGCTGCATCACTTTATGCCAGGCTTTGACAAAGTCCTCTGCAAACTTTTTCTGGGCGTTGTCATAGGCATAGACTTCGGCTACGGCGCGCAGCTCTGAGTTTGAGCCAAAGATCAAATCCACACTGGTGGCCGTAAAGCGCTTTTTGCCCGTGCTGCGGTCTATGCTCTCGTACAAACCTGCCTGGCTGGTTTTTTGCCACTGATGAGACATGCTCAACAGGTTGACGAAAAAGTCGTTGCTGAGTGTGCCTACTTTGTCAGTGAATACGCCGTGCTGAGAGCCCATCGCATTGGCACCCAGTACACGTAACCCACCCAGAAGTACCGTCATTTCTGGTACAGTCAGGTTCAGCTGATCGGCTTTATCAACCAGCATCTCGGTTGGTGAGCGATAGCTGGCGTTCACGTCAAAGTAGTTTCTGAACGCATCCGCTTTTGGTTCAAGCAGCGCGAATGATTCCACATCGGTTTGTGCCTGGGTCGCATCTGTGCGCCCTGGGGTAAAGGGCACAGACACCGTAATACCGGCGTTTTTAGCTGCCTGTTCAACCGCGGCGGCGCCTGCCAACACAATCACATCGGCCATTGAGACTTGCTTAGCCCCACCTGCCGCGCGGTTAAAGCGCGCCTGTACAGCTTGTAACTGATTTAAAACTGACGATAGTTCGTCTGGGTTGTTAACTGGCCAGTCTTTTTGCGGTGTCAGCATAATTCGGGCGCCGTTGGCACCACCGCGCATATCCGAGGCACGGAAGCTGGCAGCAGAGGCCCAGGCGGTGCGAATAAGTGCAGGTACGCTGATCCCCGTTTGCAGAATATCCTGTTTGATTGCTTTGGCATCGGCTTCATTAATTAAAGCATGATCAACTGCCGGGACGGGATCTTGCCAGATTAACGCTTCATCAGGCGCGGTGTTACCCAGGTAGCGGGCACGCGGGCCCATGTCTCGGTGTGTGAGTTTGTACCAGGCTTTGGCAAAGGCCAGGCGGTATTCTTCCGGGTTGGCCAAAAAGCGCTCGGCAATTTTGCGATACTCAGGGTCATACTTGAGTGCCAGATCGGCCGTGGTCATTACCGGTGAGTTGAACTTCCCTTTAACATGCGCATCGGGTACTGAGGTATGCAACGCTTCATCGGTTGGGATCCACTGAATTGCGCCACCCGGGCTGCGTGTTTTCTGCCATTCAAAGTTCAGCAGGTTTTGCAGGTAGAGTGTGGTCCAGCGGGTCGGTGCCTGAGTCCAGGCGCCTTCCAGACCACTGGTGACGGTATCTTCGGAGTGGCCTTTACCACATTTGTTTTTCCAGCCAAGGCCTTGCTCTTCAATCGCTGCAGCACCGGGTTCTTTACCCACACATTTACTGGCTTTATGCGCGCCGTGCATTTTACCAAAGGTGTGACCACCGGCGATCAGCGCCACGGTTTCTTCGTCATTCATGGCCATACGAGCAAACGCCACGCGGATATTTCTGGCCGAGCCTGCCGGATCGGGCTTGCCTTTAGGGCCTTCCGGATTCACGTAGATTAAGCCCATATGTGTTGCACCAAGCGGGCGTTGTAATTTGCCATCTTTTTCTTCACGATCGCTGGCAAGCATTTCAACCTCTGGACCCCAGTAGACTAAGTCCGGTTCCCAGTCGTCCGTGCGTCCACCGGCGAAGCCATAAGTTTTAAAGCCCATGTTTTCAAGGCCAACGGTGCCGGCCAAAATCATCAAATCGCCCCAGGAAATTTGCTCACCATACTTTTGCTTAAGCGGCCACAACAGGCGCTTGGCTTTATCCAGATTGCCATTGTCTGGCCAGCTGTTGAGCGGGTCAAAGCGCATCTGGCCGCCATCACCACCACCACGACCATCTAATGTACGATAGGTACCCGAGCTGTGCCAGGCCAGGCGAATAAACAGTGGCCCGTAGTTGCCCCAGTCAGCTGGCCACCAGTCTTGTGACGTGGTAAGCAGCGCGTTCATATCACGCTTCAGCGCTGCCATGTCTAACTGATTGAATGCCATGGCATAGTCAAAATCTTCACCAAGCGGGTTGGAGCGGCCGTCGTGGTCGCGCAGAGGAGACAGATCAAGTTGATCCGGCCACCAAAACTGATTGGATTTGGCCACGCCCATAGGTACAGTGCCGCTTCCAACAGCACCTTTCGGTTTGCTGATCTCGCCATTAGACTGGCCGCCTTGTTGCAAGTCGTCGTTGCTGGCGCAGGCGCTGAGGCCCGTTACCGCTAAACTTACCAGCGCAGCCAATGCTGATTTTTGAAATATTTTTGTGGTCATAGTGGTTACCTTATTTTTTTAAAACGCCTGCCGACCAGCCAAACCCTACCCAGCCGTCAGTACATCTACTTAATTCTCAGCGAGTATAGTTACGGGTTTGCAAAATTGTTAATGGAATTTATAGATGCTCGTATTCGTAAAAATCAATGGTTGTATTTTTGGTGCATAAGGCGCTGCTGGTTAAGGTTGTCAGATGTAAAGTGACAGGCAGGTTGAAAGGGGAGCGGAAAGCCAAAAAAGCCTAAAGATGATACATTTACACGTTTCGACCCAATGACCTTCGATGTGTATGAGATAAGGCAATATCTATTTCAAAGTACCGTTAACTCCCATTGGCGTATAGTTAATGCCTTTTACCGCATACAAGCTTGAGCAGTGTCGGCTTTGCTGTTAGGTTTTTAGACACAATCAGGCTGTGACTTTTCGTTGCAAATCTGGCTGTAGTTCGGAGAAACCAGTACGCAGTTGCTTGACAATGATTTTAAAAAAGATCGTATGACTCGTACTCAGTTATGAAACCGACAAGTATTTTTAAATGCATGATCTAAGCACTATACACTCTAAAATAGGAATTTATAACAATGAAGTTATTTTCAATAACCATGGCAGCGTTTGCTTTACTTTTCTCATCATTTAGCCGCAGTGAAGCGATTACCGGGGAAGAGTATCAGGCTGTTGTAGATACGGCTTACATGTATTTTAATGGTGCGGCGAAGGGCGACCAGGACATGCTGGCAAAAGCCTTTGATCAGGAGTTTGGTCATGTCAAAATGATCCGAGTAGACAGTGAGACCAAAGAAGAGACAATCAGAACGGTCCCGTTGAAAGAGTTTTCAGGCTATTTTAAGAAAGCGACCAAGGATAAATGGGAGGCTGATATTTTATCTGTCGATATCGTGGATAATAAAATGGCTATAGTAAAGATGGATTTTCATACACCAAAAACGCACTATATAGATTATCTGGTGATGTATAAGCGTGAAGGCGCTTGGCGAATTGTGACTAAAACGTTTGTCGCCAAGAGTAAGTAATAGTCCGGGAACTGCCATGGATTACCTGACAATATTATTGATCCGATTTTATCAACGTTTTATTTCTCCACATAAAGGGTTTCGGTGTGCCCATGCGGCTGTCCACCGGGGTGAGAGTTGCTCACATGCTGTGTTGACCATTGTAAAAGAAGATGGCCTTTGGGGAGGGTATCGCAAGATAAGGGCACGGATGCGCGCATGTAAGCAAGCTTATCTCATGCTTGAGCAATCAGCGTCAAAAGACAGGCGAAAAAAAGACGAGAGCCGTTGCGACTGCTGCGACCCAAGTGCGGGTTGTGATATTGCCAGCTGTGGTGGCAGAGGGAAAAGCTGTGATGCGGCAGATCTGTCTTGTGATTGCTGGCCGTTTTAGCTAGTTCCAGTATTTCCAGCCATCGAGGTAGTAGTAGAGCACATGGGGTTGATCCAGACTGCTGATCTTACTGTGGGTGTTATGCATATCAGCCGGAAACGTCAATAATAAGGGTTCAATATCAGGATTGTAAAAGCGCGTATCGGGCAGCGCATTGGGTTGTAATTCGCAAGCTGCTTTGCAGGCCATGATAAACCCCCAGTTGCCAAATGAAGGGACATCCACATGATAAGGGGTGACGGAGTGAAAACCCACCGACGCTGCCGTATTATGAATTGACCAAAATGCCTGCCTGGCAAAATAGGGGCTGGTTGCCTGAGTAACCATAATTCCATGTGCATCAAGACGGTGCTTTACCAGGGTATAGAACTGCTTACTGTATAACCTGGCCAGACTAATGGTTTTCGGATCCGGTAAATCCACCACAATCAGGTCGTATTTGTCGGGTGTGTCTGTCAGGTAGACAAACGCATCATGATTGATCACTGTTACTTTGGGGTCGTGCAAGGCGTTTTGGTTAAGCTGTTTGAGATGAAAATTGCTGCGGGCAAGCGCAGCTACCGCCGGATCCAGGTCAACCAGGGTAATGGATTCAATATCAGGATACTTGAGCAGCTCCCTGGTTGCCAGGCCGTCACCACCGCCCAAGATCAGGACGTTCCGAGTTGCTGTTTGCCGTTGCATTGGCAGGTGGATAAGTGACTCATGATAGCGATACTCGTCAATGGCAGAAAACTGCAAGCCGCCATTTAAATACAGACGTACGTCCTCTTTGTGTTTAGTCATGATAAGCTGCTGATACCGTGACTGTTCACTGTGTACAATACGGTCTTCAAACACGGTTTCGTTCCAGTGATGATTTAACTCTTTACTGAATAACATCAACCCTGCGAGTGTCAGTAACACCAGGATCAGGAGCCACCTCAACAGGCTTGCCTGCCCCTTTGGAAATTGAGCGTAAAAATACCACAGTAAAGTTAAGGCGATAGACAGATTAATAAGACCAAACAGCAGTGATGTTTTGAACACGCCAAGCCAGGGCAGCAGTGCCAGCGGAAAAACCAGAGTGGCGATTAACGCGCCCAGATAATCAATAGACAACACATTCGCCAGGTTCACCTTTAAGGTATAGTGCTTTTCCATCAGCCGTGACAGCAGCGGAATTTCAAGGCCCACAAAAATCCCAATCAGAGCGGTGAGCGCAACCGACATGCTCTGAAAATGCCAGCCCTGAGCATAACAAAAATACAGTAAGGGCACTGAACTGCCACCAACCAGCGCCAGCATAAGCTCGTACACAATAAATTGCGTCAGCAGTGTGTTATCAGTGACCCACTTAGACAGGTACGAGCCCACGCCCATAAACGCCATATAGACGCCAATGGTAATGGAAAACTGCGTCACACTGTCGCCAAGAAAATAGGCACCCGTCGTCGCAATCAGTAGCTCATAGACAATAGAGCATAAGCCGGCAATAAAGATGCTAAACAGCAGAATATGGCTTTCTCTGAGCACTTATTTACCACCCCGGCCACTGCCACCACGGAGATTAGCACCGGATAAGCTTTGCTGACGAATACTGCGATCAACCGTCACTTGGGACTTACCATAGGCATAGCTGATGTAATTAATGTCATCGTCATTTTTATACGCCCAGCTGAACATCAAGGCAAATAGTCCGAGGGAGAAACACCAGGCGTACAGAGGCGCACGAGAGGGGCGGGCTTGATCGCCAAGCGGGTTGTGACCATAGGGCCTTTTGTTACAGGTTGTTTTGCCTGACAAGGGTTCATCATTTTCATAGCGATTGATTAATAGTGCCAGGCAGCCAACAGCGATAATCCCTGCAATAAATTGTAGAGGAAGCAAGGTATCTGCATCTCCCCGAATGGGGACCACACGAAAGGTGTATCGGGTGTTGTTCAATTTTTGGCTATAGCTGCTAGCGTCTGTCAGGTACAGATGGTGGGTGCCTTTGTTCGCAAAGCGGATCTCAAATGAAGCAGCGGTTTTTCTTTCGGTCCAGTGTCCCTCCGAATCTCTGCCAGATTCAGACCACAGCTCATCCTGATAGCTAAACAGGTAAGTGCCATCGGCCTGATAGACTTCCATATCCATGGCTTTCCAGGAGTTCATTTTCATCATGCCCCTGATTTCAAAGCGCATCATTTGGCCGTCTTCAGGTACGTCGAACTGATAGGCTTTATCCTGATTGGTATACTCTGTGCTCTTGGCAAAAGGCACCTGAGCGACAGGTTCTTCTAGCATCGTTCGACTAATGAAGCATAAAATAAAAATCACCAGGGCCAGGAAAAAGGTTTTTATCACACTCATAAAATGTCCTTTTTAAAGTGTGTAGAAAATTGCCACGGCAACCGATACGGCCACGCTCGCTTCAATTAAAGAAACCGCGGTATTGCCCTGGGCGATGGCCTTATTGACTCTCACCCCTGGCATCAGCACTAAATCAGTCAGTAAGCGCACTACGGGGAGTAACACCAGCGCAATGGCTGCGTCGATAAAAAATAGTGTAATGCTGTGTGACCAGTTCTCGAAAGCGCCGCGCAGTGCGTGAAACAAGATAATACCGGTGGCAATTTTGGTTGCAGCAAAACTGACGGCCGCCGCCATATTGTTGTTTTGCAGCTCCTGGTGCAGGTCAAAATGCGTCAGGGCATCATATAGTCTGCTTGCTACCAGCAGAACCAGCTGAGCGAGCAAATAAAATACAATGGCCGAGGCAAAACTCCCTTCACCTTTCAAAGCCCCTGCGATAATTAATCCGGCGCTGATGTAACTGGCAAATTGCGCGACTCCAACCGGCAGATTCTGATGAGTGATAAGTTGTGTGGTGTTACAAAACTTAGGCAACAGCAGCTTGTCGTTAATCACTCGTGTTACCACCAATAACCCAAGCCCCACCAGTGAGTAAAGACTTACATTGATGAGGTCGGTCAGCAGGCCTTTACTCGGTCCCTGAAGGACTGCTACATACATCATAGTGACTGCAATTAAGAAACCACTGATTGATGTTGCCAAAGCCAGGTTTTTGTTCTGTTCAATTTCTGTGAAGGTGTTGTACGAAGTAGTCGCGTTATAGAGCCATTTTGCGACAAATAGCACCACAAGAAAGAGCCCGAAGTAGCTCAGTTCAGCCAAAGGGAAGTCCATGTTTGTTTCCGTATTTTACCCAAGAATGTACAAGCGGGCGATTTTAGCACAGAAAAAAAACGAGTAAATTCTTTTAATATTGCGCTACTTCATGGTGGCTGTCCCCGATTTATGTGATGATGAAGATCAGGTGTGTCTTGATAGCTATTGGAACGGATTGATGTTTTTAGATGTTTTACAAAAGGGCTATTTGAGTGAATCTCAAGGCTACACAGGTTTAATTTTATGGCTTGGAGGGGGCAAGCGCTCCCAGTCGGCGCGGCGACTGGGATGTTTGTCCACTTTTTTCCGATTGTCATCGCAGCATTGAAGAACAAATTAAGGGCGTTGTGTAATGGGTAAAGCGAATGCGGATAAATCGAGCTTAATTCGAGTTCTATTGATTGCCGTGAGTTTGGTAGTTTCCATTATCTTTGGCTATATCAACTCAGCTAATACCCAGAAGGTTATAGCTGAGGAGGTCAGTCAACTAACTACAGGATTTCCAGAACAGGCTGAACTGGGCAGGATATTTGATGATCATTCCCGGATCGTACTTAGTATCAGCTTTTATAATATGCCAGTTGATAAAGATGAATTCGAACAGAGGAAAGTTTTTTATAAAAACAAAGTGCGCAGCTATATATGTACGAATTCTGTGTTTTATAAAAAGCTGACACAAGAGCCCTCTGCAAAAAGGGTCAATTCCAAGCCTTTTCGGTTAGAAGTAGAGCTGTCGAGTGCGGAGCCAGATCAAGCGATGGGGTTGTTGAGTTTGACGATGGAAATGTGTGAAGCCTACCGTTAGAGTGAATAGGGACTGCACAGATTCAGCCTTCTTTATAATTAGCCTGATACTTCCTACACTAAGCGAAGATATTACCCCTTCATATGCCAGATATGCCAGGGTGGGGGCTTGCGGAAAGCTCATAGGGATATTTTTATTTTATTCACAATAATTTAAACTTTTATATTGGCACAGCTATTTTGTATTTCACTATCAAAGAATGAGAGAATACCTAGTCATTCACAAGCTCAGCGCAAACCGCTGCTTCAAAAAATACTAATAATATCGAGAAGTTATTATGCAAAATGAAAGTTTCAAGGACGCCACTCGCCTAACAAAGTGGGTACGTTATATGCTGCTGGCTCAGATTTTAATGGCGATAGTGTCATTAGTGTCTCACAATCTTGAGTTCCATTTATTGTCTGATTATGAGGAAGGGGTGTATTTTTCTCAAGAGCGGGCAATAGCAGCAGACGAAGCAAATGATCAACGTCAACAAATCGTAGCTATTTTTTACTTACTGGTTTTTAGTATATCTGGATTCTTAATTCTAAAATGGATCCATCGGGCCAATTATAACGCGCGTCAGTTGGGTGCAGAGAAAATGGAATTTACTCCAGGCTGGTCAATTGGGTATTTCTTTATCCCTGTTCTGTCTCTGTGGAAACCCTATCAGGCGATGAAAGAGATTTGGAAAACCAGCCATAACCCTACAAACTGGGTATTCGAGGGAGTAGGCTCGATTGTAGGTATATGGTGGTTTTTGTGGATCACGTCTACTATCGTGGGCCAACTTTCATTCCGTTTGTCATTGGATGCGGAAGAGCTTTCAGAGTTTATCACAGCAAACCTTGTTGCACATGTTGCAGAGGTGATTGCCATACTACTTGCTGTGGTCACGTTAAGGCTTATTGAATCTATCCATAAAGCACAAGTAACTGCATACCCTGACGTTGAACTATTTGAGAGTGAGGGGACATTAATACCAAATGAAAAGACTGAGAGTGAAGCGCACAACCCTGATCCATAATTGTGAACCGATTTGGACCAGAGTAACTACTTATAAAAAGTGAATGCCGCTTTTATAAAAGCACCTCATAGGGTGAGGAAACCCAGTTGACTGATTGCCAAGTTTAAACGCCACCCGCCATGCGGGTGGCTGCAAAGATTTAGTCTTCTTTGTTGTCGGTTCTGTACTTCTCAAACCAGGCCAGGATATTACCCACTTTACGTGCCAGGTTGGAGGGTTTGGCGGCAATGCCGTGGTAGGCGCCCTGAATACGCACAAAAGCGCTGTCTACGCCTTGCAGTCGCAGCGCCCCATAATACTGCTCACTTTCGCTCATCGGTGTGCGGACATCTAGCTCGCCAGTCAGTACCATAGTGGGCGTCTTGACATTGCCAACCAGAGAAAGTGGTGAACGGTTCCAGTATTGCTGGTAATCGTTCCAGGGCAGGTCGCTAAACCAGTATTTGGTCATAAAGGTGTAGATGTCGGACGCACCTATCATACTGGTCCAGTTGATCACGGGTTTTGCAACAACCGATGCCTGGAAGCGATCTGTTTTACCTATGATCCAGGCTGTTAATGTACCGCCGCCTGAGCCACCGGTGACAAATAAGTTCTCTTCGTCAACATACCCTTTTGCAATGACGCCATCGACCATGTCCATCAGGTCGTTGTAATCCTCTGACGGGTAGTTCTTGTCAATCTGGTTGGCAAAGTCAGCGCCCATCGAGGTAGAGCCTCTTGGGTTTCCGTAAACCACGACGTAACCTGCGGCTGCGAATAACTGGACTTCGGTTGAAAATTCAGGGCCATATGCGGTGTGTGGTCCGCCGTGAATTTCCAGGATGAGTGGGTATTTCTTACTCGGGTCAAAATTAGGTGGAGTCACAATCCAGGCTTGCAGGCGTCTGCCATCCACACTGCTGTTTACTTCCATCAGCTGGGGTTTATTCAGTGTTTTATGATCGAAAACGTCACTGTTCAGATCGGTCAGTTGTGTCACTTTACCGCGCTTATTGACGACTGCCAGATCGGCCGGGCGTACTCCGGTTGACTGAGTATAAACAATCTGGCCATTGTCGGTCACATCGTAATGACCTGATGTGTAGGGGCGTCCCAGGCTCATGCCGCCCAATGCATCGGTTTTGGTTTTGATTTTGCCGGACAGCGACACATAAGCGACGTGTTTTTTGCCATCATTATCGTGGCTAAAATACAGCCCTTTGCTGTTATCGGCCCATTTTACATTGCCAACACTGCGGTCCAGGTCGGGAGTGAGTCGCTTGATGTCAGAACCATCCGGGTTCATAACATACAATTCGACAATCTGATTGGATTTGCCATTGTCCTCAAAGCCTGTGAAGGCCACTTTCTTGCCATTCGGACTCATCTGAGGGCCACTTTCGGGGCCTGACATATCGGTCAGCTTAGTGACCTTTGAACTCAGGATATCAATGGCCATCAAATCGCTATTGAAAACATCAAACTCCGCGTTTTCGCGGGTATTGGCCGACACGATGATCTGTTTACTGTCGTGTGTCCAGGCCAATGAACCAGCGTAATCATGGGCACCTGAAGTAATTTGTCTGGGTGCACCACCAATTGCTGGCACCACATAAACCTGCATATTTCCGGGGCGTTTCATGCCCGCACCATCGCGCTGGAACAGAGTTTTGTCAATATATTGTGCATTATCAGCCCACTTGGCGCCTTTTGGTTTAAAATCCAGGCTAAATAGTGGCGCAGACTTACCAGGCGTAAACATTGAAAAAGCCAGCTGCTTACCATCAGGAGAGAAACTCATGTTACTTGGCGTCATGTTGACATCTGTGATTCGTGCAGTAAGGCCAGACTCCAGGTCGCGTAGATAGATCTGAACTTTTCCTTCTTTACTGGACAGATATGCCATCTTGGTGCCATCCGGCGAAAATACCGGGTTGAAGTGGTTTTTGGTATCTGATAGCAAAGGTAAGTGTTTTTTACCGTCCAGAGACACGGTCCACAGGTTTCTTCTCAGGCTGTCAGTCATGATATCCATGCTGCGTCGCTCATAGACAACCTGTTTACCATCTGGCATGACCACGGGATTGGCGGCGTATTCAATGTTGAATATATCCTGATAGGTGAGCGTGTTATTTATCTCTTGCTCGCCGGGTCCTTTTGCAAATACCGAACCTGTCAGGGCAAGTGCGATACAAGACGTCAAAATCGAAAGCTTAGTCATTGGCTTAGTACTCTACTCGTTATTGTTGTTGGCCGTTCACACACCTGTGAGCGAGTTAAACAGCCTCTCAGTACAAACCCTATTTATGATATGTTGTAACACCTTTTGGAATAGATACGCGGTAAGTGGGCGAATTTATCCGATGTTTCACTTAAGTGCCGGGAAATTGGGCATTAAAAAGTTTGATATCTGCAAGTGTGGCAAGGTATCTTTCGCCCTGTTGTTTAGCCTGACGCGGTTTCGAGACGTCAGTGTGTGCAGGTGCATTTCAATTTCAGCTTCGGAGCTTTAAATATCAAAATCATGAATAGGTCATATCAATACACGCTGGCGGGCGTCGCTGCGATTGTTTTATGGAGCGCCGTTATGGGATTGGTTCGTGCAGTGACTGAAATGCTGGGTCCGGTAGGTGGTGCAGCTTCTATCTACACCGTCGCGGCTGTATTTCTGGTTCTGGTCATGGGTGTACCAAGATTACGTGAATATTCGCCGCGTTACGTATTGATTGGGGGCAGCCTGTTTGTTGCCTATGAAATTTGCCTGGCGCTGGCACTTGCAATGGCAAACACCCGCCAGCAGGCGCTGGAGATGCTGGTGATCAACTACTTATGGCCTGCACTGACGGTGTTGATGGCGGTCATTACCAGCGGCAAAAAGAGCAGTATCTGGGTATATCCGGGGATCTTGCTGGCCTTTTTTGGAGTTGCCTGGAGTATCACGGGTGAACAAGGTATGACACCTGAACAGCTAATGGCAAATATTGCATCAAATCCAACGACCTATGCAATGGCATTGACCGGTGCATTTCTATGGGCTGTGTACTGTGTTTTAACCAAACGTATTGCCAATGGACAAAACGCGATTACTTTGTTCTTTTTGCTGACGGCGATGAGTTTGTGGGTCAAGTATACAGCCAGCGGTGAAACCCCTATGGTGTTGACCATGGAATCTGTTGGTTTACTCCTGATATCAGGAGTAGCACTGGGCAGTGGATACGCGTTATGGAACTATGCCATTATTGGTGGCAACATGGTTTTGCTGGCGACCCTATCTTATTTCACCCCGGTACTTTCAACTGCTTTGTCTTCGCTGATCCTTGGGCTGGTACTGACGCAGAGTTTTATGCAGGGGGTGTGCATGGTGACCGCAGGCTCTTTGCTTTGCTGGTGGGTGACCAGAGCGCAATTCAATGATTAAGTAACTGGGGCAGTAACAGAGTGTGGCAGTGCCCGCCCCTTAAATTAGGGAGAAGTCGATTGCATCAACTCAACGTATATTTGGTTAATGCCTTTACAGAGCAAGGCGCAGGAGGAAACCCTGCTGGCGTGGTGTTGCAGGCCGATGGACTGACAGACGAGCAAAAGTTGGCCATCGCACAGTCCGTGGGTTTTTCGGAAACCGCCTTTGTGTCAGCAGCCAGCGACGCTGATTTTACAGTGACTTTCTTTACACCCGCAACTGAAGTCGATTTTTGTGGTCATGCTACCGTGGCCGCGTTTTCTGTGATGTTGGAGCAGGGCCTGATCACTCAGGGGCATTACGTGCAAAGCACCAAAGCAGGTCAGCTTGGTGTAACAATAGAGCCTGATGGGCACATTGTGATGGCGCAAAATTTGCCGCAGTATCTTAAGCGCTTCGACTATGCCGAAATATCAGCCTTAATCGGGCTTGATACGTCTATATTAGCGTCGACTCAGTTACCCATTGAGGCTATTTCAACTGGCTTGGCGGACATTATAGTGCCTGTACCTAGTGGGCATCTCGATAAGCTCAAGGTCAATGATAAAGCGCTTAGCAACTTTTCTCGTCAGCATAACGTCATTGGCTTACATGCGTTTGAGTTGTGCGATGAAGGTGAGACGTTCACGGCACGCTGTCGCAATTTTGCGCCTTTATTTGCGATACCCGAAGAATCTGCCACCGGAAGTGCCTGTGGTGCGTTGGCGTGCTATCTGACTAAATATGTTTATCCCAGTCAGTCCAATCACTTTACCTTTGAACAGGGCCGCGTGATGGGATGTCCCTCGCGCATTACGGCATCGGTTGAGTCAAATGGACTGAGGGTATCTAAAGTCTTAGTCGGAGGGAAGGCGCAGATTACAGGTACAAGCGCACTTTCAATATAGCCAGGTGTTATTGGATTGCCATATTTTGTGTTTTCCAGATGTATTGGCTGTTGTGGCGAGTGCCGCTTATCGCTATCCCTTTTAAGTTTCTGCTGATTTAGGTAGTCTACAGCGGATTCAATTTTGGGAGGTGTGTCGCGATGAAGCGAATTCTTGTATGTGCTGGTCTGGGGCTGGCAGTAACAACCGGTGTTGCCGCCAAAGAGGTGATGACGCCGGAAAAACTCTGGCAGGTAAAACGTGTCAGTGCGTTGGGGCTCAACAAAGATAAAACGCATGTCATTTATAAAGTGACAATGCCCAGTGTCGAGCAGAATAATTTTGCCAGCAAGGTCTATCAGGTGCCGTTAAGAGGGGGCGCCTCTAAGCTTTTAGACGCCTATCAGGGACTGTTGTCAGACGACAAGATCTCTCCTGATGGCAGTAAAAAATTGTTCCACGAAGTTGTGGAAGTTGAGGCAGTACTGGCAAGCGACAGGCACAAAGCGCTCACTCAGGCAAATGCGTACGTGTTTGACGATTTGAACTATCGTCACTGGGACACCTGGAAAGATGGTAGCTATAAGCATGTTTTCTATCAGGATTTAAAAACTGAGCAGAAAGTCGACATCATGAAAGGAAAGCCCTTTGACAGTCCGACTTCACCATTTGGTGGTGCGAAGGACTACATTTGGGGTCCTAAAGGCGAAAATATCTATTATGTGAGCAAAAAGCTCACTGGCGCTGAGTATGTTTCCAGCACCAATACCGACATTTATCGTTATAACCTGGCAAGTCAACAGACCATAAACCTGACTAAAGATAACCCAGGCTATGACAAATATCCGGCTTTCTCGCCAAAAGGCCACCTTGCCTGGTTACAGATGACCACACCAGGATACGAAGCTGATAAGAATGACATCATCGTCAGAGTTAAAAATAGAGATATTAACCTGACCAGACACTGGGATGGCACAGTAAACAGCTTTAAATGGAGTCATGACGGTAAGCACATCTACTTTGTGGCACCAACCGATGGCACCATTCAGCTATTCCGGGTTTCAGTAACCACCAACCCTAAAGCCAGGCCAGCCATTAAACAGCTCACCAAAGGTCAGTTCGATGTTAACGGCATTGTAGCGGCACTGGATAAGCAGTTAGTGGTAACGCGCAACAGCATGAACCAAGCGAAAGAAATCTATCGTTTTGATCTGAAGAGCGAAAAGCTAACCGCATTGACCAAAGTGAATGACGCGTTTTATGCGGGTCTGGATCTGCCCACGGTTAAGAAGCAGATGGTTAAGACAAAAGATGGCCAGGATATGCTGACCTGGGTTATCTATCCACCAAACTTTGATGAGTCCAAGAAGTACCCGACTTTACTGTATCTGCAAGGTGGCCCGCAGTCGGCGCTGTCGCAGTTTTACTCTTTCCGCTGGAATTTTCAGGTGATGGCGTCACAAGGTTATATTGTGGTTGCGCCAAATCGCCGTGGCATGCCGGGTCATGGCGTTAAATGGAACGAAGACATCACCCAGGACTGGGGTGGTAAAGTAATGCAGGATTACCTTGATGCCATTGATGAAGTGGCAAAAGCGCCTTATGTAGATAAAAAGCGCATTGCTGCAGTGGGCGCCAGCTTTGGTGGCTACTCGGCTTTTTACTTAGCGGGTAATCACGATGGTCGCTTCAAGTCGTTTATTGCACACTGTGGTATTTTTGATTTGCGCAGCATGTACGGCAGTACAGAAGAAGTGTTTTTCGTTGATCATGAATTCGGTGGTGCATACTGGGATAAAAACGCCGCGACCGATTTAACTTATGGCGCCTTTAACCCAATCAGCTATGTAGATAAGTGGGATGCCCCTATGTTTGTTATCCACGGCGGCAAAGACTATCGTGTACCACTGGAACAAGGGATCCAGGCATTCCAGGCTGCAAAATTGCGTGGATTGAAAAGTCGTTTTCTTTACTTCCCGGAAGAAAACCATTGGGTCCTGTCACCACAAAATGGCATTGTCTGGCAGCGTGAATTCTTCAAATGGCTGGATGATACACTTTAATTAGCCCCACTACAGGCCCGTTAATCGGGCCTGTAGAAGATAAAATCGCTTTCAGGTTAGTTCGTAGCCTGACAATTCTCAATTCTGCGCACGTTTTGCAGTGCTTCGTAGAGCTTTCGTTTATCGTGTTTGGACAGGTTGGCTGTAACCAGCTCCGCATTAAACATGGGCCCTAGTTCCGGGGTAAGATTGCCGTGTTGAGCAAGGTGATGAGTCAGCACTTCAAGTATGGCCGCGCCTAACTGATTGAGAGTGTTTCTCAGTTGAACCAGATCGGCGTCTTTATCGGGTACACCCTCGGCTAGCCATTGCGCTCGGTATCTGTATTGAATAGCCTTGGCTGCGTCCATTTGTGCCTGGAAAAACGCTTCCACGCTGGCTGTGTCCAGACATTGCTGACGGGCTTGTTCCTGCGCTTTAGAAAGCACCACGGCTTCACGAGATAAATCTTCAATGGATCTTTGCTTGTGTGCTTTAAACAGTGCCACGCTCTGCATCTGAGCAAGACGCCGATTGATATGTGAGAACAGTACCTGAGCAGAGTCTGTCCGTGTTTTAACCAGTACATTCGCCTGATTTACGACTTGTGCCAAAGCTGAACGCGCTTCGTCCTCGCTGATTTGCTCAGGCCTTGTTTCCATCTTCATCAGTGCAAATAATGTGTGGTTGTCTGCGTTGTCCTGAATACCCACTTCGCGCAGGGTCAGCTCAGGGTAGACCGAATTAAGTGCGCAACTGCCCACGGCCACAGTTCCGTGTTCAAACAGGCCTTGTGCCAGCAAGCGGGCTGCTTCATTGGTGCCTTTGGGCACGGGAATGGTTTGTAGTTGATGTGTGTTAAGCCATTGACCAATTTGTTTCAGGGCGGCAGGGTGAGAGGCCACATGTGTTATTGGACTTGCCTGGTCTACGCCAAAGACACACATTTCAATGGGCATGCGAACCGCCGCGCTGAGTTCGGTGACCTTGTAGTTGCGCATCGCCTTAACAATGGCTGGGACCAGCTGTCCATTGATGGTTGAATTGGCCAACGCGCTGAAAGCCCAGGCCGTTTCCGTTACTGCTGCGGCATAGGTATTTTCCGGTGTACCGGAATACAGACGATGGTAAGCATCATCATGACGGCTTTCAAGCAAATCTAATGCTGCGTGATTAAAGCTCCCGGGCCCTGCCTGAACATAGACAGGGGCGGCTTGACCTGCAATCGTAAATAGCAGCGTTAATAATGCAGTCAGGCGAGATACAAATAGCAATTTCAAAGGCTTTTTCCAGTGGTTATGCAGGCAAAGGCAACATCCTAGCAAAACCGTTACTCTCTGTCTCGAAAAGCATGTTTTGGCCAGTAAACCTCATCATGCTGCGTCGTCGTTCATTGGTTATCATGCAATGTATAAACAGATACCTGGATACGATTTTGCGAAAATGCGAATTGTACTTCTGCTCACCACCGCTTCAGCACGAGTTAACTTATTGTTGTGATAATTCGCACAATAAAGTGGGTCAGGAATGAGCATGAGAATGAATAAAATACTGCTAGGCGGTGGCGTAATAATCGCATTATCTGGATGTGAAATGAGCAACACAGGTAAAGGTGCAACGATAGGTGCAGCGGCAGGCGCAGTGCTAGGAAAAGCAACTGGTAATCACAAGGATAAGCGTGTTGTCATTGGCGCAGCTGTGGGGGCCATTGCCGGTGCGGCAATTGGAAACTATATGGACGAACAGGAGGCCGCATTTAATGATGCGCTAGAGGGCTCGGGGGTACAAGTAGTCAGAGATGGCGAGCAAATACGCCTGGTGTTGCCCTCAAATATCACCTTTGCTACAGGTCTGTCAGTTATTAACCCCGGGTTTCAAAAAACACTGGCAGGAATTGCTCGAGTAATGCACAAATACGACAAGACCTTGCTATCCATTATTGGTCATACTGACTCAACAGGCGCTGCGGGGTTTAACCAGATACTCTCTGAACAGCGTGCCAACAGTGTGAAACAGTCGCTATTGCCCCTTCAGATACACCCTGACCGTATACACACTCAAGGTGCAGGGGAGTCTCAACCTATTGCCAGCAATGATACTGAGCAGGGCAGAGCACAAAATCGCAGAGTAGAGATTAACATCATTCCGAATCGAGCGTCATAAAACGCGAAGGGGTTGCGAGCTTTGAGAGATGCGTGGCAAGTTTCCATCAGGATAAAGCCCAGCTGCCAGACTGGGCTCAGGTTCATAACATTACTCGACGGCGTAATCTACCCGGATCACGCCATAGCGGATCCAGGAATCGCCAGTAAAAGGTTCGTGATAGCAGGTTAAAACGAGCGCATTATGTGGGTGGCCATTGTTATACCCTGTTTCCGAGCCTAGATCTTCGTACACCCAGACATCTACGATCCCACCGTCTTTTGTCAGTGTCATTGCATTCGTATTTTGTGCTGTGGTGGCATAGGAAGCATGCATAAAGCCGACCCGGCACAGTTTACTGGCCATCTCGTGAGGGTTGTGGTCCAGTACTATTCGCTCGACAAATTTGCCAGGGTTAACAGGTAAAACGCAGGACATAGTGCTGCCACGTTGTACTTTATAGCTGCCACGATAGGCATGGGCGATAGGCGTTACAGCTTCGTATTCCATATCACAATTGGTTGCAGCTGGATAATAGTGTGAGGTGGTATTGGGTTCTGGCTGCCATGAAACAGGGTCTGCGGGGTACGGGTTAGCCAGTGAATCTATCTCCGTCTCGTTTAGCGCTCTGTGATAAACGCGTATTTCATCCATTTTTCCGCTGAACATGTCGCCAGCATGTGCGGTGACACCATCTCTGTCCATAACCGCACCCATTAACAGAGCGGTTGCGGAGTTATTCATCATTGCGCCTGCGTTATTCACGTTGGTGTCTGCAACGCCATCGATGTAAAGCGTTGCGACGCCATTTTCACGAACAAGCGTAATGAGCTGCCACTGATTCAGTGCAATGGTACGATTGGATGTAAGACTAAAGGCACCATTGGCAGAAAACGTCAGCTTGCTATTGTGGATATACATTTCCCAGGCCCGGTTACTCCCTCCGTTCCATTGCCACTGCGTTAAAATACGCGTGTAGGCTGAATTATAGGCGTAGGGGTTAAGCCAAAAGCTGATCGTAAAGTCATGATCGGCAAAGTGCCAGGCATCACTGTCTTCGACTCTGACGTGGCCGTTAACACCGTCAAAATAAAAGCCCATGCCATATTTGCCTGCTTGAAAAGCGCTACCGCCCTGTAAATAGGCGTAATGATTGTTAACTGAGGCGTCGTTCCCGGTCGTACCAGGCCAGTAGGCGACGAGCCTGCTTGAGCTTACATTGGCCAGTGCACCATTGGCCATAATCAGTAACATTAAACACAGATGTCGTGCGGTTTGTTTCATTTTTTCTATTCCTTTAATCAATGAGAAAGTAGCCGTTACATTTAACTGAGTGAACGGAGTAACCCTGTTGCATAGATCTGTATATCCATTAGAGGTTTTGTAAGGCTTATTTTGGTGACCTCGGCTTATACAAAATGCAACAAAATAATAACATGAAAAACTCAGTTTTCGTGCTTTGACAGAAAGTTTCTGGGCTTGTCAGCCATGGTGCTATTGAAACTATTTACTGGATACGAGCAAAAGTTGAGTCAATGGCAGGGGCCAGCACCTTATAGGGTGAAGTTGATATGAGTTGTACAGAGTCGTTATCAATCGCAGATTGCGAATATCACTGGTGTGTTGGTTGTTTTCTTAACCTGACTAGGTTCGGGCAGGTATTCTGTGTTAAATTTAGGAACTTTTTGTGATAGTTTGTTGAAGGCAGACTTAAAGTAATAAGAAGTTTCAAATCAGGAAAATAGGAAAATTGCATGGAATCGACAATTAAAAAAATACTCTTAGTCACGTTAGCATCAGCAACATTTAGTGGAGTTGCTGCAATTAAGGAAAAGCAGCCACTAAAACTGCGTGGCGCAATGAATGATGTTCGTATCGTTGGTGGTGGAGAAACAACACCATTTGCTTACCCTTTTATGGGCAGTCTGCAGCTTTACGGTGGTCATCATTGCGGCTCATCTTTAATCGCACCGAATAAAGTGCTGACCGCAGCACATTGTGTTGAGGCATGGAATATCAGTGACTTTTCGGTCAAATTTGGCGGTCATGACCTCACTGTTGAGAGCCAGTGGGAGGTCTATAATGTGACCGACATCGTAATGCATGAGCGGTATCATGATACCTACACATATAACAATGACATTGCCATATTGACCCTTGAGAAGCCAGTTCAGGGGATCGAGCCAATCCAGCTGGCTGATGATGCGCTTAAAGACAGTTATGTCGTGGGGGAGACCTTTAAAGTCATGGGGTGGGGGGCATTGTACTCAGGTGGCCCATCACCAGAGCAATTGCATGAAGTGGATGTACCCTATATCTCAAACGACGTCTGTAATGACGCTGAGCACTACAATGGCGGTATTTCTGAAAATATGATTTGTGCCGGCTTTGATGAAGGTGGCAAAGACTCTTGTCAGGGGGATAGTGGTGGCCCCCTCATCGTCAACCGGAACAATCAGTGGTTTCAGGTAGGAGTTGTCAGCTGGGGAGAAGGATGTGCTGCCCCAAATAAGCCTGGTGTATACGCTGATGTCGCCATGCTAAACACCTGGGTAAATCTAAACCAGCATTATGTAGGGTTTGAATTTGCAGAGACAATGATTGCGGATAAACCGGGTGCCAACGTGTCTGTTAGCTTAAAGAACAAGTCGCAAGACCCAGTGCAAATTACAGGTTTTCAGCTCACAGACCACAATGACGGAATGTTTATTGGATCAGAAAATTGTACTGCAGAGCTGGTAGAGCCAGGTCAGCAATGTCATGTGTCAATAATGCCATCAGACAGTACCAAAGAAGGCCAATTCACCTTGGTCGCGGAGCTCGCAAGTCAGGACATAGCATCGAGAAGCAGCACCTTTAATTATGTGAAAGTGCCTGCGAGCGATGCCGATATTAATACGCATATGTCTTCTGAGCCCACAACACAGTGGTACACTGGCGGTGATGTACCTTGGTTGCTCGGCGAAGATGATGCTGGGGGGAGCGCTAAAATACCACTTTTAATCAGTGGTGACATATCAGATCAAGAAGAAAACCCCAACCTGACTGAATCGTCTCAAAAGTCAGTCTTGATCGCTGAAATTGACCATGGT
This sequence comes from Pseudoalteromonas sp. XMcav2-N, assembly GCF_024124545.1. Taxonomy (GTDB): domain Bacteria; phylum Pseudomonadota; class Gammaproteobacteria; order Enterobacterales; family Alteromonadaceae; genus Pseudoalteromonas. The sequence goes on from NZ_JAMXSF010000007.1 coordinate 26,320, forward strand.
TTAGCATTGGGTATTGATTTCGAATACCTATTGTCATCGGAGTATGCCTATGACTTTTTCAGTGTTTACATTAACGGTGAGCGAGTCTTGAAGAGTTCAGGTCAGTACTTCGCTTATGACAAAGCATCGTTTGATCTCAATCCTGGACTCAACACAGTGGTATTTGAATACGTTAAAGATGCTTCAGTTAGTGAAGGTACTGATAATGTTGCACTGAAAGCATTCAACGTCAAAATGCGTGAAAACCTGAGCCCGTCTATCAAACTGGCACAAACCAGCTTCAGGGTAAGAAGTGGGATGAGCATCAACTTTAATGCAACGGGTACAATGGACCCCGAAGGGGACAGCTATACCCTGGCCTGGACGGACATGACGGCACCTGAGGTGGTATTGAGTACAGACGAGGTATTTAAAGCTATCGCGCCTGCTGTAAGCGAAACGCAGACTCGTATTTATCAGGTAACAGCCACCGACGAATATGGTGCAACCTCTAAACAAAGCGTTTCCGTCACCATAGACGAAAACAAGCTCCCGGTGCTTAAGGTTGCCCAAACGAAACTCGATGTAAGAGGCGGCTTTGACTTTACCTTAGATGCAAGTGGCACCACAGATCCTGAAGGCGATGCCTTATCTTTCACCTGGTTGAGACGCACAGGGGGGGAGCCAATAAATGTTGGCGAGACAGCCATTGTAAAGCTCAAGGCTGATAAAGCGGATATTGGGAAAACTTTTATTTATGAACTCGTTGTAGAAGATGAGTTGGGTGGAGAATCAAGACGACGAGTCGCTGTTGCGATTGTTGAAAACCAGGCACCTCAGATTACATTAACAGCTGAGTCTACTTCGGTAACATCGGGCGAGAACATTGAACTGAACGCGATTTCAGTCGATCCAGAAGGAGATACGCTAACATTTAGCTGGGAGCAGTTATCTGGCAAAAGTGTCAGTGTATCGAGTAGCGATACGAAACTGAGCGTTTCGGCACCTTCAGTCAATCAGGACGAAGTACTTGAGTTTGCCGTTACCGTCACGGATTCCTTGGGTGCATCATCAACGGAAAGCATCAAAGTGACAGTTAAGCAGCCAGAAAAAGACAGTGGTTCAGTTGGCTCATTCGCGCTGATGCTGATGTCTTTGGTGTTGTTCACCCGTCGCAGAAAGCACTAGCCTTTAAGGAAATTTATTTTTCCCTGTGAAAATGAAAACACCACCATCATGACAGTGATGGTGGTGTTTTTGGTTAAAAAGCACTCTGTTGATTGTAAGGAATGGTTGGACTGGGCATAAAGTTGCAAATAAACGTTTATAGTTGTCTTGGGTCGCATCAGCACAGGCCAACTGAGGTCAAGACAGATAGTGACGCCTTGTAGCTGGCTCAATTTGAGTCTGTGTTGCCACTTCTCCAGTGCCTTTTAATAAACGACCAAGAATATCCGTGCCGGTGATGATGCGGGGTTGGTCGGTCCACACCAGCACCACGTCAATTTCTATGTCACCGTCGTGGTCCGGGTCCAGGGGTTCGGCAGATTTAAGATGTTTAAGCACATCGCCCAGGTTCATGTCATTGCTGTGGATAATCAGGGGCCTGAGGCAAAATTCGTAGGGCTCGAAGGGCTGCTCTGTATTAAACAGCGCGGCGCGCAGCAGGCCATCGGCATCCATCACCAGCAAAGGCTGACGGGCTTCATTGGCCAGGATCACCCATTTGTGCCTTCTTTGCCGAGTCAGTTGTCCAGTAACACGGCTGAAGGTTTGGCAACCAGATAGAGCAGCCACTGATAGAACTTAAGTACAGGTGCCAGCAGCGCGCCCATACGCATGGCGTTACGGCTGAAATAAGCTTGCGGCACAATCTCGCCAAATAAAGTGATAAACACGGTGGAAAACACAAAGGCCACCATACCCGCCATCACAGAGTCCGACAGTAAAGTGAGCAACACATTGATGCTGACATTGCCCCACAAAATCGTTGTCAGCAGAAAATTAGAATCCTCGCGCAGTGTTAAGATGGTTTTTGCCGCTGGGTTGCCCTGTGCAACTTCTACCTCAAGGCGTAACCGACTGAGGCTGAAAAACGCCAGGTTCAGCCCCGAAAACATCGCCGACTGACACAGGCAAAAGACAATGCCTGCCCAAGCCGCATACTCTCCCCATACTGATGCCATGCCATGGCATGCCATGCCATGCCATGCCATGCCTTGCTCCTGTTGCTACGACGTTTGCCAGGCACGTACTCCGTCGAGGGGGATTTAAGTCCCCGTACTGCTGGTGCCTTTCTGCGGACTCAATTGCGCTTCTATCAAATATAACAATAACATGGCTTTTTGCCATTGCTGTGTCAGCTGCCACATATCGGACAGGCCATTGATGTTGACCACCATATTGTCAATTGGCAGGGTCGCGTTGGTACCGGCAAGGATCAGATCGTCCTTAACGTCGTCATGCAGCTGCTGCAACTGTTCAAGTGCGGTGTTCAAGGTGCTTTCACTCATCGACTCGGCTGTCAGACTGGTTTTCATAAAATGCCCCAGTTGCGACTGATATTCCTGAAGCTGGGCGTGTAATTCTGGGTGTTCGGCCAGTTGTCTTTGTGGCTGCAGGTGGGCCAGTTTTTCAACACAGTGGCTACAGGTAAACAGGTAGTGCTCAACGCGCATCAGCTTTGCCAGCAGGCCAGTGGTTTCTTCCGACAGGGCCGACTGCTCCACGGTGACAATAAAGCTGCCAATATGCTGACAGAGCTTCTGAATGGTTTGGATCGCTTGTTCAATGGCCAGGCTATCCAGAGGTTGACGGGACTTTTCGTACTGCGCCAGTATTTTATCGGCAACTAATTTGGTTTCGAGGAGCAATGCGTTGGTTGCCAGGGCGGGTGTTTGTGCAATGGTTTTGTCCAAAAATCGTGGTCGGGAGGCGGTTTCTTCGGCGCTGCAAAAGCGCTTCATTAAGAAGCCTGCCAGGCGGTTGTTGAGCCCAAAGATTAGCATCACGCCCAGCACGTTAAACAGAGTATGGAACAGCGCCAGTGACAGCGCCGGATCGGCGGTCAGATTGAAAAAGCCAGTGATCTCGGTGATCAGATAAAACAGCACAGGTAAAATGGCAAAGGCCACCAGAGCGGTGAGCGCGTTAAATATAACCTGTGCAGCGGCGACGCGCTTGGCGTTGGATGTGGCGCCAATGGCAGCGAGTATTGAAGTAGAGGTAGTGCCAATGTTTGCACCTATCACCATAGCGCCGGCTGCGTAAAGGCCAATCATGCCACTGGCTGCTGCCGTAATGGTCAAAGCTATGGACGCGCTGGATGACTGAGTCAGGGTGGTCACCACAATGCCAACCAGTAAAAACGCCAGCATGCCAGTCAGTCCTTCGGCAGTGAACTGGCTCAGATCAAAAGTAGCAACTACATGTTCAAATGCGCCTTTAAGAATATCGATACCAATAAAAAACAAGCCAAAGCCAACCAGCGCCAGGCCGGCTGAAGCAAGCCTGGATTGCGGGCGCAATAGTTTCATCAGTGCGCCTATGCCAATCAACGGCAGGGCTATGGCTTGAATGTTAAATTTAAATCCGACAGCGGCAACCAGCCAGCCTGTGATGGTTGTGCCAACATTAGCGCCATAAACAATGCCCAGCGCCTGGTGCATCGTGATCAGGCCCGCATTAACAAAGCCAAGTGAGGCAACGGTTACCGCGCTGGACGATTGCACCAGTGCGGTCATGCAAAAGCCAGATGCAATACCGCGCTGTGGTGTTTTGGTCCAGGTGGCCAGTACTTTACGTAGCGATGATCCTGCGGCAAGTTTCAGGCCGTCAGTCATCATGCCTATGGCAACGAGAAAAATTCCAAGGCCGCCAAGAAGGCTACCTATGAGTTGCAGTGTATCCATCATACTCAATCCCATGGCGGTGGCATGTTGCTTAAGGCACGAGCTGGCCACCTAATTTTACCTCCATCAAAAGTACCAAGATTGATAAAAGGGTCATTGTCGGAGGTCAATTTTTTAAACGAACACATGTATTTAGGGATATAAGCAGAACCGGGTAAAGTCAAGTTACCCGGTTTAAGCTGGTTGTCAGAACAGAGTATTGAAAATCATCATGACTCGGGGGCTCCACATCATCATGGTCGCGGCGCCCACGCCAATCAATGTAATGACAACGGCGATGCTGATGGCACCCGTAGCGAGCCATTTAGCTGTGTCTGTGCGGCGTTTTTTGGCCCAGAAATAGAGCTCGGCAATGAACATGGGTAACAGGTAACACAGAAACGACAAGGTAATATCCGCCGGGCCATCCAGATTACGGGTGTTACCATTGGGGCCCTGGTTGATCACATACCAGCCCATCAGAAACAGGCGAAATGCCCAGACGCCGTTAACCAGAATGAAACTGTGGACGGCCCAGCGCTGGTGCGCCGCAAACTGTTTATTTACCGCACTGCGCCAGGCGAGCAGGATAAATACGGGTATCAACAGGCCATTGAGTGTGACACCCAGTGCACCTATGTCACTGAGGCGGATACCCACTCCCCAGGAAAGATACAAACCAGTCAGCGCTCCACATAAACCAAAAAACAAAAACATTCGGCCATTGTACCGGTGAAAACGAGGGTAATTCTTACGCACACCGGGAGACAGCTGGAAAATACCACTGATAGCCATAAACGCAGCTGGAATGATATGGCCAAAAAACATAAAAGAGTTAAAACTGCCTGTACTGTCAAACCCCTGAGTCGGAGAAACTTTGTCGGCTTGTTCTGCTGCCCCAATGAGCAAAGGAAGTGCGTAAAGACTGAGAATATAAATCGCGAAGGCCCACTGGCCGAGAAGCGCGATCACAATCCAGGTTTTGAGGGATCCCTGAAGGGCGTTATCTGCCGAAAGTGACGGCACGATCTGTTCTTTTAATAAGGTTAGCATGTTAATCACCACAATTTAACTGTTTGATTTAAGTGCTAATGTGGCATGTTATTCGTGAGTCGTCGCACCGTATTTGAAAGTCGGCACATGGTTTTGACTATTTTTGTCGAAGTTTAAATATGCGCTTTGTAATGTTTTCTTACAACCGCACATTGAAGCATCTGGGTGAAGTAATTATGATCACTATAGCGCATCACATTGAGTACTTCATTTATGACCCTGGTATCTTTTCATTATTTGGCACTGGCAACCTGCCTGACTTGCTTATTGATGCAACTCAGTGTCAAACACAAACAAACGGCACATATACTGTTCGCTGTATTTTGTGGTTCGCTGGCGATGATTGCCGCGAAGAAAATTACCGGCCATTCGGTCGGTGCCTACCAATATCTCATCGGCATGGGAGCGTGCGCAACGTGTAACTGCTATTGGTTGCTGGCCCGCAGTATGTTTCGTAAACACCAACCGATTGGGTTGGTCCACATCGCTCTGGCTGTAGTCATTGCGTTGCTGGTGGTGATTAAGCAGGGTTACTTATTTGCCAATGCGCAATGGTTGTTTGTCGAGAGCCGTTTCACGGTATTGACCGGCGTATTGTCTGAGCTCACAACGTTGCTTTCATCTTGCGTACTGGTACTGACTTTCTGGGAGGGATGTAGGGGCTTTAATGATAGCACCAGAGCGGAAAAGGCACAGCGCATGTTATTTTTGGCCACCTTTGGTCTGGCTGTGGGGGTGAGCAAATCGATGCAGCCTTACTTTATTCAATCGCCGGAGTTAAAAGACTGGACTATCTCAATCATTACCCTGTTTGTTCTTGTTAGCACGCAAGTTCAGTTGTTGTGGCGCTTTGGTTTATCCGGAAATCACGGTCAATCTGGTTCAGTGTCAGAGTCTCGTGCCGTATCTAATACAGGATCGGTAAATTGTAGCGACGACGGTGGCCCGCTACTTGATACGCTTAACAGGCTTATTCATGAGGAGCAGTGCTATCTGCAACCTAACCTGAAAGTTGCTGATTTGGCCAGAGCGCTTGATGTGCCTGAGTACAGGGTGAGCCGTGCACTTAAACCGCAACTAAAAGAAGCCAACTTTAACCAGTATATCAATCGGCTGCGAATAGAGCATGCACAAAAACTGTTGCAGGATCCTGAAAATCAACATTGGCCGGTACTGGTGATCGGACTGGAAAGTGGGTTTGCTTCAGTTGGACCTTTCACCAGAGCCTTTAAATCCGTGACTGGGACGACTCCAAATCAATATCGCAAGCAGGTGCAGAAAAATGAACACGCCGCGACTTTTCAGTAAATAGGCATTATTTAAGGTATATTAATCAATGTGCGACTTGTGTCGCACCTTTTTTGTTGTTAAAGTGCGACATATGTCACATAAAAAGAAAAACAGCACAATATGAAACCCAATACCACTGAATTAGAAATCCTCAAACTGCTGTGGCAACAGGAGCCTCGCACCGCTAAAGAAATTCACGATGCTATCGCAGAGCGATTCAATTGGTCCTACTCCTCAACACGTAAAACCCTGGAGCGCATGGGTGATAAAGGCTTGCTGGCCATCGGAGAGCAAGGCAATAAAAAATCCTACACAGCCAGGGTAGAAAAAGTGCCCACGCTGGCAGCCTATGCACAGGAATTTGCCAAAAATGTACTTGAACTGGATGGGCCGTTGCCGGTAGCCATGTTTGCCGACAGTCGTCTGATTGAGTCACAGGAGCTAGACGAATTGGAGCATCTGCTGGAATCTTTGTCTAAGCAGGATAATTGAGGACAGTAGTATGACTTTGGCAATGTTATTTGCAGTCTTAGGGTCACTGCTACTATGGTGTATTGTGAGTGCTGCCCTGGTAAAGGTTGGCCGTTTTTTAACTCGCTATCACCCGGCATCTCCCGGTTTATGGTGGGCTTTGCTGGCCCTGAGTTTTGTGCCCTTCATACCGCTGCCAGATATGACGCTAAACGGAACGATCCCTGTGATACTTCATGACTTTGGTGAACAGACGGGAAAGTTGCAACTAAGCACTGAACTATTACTGGATTCTGAATACGAATGGAACTGGCTGTGGGTGTTTATTGCACTGATATTGCTGGTTGCAATGCAAAGTATCAGAAACGGAGCGCAGTTGCTTAACAGGCTTGCCAGTTTGCGCGCTTTAATGGCCAGTGCTGAGCCACTTCAGGCGAGCCTTTGTGAACCACTTGCACCTTTATCACGTGTTAATGGTCGGCAAGTGCCTGTTTACGTATTACCGCTTAATTGCACGGCGTTTGCAACCGGCGTGCGTAAGCCAGTGATTGTCATGCCCCGGTATTTCACTACTTTACCTCTGCACAAACAGCAGACCTTGCTGTTGCATGAGGTCACGCACCTTGCCCACAAAGACCATATTGCCATTATGGGGTGGCAGTTAGTGAGATGTTTGTTTTGGTTCAATCCGGCTATTGGCAAAATGGAGTCGGCATTCATCAATGCCATGGAAGCGCGCTGTGATGCCCAGACCATAAAGCACTATGGCATTAGCCGCCAGCAGTATGCGGCGACTTTGCTGGATGCACTGAAGCACAGCACATTACACAAAACGCCAAACGCTGTAGCGGGATTTGCATCAGAGGCACTGTCGCTGGCAGACTATAAAAACCGGCTGGTGCAAATAATGAAGCCGGTTAAAGCGCGGCACCGCTTTGTCATTGTAAATGTCCTACTGGTAGGCGTGTTTAGCGCGTTTATCTCTTACCAGATTAAGCCTTTGCTTAGCCCTCAGGCACCGAACTGGCAGTGGCCGATGAGTGACTATGAAATCAGTGCTCACTTTGGTCATGTGTCGGCTTTTCGCAATCATAAACCCCACGGCGGACTCGACTTAGTGGCCGCAAAAGGCACCCCGCTGGGTGCGCTGGCCACGGGTAAGGTGTTGGTCGCAGATGACACCAGCCTGGCTGCAAACTATGGCAAAACTGTGCTTATCCAGCATAGCAATGGCTATCAAAGCTTATATGCTCATCTGGATAGTATTTCGGTGTCATCAGGTGACTGGGTCTCAGCCGGAGAGATTGTTGGTACTTTGGGTGACAGTGGCCGTGTTACAGGAGCACATCTGCATCTGGAAATACTGGCTGACGGAGAGCGCCTTGACCCGCTGAGCATATTTTCAAAGGACTAAATCATGAAGTACCATCTGATGATCGCCATACCTGTGGGTATGGTGCTAAGCACACTTGTGTCTGAATTACCGCTACAGGTGAGCGAACAAAATGGGCCAGCATGTACGTCGGCTATTGCACAAGCCAAACCCGGCGCACTGCAAATCACCACTGATCGAAACGTGACTGTGCAACCTAGTGAGCGTGACAGTGCACCAGAGGTCGAGTACAAGATCCTGACGCTTGCAGCCGGTCAGTCATTTATTGCTTTGCTGAAACCCTTCGGACTGAAGGAGCGCCAGGCGCTTAAGTTGCAGCAATTGATGGCGCCAGAAATTAATCTGAGCCAGCTTCCGACTGGGCAAAAGGTTAAAATCGGACTGACTGCGGGTCAGCTGAGTTCTGTCACGTTGGCAACCGGATTTGCGCAGCGTCTGGGTGTTTCTATGGAAGGAGAATGGCAGAAGCGTCTGTATGAGCTTGATACTCATTCAGCTCAGGCTATTCATGATGTCGCCATTACTCAGAGCCTATACGAGTCATCTGTAAATGATGCTGTGCCTTTGGATGTAGTGAATCAGGCGATTACTGTATTCTCCCACTTTGTCGATTTTCAGCGTGAAATACATCATGGTGATGTGCTTACCCTGATGTTTGACAAGGCTGTGTTGGTTGTCAAAGATGGGCTACATCAAAAGCTTGAGCAACCAGGTCAGTTACGCTTTGCCAGACTACAAAATCAGGGTGAAGATCTAACGGTATATCATCATGACGAGGGCAATGGCCTGAGTGGCTTCTACTTTGCTGACGGCCGACCTGCGCAGAGTTTTTTACTTAAAACACCGTTAAATGGCGCGCGTTTGTCATCTAAGTTCGGCAATCGCAAACACCCTATACTTGGCTATACCCGCTTGCATGCGGGTCTGGATTTTGGCGCACCCGTTGGCACGCCAATTTTTGCCGCGGGTAATGGCACCATAAAAAAAGCGGGGTGGGGCGGCAGTTTTGGTAATCGAGTGGTGATCCGTCATGCCAATGGCTATGACACCCTATACGCACATCTCAGAGGCGTTGCAAAAGGCATGAAGCCGGGTATTCGCGTCAAACAGGGTGAGGTGATTGGGTATCTGGGTAACACCGGATTGTCGCAAGCTCGCCACCTGCATTATGAGGTGCACAAAAATGGCAAACCGATTAATCCGTTGTCGCTCAGACATGTTGAGCAGCAGCGCCTGAGAGGCGATGACTTGGCCCGTTTGCAAAAAGCGATCGCAAAGGTTCATCAAACCCCGGAACTTGGTCAATACGTTACCAATAGCTCTGTCACGGATTAATTGTGACTTTAACAAAGTAGAGCATGGGACATGCTCTACTCAGAGGAACAGATAGATTATTGCTCAACCACGTAATGGCGATTGTTCAGCTCTTGTCTGAGCACGTTATTGTTCAGATAAGAGTAAGTCATCGGGCGGTTGGCTGCATCAACCTGACCATGGTTCTCGATGGTATTTTCTTTGATCAGGTTCGGGGTTTGCGTGTTCGTTGCATACAATTTGATGCCATAACTGCCAGGATGGACTATCAGATTTTCACTGTATACGTGTGCGTCACCACCGGTTATAGTGCTGTCTTGCTGAGCAGGGTTACGAGCAAAAATACCATTTTCTCCGGCATACAGAATGCGGTTATCATGGATTGTCAGACCATCACCATCTAGCATCATACCGTTACCACCGCTGCGATAGATCAGGTTACCCGTCACCGCTACATGGTCACCGCCAACCTGAATGCCGGTATTCTGATATTTAGGGTCAAACGGGCTGACGCCGGTACGGTAGATCTTGTTATTGCGGATTGTCGCATCGCCTGCCACCGAGTTGAGCTGAATACCATCGGCACCAATGTTTTCCAGAGTATTGTTGTAAATATCTACATCGGTCAACTTATGAGGATAGACTGTGGTTGCAACACCATCACACTCCAGCTTGCGGCTCTTCCCTGTATAGCCGATGTACATACCTTCGCCCGTTTCAGTGTCATGAACATAGTTGTGGTGAACGCGCAGCCCACGCATAGTGAAATTTTCCTGCCAGGTAGCCGGGTCACAGGTTGGATCGGTTTTAATCAACAATCCGGCAAACCGTGCGCGATAAATTTCAAGGTTATCTATCTCAATATACTCGCTCAGTCCACCAATTCCGACCGTACCGCCAAGGCGCATACCGTATCCTGATTCATCGCGGCTACCAGTAATGCGCAATTGAGATGATTTCTCAACGGCAATACTATACTCGTATGGACGCGTTGTGACGGTACCGTCTTCATTGCGGATCAAAACGGGCTTGCCTGCTTCCCCATGCACATTACGAATGCGCAATGGGCCACGTTCACCGGCAGCCAAACAGACCGTATCGCCGGCAACAATACCGAGTGTGTCACCGTCCACTAAGTGGTGGCTTGAAGGAATGACGACATCACACTGTGCGCCAGCAAGTACCTGAGGGATGTTACATAGCGCCAGCGCGCCCGAGATCAGAGTTAATGTGAAGGTTTTCGTGTTATTCATTGCTTCTTCCTTATTGAAGTCATGGGTACACTTATAATTGGTTAACGAAAATACCACAACACAGTGCGTTAATATCCTGCCTGTCTGGGGGGGGATCTGCCAAAAGCACCAGATACATCGTTCGGCACTTTATCTGTAAACAGGTACTGGCACAATTTACTGCGCCATCTACAGTATTCCATACCTCAATGCTGACAACGCGATTAAGCAGACGGGTATCATTCGTCAAAATGCATTGTGCTATTAAATGAAATACTTGTCTATTGTTCAGGTAATGTATTGTTACTCGCTCTGAATAATACTGTTCAGTATGGCCAGCTCATTATTAGTGTTGATCTGCACCCAAAGTGGAAAGTGATCGCTCAACTCATAGGTCCATTTGCTCTCGGGAATGCCACTTTCTTCAAATAACGTAGCCATCAGACCGTCGGCGGCAAAGTCAATCACACCGCCTTTATCGGCATAACTAAACGCTTGCCTGGCGCAGTGTAAAATCTGGTCATAGCGCTTATTCCCGGCACTTGCGGCGGTGTCATGGATATCGGCCAGAGCCAGCGGCATCTGTAATCCACTTGCGTGGGTAAGTGCCTGATAAAAACGGTCACCGATTCGGGGTATGTTAAAGTCACCGACCACAATGAGATCTTCATCAAATACACTATCTGCGTTATCGATCCAGCGATTTTTGATCCACTCAGCAAAGCTGGCAAGCTCTTGCTCCCGGCCGGGGCGTGTACCCCAACGCGCATGCATAGCCAGCATCATAAAATCAAAATTGCCCGCTTTGAAAGAAGCCATATAAGGCGCACGCCACCAGGATTGCTCGCTGATATATTGGCCCTCGATTTTCTGCCTGTCGGGCTGCGCCTCGGCTGCCAGACCGGTAAACTGCACCATGCGTTTGTCAAAGACAAAGGCGGTGCGCTCCCAGTTACCACCAAAGTCACTTTGCCAGTCACTGATCACAAATTGCCAGTCGGGCCCTAGCAGACGCATCACCCGTTTAAAATCCGTTAAGTCATCTCTGAGCTCTGTGATTGCAATTAAATCAAATTGATACAAAGTACGCGCTATAAGTGAAATCGCCAGTTCACTACGTGGTCGCTTTCCAAAATCACGAATATTCCAGGTTGCGATGTTAAGGGTTTCGTCCAGCATTGATGGCGGAATATCACTTTGCTCAATACGTTCTACGAGCAGTTTGAGCTTTTGCGCAATGCCTTTTGAGAGGGTTGTCAGTTCCATGGTTTACCTTGAGCTATGATGAATAGATTCATAAAGTTAGACCAGTATTGGGTAAATACCAGTACATTTAAATCCGAGTGATATTTTTGATAGCAGGTTTGTGCAACAATGGTAGACTTTAGAAACACACACGTCTCAGGAAAGATGATGAAAAAAAGACTACTGTTGCTTCCTCTAATTACCTTGCTAGGCGCCTGCTCAGACAGTGAAGTCGGCGATGTATCCCTTGGTTTATTTACACTCAAAGACATCAAGTTGCACTCCATGACAGACCCGGTTGTTACCGGTGTTACTTGCCATGTTGCTAGTATTGAAGCCGATCTTAGTCTGTCGGACCCAAGCGATAGCTCCATTGCTTGTCGTCAGACCGGGGAGATTACACCGCAAATGATAGCGCAAATAGATAAGAGCAAATCTGGTGAAGTGGTGTTCAAACAGTCTAAAAGCGTGTTTTTCAAATCCATGAAGGTCAGACGGATTTATGATGCTGAGCATCAAACCCTGATGTACCTGTCATATACAACCAAAGAGACCTCAGGGAGCTTTAAGCACAGCTTATCGACCGTGCCACTGTGGGGGACTCAGGCCTATTCAGAAAACCGTGTTGGTCAGAAGTAATTAATTAAAATACAATAAGTTGAGTATTATGAAGCAGCTATTTACCACTCTGACTATCGTTTTGATGGTTTGGATTAGCCCTGCCCGGGCATTGGGTGAGCGTCCGGATGTGACTATCATGCCTGCACCTGACTGGGCCGATAAACAAGCTCTGGCAAAATTACCAGATACTCTGCATAAACCACTTCATTATCGGCTGGTTGACAAGCAGGTGAACGATGTGACAAAGCAGACGTCTTTTTCTCATAATCGCTATGTATTTACTGATGCTGCTGGGGTGCAGGAAGGGAGCACAGTACGTGTGCGGTTTAACCCTGCGTTTCAGGAGCTGGTATTTCACAACGTCACGATACTGCGAGAAGGTGAGGCAGTTTATCAGCTAAACCAGCAAGATATTAAAGTGATCAATGCAGAAGATGATCAGCAAAACAACATGTATTCAGGCTTGTTTGATGCACTGATTTTGCTTCAGGATGTGCGGGTTGGAGATGAACTGGATGTGAGTTATAGCTTGTCTGGTACAAACCCGGTCCTGGGAGAGCGTTTCAGTTACTTCGATAATCTGGGGTGGGGCGTCGCGGTGGATTTACTGACCTTTAAACTGACACTGCCCGGCGATAAAAAAGTGGCGTATAAAGTGTTCGGCGACTCAAGTGCCCAGGTGCAACACCAACAAAGCGATACCATGCAAACCTACACGGTACGTGTGGAGAACAGCATAGCGCACACCGTCGAAAATGAACTACCTGGCTGGTTTAGCCCTTTCCCTTATATTCAGTTTACTGAGTTCAACTCGTGGCTTGAAGTACAATCCTGGGCGGCGGAATTATTTAAAGTGGATACGGAGTTGAGCCCTCCGTTACAGGCTTATATCAATGAGCTAAAAGCACTGCCTCAAGAACAGGCTATTGAGCAGGCGATTACGTTTGTTCAGGATGAAATCCGATATCTTGGCTTAGAGCTTGGCGTGAACTCGCATCAGCCTAATATGCCACATCAGGTTTATGAGAAACGCTTTGGTGATTGTAAAGATAAAACCCTGTTGCTGAATACCCTGCTTCAGGCACTCGAAATCGAAGCGCAACCTGCATTGGTATCTACCGAAAAGCGAGACTATATTAATGAGTTTTTACCGACGCATAGCGCGTTTAATCATGTCATTACTTACTTTACCCTGAACGGGCAGGAGTATTGGGTAGACCCGACAATAAGCTATCAGGGAAACAGTCTGAACGCATTATATCAGCCCGATTACGGCAGTGCCTTGTTAGTCGATGCACAATCAGGCGCTTTGAAAGAAGTCGATGTCAAAGCAACACGCCACGGTATCGATATCAATGAAATGATCATTGCTCCCGATTATGTTTCACCAGTGCAATGGCGCATTGAATCACACTATTATGGTTGGCAGGCCGAGCGCCTGCGTTACCAGCTGGCTTCTTCGCAAAAGAAGCAACTTCAGGAACATTCACTGAATTACTACGCGCAGTTTTATCCCGGGGTTCAGGTTAAAACCCCCATTTCTTTTTCGGATAATCGCCGCGATAACGTGATCACGGTTGTTGAGTCCTATTGGGTGCCCGATTTTTGGCAATCAGGAGACGCCGGCTCAGTTGAATTTTATCTTGGTGCAGGCAATGTCAGCCAGTACGTCAAACTACCTCAGACGGTGCGTCGCAAACAACCGCTGGCAAAAGTATACCCAATGACAACATCTCAACGGGTTACTTTACTAATGCCTATGGACGTTGATTTTAGTGCCCTGGCTTATCAAAAAACGTTCGAAGACCCGTATGTGCGCATTCACAGCGCTATGGAATATGACCGCCGCCGCGTGACTTTTCACGGCCAGTACGAAGCGCTCGCAGAATATGTACCGGTTGAAGCGGTACCCGCTCATCTGAGCAAATTAAAGCAGGCCAGCAAGTTCACTGGATTTGGTGGCTCGGTATCCGAGGTTACGACCAATCCTAATCACACCGTATTCAGAGATTTTGTGGAACAGATGGAGCGTACGACTAAGATGAAGTTTGTTGGAGAGTCATTATGATGCGTTTAATTGGAACATTGCTGCTGATCTTGATTACGTCCGGATGTGCATCAACCAAAAAAACTGTGCTACTTAACGACAAACAGTCTATTTATGATGCAAATAAAACGCTGGAACACGTGTTAAATGATCCCGACGACCGCATGTTGTTTGACTTGATAGACAAAGAAGCCAGCGAAACCTATGCCAAAAATGAGATAGGCATCGGCAATCCTGAGTTTGCACTGAACAGCGCCATCATCTCAGTTGCAGCGCTGAAGGGCTTAAGTCGTTTTGATCATGTTGCATACTCACACAGTCAGGCAAAGGGGAACTACTGGTACAGCCATTATATCTTTTCAAATAACAATGGCAGCTATGCTCTGGTAGACTTGGTTCTGACCAGGCAGGGCAAGAAGCTGGTGGATGTCCACAATCATGTGTTTCGTTCCAGTGTCGTCAATTATCTGGGCGAATATGAAAAACATATTGAACAAAAAGGCTACGATGACGCACTTTCTAAAATCGAAGAGCAGATAGAGAATAATGATCCACAGTCAGCACTGGAACATTATCTGGCCTTGCCCGAAGAGGTGCGTATGCTTGGGGTCGTACATGAATCATTGTTTCGATTTATTAAGCGTTGCAATGCAGAGGCATATCAAGCATTTTGCAACCGCATTTTATCCGACAGTCAGCATGAGTATCAGGGCCTGCTAAGAGCAAATTTGTACAGCAACCTCAGCGAGTATGCCAAGGCATTGTCTGAGTACGAGCAAGTGCCCGAAGCAATACGTAGCAGCGCGCCAATTTTAATGGAAGAGGCTGTTTTACAGGCGCGTCAGGGTAACAAACAGGAGGGCTTTGCCCTTGCGCTTGATGCTTTGTATCGTGCGTCGTCCCACTCCTATGGATACTTGATGTTACTACAGGTTTCTCTGTTCTCAGGCGAGCATGAATTTTCGACAGAGCTACTTGCTTTTATTAAAAAGACTTTTGAAATCCAATTTACCGAACAGGAACTGGCGGATTTCAGTGGTGACAGCGGGTTTATTCAGTCTGAGCAATACGCGCAGTTTAAGCTGGGCTATTTTTAACCCAAATTGAAAAGGAATCGAAAAATGTGGATTAAGAATACGCCGCTGGAAGGTCAGTACATCAGGCTTGAGCCCCTGGCTCTTGAGCATGTTGATGACCTTAAAGAAGCCGTTGAGGATGGCCAAAGCTGGAAGCTCTGGTATGCAAATGTGCCTTCACCCCAACAGATGCAAGAGTATGTCGAAAAAGCGTTGCGTAAGGTCGCAAATGATCAGGTGACCTTCGTTGTAAGATCGATAGCAAGCGGGCACATTGTTGGTACTACCCGTTATTACGACATTAAGCCCGAGCATAAACGCGCTTCGATTGGTTATACCTGGTATAGCGCAGCGGTCAGGCGGACACCGGTCAACACGGAAGCTAAACTTTTGTTGATGGCAAACTTGTTTGAGACATGTGGTGCGTTGTCACTGGAATTTAAAACGCACTTTTTTAATCACGCATCACGACGAGCAATCGAACGTTTAGGGGCCAAATTGGATGGCGTGCTCAGAAGCCATCAGATTTTGGCGGATGGCTCTGTTCGTGATACCGCCGTTTATTCCATTTTGGCCTCTGAGTGGCCTGCGGTGCGTAACCACCTTAAAGCGAAACTCACAGCCCGTTAAAACGGGCTGTGAAGCTCAAATCGATGCTCACCAATCTGAATGTCCTTAAATCTGGGCTCTACAATATCAAAGTTACCTGACTTAATGGCATCCAGCAGGTCGTCCGACTGCTCACCATAGACTTTCTGATCCAGATAGCCCGTTTGCCAGCCTTGCACACCTTTGACAGTGCCCAGGTAGAACACCCTGAGCTCAACTCTGCGCTGGCTCTTGGCAATAAACAGGTATTCAGGCTCAGGTGTATTATCGAGCTCAATGGCGCGCAGCATCAGCGCTGAGGCGTGGTCAAACAAATGCGTATTGTGTCTGGCAAAAGTCTCCAGTGCGGTCACTAAGTCCTGTGGCAGAGATTGTTTATCTTGCTCTGGCATTTCAATCAGGTCCAGCAAGGTTTGCGTTGTCAGTGGTTGTGTTTCCAGGGTCAGTGCAGTTTGGATCCGCCGCTTTAGTTGCTCGTCGCTGACTTCATGTTGTAGCGATTCGAGTGCAATCAGTCCTTTTCGTCCCAGCTCATTCACCAGATAGCGAGGGTCGAAGTCCGCAGGCTGGGCAATCCCTGCATTGAGGCGGTTTATCTGAGAGTTAACACTCAGACCTCGAAAATCCAGCAACGGCGTCTGGGTTGTTATCAGCAGTCCAAGCAGACACAAAGTCACCGGTCGATTAACTGCGCTCAGTCGCTTGTGCCAGTCGGCTTTATGAACGAATAGCTGCCATACATAACCCATGCACACAACCATGCTAACGCCTGCAATCAATATTGCCCAAAGTCGTGCCAGGCTCAGACCGTATTGATCAATTCTGAGATATAACCCCCAGCCGCTGAGTGCCAGATAGCAGGGTAACAAGAGCAAGCCTATTGCGATGAAGTGGCGATACCACAGGCGCTGGGTTAAAGCGTCTCCCGACAGGTTTAAGCACAATATAATGGCCCCGACCAGCACAAAAATCAGGCTACTTCCGCCGTTGTGCCAGAGTGTGTCTAGCTCATTGAATAACACAGCCACGAAAAACAGCATGGCCACAGTGACCAGCACAGGTAAAAGCAAGGTGGCAAAATTTCGGCAAATGGCGAACAGCTGATTGGCGAAATTGCTGCGACTGCGCGCCTGGATAACCCCAATGGCCTGGCTTAGTGTGATGGCTGGGTAGAAAAACCAGGGCTCAGAGAACAAATCGGTGAAAAACCCGATTTCAATGACTTCAAACAAACTGGCCCACAACATCAACAACATCAGTACAGACAGCGTAAATAATTGCGCTGCAGCGAAAACTAATAAAAAGCGGCCCAGCGAGGCGCTTAGCATATCGTAACCGGGCAACCAGTTTGCACTACTGTTTTGGGTTATCCATGGCACCAGTAATACCGAGGCCAAAAATACGATCAGTGGGTAAGGCCAGGCCTGAGAAGGCAAAGACGCGCGTTCAGGAAGCAGCTGGCTGCCCAGATAAAAGCCACACAGAGTAAATATCAGTGCATAAACACCCAGCTGGATATAAAACGAGTCTCTAAGTTGAGTAAAGCTTGAGAAAATCAGAGTTGAGGGCAGAAATATAACCAACGAATAGGCGGCAAACAGCCAGTGCGGTGATTGTCCGGGCCAAAATTCGAAGTCGACAGATTGATGCAGGATGATCAGAAAAAAGCTTTGCAGCAGTGCGACCAATAGCAATTTACGACTAGCCGGTAATGGTTCCATACGTGTCTCTTAATATCAGTTCCTTGTTCCTGTCATTTAAACTTAACAGGGCTGAAATGCAAGTAAAAGAAGTATAGGAGCGAGTCAAATCTCTGAATTATGCAACAAAGAGTTTGACATATTATGTCTTGCTATGGCAGATTGACTGTGTGGTAAACAGACATCATTGATGTTTGAACCTGTCAAATAAGTGTCTGAAGATTCTAACTTAAATGGTGCGAAAGAATCTTCCCATGGATAGGTATGCTGTTTGTATTTGGGTATATGCTACCCCAGTTTCACCTGTGGTTATTTGGCTATTCAAAGCGGCCTTTTTACGTTTGTTTACCAAGCTGGCGTTTAGCTGGTGTTATGATTGCCATTACCGCGCTATGCTTCTTTCGTTTTTATAAACGCAATAATTGCCCGTGTAAGGAGGAAATATGGACTTTTTAAACACGGCCTTCACTTTTCCCACAGTGGTCTACTCTACATTACTGCTGATAGTACTGCTGTTTTGGCTGATTTCTTTGGCAGGCTTTGCCGACCCCGATATGCTCGACGGCGATGCCGATATCGAAGTTGAGGGCGGTGCTGAAGGTAGCTCGTTGTGGCAAATGGGCTTTGGCGGCGTGCCTTTAACTGTGTCGATCAGTTTAATCGTTGCACTGAGCTGGGTGGTCAGCTTTTACGCTCAAAAGCTATTTGCGTACCTGCTTGGCGATGGTGTGATGTTTTACCTGATTGGTGGCGCATTTATGCTGGGTAGCCTGTTCGTGGCATTGCCGTTGGCTGCAGCTGCCGTGCGACCTCTGCGTGGCTTATTTGAAAGTCAGCAAACAAGCAGTAAAGACGCGTTAGTCGGACTGGAATGTGTGATTGCTACCGGAAAAGTCACCGCGACATTTGGCCAGGCGCGCGTGTCCCATGAGGGAAGCGAGCAGTTAGTCGAAGTCAGATGTGATGAAGAAAATACGTTTACTCAGGGTGATAAAGCACTGCTGATTGAACACAACGCAACAACCCATAGCTATACAATCGTCACCAACCCCTGGTGATGGCTCAACTTTAAACGGCGCCGGATAAGCGCCCGGGAATAACTTATAAAACTTATCAGGAAGAGATATGGAATTTTTAAATAACCTTGGACCTGTTTTGACTATCGCTGGTTTGGTCATCACCGTTGTTTTTGCAGTCATTATGTTAATTGGTAAATTCTATCGAAAGGTGGAACAAGGCCATGCCCTGATCATCAATAAAATGAAGAATGAGCCAGATGTTACAACTACAGGTGGCATTGTTTATCCGGTGGTCCACAAGATGGAAGTGATGGACATTTCGACCAAGCGCATGGTACTGGAGCGTCGCGATAGCAGTGGCTTGATCTGTAAAGACAATATTCGCGCCGACATTGCCATTACTTTTTATATCCGCGTGAACGAAAATAAAGAAGACATATTGCGGGTAGCAAAACAGGTAGGGTGTGCTCGCGCGTCTGAGCCGGAAACACTGCAAGAACTGTTTGAAGCCAAGTTCTCTGAAGCACTGAAAACCGTGGGTAAGCAGATGAACTTTGAAGAGCTGTTCACGCACCGCAATGAGTTCCGCGACAGTATCAAAGAAGTGATTGGTCAGGACCTGTCGGGCTATACATTAGAAGATGTGGCCATTGATTATCTGGAACAAACCTCAATCCATAAACTGGATGCGAGCAATATTCTCGATGCGGAAGGTATTCGTCGTATCACTGAAAAAACCGCAGCGCAAAACGTTGAAACCAACCAGTTAAAGTGTGACGAGCAGGCGCAAATAGAGATCCAGAATCAGGCGGCACTGGAAAAAACGCTGGAAATTGAGCGTCAGAAAGAAGATGCCAAAGCGAAGCAAAAGCGTGAGATTGAAACCGTTCAGGCACGCGAAGAAGCAGAAGCTGAGCGCGTCAAGCAAGAAGAGCGCCTGAAGTCTGAAGAAGCGCGCCTTAAAGCCGATGAAGCAATCCAGATTGCAGAGCAGAACAGGCAGCGTGAAGTCGATATTGCTGAGCAAAATCGTCTGCGTGTGCTGGCCATTGAAGAAGAAAAAGTCGCCCGTTCGCGTGAAATTGAAGTCATTGAGCGTGAAAAAGAAACCGAGATCCTGCGCATTAACAAAGAAAAAGCGCTGGAAGTGGAGCGTAAAGAGATTGCTGACGTGCAACGTGACCGTGTTGCGGTTGAGAAAACCGTAGCCCAAGAGCAAGAGCGCATTAAAGACGTGCAGACACTGGCTGCTGCCGAGCGTGACAAGCAAGCCATTGTGATCCGTGCCCAGGCTGAAGCAGAAGAAGCTTTGGTGAAAGACATTGAAGCGGCAAAAGCACAAGAGCAGGCGGCTGATTTTAAAGCCCGTGAAATGGAAAAAATGGCTGAAGCTGAGCTGCGTATCGCTAACCAGCAGGCAGAGTCGAAGAAAATTCTCGCAGAAGCAACGCAGGTTGAAGCGGCTGCTTCAGGTCTGGCGGAAGCCGATGTGATCAAGGCTAAAGCACAAGCCAATGCATTGCAGGGTGAAACAGACGCCAAAGTACTACAGCAGAAGATGGAAGCAGAAGCGCACGGTAAGCGCGATATTGGCCTGGCAGATGCCGAAGTACAAACTGCCATGGCAGATGCGATGGAGAAACAGGGTGAAGCGGAAGCGATTAACCTTGAGCGCAGAATGTCAGCCGAAGCCAAAGGTCTGGAAGAGAAACTACAGGCTCTGAACGCCATGGATAAAGACGCCCGTGACTACGAAGGCTTTACGCTGCAACTGAACCAGCAAAAAGAGTTGACGCTGGCACAGCTGGAAGCGAACAAAGACATTGCAGCTCACCAGGCACAAGTGCTGGCTAAGGCACTGAGCGATGCAGACATCAACTTTATGGGGGGTGACGGTCAGTTCTTCAATCAGTTTATGAACGCCATTACTCTGGGTAAATCTATCGATGGTTTGGTTAACGAAAGCCAGACAATGCAGACCGTGTTTAAAGACCACCTTAACGGTGAGCGGAATCTGATGGATGACCTCAAAGGCGTGCTGGCAGGTGCCAATGCTTCGTCTGAGACCCTGAAGAACATCAATATGAGTAAGTTTTTCCAGCAACTGAGCAACACATCAGATGCCGAAAAACAGCAATTGCTTAGCCTGCTTGGCAATTCACTGAACGGTAATTCAGCTAAAAACACTACACAGGAATAAACCCTGCAACGGGGCGCTGCCCCAATGTTTTTTAAGGTGCGCGATAACGAACCGGTATTGCGCACCGGATATGATTACAGGAAAGTGATATGACGGAACCAACAAGCCAGGACACTGCATCACACAGCGCGCTGGAGCAGGGCTCCTATCAACTGATAAAGCGCCGTCTGAGTAACTTCGGTAGTGAGCTACGCACTCAGGTGGATGACCTCAATAGCCAGCGTGTTGATGCGTTTGGCAGCACTGAGCTGAAAGTACAGGGCCGTGCCCGGGTTCGCACTGAGCACAATTGTATTCCCAGAGACATAGTACTGATTGGCGACAAACTGATCTTTGCATACAACGTCTTTATGGGCCTCAAGCAAAGCACCCACGTCAGTGATGTATTCAGTGTGCAAAAGCTGGTGCAGCAGGATGACCACTATGAGGTTGAACCTTACCCTTCAGAGACCAAGTTTCTGACCGACGCCCGCTTTTTGCGAGACTTTGAAGAGCTTTATACCTATTACAAAGAAACCCGTTTGCAGCACCTGTTTGTACAGGGCGGCAAGCTGTTTGCGCTGTTCCAGATTGGTGACAGGCTGAGCGATGTCAGGGTATTCCGTTGGCAAATTGCCACGGACAATACGCTCGACTATATCGACAACCGTGGTGAACGAGACATCTCAGCGCACAGCGGTTTTGATTTTGAATGGATTAAGACCGACCGTGCCCAGCATGAGGAAGGCCGACACCCGCACATTAATGTGCTCGACAAAGTGTTTGTCGAAACCGTTGGTGGCGACCTGACTATCAAAATAGAGAACAATACGGAAACTGGCGAAGGTATTTATAGCGAGCCGGTAGAAGACAGCAATCAGTCATTGGCAGACTGTGAGTTGTATTATGCTCAGGTGGGGGAGTTGATCCTGCTCAGAGTATTACCCTATCGCGAAAAGCAGTGGCGTTACTTTATCTATAATTGCCGCAGTCAACAGGTAGTGAGACAGGATGCCATCGGTCAGGCGTGTGTCCAGTTGCCTGAAGACCACGGTATCATTTTCCCGGGTGGATACTATTTGCAATCCGGACAGACGCGCTATTTTGAAGATAAAATAGAGGACTTGGAGTTTCATCGTCAGCTGAAATCGCCTAATGGTGAAGACGTGCTGTACGTTTTTTATGAGCCTACCGAAGGTCGCTATGCGCTGTTTGCTTACAACATCATCGAAAAGAATCTGCAAAACCCCATTTATTGTCATGGCTATGGCATTTATGAAGACGGCTTAACGCTGACGTTTAAAGCGGAGCAGGAAGAAGCTGAGCGGGTTCATCCCATCCAGATCTGGCAAAGCCCATTTTGTTCGGCAGAGTTTGCCGCCAATGCGCCGGCACCCACAAGCGGCCTTGGCCGTATAGGCAACCCGGATCTGGTCAGAGCTATCTCTGATTTATACAGCGTCTGTAAGGCCATCAGTGAACAAAACCCCAGTGTCTTTCATTACGAGGACCTGATCTCTCATACCCGTGGAATACTTGACCGTTACCACTGGCTGGCAGAAGCGGATTTCAGCACCATTAATTCGCAGCTGCATGACATCTTTGAAACCTCAGAACAGGTGCTGGACGAGTTTGAAAAAGTCAGCCAGATCCAGCAAAGTGCCCGACAAGCCGAAGCGGATATTGAACAGGAAAGCCATCAGGTACTGCGTGAGGTACGCCCTGACAGCTTTAAACTGGCCAGCGAGTTTGTGGCCAGTCTGGATGCGCTGAAACTGCTCAAAGGGAAAGTGATCAGTCTGGAGGAAGTGAAATACATTAATCTGGATGTACTCAGTACCATTCAAGCCAATATTGATGAGCAGACTCGCATACTCAGCCATGCCACGGCGATTTTCCTGCAGCAGGATAAAGCTCTTGCGCCTTATCATGAGCAGTTGCAGGAGATTAATGAGAAAAGTGAGCAAAGCGACAGTGTCACTGAGCTCAAAGGGTACCTTGGCTCACTGGAAACGCTGGGCGGTGAGCTGGATCTGCTCAACCACACTATGCTGGACCTGGAGATTGAAGACAGCCGGGTAAGAACACAAATTCTTGAAGACGTGAGCGGCGTCTATGCGCTGGTTAACCGTGCTAAAGCGGCCGTTGAGATCCGCCGTAAAAGCCTCGGGAGTGTTGAGGCCAAGGCCGAATTTGCCGCGCGCTTTAAGCTGTTCAGTCAGAGCATCACCAGCGCCCTGAGCGCCGCTAAAACGCCTGAACAATGTGACGAGCAGCTATCTCGATTGCTGATCCAACTTGAGGAGCTGGAGTCCCAGTTCAGCGAATATGATGAGTTTCTGGGTGAGATCCTGGCAAAACGGGATGATGTTTACGAAAGCTTTGAAGCGCATAAACAGCAGCTGATTGACGAACGCCAACGTCGGGCACTGAATCTGGCTACCGCAGCCGAGCGGATTTTGCAGGGGGTAAGCCGGCGCACCCAAAGCTTTACTGAGCTGGACCAGATAAACAGTTATTTTGCCTCTGATCCTATGATCAGTAAATTACGCAGTCTGACTCAGGAGCTAAAAGAGCTTGGCGACGAGGTTAAAGCTGATGACATTGCCGCTAAGCTTAAAGCCAGTAAAGATCAGGGGATCCGCTCGCTCAGAGATAAACAGGATATCTATAGCGATGGTGGCAAAACCGTCAAAATCGGCAAGCATGGCTTTAGTGTTAATAAACAGGTGCTGGACCTGACGTTGTTGCCTCGCGATGACGAGTTAATGCTGCACTTGACCGGTACCGAGTACTTCGATGTTATTCCCGATCAGCAAGCCCGTTCACAGTTGGCACAGGCCGCGGATTACTGGGCGCAAACCTTGCCTTCCGAAAGTGCAGAGATTTATCGCGGTGAGTTTTTGGCTGCGCAGATCCTGCGTGCGGCGCAACGAGGTGAGTCTGGCTTGTCGATGGAACAGCTCCAGCGTGCACAGCAAGAAGACTCGTTACTGACTTTAGTGCAAGCGTTTGCTGAGCCCAGATATCAGGAAGGCTATGAAAAAGGCATTCATGACTTTGATGCAACCCGGATCCTGAGTGCGTTGCTGAAACAGAAAAGCGAGCTGGGGTTGCTGATCTATCCCGCCAGCTGCCGGGTGATGGCGCAGCTGTTTGTCTCTGCGTTAGAGCGTGAGAAATTACAACCGTTGCAGCAACAAGCCACTCAGGCGCAATTGATGGCCACGACGCTGAACGATCCGCGCTTTAACCAGTTACTGATTGGTGAGCTAAGTGAGCAGATGAGTGATTTTGCAGCGCAGCTGGGTGATTACACTAAGAGTCTGGCACAGTATTCTGCGCAGTTGAGCGCTGAATATCTCATTCAGGTGTTGGCAGGCCGTAACGGCCTGCCGCAGTTTGAAGTGCAGGCAGAGGCACGTAAACTGGCTGAGCAGTTCCAGAGTATGGCTAAAGCCAAAGGCTTCTGGCAGACGCTGCAAGAGACCTTTGCTGAGTTAACCAGCTTGTCAGAGAAGTGCCGCCTGGCTTCCGGCTGGCTGAACGCTTATGGCGAGCAACACAATGCGGACCTCGATTGTCAGATTGAAGCGGCGAGCTACCTGTTGCTGGTGGAGCACCAGGCACTTAGTTATCAGGTGCAGGATGTTCAGACGCAGACGCACGTATCCGGTTTGATGGGGCAACACCTGCGTATTGAAGAGCAGACTCTGGCGCTTGATTATGCTGAATTTTTGGCCCGTACCAGTGCTTACATTGAGCAGGCTTTACCAGCTTATCAGCGCTATCAGCAGTTAAAAGCGGATGTGCTGCAGGCGCAAAAAGCGCGCCTGCAACTGGAAGAGTTTAAGCCCAGACCGCTGAGCTCATTTGTGCGTAACCAGCTCATTGATAAGGTCTATTTTCCGATCATTGGCGATAACCTGGCCAAGCAAATCGGTGCCTCAGGCAGTGCTAAGCGTACCGACTTAATGGGCATGTTGTTGCTGATCTCGCCGCCGGGATACGGTAAAACCACTTTGATTGAATATGTGGCAAACCGTCTGGGGCTGACCTTTGTTAAGGTGAACTGCCCGTCTATTGGTCATGATCAGGTCTCTTTAGATCCGTCACAGGCGATCAATGCGACAGCCGCCAAAGAGATAGATAAGATCAACCAGAGCTTCGAAATGGGCAACAACGTAATGCTCTATCTGGATGACATTCAGCATACCAACCCGGAGTTTTTACAGAAGTTTATTTCGCTGTGTGACGGCTCAAGGCGCATTGACGGGGTATGGAATGGAAAGAGTAAAACCTACGATCTGCGTGGTAAAAAGTTTGCGGTGGTGATGGCGGGTAACCCGTATACCGAATCGGGTGAAAGCTTTAAGATCCCGGACATGCTGGCGAACCGGGCTGACATTTACAATCTGGGCGATACACTGGCCGGGTGTGAGCAAGAGTTTGCCATGAGCTTTTTGGAGAACGCACTCACTTCCAATGCCGTGTTGGCGCCACTGGCAAACCGCAATATGGCTGATTTGTACAAGCTGGTGCGCATTGCACAAGGGGAAGACATATCTCTGAACGAGCTGGAATATGGTTACTCTCAGGCCCAGGCGAATGAAATTACAGCGGTACTTCAGAAGCTGCTGGTCATTCGCGAAACCGTGCTTAAAGTAAACGCCCAATATATTGCCTCGGCTGCGCAGGACGATAATTATCGTACTGAGCCACCATTTAAGTTGCAGGGCAGTTACCGCAACATGAACAAAATGGCCGAAAAGGTAGTCGCCGCCATGAATCAGGAAGAACTGGAAAACCTGATCCAGGATCACTACCGGGGTGAAGCGCAAACACTGAGTAAGGGCAGTGAAGAAAACCTGCTTAAACTGGGAGAATTGCGCAATACCCTGACAGCACAGGAAAATGAGCGCTGGGCTCAGATCAAGGCGGACTATGCGCGCCTTAATCGGGCTAATGACGCGGGAAGTCCGGCATTGCTGGCGGTTGAGCAGTTAGCCGAAGTGAGCGGTGCGTTGTCACAGATAGCCTCTCGTCTGGATAAATCACAGTTAAGTCACAATTACAGTGAGCAGTTTGAAGGATTGCGAGCCATTCTTGGTGAACAGGGCGTGACCGCACAGCTGCAACAACTGTCCCGACAGGCTGAGCAGCCAGCGATCCTGAAGGCGTTGGAGCAACTTACTGAACAGCACAAGGCGCAAAACCAGCAACTACCGCACTGGCTGGAGACCATCACTGAGACAATAAACTCGGCGGCGCAGAACAGTGGCAGTGCCACTCGTCAGGGGCAGGCTGAGCTCAAAGAAGTACTCGAAGTGCTGGTGGCTTATCAACAGTCAGGGCAAAGTGAGCTGGTGCAGACACTGAGCGAGACGGTTGGTCAGGCGTTGGCTCAAAGCGATAAGCTTGCTGCCAGCAATCAGGCAACGCTGCTCTCAGCGCTGGACTCAGTGCTCAGGCAGCAGCAAACCAACATGTCGGCTCAGGCTCAGGATGTATCGAATGCACTGGCGCAGTCCGTTGCAGGGTTAGCACATCATCAGAGCGCGCTGGATAACGTGTTGGCGTCACTGAGCAGTCAGCAACAATCTGAACAGATGAAACAAAGTGATGCCCAGCAGGTACTTATCGCCGACTTAACGGCGCAGCTGGCACGCATTCAGTCGGCTAATGTACAGGTAGACAACTACAGTGATGATGCCAGCGCCCAGGCGTTAGCAGCGGTCACTGAGTTACTGAGCCAAATGCATCAGGCGTCACAGCAGGGTAATGATGCGGGGTTGCGGGCGCAACTCACAGAGATCCTTGATAAGCTTGATAATTTGCAGCTGGCGCCTGCTGACAGTAATGAACCAAGAGGAGAAAATCCTTATATGTTATAAGGCCGCACTGTGCGGCCTTATAATCTCAGCTTACTCCTCTCCTTCCGTGCTATTCGCGGATGGTTCGGGCGTATCGTGCACTAAGCTCTGACTATCCCGAACGTTCTTTTGAACGGCAATAGCGGCATACAGACTCATCAGATACGCGATACCATAAAAGCCCTTTTCACTGAGCAGTAACTCGGCGCGCCACAGGGCAAATACCAGTAAGACGATGGCCAGCACGGTGGAGAGCAGGCTCAATAAATAATAGAGGTTTGAGGTCGGGATTTGCTCCTGCCTGTCACGAATACACTTTTGCAGTGATACTGCGGAAAACAGGCCATAGAGCAGGGCAATCAGGTAATAGCCTTTTTCATTTAAGGCCATTTGTGCGTTGAACAGGCCAATCAGGTAACAGGCAATACCAATCAGCAGGGCTGCTACAGAGGCCAGTCTAAATGCTTTACTCGGTGCATAGGGAGTGGTCGTTGTCATATTGCGTTCTCCTACAGCGGGTATTTCAATTCAACCGGGCCATCCGGTGTCAGCACGGTACTGTGGGCCAGCAACTGGTTGTTCTTTAGATATCGGGCAATAGAGGTAAAAGTGGTGGTTTTCACCTTACCCTGGTGGTCACTACTGTCGATCCCATCGTTAAAGAACGAGCCCAGCGCCAGTTTAAAGCGGCTGACATTGAGTGTTTGCGGCTCAAAATAGGCCCGCGTATTCACTTTTAGCTGTGCCATGTCCGTGGTGTTATATAAAGCCGCGTTGATCACATTCAGTGTATGCTCGGTGCAATTTTGCTTCTGGTTATTAAATGGGTTGGCTACCACCGAGTAACGCGGATTATGGACCTTGGCAGGTACTCCCTGCGCAAACGCATCCAGCAATTTTTGTTGCAATGCCCGCGTGGGTATTGCAATGGCCGCTTTGAGGTCATGCACTGACCAGAAAAAGTCCGTTGGATAATCTACTATCAGCTGGCTGGTGCCGGGGTCGTCGTTCAACTGATATAAATTGTGAATGGCATAACCCTGCTTTTTCTCACCCTCTGTGGTCGTGAGTTCGGAGTAGACCGCCAGTGCAACATGAGTAAATTCAATGCCCTCAGGTAAGTCGCCCTCGGGACGACCGACCCGGCCGATAACAAATACGTGCGCGCCTTGTTGTGCGCTGTAGCGCTCAACCTGTTTGGCAAACTGAGCAATCTGGTTAGCTTCAAAGCGGGCTTCGCCACTGTTTTGGCTGCCTGCAAACGTATGTGTGCTGGCACATATTGTTGCGGCCACGCACAATCCTTGTATCCAGTTCATCATTACAGCTCCTCGTTAAGGGCTTGTGCCGGTGCAGGTCCTGCAATTAATACATCGTCACAAATAGGCAAAGGTTTTGGGCTGGCGGCGTCAGATAAGTCTGCTGCGGCCTTGGTACTGGCCATACCTACTGAAATTGCACTGAACCCGACTACTGCAACGGGGATAGAAACTGCAATCATAGACACTTTTGCGCCTTCAACGGCGCTTTCACCAACGCTAAGTGCACTGTACTTACTGGCCTGACTGCCATGATGGCTGGCCTGTGATGCATGGCTGTCATTAGCCACTGCCTGCGTACAAACCATACCGAATAGTGCTGAACATAAAACTGAACGAAGTAAGTGAGTCATATCTTTCCCTCCTGATAAGCAAACCATGTGGCTTGCGTTGACTTGCTTTCTAATTTACCGGAGGGATTGAATTTGTATACTCAAAATTAATATGTATAGTAATTAGAGACTATAAGTATAGGAATTTAATACTTTGAGCCAGATCCCATTAATTACTTCAACGCTTAAACAGCTATTGAAGCAACACAAACTGACCTATAAAGAGGTTGCCAATGCACTGGATATGAGCGAGGCCAATGTGAAGCGGGTCTTTGCCAGCGAGCAGTTTAGCTTGCAGCGACTTGAGCAGATCTGTGATCTGATGCAATTGTCTTTGGCGGACTTGTTTGCACTTGGGGAGCAAAAGCAGTCACTGGTCAGCCAGCTCACGCAGGCACAGGAGCAGGAGTTGATGGAGAATCCGAAACTGTTTTTGGTGGCTGTGTGTGTACGTGATGGCTGGCAGTTTGAAGACATCATTTCTCAGTATCAGATAGATGAACTTGAGTGCATCCGCTTGCTGGCGCGATTAGATAATCTGAATATGATCCAGCTGTTGCCTAACAATCGCTATAAATCTTTAGTAGCCCAGGATTTTCGCTGGATCCCCGGCGGCCCGCTTGAGCGGTTTATCGAACAGCAGGTGTTGACCAAGTTTTTACAGGGAGATTTTAACCGTGAGGATAGCTTTCGGTTTTATTTACGCGGAAGCTACAGTGATGCCACCATCAGTGTGGTACGGCGTCGTCTTGAGCAGCTCACCAAAGAAGTTGCTCAGCTTAACCAACAGGATGCACGGTTACCTCTGGACAAGCGTCAGAGTGTGGGGTTATTCATGGCGATGCGCCCCTGGCAACTTGGGTTATTTAATGATCTCAGGCGGGATGATTAAAAACGTATCTCAATAAGCATGTCGACGAAAGGTTTCTTTGTTTATTGTGTTATCAGCACGGCTAGTGTTGAGTAAATGAAAATTCATTATATGGTAATAAGCAACAATTAAGGTTGGGGTGTTCCTTAATTAAATACATTTTATCTACTTTTTCTGGGGCAGTGAATAATATATTTCCTGAATCTAATCGCAAGAATACTTTATGTTTTAGAAAGGGTAACATGAATTTAATTGTAAATGACACGATATCATTGATTAATTTTTTCTAATTATTTAGTATTGCATTCGCTTGGCTCCAAAAGTAGAACAATAATTAAGCAATAAAACATTGCCCCGACAATGTGGCTTGACGGACCTATATGGAATTTGAAACAACACTGACGCGCTCTGCGCACTACCTGAAACAGGCTTTGCCGATCATGATCCGTTATCGGATCCCGCTGACTCCGTTAAATTATTCGATTTGCTACTGCTACGTCGTGGGCTCACAACCTGAATTGAATGTAGAGTTAGATCAGATTTTGGCGCGCTATCAGAGTTGTCCCCCTCATTTAGCCAGAGAGTTGTTTGATAAATATCTTTCACAGCAAGATTTGGCATTGTTTCATGAAATATCTCATTCATTTCAGGGCACCATAGATCAAGTGCAGAGCGAAATATCGCAAACACTGGAGACGTCACAGGATTTTTCAGCGTTTTTATCCGAATGCCACTATGGATTGCACAATTTGAAAAGGCAGGGATCTGAGCAGGATCCTCGTGCGTACGACGAAGTACTGGAGTATGTATCCAGATTGACGCGCGAAGCAGTCATGATGCAGCAAAATGCGCTAGGTTTTCAGAATAAGCTGGAGGTGGCCTATGACGAAATCAAATTACTAAAAGAAGCACTTTTTGCATCGCAACGAGAGGCCAACACAGATAAGCTCACTGGCCTGTTGAATCGTGGTAAATTTGACGAAGATATTGTCAATTTCTGCACTCATCCGATGAGTAAGCAAAAGGTCTTGGTGTTTGTAGATATTGATCACTTCAAGCAATTCAATGACGACTTTGGTCATCAAAAAGGTGACGATATTCTTCGTAAAGTGGCTGAAAAGTTGGCGCACCACGCGCAAGGTCGTGGTGATGCTTATCGCTACGGTGGTGAAGAGTTTTGTCTGACATTGTCACTCAGCAGTGTCAGTGAAGCGGTCAGCTTTGCTAATATGATCCGTCAGGATATTCGAAAACTATCGGTAAAAGACAAGAAAACGGGTAACCCCATCAGACAGATCACCGCCAGTTTTGGCATTGCACTACATAAAGAAGGCGCACCCTGGCAAACGCTTATTGAGCTGGCAGACAGGGCCTTATATCTGGCCAAATCACATGGCCGTGACAGGGTAGAAGTAGCCGGTTAGCCGGCTCAGCATACAGTGCTTGTGTAACGATTTTTGCCACTAAAAAATACATCAACTTTCCTCATATATATTATTCCCCAAATTACATACGTTAACAAAAGTTTAATTTTCATTCATTTTGTGGTTGATTTTTGATCATATACTCATTAGCTTATTATTCGCTTTACCAAAAGGTCAGACGTCAGATGAGTGTCATATTTGTGCAATTTCGCCAGTAGCGAGTGTCGTGGTATGGCAAATTGCCAGCGGATAGAAATCTGAAGGCTGGTCACAGAACACAATGATTTTAATAGGATTAAAGAGGAAATTATGCAGCACAAAATCAAATACTACCTGCGCCTGTCTTGGCTTTTCCTGCTGAGTTCGGTGGCATTTAATACGTTTGCAAGTGGTTATAAAGTTGTACTTATTCATGGTCTTCAGACCAGTCAAGTGACCTCTGGCTACCCAATTGATGTAACGGGCGATGGTGAGTCATATTGGTCAGAATTCTGGGGTCAACACGCTGATGTTCGCATTGACTGGCCTGCTCTAGAGCGCATTGAAGGCAAGATAGCCAGTGACTATGTCTGGCCAAAACTAAAGCAAATGTCTCAACAGGGAACCTGTCAGCCTGGCTGTATTCTTGTTACGCATTCAACGGGCGATTTGGTTGCGCGTTACTTATTGGATAATCAGGCGAACTGGCTGGAAAATGCAGGTCTTACGCCGCTGAATATTGTTGCCACCTTTGACATTGCCGGAGCCGGTGGTGGTAGTGAGCTGGCCGACCTGGCTGTGAGTGTCGCACAGGGAACTGCTGGTCTGAACCCACTTCTTGAAGCGGCGATCAGAGCCTGGCTGGGTGGCTCTGTTGAAGGCCGGTTAGGTGTACTGAATGACCTGAAAGTGAACAATGCCAGACAAATAGCTGCGCTACCAGAAGCAAGAACACCAAGAC
Organism: Pseudoalteromonas sp. XMcav2-N; assembly: GCF_024124545.1. Classification (GTDB taxonomy): domain Bacteria; phylum Pseudomonadota; class Gammaproteobacteria; order Enterobacterales; family Alteromonadaceae; genus Pseudoalteromonas. The sequence goes on from NZ_JAMXSF010000007.1 coordinate 58,197, forward strand.
TGCGTTTTGTTGCGGATGGCACACTGTTTCTCGGTGCAACCAAGCTTTTCCTGAAAGGAACAGACGACAGTGTTGTTGCAACACACTCCGCGTGTGGCGCAAGTCGTGCCGACGACTTTGGCAGCTGTAGCACAAGTATCGCTACCAGCGGAAAAATCGCGTCTCAAAGTGATGCTGTTAGTGGGTTCATGCCATATCACTACCCAATGTTGATGAGCGATAACTACGACCATTTCTCTGTGATCAATGATCGTGCAGAAGGCAAAGTGACCGCCGCTCAGACTAGCAGACAGCTGCTTGATGGTAACACTGTAAGCTTCAATACATACACCGAAGAAACGGGTGCCTGGTTCTGGAAGAGTACCTATCGTTACGTTGAAAACTCAGGGAATAACAGCCTGTCTCGTCTAATGCTTAATGCGATGCAATAGGAGAGAAATATATGAAGCCCCGGATGTTCATTATTCTGATGTTTGTGGCAATCGGGCTTGGTTACTGGTGGCTCAGCGGTGACGCTGAGCCTGCTCAGGTTCAAACCGACACTAACAAAAACACGCCAGCGAAAGCGCCACTTGTTAAAAAAGCGAAAGCAGCTGCTGAGGTGGCACCACAAACAACACTCCCGCAAAAACGAGACAGACATATTCCCGTGCAAATGACGGAAGCCGCAGAACACATTGCTCAGCATTATGAACAGCAATTGCAGTTTGCGCCCTATTCGCAGCCATTGACAGCGGCAGATGCTGACAGACTCACGCCTAATCATTTTTATCCTGTCACTATCCCGACGCAGAATATAGACGAGGTATTGACACTCAAACTCAGTCAATATCGTTTCGTATACCCAGAGCCGATAGAGTTAGTGCTAACGGGTAGCGATATATACAGCGCCACAGTCACGGTCAGCGAAGTCGACAGCAATAAAGTGCTGACTACCCAAAGCCTGATAGAGCAAGAAGGCAGCTACACATCGCGTATTAAGGGAAAGAAAACGTTTCCGAGGGAACTGCAACTGACTGTTCGTGCTCACGTCAGAGGAGACGAAATTCCACTGGTGGCGCAGATCCACTATATGAAACCGAGTGCCGAATTACTTAACCTGGAACAGCCGACGGTACAGGGGAGTGACCTGCTTGTATATGCCAGGCTTAAAGTCCAGGAGGCAGGGATTTATCGGATCAGAGCCAACTTGTTTTCGGGTGATCAGCCATTGTCTCATGTTGTGGCGAGAAAACGCCTGAGTGAAGGAACGCAATTATTGCCACTTAAGATCCACCAAAGCGTCCTGCCGCAACAGGCTTCAGCACTCAAGCTGACAACCTTTGTGGTAGAGCGTATGTCTGGCTCGCCACAGGAGAAAGCCCGCTATGGCCGCAGCAACGTGGATACCTATATGCTTGATGGCGTGGATCTATCTGAATTGAGCAGAGTGCCCTATACACCCACTGAACAGGAACGACAAAAACTGGCATTTCTGAAGCAGCTGGGGAACCAATAAGTGCAGATAAAAGTACTCTATTCTTTTGCATGCCCGGCGCATGCAATAAAGGCAGATCTGCCATTTCAGCCCAATTAAACCCATCATGTGGTTCAGCGCTTTGTCAGTGTATGATACTCAATCGTCCGGTTTGCTTGATCTCTGAACAATTGTTCGATACTTTTTTTGTTCCCAAATTGGTGTTAAATACACTTGAGACTGATAGGTCATAACGATAAAAGGATAGGTATGGTTGTCATTGAAAAATTGTCTCCATCACACATAGCTGCTGTTAAAACGATACAACTGGCACCAGAACAGATCCGTTTTGCAGGCACCTCAGATGAGTTTTTAGAAGACGAATGTGACACCACACACCGACACGTGATCAGGCGTGATGATACTCTGATTGGTTACTTTAAGCTCGATTTGGCTTATGACAAAAAATATGAGTATTGCCCGGCTGGCGCTTTGGGGTTACGTGCATTTGTAATTGATAAACAGCATCAGGGCAAAGGGCTGGGGACTGCGGCAGTAAAAGCGCTGCTGGTTTATCTGTCTGTCCATTATACGTCTTACCCATGGTTGTATTTGGGGGTTAACTGCCAAAATCTGGGGGCTTACGCTTGTTATTTAAAAGCCGGGTTGGCAGTTTGTGATGATAAGTACTTGGGTGGACCTGCAGGACCGCAGTACATTATGTATGAAAAAATTCCGTCCAGTTGATTGTGATATATGAAAGGAAATCAGATGTCCGACAAACCCGTTGCCAAAAAGCTCTGTAACTTTTTGATTGAAAATGCTGCTGCAGATTTCAGACTGGCAGATGGCCTGACTTACCTTGAGGATGTACACTTCCATGACTGGGCTGCAGAAACGGCGCTTGATAAGTACCGCAAAGCTCATCACGGGCTTTGGGTAGGAGGCGTTGTCATACTGACCCCACGCCATATCAAGTTCTCTCCCAACCTGATAAATATAATTTTTCATAAAGGGGATTACTCATTGTCCATACCATTATCACATATTATGGACATGAGTCTTGAATCAGGTTTATTGACCAATATTATCGTACTGACAACACCTTATGGCTTTTACCGTTTTCGCTGTTTTGGTGCGCGCGACTTTATGACGGTCATACACGCTCAACGACAGGGCGAACACCTTACCAGATAACCGGGGCTTTACCCCGGTGTAACCATAACAGCGGGTGTCTATTTCACATAGTAGAGCAGGGTATTTTGCTCCGCACCACTGTATACCCCACTGTTGTAGGGCCAGAGGTCAAATTTTACATTGTGTTGGTACAAAGAAGCACCGGCTCTTTGGTATCCATCTCCCCGACTGGTCGATTTGGTGCTCAGGCTGATAAATGAATAATCCAACCCTGAAAGGCTACAACCCGTTCCTTCTTGCTGCCACAATACGCCAATGTCATAGGGTACTTGCGGCTGAGTCAGGTCTGCAGTGTGTTGTACGGCCACACAATTTCCGTTGGTCAGCTTTGATTTGCTGATCTGAGCTACTCGGGCATATTCATCTACGAACATCATTCCCGTAGTCATACCTTGTTGGACTGCTTGCCATTGTTGGGCGGGAAGTGCACCAGTGCTGGCCTGAGTGACCGGGGTGGTTTCGAAAATTGTATCTAAGCCGTCCTGATGGTGTGCAACCAGTGTCCAGCCTCCCCCATTTAAAGTCATCTCACAATGGGCATAAAAGGCAGGTGTGCCCTCGTTGCCGTCTGGGTCAATTTGGTACAGGCCGGTTGTGGCGTCAGGATTCTGCTGCTTGATGGTCGCGCAGGTCGTGCCAGTAGTGGGGGTGGGTTCTTCTGGCGGTGTCACTGGGTCATGAGAAACAAAGCCTCCGTAGTATTCCAATTCGCCGATCGCTCTGTAGCTGTGCCCCTGAGTGCTGGTTATCTTTAGTCGGATATACTTTCCAATCGCGGGCTCGGTCAGGGTCACAAGCTGGTCGAGGCTTTTTGCAAGTGAAAAAGACTCGTGGTCAACATAATTGATGTTGTCCTGAGACACTTGAAGCGTTACGTTTTTGACGCCCATACCAGGGTCCGACGCGCCGGAATAGAGAAAAACCCGGAAAGAAGTAATATACGCCTGACGCTCAAAGGCGACCTGCAACCAATGGTCTTGCGCATAAGTAGATAGCCAAATGCCGCGTTTAATTTTTGCGCCAGCATCAAGGTTAATCTTGCTTGATGAGTTGTAGCCGTCAAAGGCACCAGCTGCACTATCCAGTCCGTAGCTTTGACTGGCCGTGTAAGACGATTCTGTCAGTCCATTAGTACCAATTAAGGCGATATTACCATGCTGACCAGTGGCTTCACCCGGATCAATGGCAAATTCACTTCCAGTATCCAGGCGCAGAGCCATGGTGTCCTTACCATAATGGGTAATATCCTGAGCAAACAACTGGTTTTTGATTGACAAGAGATTAATAACTTCCAGTAAATGGCTGGTTTCTGAGTCCTTAGACTGCTCTTCCTGAACGACTAGCTTACCATTGATGGTTTGAAAACCTTGCTGATTGACTGCTTGTTGAGTCAGGTTGTAAGCTTCACCCGTATCGGTCAATCCGGCATTGCTGTTGTTGTAGACTGCCAGATATCCAATCGTTTCTTCACTGTGATTGTTCCCGGATTCCTGCTCGGTGAGTGTTGCCCCAAAAGTCAGTGCCGATGTGCTGGACACCCGTAATGCATAAGCATCCGGGTCATTTTGAGTTTGACCACTCAAGATAACATGTGGTGTATGTGCAAAACTCTCTTGGAAAAATTGATGTGCGGCGCCACCTGTTATGGCAAATTCACCCACCTCCCAGATACTGCCATCGTTCAGAGTATGGCGTCCCTTTTCTGCTACAAGGAACGACACCTGCTCATCACCGTGTGCGCCATCCAGATATGGCCACTCCATGAACTGAACATCAAAGCTGGTATCAGTGACATTTGAGATGGAAATAACACCGGCATCCTGATCATTAAATGTAGGTACAGAAGAAAATATCACAGGATCAGAGTAGCCATTGATTGGAATAGTGATTTTATGATCGGTAACAGTGACATTTTCGATAAGCGTGAATGCGTGAGCATTGATGGATGTAAGAAGAGCAATTGAGCTTAGCCCGAGTCGCTTTAGCATGTTTTTCCTTAATTAAGGTTGTTATTTTTAAGTGTGAATACTACTTGTTAAGCACACAAAGTAAAGCAATAAAGTATTTAAATTCATTTGTTTACGAGTGTTTTTTATAGGTTTTGCCCTTCGTCTCGTAATATTTATTTCCCGAAAACCCGGGGTGGTTGAGGTCGTTTATCTTGCTTAACCTCATAGCAGAGTCTTGCTGGTTATACCTCAGTCGCCTGGAAAGTTTTTTTGTTTGAGTGGTCTATACTTACTTTCATTATCGGGGTCTGAGAAACGCGTCAGGGATGTGAACTGTATGAGTACCAACTATGTGGTGATTGTATTCGGTGGTCTGGCGGCTGTGTTTTTGAGCCTTGCGGTACAATTTTATTTATACGATGGCAGTCGTAGCCGTGAGACCGCGGTGAACAGCAGCATTGAGTTGGTCACTTATTCTACGCAATGGGTCGATGCCGCGATTCAGCCTCTGCCACGTATTGAACAGTATGATGTTGGCTGGGTTCAGCTTGGTAAAGCACTGTTTAAAAGCCCGTTACTTTCAGCGGACAATACAACCTCATGCGCATCTTGCCATGATTTGTACAACGGAGGAGACGATGGTTTTCCGGTTTCCGTTGGGATAAATCAGCAATTGGGCAGCCGTAATGCCCCGAGCGTGATCAACGCAGTGTTTAACTTCAGGCAGTTTTGGGATGGGCGAAGTGTCGACCTGACCAGTCAGTTGCCTTTACCTATTCATAACCCGTTGGAGATGGCCAGTAACTGGTCTCAGGTCATTGCAAAACTTCAGCAGCAGCCGCACTTTGTCAGCAGTTTCAGTGCGGTGTCAGATGAAGGGATCACACCCGAAAATATCACTAAAGCTATTGTTGCATTCCAAATGTCACTGGTATCTGAAAATACCCCCATTGATGCCTACTTGCTTGGAGACATGAACGCTTTAACGGCACAACAACAGCGTGGCTATCGTAAATTTGTTGAGCTGGGGTGTGTGACCTGCCATCAGGGTCGCAATATTGGCGGCAATATCTATCAGAAAATGGGTCGCCTGGAACGTATGCCCAATGAATTATTGAATGACTTTGGTCGTTATCAGTTAACCCGTAACGAGCAGGACAAGTTTGTATTCAAAGTCCCAAGTCTACGTAACGTCGCCAATACCCAGCCTTATTTTCACAATGGTTCAGTGGCTAATTTGTCGGATGCAATAAGGCTGATGGCACGAGGGCAGCTGGGTTTGGAACTCAGCGAGGAGGACATCGCTGATCTGGAAGCCTTGCTGCATGCATTTTCAGGGGAACTACCGAGGTCATTGAAAGAGTGAAATACATACTTGAAGGGATAACCCTATTGCTGATTTGGTGGCTCGGTTCAAACGCAATTGACCAATACCATCAACTACGGGACGTAAAGGCTACACTGGCATTGAAAGAGCGGCTCAACAGAGCCACAACTGAGTTATCGCTTGAGACCCTGTCAGCCATGGACAGCAATATTTATCACTTTGACAAGCATGCGCAGAAGCAGCTTGAGTTTGAAAGTGTTTATAATGAGTTAGTATCACGGCAGCTGCTGAGTGATGAGATGAACAAAGCTATATCGCGCTTTCATGATGCCATTGGCACATACATGCAGCTCGCTTCTATGCTCAAAACATCATACCGTTACATTGCAAAACAAGAATTGGAAAGCGATACGTTTTCACCACAGGCACAGCTCATTGTCAGCAAAAGTGCGGCACTGGTGTCTAATCTGCAGGTGACAAACTCGCATAGGGTTATTGAACAGGTCCGTCAGCAACTTGCGCAGTCTATGGTTACACTCACCCAGCTTGAGCAGGAAGGACGTACCTTCAGGGTTATGCGTTTGCATATAGAGTTTATATTGGAAAATGCGCTGATGGCCTCAAATTTGTTAGTGCCAATTCAAAACAGCAGTTTATCAACCGCTATTTTGCGGGAAACACAGCACCTCAACAACCAGGTAGATAGCGTTTACTGGCAGATGACACAGTCCGTATTTTGGTTTCTGTTACTGGTATTTACACTGATTTTAATCGTTTTATTAAGGCTTATGAGTGGTTTAAAGCGTGCCAATGAACAAGCTAATCAGGCAGCCCAAACCAAGTCTTTATTTCTCTCAAATATGTCTCATGAGATTAGAACACCGATGAATGGCATTATGGGGCTGACGGATATTCTTCTGTCCACCGAGTTGACCAGCGTACAAAGGAATTACCTGGAAAAAGTGAGGTTTTCGGCAAATGCGCTAACCACCATCATTAATGATATTCTGGATTTTTCGAAAATTGAGTCCAAAAAACTCAATATTGAACAAATTCCCTTCCAGTTTGAGGAGCTGCTGGATAATTTGCGGTCGCTGATCACGCCCATCGCCAATACTAAGGGGGTGAAGTTAATTTTCGATATCGACCCAAACCTCAATGAATGGTATGTCGGCGATCCGGTTAGAATTAATCAGATTATGCTTAACTTTGCTTCTAACGCCGCAAAATTCACTGACGAGGGCACCATTACGTTAGCCGTACACAGGCACCCTAAAGATGCAGCCAGTGACTGGCTTGAAATTTCGGTGAGCGACACGGGCATTGGCATAGAAGAGGACAAAATCGCGCTGTTGTTTGAGCGTTTTACACAGGCCGAATCCTCGACCACGCGGCGCTATGGAGGAACCGGACTGGGGTTGACGATATGTAAATTACTTGCTGAGCTGATGCAAGGTGAAATACGCGTTACCAGCAAAGTAGGTGTTGGTTCAACGTTTATGGTCCGCTTGCCGATGGCAACACTGGATCACGCTCCTCAGGCAACGGAAACAAATGAAAAAATCATGCTGGACGGCTCAATACTCATCGTGGAAGACGATCCAGTATATATGGAAGTCAGTGTTAATATTGCGACTTCAGTTGGGCTGACGGTTGCGCGTGCCCACACAGGGATGGAAGCCGAAGCGCAGCTGTTGGCCGAAACATTTGATATGTTACTGCTTGACTGGGTGCTACCTGACTGTGAAGCCAATGAATTATTGGAGCGACTTGAGGCTCTTGCGATACTGCCCGCCAAAGTGGTGATTTACACGGCTCACACAGAACAAAGTATAACGCCTAAAGTTGATTACCCTATATTGTATAAACCCTTGTTAAAAAGAGATCTGATCAGCCTGTTTATTACAGATAGCTCCAACGAGGACGTGGCAACACAAGAGCAGATGGCATCCAGGCTATCAGGCGACACCGCAGGTATTACACAGACCCACACATTCCGTGTGCTGCTGGTAGAGGATAATGATATCAATCGCATTGTGGCTACTAAACTACTTGACCGGTTCAATGTAGAGATTGTGATTGCACAAAATGGTCAGCAAGCCGTTGATGAAATCAAGGCATGTGATGGCGCGTTCGACCTGGTCTTTATGGACATTCAGATGCCGGTAATGGATGGTATGGAGGCCACTCGCATTGTGCGAGAAACTTACAGTGAGGAAGCGCTTAAGATTATTGCGTTAACTGCCAATGTAATGCAAAGCGAGGTGGATAAATATCTGAGCATTGGTATGAACGATCACCTTGGAAAGCCGTTTAAGACCGACGAGTTGGATAAGATTTTGAAAAAATATTTGTTTAATATACAATAGCGCGTTTAGCCATTAGCTAGCGTGGCGAAAAACCAAGTGGGATTAATGGTTTCAAGAACAGCAACTTGGTTCAAAAGAGAGCAGAATATAAAGTTTCAAGCTGAAAATCAGCTCTAGGACTTTGGAACACTTATAGTATTCTAATTGATAGATTGATAAAAGAGATAGATATGATGAAAAAAGTATTTTTTATGCTGTTTTTACTGATTTCCTGCGATGTGCTCTCGGCAGAACGGCTTGTGTCAAATGCCACGGTGACGTCATTGAAAGTATATGAAACAAACGATGACTCTGTGAGTGTCTGGATGCACATTAATGGTAGTGGCAGGATCGGGCCTAATCCCGAAAACCCGGAAGTGACCTGTGAGTTATGGACCAACAGTTCATTAGTGCATGGGTCGGCATTGGCCGCATTAATGGGCAAGAAAAAGGTCAATATTTCGTACGTTGACAGAGGTGATAAATCAAACTGGTGCAAAGTGAAGGTCTTAGAAGTAATTGACAGTTAAATTAGACTCACCCTGTTTTACGCCAGACTTGGCTGAGTAGCAGTATTTTAGAATGCCCTGCAAGTTCAATATTGCGGGGCTTTTGGTTTTAATATGCGTCATCTGTACATTAAGTTTCTTCTAGTTAATGTGCAGGTGAACTAGCTTTGATGCGCCTGAAGTACCTCAAGCGAAATAAGCTCCAAGGCATTTTCGTGTGTTGCTTCTAGATTGACAGGTGGTGCCACCCCGGCTTCACAGGCTTCTCTCCATCTCAGCGCACATAAACACCAACCATCGCCCGGTTTTAAGCCTGGAAAATTATAGGCTGGGTAGGGCGTGCTTAAGTCGTTGCCTCTGGACTTAGTAAAGGTTAAAAAGTCCTCTGTGATCGGTGCAGCAAGACTTTAGTTCACCACCCAGTACATTCTTAGCCATGTCTCATTTCCATTAATTATACAACTTGAGCACTATACGTATGCGACTGCTATGAGGTTTACTCTGAGTGGGTTGTGAGGGGCCCTCGATTTGGAGTCTTTACATCGAGGAGTTAAGTCGTATTGGCTTGGCTCAATGACGTGCAACCGCTTTCTGATTTCGTTTTTGCTCCTGTAACTATTGGGCCTCATGTTTTATCACGCTGTTTGTTACGCTATTATGTCCGCGACTTAGCTAAATTATGCATGTTTGAATAAGGATATATCAAAGTGAAAGCCAATGAATTTTATAGTCTTTCAAAAGAACTGGGCAGTGAGTATTAATTACCGCTCGGGTTCAAGTTCAATAATGGCGGCTGGTACTTCGCTAATGACAAGTACATGTTGGCCTTTGAGTTAGCCAATATATCTCATTCCCAAAACATTTTTCTTAAATATCTGACGGTGGTTTTCTATAATTATGTTAAGCGATCGGATTTTCAGGCGATGCAGCCGATGCAGCATGCTGATCACTATGGTCCGGTGCAGATAAATCCCATGCAACTTCCTGAGTATAAACAGTGGCAGTATACCAATGCGCACAATAGTCGTGGAGAAACATCTGCCTATTTCCCTCTGTACTATGGTGGACTTATTGAAGCGGAGCCTATAAAACAAGGGTTTTTTATTAAAAAACAATGGGAAATGCCAAAGGGGTTACTTCGTGGCTGGATCACTGAGCGTGGTGCCGATATCGTTACTGAAGAAGAGGCCAGAGAGTTGCTGAAAAAGGCGATGATAAACACCGCAGAGTATGTTTTTAAATGGGCTGATACGCTAACACCACATGAAATCATCCGGCAGATCGAAGAAAACGGTGATGACTGGTTTGTCGAAAAGGAGTGGGTAAAAGCTTACAAAGTGCACCTGGCATCGCAAATCTAGATAAGTCAGAAATATCAGCTGGTACAAAGGATATTGTTCAAGTACTTTGTCCCAGCTTCTCCGTTAACCCGACAGAGGAGATCTGTACGTGCTACGCAGTCTCACCCCTGCAACAGCAAAAACACGCCAAATAGTGCAATTGCGCCGCCGCATAACATGGCTTTGGTAACGGCTTCTTTTCTGATTAAACTAAGGGTCATCACCATGAGTGGGGCAGTTGCAAAAATGGTTTGTGCGATTGCCGGGTCCGTGTTGTTCACGGATACAAGTTGCAACCACAACCCGATAAAGGTGCCGAAGAAAACCGCTATAAACAACCAGCGCTTTCCTGATATTTGCTTTAATGTCAGTGCTTTATTAAGGCTATGAGATTTCAGGCAGGCAACCAGGCAAGCAACAAATAAGGTGCCGGATGCCAGACGGATCAATGCGGCCCACAAGCTACTGATGTCTTCGTTGATTAATGCGCCTTTCGAAAGCACCATACCTGCGGCCTGACAAGTTGCTGCCGTCAACGCAAAAGTTACGCCCAGCAGATAATGGGTTTTGTCCGGGAGCGGTTGGGCTTTATTGGGTTTTATAGCCAGAATAACACCAAAGGTGGTCACAGCGATGCCAAGCCAGGCGACAGGTCCAAGGTAAACGCCCAGAACCAGGATATTCAGAATGCCGGCAATAGCGGGAGCCAGGCTTTCAATCACCAAGGTGCGTGCCGGGCCAATATTTCTGAGAGCTGCAAAGTAGGCACTGTCACCGATGGCGATACCCAATATGCCACTGGCAATCAGCCAGGCCCAGCTTGATGATTGCGCTGGGTACAGAGTGTCTTGTGCAATGAACAGGCATAGTGCCATCAGTGCAGATGCAATCACCCCTTTACTGACATTTAACTCGAATGGACTCAGATGGTGACTAAACCGCTTGTACAACAGGGTTGAAAACGCCCAAACAAACGCAGCACTGATGGCTGCACCTTCGCCTATTCCAATCATCTTATTATTCTTCTGCTGAACTAAAAGCGGCTAGTATACATAAACACTCATCGAGAAGTTAGCCGAACAGGTGTACTGGCTGCCATCTCGATGCTTGCTGTGGCGGTAGAGCTTTGCTCGCTGGCGCTTTTTAGTCTCAGTTTCATATTACCTCATGGTTCTATTCAGTTCTGTTTCAAATAATTAATGTTGTGATACTATTATTTTCATTTTGTTGTAACTTTTTCTTCTTTTTTGCGCTTTTAAATCTTAAATAGAATAAAAATGGTGTTATCAATGAGTTCATCTGTTCTGGCATACGCATTTCTCAAAGCAGCCTTTGGACGAGGCCTTAAAAACCCTATCGATGCAGTCGAGCCTTTGGTGAAAAGGGCTTTACTGGACCTTAAACATGGTCAATTCGAACAAGCTAAAGTTCAGACTGCGATAAAAAAGTACTTTGGCGTTGAAATTCCGCTCAACGTTATCCGCTATACATTTAAAAATATCTCTGCAAACACTGATCTTATTTCCTTAAATAAGACGACTTTTATTTATGAGCGGACCAAAAGTGAGAAAGGCATTGAAGATGTATTAAACATGGAACGTGAGTCAAAGGAGCAGATTAAGCGGATAAAAGCGATTCTATTTGATGTGATCGAAGAGTACTCCAAGTTTAAGTTTGAAGTAGAAGAAGTGCTTGAAGAATGGTTGGATAAGTCAGCTATTAGCTTTCTTGGTGGCAAGGCTCCCGCCTCAAACATCAGTAATCGTGACTCGGAAATAAATAGAATTATCGCGATAGCAATTAACGACCAGGCGCATGGCAAAACCTTCATCAAGGATCTCACGGATGTCGCGCTGGGGGATGCATTATTACGGGCGATTACTGAAATAACTGAGTATGACAAGCATAAATCTAGTGAAGACATGGAATCTGCCATTGTAACCTTCCAGTCAAAGATGAAAGGTGTTGAGGTATATTTTGATACTAAGCTGGTGTTGCGCGTATTGGGTTATGTAAATGATGAAATGGAAAAAAGTACAAACGAGCTTATTAACCTGTGCAAATCACTAGACGCGAAAATTTGTATTTTCAGCCACACGGTCAGAGAGATTAAGAAAATTATTAATCGGGTTGCGTCTGGGTTGGTTGAGGGCAGACAGGTTGATGGTGACTTGGCAAATCATGCGTTTCAAAGAGGAATTAGCGCAGGAGAGTTGCTTGAATATGTCATCGACCTGGATGACAAGCTTAAAAAGCTGGGGTTTGACATCAAAGATGCCCCGACAGTCGAGCTGGAAAATTCGATTAATGAGTCCAATCTGGACAATATGGTGGGCAATCGATTAAATCAGGAGTCTGATGAGGCCCGGATCGCCGATGTTAATTCTATATGCGCAATTTACAGACTAAGAAGAGGAGAGGCAAAACGCTATCTTGAGAAATGTAATGCAATCTTTATTACTCCAAACAAAGCGCTTGCGGATACTGCTACCTTATTCTTTAAAAATCACTACAGAGATGAAGGTGAGTCAAACAGAGTTCAGCACTGTATGACAGATGTGGTCTTTGCGACGCGCCTTTGGACTAAGTTACCCACATCGCTCGACAAGTTACCGAAGAATCAAATCGTGGCTCATGCGATGAGTAACCTCTCTATCAGTAAAGAAGTAAAAAGCCAGTTTCAGAAGCACATTGGCGAATTAATAGGCGAGGGTAAATTAACTGAGCAAGAAGGTGCTCAGGTTAAGCTCTATAATTATACTGAAAAGCTGATTTCTTTAAGCGAGTATGCTTCGACACCCAGTAAAGATGGCGCTGAGTGTATTGCAAAAGAAATTATTACCAAACAAGGAAGCTACATCAATTCAATCATCGAGGATAATGAAGAACAGAAAAAAGCGCTGGAGTCGCAGTTAAGTGATATGGAATCCAAATATGAGCGTGAGAAACAATCACTCGAAAGTGACAATGTTTATCTGACAGAATCGCTCAATAAAAAAGTAGAAGAGGGGCGAGTTAAAATTTCATATATGGAGATGAACTTGGCACGCATCGAAGCACGTTGCGGTAAGATAAGTCGAGTACTAACCAATAGCGTATTTTTAATCGCTTTTTTACTCGTGTACTATAGCTTTGTCATTAACTTGGACGTGACCCAATACTTAATGGCCCACTTTGAGATTGAGAAAAATGACACACTGGATAACGTTTTACAGTTTGTCTCAGTGATGTTTTTTACCATTATCTCGATATATGGTGTGTCTCGTACTGATTTTTACGACTATTTTTATAGTAAATTGCGAGGGATAATCATCAGAATAGTTGTGGGTAATAAAGAAGAATTCGAAGTTTAAAAAAACCGGAAGAAATCTATTGAAGCACAACACAGCGATTGCTTCGGGGCAATCGCTGTGAGCATTCATTATTTAGGTCTGACTTTCGCAAATGGTGCGGTGATCCCTGAGTACTCTCCACCACCCAGACGTGTCAGAGGGGCGGCTTTATCTGCCAAAACCTTAAGGCGTTGTTTGTGATCCAGCTCGGTGATTTTATCGCTCAGGTACAAGCTGACTATCTTCACAAACACCAGATTTTGCGGTGTATCGCCGATCTCCTGTACTTCATACAGTTCACAACCGTAGGCAATATCGCAGTGGGCGACCCGTGGCATTGAAAAACCGTTAAATTCAGCAAGCGCTATGTTGTTTGCAGTGACTTCTGATTCGCCATGGGGCAAGGTTGCGGCAGTCTGAGTCACTAACTCAGCGTCATGCTCTGAGGCAATGTGGATCACACAACGGCGTGTTGCTTTGATGTTTTTGACTGTATCTTTAATTTCACCAGTGGGCTTTTTTCCGGCCGAAAACATCAACAAAGGCGGCGCACTGGACACTGCCGTAAAATAAGAAAAGGGCGCCAGGTTATAGTTTTGAGCGCCGGACTCGGTTAGCACCCAGGCTATCGGCCTTGGGATCACTGTTTGAGTCATCAGGTGGTAGATCTGGGTGGGCGAAAAGTCAGCAAAGTTCAGTTCCATAAAACACAAGTACGCAAAGTTAAGGGACAACCATGGTGCCACACTAACCATCGGGTGGAAAGATGCGATACACTCTCTCTATCCCTGTTCTGTATTGTTCCGGATATGTATATAAACCGTCAGTCACTCAATACTCGCTTACCTTTGGTTTACCATCCCAATTACTCGTTTAGTTTTGATCCAAACCACCGCTTTGTGATGAGCAAGTTTGCAAACTTGTATCAGCAGGTCAGGGCCATGGGTTTGATTGGCGACAACCTGCATCAGCCTCAACTGGGCTCGCCAGAGCCGCTGGAAACGGTGCACTGTGACACCTACCTGTGGGACCTTTGGCGCAATCAACTCTGTGGGAAGGCCATGCGGCGTATTGGCCTGCCCTGGTCTGAGCAGTTGATGGCAAGGACGTTTACGGCACCGCTGGGCACACTCAAAACGGCTGAACTGGCTTTACAACATGGTGTGGCCTGTCACCTTGCTGGCGGGACTCACCACGCACACTATGATTTTGGCTCGGGTTACTGCATGGTGAACGACCTGGCATTTACTTCTACAACTCTGATTGAGCAGGGTAAGGTCGACAATGTACTGATCTTTGATCTCGACGTTCATCAGGGTGATGGCACAGCAGCTATGTTAAAGCATAATCCTTATGTGTTTACCTGCTCTATCCATTGTGAAAAAAATTTCCCGTTTCGAAAGCACAGCAGTGATCTCGATATTGGGTTGGTGAACAACCTAAAAGATGCAGAATACCTGCATATTGTAGAAGACACTTTGAAAGGCCTGCTCGAAGACGTAAATCCGGATCTGGTATTGTATGATGCCGGTGTGGATATCTGGGAGCACGACGGTCTGGGCAAGCTGGATATCAGCTGGCGCGGTTTGGAACAGCGCGATGCCCTGGTGCTTAAAACCTGTCAGCAAGCTGGCGTACCGGTTGCAACTGTGATCGGCGGCGGCTACGACAAAGACCATTTACGTCTGGCTCAGCGACATGCTATTGTGGTTGGGCAGGCGGCATTGCTTTAAACTCATGTATACGTGACTAAGGCTCAATTGAACAATAATTGGTCTGCACTTGTTAGTGAACAATTATAAAAGGAAAAAATGAAGTACTTTTTGGCAATCATCTTACTTGTGATTTCAATGCAAGGCGCTGCACAAGCTGAAAACAGGCAGTCATCGTTAGTATGTATGCAGTTGATCCAAATCGTAGATTCTGCATTCTCATACAAAAGCCAGGGGAAAACCAAACAACAAATGCTGGCTCCCTTACCATCAAAAGACGTATTAGCAGGTTATCCAAAGAGTATGTCTGCACAGCGGCTATTGGGTGAGCAGATGCTCGAGGTGGTTGCGGATATATATTCTTATGAAGCGCTGCCTAAAGTGGCATATTCAGCTTACCGCGCAGAGAGTTGTCATCGCAGCACCACCGGTCAGCCTGTCGTTAAAGATTTTTCAAAGGTAACCGCTCAACTATCACATTGTGGCAGTTTGGATAGAGAGGCGCAGTACAAATGTGGGTTTGAGCTTGCAAAGCCAGTGCTCTAACTGATACGCCACACTTGTCATCCCGGGTGCTTGCGACCCGGGATCTGCTTAACGCCACTCGGCTCTCTAACCGGGCGTATTAAAAAAGTGTTATAAGTGCTCTGTGTACTTATATCCAGCGGCTAGCGTCGATGTCGCTCAGCCCTGGACCCGATTCACTTCACCTAGTGCGCTGACTATCAACCAGTTGTGCAAGCTCACTGCGGCTGTTGATCCCGATCTTGTCGTAAATACGGTATAAGTGATTAGAAACGGTTGACGGAGCAACATCCAGTTGTCTGGCTACTTCTTTAAAGGTCAGGCCTTTGCATACCCATTTCACAATTTGTGCTTCGCGCTGGCTTAACAAATCTAAGGGGCCCGGTATTCTCAGCGTCACTGTCATTAGCTCACCCTGTGCTTTAAAAGAGACTGCCAGGTTATTGATCTGCACTGTAGAGTTATCTTTGCCAATAGCAAAGGGCAGGGTAACGCCTGAGCGATTGGGAAAATACTCGTTGAGTAAAGTGACAAAACGGGGCTGGACCTCGTGAAAACATCCATTTAAGTCGCATATCGCAGATGCGGCGTGTTCCTTGGTGTGGAGCACATTGCCTGCATGTAAGTGCAGAAAAAAGGCATGTGAGGCGGCATTGACCAGATGAAACACAAGTCGCTCCTGTAATTGGCGTTCGTACTCGGTAAATATCTGTGCTCTGTCAAAGCGGTATAAACTGAGCAGCGAATACAGGCCATTGTCCTGATCAAAATGTCCGGCAGCCAGGATACGTTCAATACCATAAGGCTGAAACAATTGCTGATATAACGGAGACTGGTAAAAGTCATTATCAGCAATCACGTCCTGCATATTCACCGGTTTGCCGAGGTTGTTGATCACGGCGTCTTTGATAGGGTTGATGGGCAGGGTTTTTTGCAGCTGATGGGCATAATGTTCATCCAAACCAATATGGCAAACATAATGAAAGTGAATATCTGCGCTGTTGCCACTGCCCCAAAATGCCGCATCAAAGTCGATGATCCTGGATAATTGTTCCAAAGCCCACACACGATACTCATCCGGCGGTATGCGTGCGGCTTCACGATAAAGAGTGCTGATGAAAGCTTCTGTGCTTTTTGCAGTCTGAGTGATATGTGTTGTCATAATGGCTTTTATTCACCCGGAGCAAGCTCTGAGATGTGACTACTCTGCGTCAGGCTTTTCCAGGTAGAGTAAATATTCAAGTTTTTAAAGCGATGATAGAGGGAATAAGAAATTTTGTATATCCGATGTTGTCATGATATCGCGGTGTCAATCGAGGAGGGGGCAGCGTGACGCTAGGTCGTTATGGCGGCAGAAGCTGTTGAGTGTAGTAAAAGTTGGTGCATGAAAAAGGCCATGTAAAACATGGCCGGAAAATAAACGGAATTAGTTCACTGTAAAGGAGCGGCTATGACCAGAGTAACTTCGTATCTTACCACCCCAGCCGCTTTTCCAGTGGCCATTGTGTTTAATGCGATAGGTACCTGTGGGCATGGCCGGATTGATAGTCCATTCCAGCTGCGCGAACGAGCAGGCCATACAATCCGCTGCGGTATCGCGAGCCCAGGTGAACTTAGTGCTTAGATCGTTGTCAGTTAAAACCGTTGACCAGCCACCGTTTTCATATCGCTGCACCTCCATAAAGCTCGACATGGTTTTAAAGTTATTCTGAGGGTGGCCGGAGCGAAACTTCACCTTAACCGTATTACCACGCACGTAACTGCTGTTGGCATCATTCCAGGTTTGCCCGAAAGACTCCCACAGGCGTTTATCATCGTACACTACACCAATGGCATAGACTTTTTGTTTATTGGACCAGTCCAGCGGGCTCGGACCTGAGTCAAGGGCATCGCCGTTTACCAAAGCATTGGCAAGTCCGCTAAAGATCTGCCGATATGCCGCCAGACTGTACTGACCAAACAAGGTGTGCGCTCCTTCGTAATACTGGATCTGATATTCCTCTTTGGTTGTGATGTACCCGCCGTAGGCATTAGCCAGCCCGGCAAAAGTCACAGTGGTGATGCCACGAGGAGCAAGCGCTGTTTGTAAATCGCTGCGCAGGCGACGTGCCGCCATGGTTGTCATCTCACCCGGGATCCCCACAAGTGCCATTTCACCAATCTGAAAGAGCTGGAAAGGTAAGGTATCTGTATACAGGTGTGCGCCGGCGCCCAGCTGAGTGGGTAAAAAGGTGGGTTTAGGGTACTGACATACCTCGTGGGTTTTGCTGCCCAACACGTTTTTATCAAACCCGAGCAGGCCTGCAAAATCATTGATGAATTTAAACGCACCACCCACAGCACCAATCACCGTACTGCGATCCCAGCTGGTTCCTTCGTTATCCTGTGTCATACCTTCAAATACACCCGACTGGCCAGAAGGGCCATCATAGGTCGCACCCGCAGTCATCGAAAAGCCAATCGCACCTTCACACAAAGACTGCGCTCCATTGCCCGTGTAGTGCCCTGAGATATTCAGGCCGGGCAATTTTACGTACTGAAAGCGTACGTCTAGTGCACCATTGAGCGTGTTTGTTGCATTGTTATAAAGGCTCAGCGCTTTGTTATATTGCTTGTTTGCCGATAGCGCAACATTGGCTTCATTGCTACCCGCACAACCATTTTCAGGACCGCATACATTGGGCGAAACATCGCCTTCTTCACTGTTCGCAAAGGCGGCAACAAACTGACCCGACAGTGGCCAGTTAGCCCCTTTTTGCTTTTCAAATAACTGAGCGGCAACGCCTTTGTTGTCTCCGGTTATAAGGCGCTGACTCTGGTTGCTTGACACATTATGCACGCCAAACCAGTTGATCATCCCAATCTCCTGGCCATTGCTTTTCACCAGCTTTAGCAAGGTCATGGTTTCATTAACCTGAGTGTCGTATTCGTCGGCATCTGGGTTTTGGTTGTAGGCGGTAAGGTTGCGGTTAACTGCCGCGCCGGATAATTGCCCCTGATTGATGTGAATACTGCCTAAGCCTCTGCTCAGATAGGCGTTACGAATGGACAGGTAGATACCATTGACTATGGTGTTGTAATTATCTTCGTCATAACCCAATGCACTCATATTAAGCATAATATTGTGATCATAACCACCAGGCCCGACGTGAACATGCGTTGCGCTGAGCATTACATTTTTCTGGTTAAAAAATGGCGCAATTAGCGGGTCGCTAGCGATTTTTTTGAGCACCCCCTGATGCACACCCTGGGTGATGCTTTGCAGATCTGCACTGACAAAGGTGACAAGCTGGTTGGAATTTGGTTTGCCAATTACAAATGCACGAGACCAAAGGCGTGTATGTATCCCTTTGGTGGTTTGCCCAACATCGCCATACCCTACCATGCCCCGATCGGCGGCCGGTCCGGTAATATCATAGATCCCAGAGCCAATGATCCAGTCACTATTTGCTTTTGTACCCAGGCTAACAAGCATCAGCGCTAAGCTACTGACTCTAATCAGCCAGGTTTTATATCTTGCGTGTAAAGTAGTCATATTAATCCCCCAGCCATACCAAGCAACATGGCTGTTTTCGTTCATTGTTTAGGATAAGCACCCATTTGGAATGGGTGCTTTTGATACTCGCGAGATTGAGGGGTTATTAAATCTTGGTTAGCAATGTAACTAAATAGTAATATTGACCTAACAAGCCGATACAGTGAGAGCTGACTATTTATGGCTGTTGCTAAATAAACAAAGTTGCCCGAGCAATGTCATCAGCAAGGGGTAAAGCATTGCTGCTCTATCTGCCTTATGGCAGGTTGCTTTTTACCTTCTTTGTCCTTTATCCGATTACCTGTTTTCCAGTTATTGTCACGAAGATTAAGTTTTGCGCTGTGTCTGCAGTAGATCTTAGTTGAAAAAAATTGAACTTAATGGTGTTGAACTTTGTTTTGGGCAAGCAGGGATTACATTGGATAGCGCCTTAAATTGCGAAATTATGAGTTAAGTCATAAACATGTTCACTTATTGGTATCTCAAGGGTTAATTAGCCACTTTTTTTGCATAAAAATCAACTGATCTTATTGATTATGATTCTCATTGGTATTAATATGCGCCGCGTTTCAGTGCTTTTTATGTTAATTTTGAGAAATAAACTGCGTTTAAAATGAGTTTTCACTCTAATCCTTTCGACTAGCAAGCTCCACTTTAAATCGGATGAAATATGAATAAGTATCTATTAAATTTAGCTTTTATGGCTAATCTGGGCGTTTTTTTGTGTGCCTGTAGTGGAGGAACTAATGAAGAGGGGAATCAGGAACCCACTTTTACCTCTTCCGAAAACCGTTTTGCTTTGGATGAAGATACTAGTTTAAATGGTGTGTTTTATGCATCAGATCCGGATGGTGATGTGTTGGCGTTTGGGGTGGGGAAGTCTCCACGAAATGGCGTACTTACGGTTAACCGAGATGGCAGCTTTGTATATGTGCCAAAAGAACATTTTTTTGGAGAAGATACTGCAAACATCATTGTTTCAGACAGTATTGCTACGACGACCAGAGAAATAACATTTATTGTTGAAAACATTAATGATGCACCCGTTATCATTTCGAGCCATGTTGCCGTCAGCGAGGTAGGTAGAGCCGTCGGTCAGATTGTTGCAATCGATTATGATAATGATGCATTAAAATTTAGCGTGATAAGAGAGCCTGAAAAAGGGGTTTTAACTCTTAACACTAACGATGGTAGCTTTGAATATGAGGTAAATTCAAATGTTGAGATAGATGATACCTTTACTGTTAGCGTAAGTGACGGAAAAGACGAAGCTACCCAGGCTGAGATATTTGTCCGGCCTTCTTTTGTCACGAATGATGACAAACGCAACTACTACTACAACTCTGACAGTTCACACCTTGCAAGAGCAATAGCGTTAATTGAGGTCAACCAACAAGGTGATAAAGAGGCCATATCTGATGCTGCACTATCCGGACTAGGGTATTTAGACATTGCCGTAGGTTATGCACAGTCCGGTTTTACCCAAACGGCGACTGGGATAATTGAAAAGCACATTTTAAGCAGGACGGTTAAGGCACAGGCATATCAAAAAGTCGCTACCGCATTGGACGAGCAATCTAACCTGGTGCTGGCCAATGAATTGCGTGAAAAAGCCACAGTTGAGTACAACACATATATCGCTGAAATCGGCACAGAAAACATTACGCCGTCGAATGCGCTTTTCTATCTTGTCGTCACTCGGGATTACATAGATGCAGAACAAAATGAGCAAGCTAAAAAGCTGCTGGCAACAACGCGTTTATTTGCAGACGAGCTGAGCGATTTAAGCCTTGAATCGAAAAGTGCGCATCGCGCGTTTGTTGGGGCCTATCTTGAGCATGCGCAAAACATGACGGAGGATTTCCTTAACAATGCTGCTGGCACAACGTTTGAAAACGCATTTAATGCCATTCAAAATCTGTCAGATATTACCGCCACTGTGAGCTTTGACGAATCGAGCCGAGGCATAACACATAAATACAGAGCCAATTACTATCGTCAGGCGGCGCAACTTGCGCACCTGTTAAGCCTGGTGTCACAAGGAGCACAAAAGCAAAAGGCGGTTGAGCTTGCCAAAGCTAATCTGGCTTCTGGATTGGCTCTTTATACTGATATTTCCTATGACCCTAACTATAAACGAGAGGCTGAACAGTACGCAGCAACAACGCTGGCACGGTTTGACACGCCACTGCAGTTTTTTAGTGGTTTGTTTTTATCTTTGTACCCAGAGTATGTAGCTGCGAACAAAACCGCAGATTACTCAGGTAATGTTGCTTATGAGCTGATTAAGCAGGTTGGCAGTAGTACAGATCTGCGCTATGCCCATCGTCATATGTATGCGCATGCTTTGTTGAGCAATGCACAAGCCGGGCTTGCACTAACCTCTACGCTGACTGAGCTCAATGCAACCTTTGCAGGGGGTAATGAAGCCGAAATTTTCCACACCCTGATTGAGTTTGGCCCAACCAACTCAATGGAGCGTTACGGCAGCTGGTTGCTCCACTATGCAGGCTACAAAGAGCAGGCATTGCTGCTAATCGATGAGGCACACAAATTGTTGCAAAGTGAGGCGTATCAGAACGATGTTGGGCTGGTGGTTAGCCAGGTGGTGGGCAATCATGGTTGTTTGCGGTTGGCTGAATTAAATACTGTATTTGGTGGCAATCAAGCACGTACTGATGCCCTGCTCGCAACTTGTGCAGAGATTATTGAGAAGAAATATAAAAACAATAGCACGCTCACCGCAGAGCGAAAAATCGAAGCCTTCAATACCATGACAATAGGCTGGTCTAAGGGACACAGGGCTGATTTAGCGCAGGCCACGAGCGCTGAAGCACAAAAGATCGCTGCCGATATTACTGATTTCGAAGACTCCCTTAAGGCACACCTTTATGTTGCCAGTGCATTGGCAACTGGCGCAGAGCTGAGCCAAAGTCAGAGTGTTGCCACAGCGGCTTTGGAGAACACCCTCGTGCAGCTGAATAAAGAGCTGGAAACGGCTAAGTTGGTTGAGTTGATCGACGATGTTCTGGGCCAACTGAATTTAGTGACGTCACAGGATAAAGAAGCGTCATACCTGAAAATATACAAGCTTTACTTTGCAATCATGCAGCGGGCAGGTACCCATGACGATTATCGCACTGTCAGAGAAAGTATCACACTCAAACTCACTCAGGTTTTTGACAAAGTTGAATCTTTAGCAAGCGCTCTGTCAGAAAACGACCGACAGGATATTTACGAATCTCTGATTAAGCATTATTCGGCACTCGGCCTATATGACAAGGCACGCTCCCTGGCAACGGACCCTGTTTATACCGAGGCTGACAAAGAACAACTGCTTCTGACAATTGTTCAGAGTCAGGCTACGCAGGATGAATTTCCGGCATCTGCAATCGCCAATGTTGATACGGACAAAGACGGGCTTGCTAACTTCTTTTTGCCGACAGCAACTGAGCAGCAAAGGGCAGACTCAGGATTGAGCCTGGATCAAGATAGTGACAATGATGGTAAGCCCGATCCGGAAGATCTCACACCCCTTTCCAAAGACTAAATAGTAGTAAAGATGAAAAAAATTAGGTTTATATTCCTGCCTGTGGCTCAGGTAATCTGTCTTCCTTTGGCTGCAAAACAACTCGCCCCTGAAGAGACAGACGAATTACCGAAAGCGCTCGTTGTTGAATGTGTGGGTGATTCTGCACTGAATAAAAAAAGCCGCGAGCAACTGTTAGAGTGCATTGCACACAAGCAACGAGCACAAGAAATTGAGCGTATTGCAGTCCATGGCGAATATATAGGTTTACAAGTACCTGAAGTTAACGGCCGTTACGTACTGGATCGTGATTTTCTTGAAAAAACACCGCACAATGCAGGTGATATCTCTGAGTTATTGGGACTGTTACCCGGGGTTATACTGGGAGATGATGCCTATGATGCAGATTTACAAGCTGAAATCGGCGCAAAGCGGGTTTCTATTTCAGGGGGCCAGCCATGGCAAACTGGGTTTTTTCTTGATGGCGTAAACTTTAATAGCCGACAAGACCCCAGTGCATATGATCGCAAAAAATCCACGCCAAATGATGTTCAGGGGGCTGTACAGGCTTTTAATGTAAATCAACAAATCGTTGAGTCGATAGATGTTTTTACCAATAATATCCCCGCAAACTATGGCGGATTCAGTGGCGGTGTGGTTGAAGTAAATACGCGTGAGGCCGATTCGGGCGCCGCCACATTTGGTGTTAATTACCGTACTTCGCAAAGTGACTGGAACGAGTATCACATCATAGTGACTGAGGAAGAAAATGAGGCCTCCAGTGCTTTACCTCTTGCACCTGTGTTCGAGAAAAACGTTTATAATTTAGACTTCAGCACCACAGTCGGCGAACACCATAGTGTGTTGTTCGCAGCCAATTATACCGACAGCAAAATATCGACTATCTCATTAAACGAAACTGTACTCACAACGCGGGAAACCGCAAACTATCTGGTAAAGTTGACGCAAACAGATCTGTGGCTGGATAAACTAAGCCTGAGTCTGAATTACTCACCTTATGAGTCTCGGGATGTGAGTAAAAACGTCAAGCATAGCGAATTTACAAGTGAAGGTGGGGGCTACAGTACAACGCTGCAGATGGAGCAAGAAGTTGCCGATATCCTCTTTGCTGGCAAGCTGTCATACGTCTTCAGTGAAAACTCGCGTAAGGGACCGCCGCACTTTTATCCCTGGTACAAAGCAAAAGGGAAAGACTGGGGCGTGGGTGATGCCGCAGAATTTACCCTGTTATCCAGAGAGGGCGGCTATGGCTCGCTCTATAAAACTCAAAAGTCACTGAATGGGGATTTTAGCGCTAAGTTTGATGAGTTTTCGGTGATGTCGACTCAGCACTATTTGCAAGTAGGTATTCAATTGCAAAAAGAAGTGATAGACCGAAAACGGCATGATAGTAGCTTTAGTTACAACTCCCCGATCACCGGAATAAGTCAGCTTAACTGTACGGCTGCATTGTTCGACTGTGTCGAGTTAACCACGAGCATGTCTGTGTCCGAGCTGGAAAAACAGCTTGGTAGCCCACTCGACCTCTCTAACCCTGATCATATTCTGGCTTATAGCGAGATTGTTGATACAGCCCCGCAGTATTTCGCTTTGAGAACTGTTTATCAGCAAGAACACATTGATGTGGATGTGCAAAATATCAGTGCCTATGTCACAGATGACATAGAGTGGAAAGACATCACGCTTCGCGCCGGGCTTCGATATGATTACGACAACTTCCTAAAGAATCACAACCTGGCGCCCAGGTTGAGCTTTGGTTATCGGGTAAATGGCCACCAGGATACTATGTTAGTGATGGGGCTGAATCGATATTACGATAGTAATCTTCTGACCTATAAAATCCGTGAGCAGCAGCTACCCAGTTTATTGCAAAGGCGCAGTATTAATTCAGAGGGGGTGGTTGAATTATGGCAGGACCTGAGCTCTGCCACTGATTACCGATATCGCTTTACTGATGCAGAAACCCCTTACAGTGATGAACTTGTCTTAGGCTGGAAACAGGCGACTGACTATGGCAATTTTTCAGTTGAATACGTTAAGCGCTGGAGCAAAAAGCAGTTACGACAACTCAGTGAGCCAGAATACAATCCTGTAGATGGCTATTATTATCGCCAAATGACAAACCTGGGCCATGCTCACAATGAGCGGGTCTCCCTGTCCTGGGCGTGGAATGTGAATGCTCACAGCCTGTGGGCAAATACGACTTATCAACTTTCCCAATATACCAGTAGCACGCAGCTGGAAGATATTGAAACTGCAGCCTTAAATGAGCTGGTGTATTTAAGGACCGAAACGCCAAATAAGGGTTACACCTATACTGAAACGACTAAAAGTAATATCGAGCTTAGAGAAGCTGAGTTTGGTGAGCCATTGTCACTCAATGTGGGCTGGACAGCAAGTTGGACTGAAACACTGACAACCAGCTTAAATACCAGCTACCGACAAAGTTACCATGCAATTTCTGCGCTCGATCTGTCCAGAGAGAGTAGCCAGATTGACAGGCTATGCCCTGTTTGCCAGTCAGATGAATCACTCTTTATTGAGGTGTACCAGGAAACGAAAATCCCGAGCAGGGTTCTGGCCAATTTATCGTTTAACTGGCAGTCGACGATTTTTTCAGAAAAAAGCGTGAAGTTTGGGGTGGATATTCACAACCTGTTTAATAGCAGGACCCACTCGGTCAATGTTGGTACGTCGGGTGTTGAAACGGGTCGTTCAATTTGGCTTTCAGTGGGTATGGAATTGTAGTAGTGAAAAAGTATATGAACAAATTTAGTATGGTCACAGTTTTTATCGGCAGCTTGACCTGGGGGCATGCAAGTGCCAGCTCTGTAGAAAATCAGTTGGCTGAACAATATAAACGTCATCCCAGTTTATGGCCTGCTGTGCAAACGTCGGATGGCCGCAAGGTGGATGATCTGGCGCCATTAAGCAACCTTTTTCCCGATCCGGATATCAAACAAGTCGCGCTTGGAAAGCGTCTGTTCAATGACAAAATTCTGTCAAGAGACGGCTCGGTGAGTTGTGCAAGTTGCCATATAGACGGCAAAACGTTTTCTGATGGGATAGGGCAGGCAAAAGGAATAGACGGCCAGGTTGGCAACAGAAATACGCCAGCGATTATTGGTCTTGATCACTGGACCAGTTTTTTCTGGGATGGCAGAGCAAAAACGGCATTAGAGCAATCACTAATGCCAATAGAAAACCCAATTGAAATGGACTTGCCGATTGATACGGCTCTGGTAAGGCTAAACCGTGACAGTAGCTATGTTGCTGCGTTTAATGAAACATTTTCAACTGACAAAATTGAGCGTACACATCTGGCTAAAGCGCTCGTTGCTTTCGAGCGCAGCATTGATAAACCCGAGTCATTATTTCAGCGCTTTATCTCTGAGGCATATACGGATCCGGAAGCAGCCGTTGGGTTGCTTAGCCAGCAGCAACTGAAAGGCATGCATTTGTTCAGGACAAAAGCACAATGCATGACCTGCCACTCTGGTGCGCTGCTTAGCGATAATAAGTTCCACGTTACGGGTTTTCATAACTATGGCAGGCGATTTCAGGACTTAGGCCGTTACGAGCACACCAAGGACCCTACTGATGTAGGTAAATTCCGCACACCGACATTATTGGCGATTTCAAAGACGGCACCCTGGATGCACAATGGCTTGTTCACCGAGTTCAGGCCAATGATAGAGCAATACAATCGCGGTGGATTTAAACCTAAACCAAGAGGCCGCTTTATAGGTGACAAGATGTTTCCTGTTACTTCTGAGTTGATCCAGCCCACCCGTATGACAGATCAAGAGGTGGATAATCTGGTAGAATTTCTAAAAATCCTTTAATAAAGCGGCTTGTATACTATTGAATAGAGGATGAGGCCGATAACCCCCATTCGTGTTTGACCACAATGGGGATTGTCGAGTTGTAAGCACAGCGACACATTAAGCTGTGTTAATTTGCATTTAAGCGGTTTTATTTAATCGAGTCGATAATGACCAGAGGGAAATTAGCTGGTGAGCGAGGTCGCCAGTCATTGAATGTGATATTTTTCACACCAAAAGACATGAGAGCCTGGGGGGAGTAACTCCAGCCCCTGGCTTGATTCGTTTTAGCTTGCTTAACGATATGGGCAGTAAAACCATAGGTGAGTAAAGTATGCTCCACGCCCATACTTTGATAAAACGCTTTTTCTCTGGCACTTAATTGCTCTATAACAGCGTCGTAGTGCGCCCGCAGCTCTGCCCATTTTTGTTTACGCTGTTCACCCTGCAAATTGTCAACCATTGCATCAATATCAC
Organism: Pseudoalteromonas sp. XMcav2-N; assembly: GCF_024124545.1. GTDB lineage: Bacteria > Pseudomonadota > Gammaproteobacteria > Enterobacterales > Alteromonadaceae > Pseudoalteromonas. Next base: position 85,278 of record NZ_JAMXSF010000007.1, read on the forward strand.
TGTTTCTCCAGCGGGCTGAACTGGCATCGCCATGCCAGCCAATGACTGCGTCTTTAGCCACTTCTGTTGGCCTGCCGCTGAGCAATATGTAATTTGCGCAAGAAGAAAAACAAAACCCGTTGATTTTTACGCGTAATGCGTGTTTCTGAATGAGTTCAGCCAGGTCAATACCTAACTCTATGGGGCCACCCCCACTCGAAATCACCAAAGTATCAATTGAGCTGTGTGTTTCCAGCAGGAGTTGTACTTGCGTATTGTCAGGTTCATTGAGTGTACCCTGATAGACAATACTATGTTTATTCACACTAATATCGGCAAAACAGGCATTACTGATAAGCAGTGTGGGTAGAATTATTTTATGCATTAATCGGCAAGTTTAAAAACACTCACTATAACACGGAGTCGTTTCTATAGGTGAAAATAACCATAAAAATCAGGCTATTCTGATGTTCAGACGCATTTAAGTCATATAGTCAAAAGTGATCAAAGATAAACAACTTGCCTTTATACACGCGCTTTAACTGAGCAGCTTCCTGTTGCATGTTTGTACCAAGATTGAGACAGTGAACTTACTCAACATCCAGACAAGGAATGACACCATTGGAATTTTGTTTTCTTGCCGAGCGGCCTGAGTTTAAGCCGCTGGTCGCAACATGGTATTTTGAACAGTGGGGCGCCTTAGTGCCCGATGCCTCTTTGTCTTCGTTTGAAGACAAGCTCACTGAGTATCTGCAAACGGATGCTATCCCTTTAATCGTACTCTTGATGCAAGATAATGCGCCCATTGGCGCGGCTCAGCTGCGTTTTTATGAAATGACCATCTATCCGGATAAAACCCATTGGCTGGGTGGGGTGTATGTTGCCCCCCATGCAAGAGGCAACAAAGTCGCATCGGCACTGGTACAAAAAATCGAGCAGTTGGCTCAGTCTTTTGGTGTCCGGGAACTACACTTACAAACCGAACAACAAGACGGCGGGCTTTACCAGCGTTTAGGCTGGCAGGCACAGGAACGAGTTAATTATCGCGGCGTGGATGTGGCTGTAATGAGCAAGTCGCTTTTCTGATTTGAGCCCCCGGTGTATGCGGTTTCTTTGCTTAGCATGGCACTCGCTTTCGATGTAAAAACACCCAGTGCCATGATGCATTTAACCCTGATATTACCCTCAACGTTAATCGATTAGCTTATCCAGCTTGATAAAAAAGTCATTAAAGGTTGTCGACATGTCTTCTGAATGTGCTTGTATTTGTTGCAAATCGTCCTTTGCTCCGTCGAGGGTCTCGCGAATTGTCCGCTCCTGCGCATCGCTGAACCCAAAGGTTAGCATTGACTCCTCGATATCAAAGATAAATCGTTCAATCAGCTCCTGACACGATTCATTATAGTGCTTAAAAATGTGCTCGATACTTTCTAAATCTTTGCTGGCAATCTGGCTTAGCTCCTTAAGGCCCTGGTTTTTTGCCTGAATAGCCTGAACATTGCTCTCCAGGCTTTTTAGTCTGGCATTCGCTCCTCTGACGACCAGAGCCAGGATGTCATTGAAGCGCCCATATTTCTCTTCGTCGTCTGTGGGCATATTTTTAACCAGCAAGGAGCAATAAGCGCTGTTAAAGAAGCTCCGCTTTTCAATATTGATAACGGTTTTGCTCTCGCGGCCTTTTTTTAATAACTCGCGCTCAAGCGGGTTAATTACGCCAAAGTTGCTAAAATCCCGAAACTCTCCCAGTAACCCGAGCTGTACAGATGCTTTCAAGTTAAGGTTTTGACAGAGCGCCAGGATGGCTGTGGAGAGCTCTGATAGTGTATTACACCGATATGTGTTTTCAATAAACTCAAGGCACAGTCCCAGCTCGCTGCAACTGGTAATGGCGGTCATAGTGACTTCTTCAGCGGCTTCACAGTTTACTTTTAAAGTATCGATTTCATTGCTGTACTTCACCAGGCGTTCGATTCTGAAAGCCAGCTCGTCTGCATCAAATGGCTTGGTGATGTAATCATCACCACCCGCCTTAAAGCCTTCCAGTTTGTCGTCAATACAGTCTTTGGATGACACAAATAAAACCGGGGTATCGTTATGGCTTGAGGCATTGCGAATTGCCTGACAAACCTCGTAGCCGTTCATTCCTGGCATGACGACATCCAGTAACACTGCATCGTACTTTCGTTCACTGAACAGTGCCAGTGCGTCTTCCCCATTAAATGCCGAAACGTAGCTATGTGTTTCGCCCAGCATGGTCATTGCGATGTCATGGTTTACCTCATCATCGTCCACCAATAAAATTGAGTAAGGCATAAGTCCCCCGTTCGATCTTAGTCCCGGTATTGTTGAGAAATCTTAAAAAATGCGCTTTCTTGTGCCAGAAATTCATCTAATAGTTCGGGGTCAAAGTGACTACCACGGCCTTCTTTCATAATCGCAATTGCGTCGCTGTGTTCCATGGCATCTTTATAAACTCGTCGACTGATGAGCGCATCGTAAACATCGGCAATGGCCATCAGCCTGGCACTGAGTGGGATATCTTCTCCTTTGAGGCCTTCGGGGTAACCTGAGCCATCCCACTTTTCATGGTGATAATGAGAAATCTCTTTTGCTGTTTGTAAAAAGCTGTCGGTCTGGCCCAGCGCTGATTCGGCCGTTTCGATAGCATTGCGGCCAAACACGGTATGGCTTTTCATAATCTCAAACTCTTCAGCTGTAAGCCGGGCTGGTTTGAGTAGTACATTGTCCGGTATGCCAACTTTGCCAATATCATGCAGAGGTGCGGATTTGTAGTAAATATTGATGACTTCGGGGGTCAGTATCTGTTTATACTTTTCTTTGTCACTGAGTATGGTGGCGAGCAACTTGACATAAAGCTGTGTACGGCGAATATGATTACCGGTTTCCTGATCCCGGGTTTCTGCAAGGCTTGCCATTGCCTGAATGGTGACGTCCTGCAGCTGCGACATTTGCTCGGTCCGTTTCTGGACTTCTTCTTCTAAGTAATTGTTTTTGTTTTTAAGAATATCTTTAGACTCTTTGTTTAGCAGATGCGTATTTAGGCGAGCCAACAGGATGGGGGGGCTAATTGGTTTGTTGATATAATCACATGCGCCTAGCATAAAACCTTTTTCTTCATCCGAGACGCTGGTTTTTGCGGTCAGGAAGATGACCGGAATTTCACAGTGAGACTCATGTGACTTCAGATATTTGATGACATCGTAGCCATTCATTTGTGGCATCACAACATCCAGCAAAATGATATCTATCTGATTATTCTCAACAAGGTTAATCGCGGCTTCACCACTTTTTACTGCCAACACACGATATTTGTCTTTGATAATTTCCGCCATGAAAGCCAGGTTCTCTTTCACATCATCTACTACCAGCACGGTCTTTAGTTCTTCCATAGCCTCTGTTACCACTATGTTGCACGATTGCACGACGTACTCAGAAATATAGGTCTATTATTAGTGAAACGCCAAATAGGGATTGAGTAAAATGAAAAGCTTGAGAGCTAGCTTCTTTATCACTTTTTTAATGATGCTGGTTGTGAGTTTTGGGATTGGCTTGATGTCGCATTTTGTCAGGATAGAGGTCAATGCCTTATCACAGAAGCAAGCACAGTTATTTCAGCTTACGGAACTTGCCCATGAATTGAAACTCAGCTCGGATAACTTAACGAATTTTGCCCGGGCCTATGCAGTAACCGGCGATGAAAAATGGCAGCAGTTGTTTCAGTTTGTTTTGCTTGTACGGGATGGCAAAGTGCAAGCGCAAAGCGCCAATACTTTTGATTATTGGGATAATCTCGCGTCACCTCATGCCAGCTTACCAGAGTTAGAGTGGATAGAAAACGGGCATAATATTATCGAGCGTTTCCAACAACTTGGGGCACAAGATTTTGAGCTGTTGCAAATGCAAAATGCCCTGTCCACGTCGAATGGATTAGTGGGGTTAGAAAGACAGGCTTTTAATGCCATTCAGGGGATCTACCGGGATGAGTATGGGAATTGGGTGGAAGGCGGGGAGCCCGATTTAACAAGCGCGCAGAAAATTTTATTCAGCGATACGTTTTTAGCCGAAAAATCCAAAATTATGACCGCAATTGGTGAGGCGCATAGGGCCATTGCAACACGCCTTAATCATGAATTGCATAGCCATCAAGAAAGCCTCAGCACTGCTTATATGTTCAGAAACGTATTTAACCTGATTTTACTCATTAATATCGCATTGTCATTTTATCTGCTGTGGAAATTGTATATTAATCCCGTTGCCTCCATCCAAAAGCAGGTGGTCAGCAATGTGGAGCAAGGTAACTATAATTTTACGCTCGATGAATCCGTAAAAGGGGAGCTGTCTGAACTCTCTATGTCTATGAACAAGCTGCTTAATGACTTATCTGAGCAACTTGAGTTTAACACCATTATGAAGGATTTTGGCCTTGCATTGCGAGGCAAGAAAAGTCCGCATGATCTTGGTGAAGAGCTGTTACAGTTTCTGGAGCAGCGGTTATCTGTGCCATTACTTGGCTTATATGTGTTTGAAGATCAGAAAGCACTCAACCGAGTTGCCGGAACAGGCTATAGCAGCAGCTGCGCCACAACATACAGCAATTATGACTCCATTCACTTTCATGTTCTTAGCACTCAAAAGCCTTACTCTATGAAGTTTGAAAAAGAGCAATATGCTATCGAGTTGAACGGACAAAAGCTCTCTATTAGTGAGCTGTATTACTTCCCGCTGGTGGTGAGTAACGACAGTATTGGGTTATTGGAATTAGGCAGCCTGGTTGAGCTGACAGAGCAGGACTACAAGTGGGTTAAATCGGTTATTAATGACCTGGCGGTGAGTTTGCAATTGACCCAGAATATTGACCTACAGTCTAAAGCAGAAAAGCGCATTGTCGAGCAGCTTGAGTTGAATAAGAAGATTCTCGACGCCATCCCCAGCCCAATGTACTACAAAAATAGCGAAGGCCAATATTTAGGCGTAAATAGTGTTTTTAATCAATACTTTGGGACATTCGATGCCGATGTGCTGGACGCCACGGCTGAGGATATTTTCGATTATGAAATTGCTCAGGTTTTTGAGCAATCCCATCAGGATTTAATCGACAGAGAGTCAAACCACCATTATGAAATAACGATCGAGAATGCAGAAGGCGACCCCAGAAATTTTATTGTGTATGAGGCGTTATTTACCAATGCTGAAAATCGGCTGGCAGGCGTGGTAGGTTTGCTGCTTGACGTGACAGAACGCAAACAAATGGAGCAAGAACTAAGGCTGGCTAAAGATAAAGCCGATGAAATGAGCACCGCAAAAGGGGAGTTTTTGGCAAATATGAGCCACGAGATCCGAACCCCGATGAATGCCATAATCGGTATGAGCCATTTGGCGCTCAGAACCGATCTTACCCCGCAACAGATGGGCTATATCAATAAAATAGATCAAGCCGCGAAAAGTTTGCTGGGGATCATTAACGATATATTAGATTTTTCCAAAATTGAGTCAGGTAAGCTTGAAATTGAACACATCGACTTTTCTTTGCAAGAGGTCCTGGACAATGTGGTCAACATCAATGTGATTCGGGTGCAGGAGAAAGGCCTGGAGATGTTGCTAGATATCGCCCCTGATGTACCAATTAGCCTGGTTGGCGACCCCCTGCGCCTCGGGCAGATCCTGATTAATTTGTGTGGTAACGCCATTAAATTCACTGAGCAGGGTGAAATTACTATTTCCGTGACCACCGCCGAGCAAATTGAAGACCAGGTAACTTTAAAGTTCTCGGTGAAAGATACGGGCATTGGCATGTCTCGCGAGCAGCAAAATAAGTTGTTTCAGGCTTTTTCGCAGGCAGATGGTTCAATCACGCGTAAGTATGGTGGTACCGGACTTGGTCTGAGTATCTGCAAGAAGCTTGTGGAGCTCATGGGGGGCTCTATTGGTGTTCACAGTGAGCAAGGGAAAGGCTCGGAGTTCTTTTTCACCATAAAGAGTGGCTTACAGTCGGCTAAACTCACTAATGTAATTTGCCCTGACAGTCAGCTTGCGGGTAAGCAAGCGCTGGTTGTTGATGACAATGAAAGTGCACGGGCTATTTTAACTAATTTGCTTAAAGCAATGAAGTTTCAGGTGACGTGCTCTGCCAGTGGTTCAGGCGCCGTTGAACTGGCACAAGCCGGGGGCTATGACATTATTTTTATGGACTGGAAAATGCCGCATATGAGCGGTATTGATGCGATTAAACATATTCGGGCATTAGAGTTGGAAACAGAACCTAAATATGTGCTTGTCACAGCATATGGAACAGATATTGGCATGAACTCAGAGGTGCATGAACTGATTGACTCGGTCATTTTGAAGCCTGTGAATGCGTCTGTACTGCTCAATTCGATCATGGAGTCTTTTCAGTTGTCGGAGCCGCAAGGGGGGAGTGAGTCATATAGAAAGATCGACAACACCGCGCTTTTATTTGAGCAACAGCATGTACTTTTGGTTGAAGACAACAGCACAAATCAGGAAATCGCCACAGAAATGCTGTCATCGTTAAACCTCCAGGTAAGTATTGCTGAGAATGGTCAGGTTGCGGTCGAAATGATTAAGGAACAAGCGTTTGACATTGTACTGATGGATATACAAATGCCTGTTATGGACGGGTATTCTGCAACAAAGTACATCAGAAAGCTCAGTCAGTTTAATGCCTTACCAATTATCGCAATGACAGCAAACGTTATGAAGGAAGATCTTCAAAAGTGTCAATCTGCCGGAATGAATGGCCATATTGGCAAACCAATCAACTTCAATCAAATGGCAGAAACAATACGCAGCCACTTATATAAGCAATCTGAGCCTACTGATCCTGTTGCGTTGCAAACTGAAGCCCAGCTGGATACGGGTAAGGAAGTGAAAAACGATGAGCAAATCGAAATAGCAGGTGTGGACGTTGAGCGCGCTATTAAGCGGCTGGGCGGCAATGACAAGGCGTTTTGGAGCATTATTAAGAAATTTGCCAGAAACCAAATTGAGGAAAGCATTAATTTGAATCAGGCGCTGGTCATAGGTGATCTGGAACATGCTGAGCGTATTGCCCACTCTCTGAAAGGCGCAAGTGCCAATTTATGCATGGATGACTTATCAAAACGCGCCGCAGAGATTGAAAAAGCGATTGGCAGCGGTGAGCAAGTCGAGTTGGAGCAGGTAGAGCATCTGACTGAATTTCTGAGGGGGCTACACAAGCAGCTGAGTGAACTAAATCAGGAAGATACGCCTTTAATTAAGCGAACAAATGTGGTTAGTTTAAAGGTAACGAAAGAGGATTTTACTCAGCTTGAAGCACTGCTGCTTAGTTGTGATATGCAATCAGTTGAACAGGTGCGTGAGCTTGCCGCCAGCCATAAATTGGACGAGACGACCAGTAAGCGGCTTATTGATTTGATTGAAGATTTTGAATTTGAAGAGGCTGCCAAGGTGGTTGCCCATTTGTTAGAAAAATCAGCGTAGTGAACCTATAGTGCCCATCAAGGGATACAAACAAAAGCGTATCAAGCTCAACCGATTAACAGCCAGACATAGGTTTGGCTGACTTAAGCGACATTCAATATCTGTGTGACTTTATAACACATCGGGTTTTTATTCCGTTTTATCGCGTATTGGATGACATCTGTATTCAGCTGAATAACTATGTGGCCTTTATTAAAATGTATTTTTTGTATTTAAAACCCCGCCTTAGTTAATACTAAGGTTGACTGGGTTTGCTGATTTACTGGTATCATAGGGTCAATTTTTCGACCTCAAGAAACCCGAAATGAACGAACAAGAACAACGATTTCTCAAAGAGCTGGAAAGTAAGCTCTGGACGGCCGCAGACAAACTGCGTGCATCACTGGATGCCTCTCAATACAAACATGCGGTGCTGGGGTTAATTTTCGTTAAATACGTGTCCGACGCCTTCTCGCTGCGCCAGCAAGAACTAAAACAGGAATTTGCAGACCCGGAACACGAGTATTATCTTGACCCCGAAGGGTTCACGCCGCAGGAGCTTGAGCAGGAAATCGCACTTGAGCTGGAGCAGCGCGATTACTACAAAGAGAAAAACGTATTCTGGTTGCCAACGGAGTCTCGCTGGCAGTTCCTGCAAGACAACGGCCCTCTGGTTATTGGGGGCGCTGAGTTAGAGTTTGATGGCCCAAACCAGCAAAAAATCACCAAGAAGATCACGTCTGTCGGGCATTTGATTGATAACGCGCTGGAAGGCATCGAGCGCGACAACCAAAAGCTAAAAGGCGTACTCAATAAGCACTACGCCGCTTTAAAAATTGATCAGGCAAAACTGAACGAGCTGATCAACCTCATTGCGACCATTCCGTTTCATCATAAGTCACTTAACAGTAAAGATATTCTGGGCCATATTTACGAGTACTTTTTAGGTCAGTTTGCGCTTGCCGAAGGTAAAAAGGGCGGTCAGTTCTACACCCCTGCGTCTATCGTTTCACTGATTGTTGAGATGATAGAACCGTTCGAAGGCCGCGTGTATGACCCGGCAATGGGCTCCGGCGGTTTCTTTGTACAATCTGAGAAGTTTATTGAGCGCCGCGCACACCAAAAAGACATCGACCCGCTTACGCAAAAACAAAGGATCTCGATTTACGGTCAGGAATACAACTACACCACATGGCAGCTGGCTGCGATGAACATGGCGATTCGTGGTCTGGATTACGATTTTGGTAAAGAGCCTGCCAGTACCTACACCAATGACCAGCATCCCGATTTACGCGCTGACTTCATCATGGCAAACCCGCCTTTCAACATGAAAGAGTGGAATACGGGGGTGGATGATAACGACCCGCGCTGGCTATATGGCAAACCGCCTTCAGGTAACGCCAACTTTGCCTGGATGCAGCACATGCTTTATCACCTTGCCCCGGATGGCTCTCAGGCCTTGTTGCTTGCTAATGGCTCTATGAGTTCAACCACCAACAACGAAGGCGACATTCGCGCCACCTTAGTTGAGCAGGATCTGGTCGAGTGTATGGTGGCGCTGCCAGGACAACTGTTTACCAATACTCAGATCCCGGCTTGTATCTGGTTCTTAACCAAAAACAAGAAAGCACGCACGGATAAGTCGGGCCGCAAGCTGCGTGATCGCACAGGCGAGGTGCTGTTTATTGATGCGCGTAACCTTGGCTATATGAAAGATCGTGTACTGCGCGATTTTACCCCAGATGATATCCAGAAAGTCGCCGACCTGTACCACGCCTGGAAAACAGGGGAAGCTGTGAACGGCGTGACTTACGAAGATCAGGCGGGCTTTTGCAAATCAGCAACCTTAGCAGAGATTAAAAAACACGATTGTGTGCTGACGCCGGGGCGTTACGTGGGCGCCGCTGAAGAAGAGGATGACGGTGTGCCTTTCGCTGAGAAAATGGCAACGCTAACCGCTAAACTGAGTGAGCAGTTTGCGGAATCTGCAAAGCTGGAAGCTCAAATCAAAAAGAACCTCAAAGGACTGGGCTATGAGCTCTGAGTTAAGCAGTGCATCATTGCTAAACGACATCAAACAAATCGTTGAGCAGGCCAGAGGGCAAGTTAAACAGACGGTTAATGCGGCGATGGTGCAAGCCTACTGGCAGATCGGCTGTTTAATCGTTGAGCATGAACAGCAAGGCAATAACCGCGCAGAGTATGGCAAGGCGCAGTTAAAGCAGCTTTCTGAGCAGCTGACCCGTGAGTTTGGTAAAGGTTTTGATGTGACTAACCTGCGCAATATGCGCCGGTTTTATCTGGCGTTTGAAAAACGAGAGACAGTGTCTCTCGAATTGAGTTGGTCTCATTACAACCAGCTATCGCGGATAGAAAAAGACAGCGCGCGCTTATGGTATCAGCAAGAGGCCATCGCGCAGAGTTGGAGCGTGCGAGCTTTAGAAAGACAAATTGGCGCGTTGTATTACGAGCGCTTGCTTGCCAGTAAAGACAAGGCGCTGGTAGAAACTGAAGCGGCGCAAAAAACAGCGCCTTTAGCTGAAACAGCCAAAGACTACCTGCGCGACCCCTACGTGCTGGATTTCTTAAACCTGCAAGATAAAACCTATCAGGAATCAGAGCTTGAGCAGCGTATTATTGAAAACTTGCAGCAGTTTTTGCTGGAGCTGGGCAAAGGCTTTGCGTTTGTTGAGCGTCAGCAGCGCATTCGCTTTGATGATGAAGACTTTTATATCGACCTGGTGTTCTACAACTTCAAACTTAAGTGCTTTTTGCTGGTGGACCTGAAAATAGGCAAGCTCAAACATCAGGATGTTGGGCAAATGGACACCTATGTGCGTTTGTACGACAACAAACTAAAAGGCGACGACGACAACCCCACCATCGGCCTGGTGTTGTGCAGCGAAAAGAGCGAAGCGGTAGTGAAATACTCGGTGCTGTCGGACCAAAAACAGTTGTTTGCAGCCAAATATCTCCCTTACTTACCAAGCGAAGAAGAGCTTAAACAAGAATTGCAGCGCGAGCGCGATAAAGCACAGCAAGCATTACTGGCACAGCAGGAAAAAAACAATGAAGCAGAATAATAAGGTTGAGCTGGTAGTGATAAAAGTTGATAACAAGAAGAACTTAGCGGGGTTGGGATATGAGTTGTGATGTTCGTGCAATGTGGGAACTTGTTGGTGGTAAAGCTCCTGCGCATTGGGATTTTACAACATTAGAAAAGTTGCTCGAAACTCCAAAGTCGGTCTCTGTAGGTGTTATGTATCCGGGATCTGATACCGAAGGTGGGGTTCCTTTAATAAAAGTATCTGATGTGAAAAATGGTGTCCTTGTTGGAAAACCAGATTTTTGTATCAGTGCTGAGGTTGATGAAGAGTATAAGAGAACTAGATTAAACGGAACTGAATTGCTCATAACATTGGTAGGCAATCCGGGGGATTGCGTTTTAGTTACAAAGGAAATGAAAGACTGGAATGCTGCACGAGCGCTTGCAGTAGTAAGGTTGAAAAATTTGGAGCTGCGAGAGTGGCTTAGATATGTGTTATTAAGCAGACCTGCAAAGCACATAATAGATGCTCGTTTGAACACAACAGTTCAGAAAACACTAAACCTTAAAGATGTTAAAGAGCTGCCAATTCCTCTCCCTCCAGCAAGTGAAAGAGATTTAATTACAAAGAACATTAGAGATATAGAAAAGAAACTTATTCTTAATTCTCAAACAAACCAAACCCTAGAAGAAATGGCGCAAACCATCTTTAAATCATGGTTTGTCGATTTTGACCCCGTGAAAGCCAAGATGAATGGCGAACACCCAGAGGGTATGGATGCGGCGACTGCCTCGCTATTCCCCGACAAGCTCGTTGAATCTGAGCTGGGGTTGATTCCTGAGGGGTGGGAACCGAAGCAGCTAAAAGACATCCTCGAATTGGCCTATGGCAAAGCGTTAAAGAAAACAGACCGTGTAGAAGGTAAAGTGCCTGTATATGGCTCTGGCGGATTGACTGGTTTCCACAACCAAAGTCTTGTTGAAGGCCCTGGAGTTATCGTTGGCCGTAAAGGGACAGTTGGTTCTGTCTACTGGGAACCTAAAGCGTTTTTTCCAATTGATACAGTATTCTATGTTAAGCCCAAAGCAGGTTACTCACTGAAGTATTGCCATTTAGTTCTGCAAAATCTTGGGTTAAAAAACATGAATACTGATGCAGCTGTCCCGGGGTTAAACCGCAATAATGCATACCGCTTGGGTGTATTAACTCCAAGTCCAGTTGTACTCAATAAGTTTAATATTATTATGCAGTCCTTCCAATGCCAGATAGACGCTAATAATGTTCAAAGTACTAACCTGTCTTTATTGCGCGACACACTTCTGCCAGAGCTGCTTTCTGGAAATTTATTAATACCGTGACCAAGGAGGGATAAATGAGTTCGATATATACCTCGGATGAGCATTACGAGGACCAAGATGAAAAGTATTATCTAAACCTTCCTCTGTGGCCTAAGTTCGCTATCCATAATAAAACTATTGATGGAATGATACCCTCTTGCAGAGTTGAGTCTTGGGAGGATTTTGATCAAGTTGTGAAACACTACTGCGATAATGATACAGAAGGAAGTTATGTATTTAGAGGGCAGAAACATTACAAATGGCAATTAGAGCCGACGTTAGATCGACTCGTAAATGGTGCTGTGACCAGAGATGTTGCTGAGAAACAGTTGCATAACTTTCGTCTTTCAACTAGAGGACGGATCAATGATAAAGCGATATTACGTAATGATAGTGAGTTGTGGGCGCTTGGGCAACATCATGGACTAGCAACCCCCTTACTAGACTGGAGTTTATCTCCATATGTGGCTTTATTTTTTGCTTTTGAAGGTGAAGATGATCCAACATGGATTGACGACAATGGTGAAGTATCTAACTATAGTAGAACGATTTTTGTACTAAACAAATCATTTATTCAGGATCTTAACGACATAGAGAGCTCCGAAGATGGAGAAGTACTTAAGATCGTTGAACCATCTATAGATGATCATGGTCGACTCGTTAATCAGGCTGGCTTGTTTACCTTTGCTCCATACGGTGAAATTTTAGAGTCAGCATTAGAGCAGCATTTAATTGACTCAGGTGTAGATACTAATGAAGTTGCAGTGTTATCGGAATATATTTGTCGCATTCATATTCCCAATGAGCCTAATACTCGTAATAAATGTTTGAAAAAGCTACACAAGATGAATATTCATCACGCAAGTCTATTTCCTGATTTGATTGGAGCTTCTGGTTATTGCAATGATTTAATTCGAGAGGCATTACTTGCACGTAAAGCTAGATCAACAGATGAAGACAACTCTGCAATTGTTGAAGCACCAGTGGTCAGTGTATCAACACCATCTTGGGATAAACATAGGTTAGAGTCGACTACAACGAAGTCAATACTGCTCGAGTCTCTAATTATTGAAGAATCAATCCGAGGGAAAATTTCGCCTAGTGAGCTAAGTAATGTGGTAGATGATTTACTTGAATTTATAAACCAAAAGGCGGGAGTTGATTGGTATAAGAAAGAGCCGGTTTTAGCTCGTTTGCGAAACATCGTTCGTCGACAATTGAGAAAAACAAATTTTCCTGATGATTTTATTTCACCATCAGCAAATGCATTAATTTCAAAAGCCGCAGATATGAGCAAAGCTGTGGAAAGTATGTCTACTAAGTAACAAAGCTGTTCCCAAATTACTTTCCGGCGAAATCGAGTTAGAACAGACTCAAGAATTAGCAGAGGTCAAATAATGGCAACCCGAGTAGAAATGATTATCGACACGCTTAAGGCGAACCCCGACAAGAAGTTTACTGCTCGGGAGTTAGCCAAAGAATTTGTGCTTCGATATCCACAAGAAATCGCTGAAAAACAAGAAAACCCGCGCTACAACACCGAAGACAAGCTGATTGCCCAGCTGGCGGCAGAAATTGGCGGGGAGCGAACACAAAGAGCGAAAGCGGTATGTTCTCATGTTGCTACACGTGACAAACCAAGACCCCGGGTTTACTACTGGGAGCAGGAGCCTAAACCTGCTGATAAAGAGGACGACCTTAGCGACACCGATGAATCAGACGTCGATACGCCGCTTGCGCCGTCTAGCTTAAGCGAGCAGGACCTCTACCCAATGTTGATTGAGTACCTCAGTAAGGATCTGGGCCTTTACTGTCAGCGTATTGATGAGCGTAAATCTAAAAACGCTCATGGCAGCGGTGGCAATCACTGGTTACATCCCGATGTGGTAGCGCTGGAGCCGCTCGACCAGGGGTGGGATGAAATTGTCAGAAGTTGTGTGCGCAGCGGTAATCACAGCTCGGTGCGGCTGTGGTCTTTTGAGGTGAAGAAACACCTTACCAAAGGTAATGTACGAAAATACTTTTTTCAGGCGGTATCGAATTCGAGCTGGGCTAACTTTGGCTACCTTGTGGCAACGGGCTTAAACAGCGACGTTGAAGGCGAGCTGCAAATGCTCTCGAGCTTGCACGGGATTGGCGTGCTGCTCCTGGATACCGAATCTTTGTTTGACAGCCAGATACTTATTCCTGCTCAGGAGCGAGTCAACGTAGATTGGCAATCTGCAAACCGGATCGTGGCTGAAAACAAGGATTTTCACCATTACATTGAGCAGGTTGGCATTTACAACCAAACCGGGCGGTTAATAAAGAGCGCATGGAATAAATAATAAGGATAAAGGGTTAATGATCACAGAAGACCAACTAGAACAACAATGTCTCGACTGGTTTCAAGCGTTAGGGTATCAATACCAAAACGGCTATGATTTGGCACCGGATGGTCCGCTCCATCCAGCCACGGGCGTCCCCGAGCGTGAAAACTATCAGCAGGTCTTGCTTGTGGCGCGGTTAGTGGCGGCGCTGAAAACCTTAAACCCCAATGTCCCCAGTGACACCTTAATCGAAGTGGCGAAAACGGTCGCCACAGCGCAAACGCCAGTCCTGATTAAAAACAACAAAGCTTTTCACCAATACCTCATTGAGGGTGTGCCCGTTGAATACTCGGTGATGGAGCACGACAAATGGGTGACCAAACATACGCATGTCCGGTTAATTGATTTTGACAATCGCGAGCATAACGAATTTTTAGTGGTCAATCAGTTCACTATCTCGGGCACCAAAGGTAATCGTCGCCCTGATATGGTGGTGTTTATCAATGGCTTGCCGCTGGCGGTAATTGAACTCAAAAACCCTGCCGATGATCATGCCGACATTTGGCATGCCTACAATCAAATTCAAACTTACAAAGAAGAGATTGCTGACCTTTTTGTGTTCAACGAGGCATTGGTTATTTCTGATGGCTGGACGGCGCGAGTTGGCTCGCTGACTGCGAACAAAGAGCGCTTTTTGCCCTGGAAGACCATAGAGAGTGAAGACGATAAACCACTGCTCGAATTCCAACTGGAAACCCTGGTGCGGGGCTTTTTTAAGCCAGAGCTGTTGCTTGATTATATTCGTTACTTTGTGTTGTTCGAACATGATGGCGGCCAGGGCGACTCGGGCGCAGGCACCATCATCAAAAAAATCGCGGGTTATCACCAATTCCATGCCGTGCGTGCTGCGGTAAAAGCGACGGTTATTGCGGCTACAGCCGCTGACCAAATCGCCGAGCCACGGGCAAATTATGTCAATACCGTGGTGCCCGGAAGTAAAAAAGCCGGCGTAGTCTGGCATACCCAGGGCAGTGGTAAAAGCATTTCGATGGTCTGCTACGCCAGCAAATTGCTGCAACAAGCACAGATGAATAACCCAACCTTAGTGGTGGTGACAGACCGCAATGACCTCGACGGCCAGCTGTTTAACACCTTCACGATGGCGCAGGAAACCCTGAAGCAAATCCCGCAACAAGCAGAAGACCGCGACTCATTGCGCGATTTACTGCTTAATCGTCAGTCCGGTGGCATCATTTTTACGACGGTACAAAAATTTGCGCTGCTCGATGAAGAAATGGCGCATCCGGTGCTCTCGGAGCGCTCGAATATCGTGGTGGTGTCGGATGAGGCGCACCGCAGCCAGTATGGCAACAAAGCGCGCCTTGTTGATGTGAAAGACGGCAATGGCAATGTGGTCGCTCAGCGTTATGTGTATGGCTACTCCAAGTACATGCGTGACGCGTTGCCGAATGCCGCTTTTATTGGCTTTACGGGCACGCCGATTGCGCAAGATGACAAAGACACCCGGGGTGTGTTTGGAGAGTATGTGTCTGTTTACGATATTCAGGATGCGGTGGATGATGGTGCCACCGTGCCCATTTACTACGAATCTCGCTTGGCCAAACTGGATATTAACCAGGATAAAATTGAAGCGCTTAACGAACAGGTCGAAGAGGAAATAGGCGAAGACGAAGAAACGCAAAGTCGTGAGAAAATAAAATCACAGTGGTCAGCGCTTGAAAAACTGGTTGGTGCGCAGCCGCGCATCGAGCAAGTTGCTCAGGATTTGGTCGCGCATTTTACCACCCGCTGTGAAACTTTTCCGGGCAAGGCGATGATCGTTGCCATGAGTCGCGAGATTTGTGTGGATTTATACGATGCCATTGTGGCCATCCAACCCCAGTGGCATAGCGACGACCCAAACAAAGGCGTAATTAAAATTGTGATGACAGGCAGTGCTGCCGACAAAGCCAAAATGCAGCCTCACATTCATGATAAAAAAACCAAGAAGTTATTCGAAAAACGCTATAAAGATACCAGTGACGAGCTGCAACTGGTGATTGTCCGTGATATGTGGCTAACCGGTTTTGATGCGCCTTGTTGCCATACCATGTATATCGACAAGCCAATGAAAGGCCATAACCTGATGCAGGCTATAGCGCGTGTGAACCGGGTGTTTAAGGATAAACCCGGCGGTTTGGTGGTTGACTATATTGGGATTGCCAATGAGCTTAAGAACGCACTTAAGACCTATACCAACAGTCAGGGCAAAGGCAAGCCAACCGTTGATACCGCTGAAGCTTTCGCTGTCTTTATGGAAAAAGTCGATATCATCCGGGGGATGTTTGCCACCCCCGTGGATGGGGCAGTCTTTCATTATCGTCCGGACTTTGAAACCAAACCGCTGCAACTGCTTCCGGGCGCCGTAAACCATATTTCAGGGCTCTGTAATCGCAACAGCAAAGGCGAGGAAGTCCGTGATGGTAAACGCCGGTTCCTGGATGTGATGGCGGCATTGATGAAAGCGTTTTCTTTGTGTAATACCTTGGACGAGGTGGGCGGATATAAGAGTGAAATTGCTTTTTATGGTGCGATAAAAACAGCCTTCTTAAAGCACTCGACCGTAGACAAAAAACGTAACGACGAGCTACGCAATTCTGCCCTGAGGCAGATCCTCAATAACGCCATTGTGGCAGATGGCGTTGATGACATCTTTAAAACGGTCGGGTTAGATAAGCCGAACATAGGGTTACTATCAGAAGAGTTCCTTGAAGATGTAAAGCATATGAAGGAGAAAAACCTTGCCGTTGAACTGCTGGAAAAGTTGTTGCGGGATGAGATAAAAGCACGGATGAAAAACGATGTGGTGCAGGAGAAAAAGTATTCTGACCGTATCATGTCGACACTGCAAAAGTACCATAACCGCAATATCGAAACCGCTCAGGTCATTGAAGAGCTGATCCAGTGGGCCAAAGAAATGCAGGCCGATAGCGAGATGATGGATAAGCTGAACTTGTCGAGCGATGAAATTGCATTTTACCGGGCACTGGTAACCAATGAAGCGTCTGTAAGAACGCTGGGCGACGATAACCTGCGTCAACTGGCCATCGAACTGACGCAACAACTACGTAAATCAGCAACGGTTGACTGGCAAAAACGCGAAAGTGTGCGGGCAAGAATGCGTAACCTGGTGCGCCGTTTACTGCGACGCTGGAAATACCCGCCAAATATGGCCGAAGAAGCGATAAAACTCGTGCTTGAACAAGCCGAGGTGCTGGCTGATGGCTGGTATAACTGATTGTCAGAAAGCCCGTTGACAGTGTGACCTTATAACACATCGGGTTTTTATCTGCTTTTATCGCGTATTGGATGACATCTGCTGTGAGCTGAATAACTATGTGGCCTTTATTAAAATGATAACAATAGGAGGCTGCCCATGCCTTTTGGACTGAAACGTACTTTGCAATGTTCTTTACTGGCGATTGCAACACTACCCGTATTGGCGCAGGCAAATGCCGGGCTACAGGCTGAAGATATTTTTGAGCTTGAATATGCAAGCGATCCGCAAATATCGCCCAACGGCGAGCAAGTGGTGTACGTACGTAACAGCAACGACGTGATGAAAGATGCCAAAAGACAAAACTTGTGGCTGGTCGATGCAAAAACGGGCGTACAGTCTCCGTTGTTCTCAGACGAAAACCGCTACTATCAGCCGCGCTGGTCACCCGATGGCAGCAAGATCGCCTTTTTGAGTGATGTGTCTGGCAGCACTCAGGTGCACGTGCATTACATTGCGCAAAATCGCACAGCATTGTTGACTCAGTTACAGGCCGGGATCAGTGACTTGACCTGGTCGCCTGATGGTAAATGGCTGGCATTTAGCCAAAAAGTTGAGGAAAAGCCAGCGGTGATTGCCAAGATGCCGGCAAAACCGAAAGGCGCAAAATGGTCCGAGTCGGCCATTGTGATTGATAAGGCCTATTATCAGGCGGATGGACGCGGTCTGGTTAAGCCCGGATATCGACAGATCTTTGTATTGCCCAGTGAAGGCGGCACGCCTCGTCAGCTGACTTCAGGTAACTATCACCACAGTGGTAAACTAGCCTGGCGCAGCGATTCAAAGGGCATCGTGTTCTCGGCAAACCGCATTGCAGACTGGGAATATAAGCGCCTGGAGGGTGACCTGTTTGAAGTTGACTTCGCGGGTAAGATCACGCAATTGACCAATGCACCGGGTCGCGAGCACTCTCCGAGCTTTTCAGAAAATGGCAAGCAGCTGGCGTTCTTGAGCTCATCGGGCGAGCTGAACCCGTATCGCAATCACAAACTAAATATTATGAACTGGCAAAGCAAGCAATCTCGCATGATTGCGAAAGACTTTGACCGTTCAATCCAAAGCCCAAGTTGGATAGGCAGCGCTAAGCTGGCAATGGCTTACGACGACCATGGCATGCGCAAACTGGCCACCATTACTACTAAAGGCAAAATTAAAGATCTTACCAATACGCTGTCAGGCACCACGCTGGGCCGCCCTTATCTGAGCGGTCAGTTCAGCGCCAATTTTGATGGTGAGATTGCTTTTACTAAGGGCTCAAGCTCGCGTCCGGCTGATGTCGCAGTGACAACCAGTAAAGGCAAAGTGAAGTCGCTGACTGCGCTGAACGAGGACTTACTGGCATACAAAACACTGGGTAAAGTGCACGAAATCACATACAAATCATCGTTTGATGGTGAGCAGATCCAGGGTTGGTACATCACGCCACCAAATTTTGATCCGAACAAGAAGTATCCATTGTTGATGGAGATCCACGGTGGTCCACACCTGGCTTATGGCCCACATTTCTCGGCTGAGTTACAACGCTACGCAGCACAGGGTTATGTGGTGTTTTACGACAACCATCGTGGCAGTAGCTCATATGGTGAGCGTTTTGCCATGCTGCTCAAATACAAGTACAGTTCAAAAGAAGACTTTGCCGATCACAACTCTGGTGTTGACGCCATGATTGCCAAAGGCTTTATTGATCAGGATAACCTGTTTATCGCTGGTGGCTCAGCGGGTGGTATCGCGACTGCCTATGCCATTGGCCTGACCGACCGCTTTAATGCTGCTGTTGTTGTTAAGCCGGTGATCAACTGGTTAAGTAAAGTATTGACCGCTGACAGTGGCCTGGTGCAGATCCCCACTCAGTTCCCGGGGATGCCATGGGAGCATGTTGACCATTACTGGGAGCGCTCGCCGCTGTCTCTGGTTGGCAATGTCACTACGCCGACTATGCTGATGACGGGCGAGGAAGACTTGCGTACCCCAATGGCTGAAACAGAGCAGTTTTATCAGGCACTAAAACATCGTAAAATTGACTCTGTGCTGGTGAAAATACCGGGTGCACCGCATGGTATCGCCGGGCGTCCTTCGCGGATGATCAGCAAAATAGAGCACACGCTTGCGTGGTTCGAAAAATATAAAAAATAACGGAAAAGCCGCGTAATGCGGCTTTTTAATGCCTGTTAGCAAAAGACACAATAACCCTGCTGGGGCGCCTTTATTTTGTCCAAGAGTCCTGCGATGCGCTGAAAAAAGCCTGAACAGCGAGAAAAAATGAACGTTTTCCTGAACTGGGCATCTTAACTGCCTGATAATTAATAATTAGAAGGAATTACAAATGAGGCTTATTCAGTACTTTGGCTTACCTCTGGCGATGCTATCTTGTATCAGCAGTGCCAATGAGGCGCTTAACAAGCAGGAAGTTGTCAGCACTTTAGTGAATGAAATTGAAAACAGTTATGTTGAAACAGACAAAATTCCCGGTCTGGCAAAGAGTTTGCATCAACTCCAAGATAAACCAGCCTTTCACGGCGCTGTTACTCAGGATGAATTTGCCGCTTTGTTGTCCACAGAGCTGAAAAAAACCGACCCGCATTTTGGCGTGCAGTGGCGCGATCCGAGCGGTGTTGTGGTACAGAAAAAAAATGAATCCTGGTTCGCTAAACTGGCGCGCAACAACTCTGGCTTTAACAAGGTCGAGATCTTGCCCGGCAACGTCGGGTATATTGACTTCTGGGGCTTTGATAATGTTACGGATGAATCAAAACGCACCGTGGCAGGGGTAATGACGTTTGTGGCCAATGCGGATGCATTGCTCGTTGACTTGAGAAAAAATGGCGGTGGCAGCGGTGAAATGGTACAGCTGATCAGCAGCTATTTTTTAAAGCCCGATACGCATTTAAATAGCATCTACTGGCGCACCACCAATACCACGCGCGAGTTTTACACCATAAAAGAGGTAGCTGCGAAGGCGAATTTGACCATTCCGTTGTATGTGCTCACGAGCAAAGAAACCTTCTCGGCAGCCGAAGAGTTTGCCTACAACCTGAAGCACCTGAGCAGAGCCACGTTGGTGGGTGAAGTTACCAAAGGGGGCGCAAATCCCTGGCAATATTACGAGCTGGGTAACGGTTTCCGGGCCAGCATTCCTATTGCCAAGGCTGTCAATCCTATAACCAAAAGCAACTGGGAAGGTGTCGGCGTGAAGCCGGACATAGTCACGACCAGTGAGACGGCTTTCAATACGGCTTATAAACTGGCGCTCAAAGAAGTCGCTAAGGTCGTTGGTAACGAATATCAGCTGGCCCAGATAAAGGACAAAATAGATACTCTGTAACTGTTTCTTCCCGCAAGTGCCTCCCTGATCGTCACGCACGGCAAAAAGGGAGCACATGCGCAAAATCTTGCTATCAAAAGATGCAGTTTTGACGAAAGCGCCTATTTTTCCAGTTCAATGTCCACAATACCGTCAAAGCACCTTGCTGACACTGAAGTTTGTCGATACTTGTTAAAATGTCCAGCATAAGCAAAGGAGGCAGGTTTGGAGCCGGTTACAAAAATGTGACATTGGACGTTTTAAGGCCGCATAATGCGGCAGTTTATAACGATATAGTTCAGGAGTTTTAATGAAATTGTTAAAAGGATTTGCTCTGGTAGTTGCCTGCTGGCTGAGTACCGCCGCGGCCGACGTTCAACCTGCCAGTGTTTACGATAAAGCCCGTGACAGAGCCATTCCGGTTGAGATCACTTATCCCGAATCTCAGGCACAGTGCAGTGAAAAAGCTCCTTGCCCGGTGGCGTTCCTCGGCGCTGGCTACGGTATGTCGCATACCGATTACACCTTCTTAGCCAAAGTGCTGAATAAGCATGGGTATCTGGTGGTTGCAATCGGGCATGAGTTGCCGGGCGATCCGCCGCTGTCTGTCTCTGGTAATTTGTTTGAAACGCGCAGTGAAAACTGGCAGCGTGGTGCAAAAACACTGGCGTTTCTACACGGTGAATTGCAAAGCAGCATAACTGGGTACGATTTTAATAGTCTAACTTTGGTTGGCCACTCAAATGGGGGCGATATTTCTGCCTGGTTGGGTAATGAAGGCAAGCCCTATGTTAAACAGATCATTACCTTAGACCATCGTCGTGTGCCATTACCAAAAACTAATGATATAAAGGTGCTGTCTATACGTGCCAGCGACTTTCCGGCAGACTCGGGCGTGCTGCCCAGCGAAGCGGAGCAAGTCGAGCTTGGCAGCTGCGTGGTGACCATTCCCAAAGCGCGCCATGATGATATTGCTGACTTTGGCCCTGTCTGGTTAAAAGACAAGATAGTGAAGCTTATTCGTCTGCATCTGGGCGGAAAATCTTGCAAACAATTGCGAAAAGCGTAATGGTCTGGTAGAAAGTACTGTGGCAGTGTGCGAGTCACACTGCGACTTTCAAAACTCATCATAATAATAAGAGCAACTTCAAATGAAATACTTATTAACCGCCCTGTTTACCCTTATTTTTATCGGTGGCTGCACGTCAACTCAGCAGTCAGATCCTCAGATAAAAAATGGCTATGTCCAGATGCAATTCGATATTAACGAGCAAGGCAGGCCCGAGAACATCCGTATTATTGAGTCAAGCCACAATGGTTTATTTGACCAAGAAGCCATACGCTCACTAAAAGAATGGAAATATAACCCTAAAATTGAAAATGGCGCACCCGTCAGACAAACCAACCAAAAGGTGCAGCTGGATTTTGATATCAAAAATTAAGCAGACAATTCGTAAACGAGTTTATTTCGTTTTGTTCCGCGCATAGGCAATGCGACGCGCGGTTCTTCGTTTAGTGCCTATTTGGGATTTGATTTTCATCGGGCACAACAATGCAGCAACAGCGGCCAACAGTGGAGTTATTACAGCGCCCAACAAAATCATGTCGACAGACCGTATGGTAAAAGCAAAGATTGATACAAGCATAATGCTCAGGTTCATTGCGCCTGTTATCGTCCATAAAGCGCCTTTGTGAAGATAAAGTAGCGAACCACATAGTTTACAACGGACTTTTGTATCAAAGATAAGAAGCGATTTCTGCAGCGGAGAAATCCCGTTTTGGGCACAGTCAGGGCACTTCATTCACAATTCCCGTTGAGCAAGATGAGTAATACCAATTTGCTTAATTAAGAGTTCTATTTTGAGGCGAGAAAATATCGTCGATAATAAGGCAAAAAATTCGCTATTTAGTTGTTCTAAATTAGAAATTTTTAACACCGTTAGCGGCATATTTGCTCCTTCAAATTGAACAGGTATTAAGTGAAATTGGTATAACATACTACTTTGATTTAACAACAATGGGTATGGGCGCTGACTTACCCCTGCTCAATCTCTGCTAAAAACTGGCAGAGTATTGCTTTGCTTTCAGCCAGTCGCGCGGCTTTCTCATCAACGACTTTGATTTCGCTGTACAACAGGTTTCTAAGTTCGTCACAGGGCTCAAAAATGGGTCTGTCGCCGCGAATACAAGGTAAAAACTGTAAAATGGTATTGAGTGTCATGCCTGCCGCGCTTAGTAACTGAATACGGGTCAGCGTTTGTACATCGTTTGGTGTGTAATTGCGATAGCCTGACTGGGTCCGCATGGGATGAAGCAAGCCTTGCTCTTCGTAATACCGAAGCATGCGAATGCTGATCCCTGTTTGTTTCGATAATTCGCCTATTTTCATTATGCGTTCTTGACTCTCACAGTGCTGTCAGGGTTTATAGTACTGGCTTCCAAAAAGGGTTTCAAACCGGGAGTTAATTGTATGAAAGAAAATACCTTTACATCGCAAAGTGTGGTCAACGGCACGCTACTTCAGGAGCCACAGATGAGCCAGCTGGCCTTCTCTGGTTTTGCACATTTTACCGCCATGCAGGTACGTGATGGCAGGGTAAAGGGCATGGATCTGCATCTGAACAGGTTACGTCATGCTTCAGTCGAATTGTTTGGTCAGGCATTGTCTGATGCCGAAATCCTGACATCTGTTCGTGCTGCCATCGCTGCGGCGGGCACGGACTTGTCTTTAACGGTTACCTTGTATTCTGCTCATGGTGAGTTCACCCTGGAAAGTATGAACAGCCAGCCGAATGTACTGGTTCGCACTGGTGAACCTGCTAATGGACCGGGCGGACCGCTGAAACTGCTGGCCACGGAATATAGTCGGCCGTTACCTGAAATTAAACATGTCGGCGAAATCAGTAAAACTTACTATCTTCATAGGGCCGCGCAGCAGGGCTATGATGACGCGGTATTTGTGGATGACGCGGGTTACCTGAGTGAAGGGACCATCTGGAATCTGGCGTTTTGGGATGGTGAAGCGGTGATTTGGCCACAGGCTCCAAAACTGCAAGGTACCATGATGAGTATGGTCCAGCGGCAACTACGCTTACTTAATATCGAGCAGCGCACCGAGCCTGTGACATTGGCGAGTTTGCCATCGCTGCGCGGCGCTGTGGTGATGAACTCCTGGACACCGGGTGTGGCGGTGGCAGAAATTTCAGGCCACAGCCTGAGAGAGTCTCAGTCCTTATCTGCGCTTCTTCATCGGGCATATCAGACGGAGCCCGCTCAGGAAATCTAGTGAGCTGAGCCCCGTTGCGCAAGCACTTCGGGGCTTGTGCTTATTCGTCATTGAGTTCACTAAGTTGCTGTTCGACGCGCGCCAGTAAAGGTCCAAACCTTTTCTCGGCGGCGCGTTTATTCCAAAAGTAGATCCCCACCATGCCAAACAGCACGATCAGGTAATACAATTGCATGTGCGTATCGAGTTGAATAGTCCCTTTGTCATCCATATTGGCGCCCAGCGTGATCAGCATGACACTGACAAAAATGGGCGTAATGTACCACCATACTATGCCCTCCAGGAGTTGCTTTTGCTGAGCCAGCCTTTGCTGCTCCTGATGTAAATATGCTCGGATGCTGTCATCTTTGCAGGGGGAAATACGTCGGGCTTTGAGCAGTTTATAAGGGATATACAGGCTTGTCAGGGTGGCCAGAACACAGCCTAAAGACTGGACCCAGTTTAAGCTAATGGTGAGGCCGTACAGCCAGACAGGGATAAGCAACAATGAAATGGAGATTTCCATAAAATCGCGCACTTTAATATCACGCTGATATTTCTTTGTTTTAGTCTTAAGCTCATCGACCTGCAACGCCAGTTTTGCTTCTGAGCTGCTGGTTTCAATTTGCTGTTCAAAGTTGTGCTTTAGATCATCCAGTTTCATGACTCGTCTCCTACAAAGTTTTGTTCGAACTCACGTTTAATGCGCTTTATCCGCGAGCGCACCGCGTTGTCGCTTATCCCTAATACGTGTGTAATGTCTTCCGACTTGAGGCCATCCAGATACATCATCAGCACGCCGGCATCGATATCACTGAGTGTGTCCATAAATTGATTAAGAATATCGGCCTGACAGCCGGCATGTTCAGCTTGAGGTTGCTGTCCAAAGTGCCTCGAAACGGATTGTTTAATGTCATTGTGCTTAATTCTGGTTTTGACAAAGGTGTTGGCCGTATTCAGCGCCACTTTATACACCCAGGTACCGATGGAGGACTGCCCCGAAAAGCTTTCATAACTGCGCCACAATTGCAGCAGGATCTCCTGATACATATCATCGCGCTCTAGGGGGCCGCCATAGCGTGAAGCGATATACCGTATTCGCCCGTCGTTTTCAGTGAGCATTTGTTCGAATGAAGGTTGTGTGTTCACTATGTCCCTGCTTTTTGTTGTTGATGTTATTAGGTTAGTAGTGCTCAGGACCTGAATGTGTCACAGACTGTCAAAAAAAGTGCAGCGAATCTGAATAGGAGAGGCATGCCATAACCTTAGATACGGGCTATGGCATGTATCCCCGGTTGAACACCCGGGGAAGCGCGTGTATTACAGTTTGCCCTCAGCCAGGCCAATGATAAAGCCATAGCTCAGTGCGGTATCATGAATGCGCTTAAAACGGCCCGATGCGCCACCGTGCCCGGCAGACATATCGGTTTTTAACAATAAAGTGTTGTTGTCCGTTTTATATTCGCGAAGCTTGGCAACCCACTTGGCAGGTTCAAAGTACTGCACCTGAGAATCATGCAAACCGGTTGTGACGAGCATGTTCGGGTAATTTAGTGCACTGACCTGATCATAAGGAGAGTAAGAGCGCATATAGTCAAAATAGACTTTGTCATTCGGGTTACCCCACTCGTCATACTCATTGGTTGTCAGTGGTAACGACTCGTCCAGCATGGTGTTGATCACGTCGACAAAGGGCACTGCCGAGTGCACGCCATGGTACAGCTCAGGTTCCTGGTTGATCACTGCGCCCATTAGCAGACCGCCTGCGCTGCCACCGCGGGCATATAAACGTTTTGGATCGCCATAGCCTGACTTAGTCAATTCCTTAGTGACATCGATAAAATCGTTGAAGGTATTCATTTTGTTTAGCTTTTTACCATCCTCATACCAAGGTCTGCCTAACGCCTGAGAGCCACGAATGTGAGCAATGGCATAAACAAAGCCCCGGTCCAGCAGGCTTAACGTACTGACACGGAAGTAAGGGTCGCGAGTTGAACCGTAAGAACCATAACCATATTGCAGTAGTGGATTGGTCCCATCTTTTTTGAACATGGCTTTTTTGTAGACCAGTGTGACGGGGACTTTCACGCCATCTCTGGCTGTAATGAACAGGCGCTCGGAAGCGTATTCATCGGCATTAAAATCGCCCAGTACCTTTTTTTGCTTACGCTGCGTTTTTTCCAGTGTTTTCAGGTCGATGTCATAGATGGTCTCAGGCGTTGTCATACTCTCGTAGCTTACCCTGAC
Organism: Pseudoalteromonas sp. XMcav2-N; assembly: GCF_024124545.1. Lineage (GTDB taxonomy): Bacteria > Pseudomonadota > Gammaproteobacteria > Enterobacterales > Alteromonadaceae > Pseudoalteromonas. The sequence continues at coordinate 111,582 of NZ_JAMXSF010000007.1, forward strand.
AAAACTGCTACCCAGCTCCCGGTTGCCAGCCATCTCAGCCATATAGGCCGGATCATTAAACGACAGGGTTTTATGTGAGCGAGTTTTTAAATCAAGCACGTTCAGGGTGCCTACGCCCTCAACCCGCGATTGATACACCAGGTGATTGTCAAACAGTTCAACGTCTTCCAGCTTCGCCTCAGGGTTGTGGGCTATTATGGTCTTCCATTTACGTTTATCCGACACTTCATCTTTGTGCGCTTTCATAAGCTTAAAGTTGACGGCATTGTCGTTGGTATAGACAAAATAATAGTCGCCTTGTTTGAGCACATTGTACTCATGCCCTTTGGTTCGAGGCAGCAGGCGATACGGCTGTGCTTGTTCGTTGTTGGCATCAATAACGGACAGGCCCTTGGCTTCTGTGCTGTCGTGGACAATGTAAATTTCACTGCCGTCTTTGCTTCTTTCCAGGTAGGTGTAATAGGTATTGTCTTTTTCTTCATACACCAGTTCATCCTGTGACTGGTCCTGGCCCAGCACATGGCGATATACCTGATAACCGAGTAAAGTCACAGGGTCTTTCTTGATGTAATAAATACTGCGGTTGTCATTGCCCCACTGGATACTGTCGGCAGCGCCTTCTAGTTTGTCGGTGTAAATCTCTCCGGTTTCAAGGTTTTTCACACTGACCGTATAGATGCGACGACTTAGCGTATCTTCTGCAAAAGCCATGAGCTTGCCATTCGGGCTGACGCTTAGTGCACCGAGGCCATAGTAAGACTGGCCCTCAGCCCGTTGATTGGCATCAAAAAGCTGAGTTGGTTCGGTACCGTCCGCATGTTTACTGCGGTAGTAAATGCGATATTCCTGGTTGCCCTTTACTTCACTGAAGTAGTAGTAGTCACCGCGTTTATACGGCACACTGCGGTCATCTTTCGCGATTTTACTTTTTATTTCTTCAAATAAGTCTTTGCGTAATGACTCTATGGGGGCCAGCTTTGCATCTGCATAGCGGTTTTCCTGCTCAAGATGAGACAGCACTTTCTCTGAGCTACGGGTGTCGTCGCGTAACCAGTGATAGTTATCAACCAGTTCATAGCCATGGATCAGGGTGACGTGAGGAATTTTTTGTGCAATTGGAGGCTGAACTTGCTGCTGGCTTACCTGAGTGTCTGTGTTTTGCTCTGTCACGGTCTGGCTGCACGCGCTGGCCAGCATAATCGCACCTGCAATGGCGCTGAATTTGAGAGTTGTCATGTCTGTCCTTTTTGACATTCGGGGTGTGCCCCGGTTGGTCAGTAAAATGAGCGGGTGCTCAAATGTATTTAGCTTGATTGTTGTCGGATTGTAATCTCATCTTTAACAAAAGTACAAAGGGCCTGAGACAAGTGGGGAGGTTTGACGGGTAGGTGAAAGGAGTAGGGAGCCAGCGCGGTTCTGATAATTAAAAATTTGGCAATTTAGTTGGTAAAATATTCATGAAGAAAATCAAGCATAGTGCGCAATCTCGTTGGCATAAACTCGGTGTTCTTGTAGAGCGCGTACATCGGCAGTGTGTGACCTTGCCTGTTTTCAAATAAGTTAATGAGCGTGCCGTCAGCGAGATGTGCATCAACCATCCAGTTTGGCATGGCAGCAATGCCTAATCCTGAAAGGGCTAATTTAACAATCATTTCCGGACTGTCAGATCTGATATGTTCATTAACAGTGTAGTGTTTGTTATCTAACTGCCAGATATTAGAGGGCTTACTGAGAGAATAGGTGATGCATTGATGGTTTTTAAGGGCTTGCGGAGTAGATGGCGTGCCATAACGTTTTAGGTATTGAGGCGCTGCGAAGTAGCAAGCGCTGTGGTCCAGCAACTTCTTTGCCTTTAGCCCTGAGTCTTTTAACGCTGAAGCCCGGATTGCGATGTCTACGTCGTCATTTATCAGGTCTGCGTGTTGATCACTCACACTGATATCCAGAGTGACTTCAGGATAACGGCGCATAAACTCACAAAGCGGCTCCGCCAGGCGCTGCGTTGCAAAAGCGCTGGGAGCAGAGATTTTAATATGGCCACTGATCTGTGTTTGCTCATCACGGATCTGGTGCTCCACTTCACTCATAGTATCAAGCAGCGATTGGCTGTATTTTAGATATGCCTTTCCTGACGAGGTCAGTGAAATAGCGCGAGATGTCCTGTGGAAAAGAGTAAAACCAAGGTGTTGCTCAAGCCAGGCGATTTTTTTACTTACCGCACTTTGTGTCATATTGAGTGTATTTGCTGTGTGGGTAAAGCTGCCTCTTTTAGCCACTTCGGTAAATAGCTTAATACAAGTAAGTTTGTCCATACCCATTCCATTTTGGAATACCATCTAGGTAAACAATACTATTCATTGTGTGTAATTGGAATGCTCTAATATATCTCCTTAACCCTATTAGGAGGATATTAATGGTTATAATTGCTACTCTGTTGGCTATTTTCTTTATTCTGGCCGGCTCTCAAAAGATTTTTGCCTGGAGCGCTGCCGTGTTCAAAATACAAAGTGAATTTTTCAGGCGATACGGGCTTGGCAGAGGACACATGTATGGGATTGGTATCATTGAATCAACCGCTGCCGGATTGATCATTTTTGCCATACTGACCAATCACGAAATAGCACTACAGCTAGGTTCGGCTTTGATCCTGATAACCTCTGTTGGTGCATGTTACTTCCATTTCAAATATGACACATTCAAAGACGCCATTCCTGCGATACTAACCGGATGTGGTTCCATGTTTCTGTTTGTATCGGGGTTACTGTAGTTTGAAAAAAGGCTCCATAATGGAGCCTGTGATGGTCGGTGACATCATGCTCTGGCCAGTTTCTTCAACGCAGAGCGGGCTTTTTTCTTGAGGCGTTCACTCAGTGTTTCAGTAATGACTTCGTTCAAAAGCTGTTTTGCAACTGCGGTTTTGCTGCGATCTATCGCAATTTCGGCCAGTCTGAATTTGACCTGGCTTTTATCTGGCATATCGTAGTGGTGCGACGCTTCATCCAGATACTGCCGTAATGCCGCTTCACCCTCATCATGGTGTTTACCCAGTTGCTGGCTGAGTACACCAATGAGCACCAGTGAATGGTTTCTGGCCTTTTCCTGCTGAGTGGTCGCTGTTTTCATGGTCGCAGCTTTGCGGAACTGGCGTAAAGCTTCTTCGCTCTGGTCAAGCTCGCGATATACCTGACCCAGAGTGTAAAAGAATCTAGGCTCTGCAGCATATTGTTTCTGTCCGATGGCAATTAAGCGAGCGAACTCATCATGTTCACCTGTTTTACCTAACAGATGCAAGCGAGTAAGGAAGGCTTCAGAAGGGGCGATTTTTTCTAATTCGTTTATATGTGTCAGAGCGGCCTGTTCATCGCCACCAAACATGGAAGGGGCATTGATATAAAACTTGATCAGTGCAGTGCGATATTCTGTATTTTCCGGGGCCAATTCCACAGCTTTGATGAACGATGCTTTGAGCTTTTTAATATAACCAGAGACACTGAAAATACTTGCTTGCTCGGCAATTTTGGCGACCACTTCAACATGGGCAAAATAGAGCTCTGGATTGTTTGGGTGCTGAGCGAGTGCATCTTCTATATGTCGTAGCGCAACTTCATCTTTATCGCTTTTCAGCGCAATACGTGCCAAAAGCATCGGCTTGTGATAATCAGAGGTCTGCTGTTGCAGCAAAAGAGACTGCGCAAGGCGTAGATTGCCTTTTTCAAATTCTGCCCGTCCCTGTTCAATACTGGCAGTAGCTGTAGTGCTGAAAATTAGCAGTGCAAGGGGCATCAGTCGTGTGTTATTCATGTGTATGTTTCCTTCTAAGTATCTAAAATAACTAGTGTTGATTTTTAACATGTCGCTCAGTGAACGCGCCGGTTTGTGGCTTAATTGACAGGGCCTCCTATTGGGTGTTCGGCAGGGGCATGCCAACGGATGGCTGTCCAGGCAATGGTTAAAAGTAAGCTAAGTTGAATGGTGGCCAGAAACAGGTAAAAAGGATCGGTTTCCACACCGCCCAGTACAAACACAAAGGTGAGCGGGACGGCCACAAAGTTACAAAACCGGTTTATTCTGTAGCCGAGAAACTGGGATAAAAAAATCATCATAATGGGAATTTCGATGAGTATGGCACTGACCAGTAGCAGTGGCTGTGATAGTTTGACTGTGCCGGAATAGCCACTCATCAATGTCTCAATGACGCCAGGCGTGATAAAAGCCGAGACAAAGGCCAGGATATCGGCATAAACCATATTGAGCATCACCAGCAACCAAAGCGTTGCAAGTTTAATGCGAATACGGCCATCGGGTATTTCGCTAGCGGTTGAATTTGGGTTTGTCATACGTGGTTCCTTAGTTCATATTGGGGTCCATGTAAAAAGGTTTGCCCGGTTATATTCAGGTAGCACTCAGACTAACTGCTCTGGGCTAAGGCGTCGTCCCAGCGTAAAGGCGCGGACAGTTTTGCAAAAAAGAAAAATTAAAAGTAAATAAAACAATTAACTACGGATAACTTTGTTTCAACTATCAGGGGAGAGAAGTGGCTGAACCTATTGTGTTGGTGCTTACGGCGATGCTAATTGGGCAAGTCGCCTTGAGTGTACCTGTGTTGCTGATCAAACAGTCAACACGTGCTTATCGAATACCGCTGGTGGTATTTCTCAGTGCTTGTGGCGTGCTGGCTTTGAATGCAATCGTGCCGGTTGTTTTACCTGACTGGTATCAGGCTTATACGGTTATTGGTTTTCCTGTGCTCTTTGTGCTTTGCCCTGCGTTACGCCTTTATATAGAGGGGATCACGACACACAAAAGCCGGACTTTGTATAAACTGAATCCAAAAAAGTTCGTTTTGTTATGGCCCGCAATAGTGGTTGCAAGCATCATTGCTATCTTGCCATCACATCAGCATCAGGCACTATTTATCACCGATGAAACACCCGCGGGGCTGCATGCTGTGGGATTGGCTGGCGCGATGCTGGCCCTGATATGTGCCTGGCTGGTTGAATGTGGGCTGACCGTAGTGGCGATAGCAAAACGTCTGGTGGTATTCAGGACTGAACTAAAAGCCCATTACTCTAACCTGGACGACTCCAGGATATTCGCGACAAAACGGCTTGTGTTTATATCCATGTGTATCTGGGTGTTAGCGCTGAGCTGCGCTTTTCTGTCCAGCCTGTTTGGACATGCCTTATTGACGCTTGGCGCTGAAATACTGACTGCATTGATACTGATCTGGAGTCTGACCTTTTTTGCTATGCAACAAACCACGCCATTGCTTATTCCCGAGCTGGATAATGAGATAAACAGTGGGAATGCTCAGGGTACACCAGGTACACCAGGTACACCAGGTACACCAGGTACACCAGGTACACAGGATACACTCAATAAGTATCATAAATCGGCTCTGAATAAGGAACGCTCCGCCCGGATAGTCAAAAAAGTCACCTCAGCGATGCAGGATGATAAGCTGTATCTGGATGCCGAACTGACGCTACAAAAGCTTTCCGATGCAAGCGGCGTTTCAACCAACTACCTGTCTCAGGTGTTAAACGAAACACTGAAAGTGAACTTCTTCGACTTTGTGAATCACTGGCGCATCGAGGCGGCGAAAGCGCGTTTACTGGCTGGCACAGAGTCAGTGTTACATATTGCACTTGAGGTTGGGTTTAACGCCCGCTCTTCATTTTATAAGGCATTTAAAAAGGAAACGGGGCTGACGCCGAGTGAGTATAGACGAGTCGGCAAGTGAATAGCTTATAATGATGAGCCATGGTCTGTAAGCCTGTTATTGGGTATTTTGACTAAAAGAGTCGCAGGGTAATTTTCTACCATTGATCGGGAACCATACAAAAGTCAATGTAATCACTGGCTTATAAACTTTTCATCTTGAAGTTGTTTCTTAAAAGGGTATAATTGGCTGGATTTATTTCCCTCTTATGCTTCAAGGATTAAGTTTAGCTCATGGAATCGTTCCGTTATTTTTCCCGTCTCTTTTTTATTATTCTGACTATAAATACGCTGGTTGCGTGTGGTGGTAGCAGCAGTAGCAATGAAGCTCAGCAACCCACCTTAAAGCCGATGGTCGTTGAGGTCACAGGTAATAACGAAGTCGCAGAATTAACTTCGCACACCTTAACCTCAAGTGTTGATAACTCCTCTGGCGCAGTAACTTATCAATGGCATTATGAATCAGAACTGGCGCTGGACGTATCGGACCTGACGCAGTCGAGTCTGACTGTAACCAGCCAGGATATTGAAGCAGATGGCGATGCGGTGTTTACGTTAACCGTAACGGATGAGTTGGACAGGACAGTGCAAGCCAGTCATACCATTGTATTCAAAGCAGGTGAGTCGGTGACTGTTTCAGTAGTCGGTCCTGAAAAGGTCACAGATGCTGACACAGTGACATTTGAAGGGCAGGCTGACGGTCTGGAGGTGGTCAGTTATCAGTGGCAACATGACAGCGAGCTTGAGCTAACCCTCTCAGGGCAAGAATCAGCAATGTTGACGGTGGCAACACCTACATTGTCCTCACCTGTGGTTGTGACTTTTACCCTTTCGGTGAAAGATGTACATGGGCGTACTTATCAGTTTGCACACGTTGTCACATTTGCTGCAAACAGCACCGGACCATCAGACTCCGAGCCAAATAAAGCACCCATTGTCAGTATTGAAGGGGCTGACCAAGCCCGTGTGCAAGACACTGTAATACTCAGTGCGAATGCCAGCGACCCGGATGGGAAGATTAGTCAATACCAATGGTCTTCGGATAGCAGCCTGCCACTGCAATTGTCAAACGTTCATACACCTGAGCTTAGCTTTACTGTTCCACAGATAAATGAACCACAGACTGTTACCTTTACGCTTGTGGTCAGTGATGATCAGGCGCTGTCGGCTCAGGCTACCCATTTGGTCAAGTTACTTCCTCTACCAAATCGTGCCCCCGAAGTGACCTTGGTGTCCCCAGTGCAAGTGATGGAAAACCAAAGTGTGACTATTACCGCACAAGCGAATGATCCTGACGGTGTAATTAGTCACTATGACTGGGGCTACGAAGGTGATGTATCACTCAGTATTGGCGACAATCCGGGGGCTGAATTGGTACTCAGCCACATGGACGTTAGGCGGGATACAAAGCTGAACATATTTGTCATCGTGACGGATGATGACGGTGCTCAAAGCCGTACAGAGACAAATATAACAGTACGTGCCCTACCAGAGGTGTCTATAAACGTGGGGTCGCAGGCACTCATAGAGCAGCAACCTCTCACCCTGAGTGCACAACTTTATGACCCTCATAACCGGGTAGCCAGCTATACCTGGACACATAACGGTAAAGACTTGCTAAGTGCTGAAGGGGATCTTAGCGAGCAAATGACGTTACAAAGTGCTGATATTCAGGAAGACTTACCTGTTACAGTAAGTCTTATGGTCAAAGATACTCTGGGTAATCAGGTACAGGCACAGACAGAGCTGACAATTCAGGCGCGCAAGCATGTGTTGACCATTTCAGGTGAGGTATTTGCTAAGGAACTCCCCGTCAGCAATACCCGAGTGACCGCACAGGTCAACGACGTTGCGCAGACTGTGGCAGTCGATGAAGCAGGGCGTTACGCCCTGACATTGGATCTGGATGAGTCGCAAGCGAATGCCATGATTGTATTAACAGCACATCAAGAGAATAACCCCATGCGTGCAGCGGCTTCTGTGCTGGGGGAAGTAAAGCACCTGATTGCGCTTGGGGGGGACGACAAGGTCCTGACAGAAGAGGAGTTGTTTGCTGTCAATATCAACGCGGCAACGACCGCAGAATTTGCGCTACTGCAAAGCAACCTGGGGCTACCAATCACCCAGCAGCAATTGCGTAAAGCGCGTGCGAGTTTGGACCCGACTGAAAAACGCGCCTTAACGGGGCTGTTTTATGACTTCAGTCGCGTGTCTGAACGAAATTTAAACCTGCCCAATGGTTATCCGGATCTTGTCGCCCTGGCAAAAAATTTACGCGCGACCAAACGTCAGTTACGTCAATACCAGCGTGAATATGGTGAAGCCGCTGACAGAGTACGCCATCAGGTTGCCCAAAACCCAAATTTGTTCGAGCCTGCCAAAGCGGTGCCTGAGGGCCGCTATTTGTTGAGTGAACTGAGCTATTTCAATGGCTTTGCTGCGTCGCTGACATTGAATAAGGACGGAACCGGTGTACTGAACGCCACTGCAAGCGTACCTTTTAACTGGTCTCAGGTGGAGTCAGATATCCTGCTTACACTCAGCCAGTCACTCGGCATCTATCGTAACGGGGTTGCTGCGCAGCCTGATTATTTTGCTGAACAATTGCATCTGTCACTGAGCAAAGACCCGGATGGCAACCTTGCTGCAAGCGTGAGTATACCTGGCAGCCAGAGTGCACCATGGTTCACCCGTTTGGTAGCCGTGGATGATATATCGGCGTATTCAGCAAGTGACTTTTTTGGCCAATGGTCAATGAGTTTTGCTCACCCTGCAAGCCAGGAACACCACTATGATATAAACCTGTTTAGCGATGGCTCGGCGCGCGTTGAGTCGGGTGTTACGACTGATTTTACACACTGGCAGTTTCAGGGCGCGCAACTTGAACTTACCCTGGACACTGCACCTTACCGCATGTACATACTCAGAGAGTTTCCCCTAGGGTATCAGCTGCTGATTGAGTACGACGCCGGACAAGGTAAAGTCATGGTGCCAGGCGTGATGGTACGCCATCAAAAAACCAGTTTCGACGAGCTTAACTACACTCGCACCTGGAACCTGCTCTTCAGACAAGGTGAAAGCGAAGTGTTCAGCATTGATGAAGATAATCACTACCATTACCTCTGGCGCCGCAATGTTTGGGGCGACAAACAAGACGGCAGGCTGGTGCAGCAACGTTTTGAATTTGCAGGTATAGATACTCCCTGGTGTGATGTATCTTTGTTACAGTGCGAAGCCAAACTAACCGCCGCGTATCGTCTGCTAAGCGTTCAGGACGACCTAATCGCGGTGGAGTATGCAACGGCCAGCAATCCGTTGAGTGCTGAGGTGTCTAAACGTCATCTGTACGTGTTCGAGTTAAGCGATGATGTGCTGAGCACACCTCGATTGACCGATGGCATTTTTAAGGCCAGCAGCAGCGGTGCATTTGCTGGCACAGCCAGTTTATATGGCCTGACTGAACAAGGCGTGGTGCATCTGCAGGGAGGTCAGCATTGCGAACCTTTCTCTCCACAACCCTACTGTGCAGAGGCAATCTATATAGGTGAGCAAAAGTACTGGGCTTCTATGGCCGGTGAAGACATTAAACTTGAAACAATTGACCGTAACACAACACGTTACTTAACACTGACCGATGCAGATCAGCAGGGTATCACTTTGTGTTTACGCGAAGATCTGGATCTGCAGAGCTGTACTGAGACAAATTCACTTTATTATCAGTTTTTAGCCCCAAATCTGGATATTGAGTATGTGGTGTCGGGTGAGGGGACCATACAGCCTTCGGTGAATACGGTTCGCTATAAACAAAGCTTTGAGATCTTGACTTTACCAGAGCAAGGCTTTGAGCTTGACGAGATATCGGGTTGCCAGGGCGTGCTCAAAGAAAGCGACAATGGCACTTTACTGTATTCAGTGACTGAGCCCCAACAGAGCTGCACCATTAACGCCAGCTTTAAGCGCACCGCGCCACATGTTGGCAGGAATGTCGTGCTTGTGAATAATGGAGATGTCCCGCATAGCTGGTATATGGATATCCATCGCAATGGCACAGGCACTTTGACAACCCGAACACACGTTGTTGATTTTACGATTACCCAACAGAGCGAGTCTGTCTATGTTGCACGTTTGAATGGCGGCCGAACCGTGTCTGTGCGCGATGGCCAGGGCAAAACGCACATTGTCACAGGATTTGCATTTGAGTATCAACCGGACGGTGCTTATCTGAGCTGGCACCATGACACTGTGTTCAAACGCACGGTATTTACGACTCAGATCCAGTTTGCTAAAGACCTTGAAGCGCTTGCTATCGATCCACAAGTATTGGCAGGACAATGGGCGCTGACTTTTGGCGAGTATGCCGAGTCGCAGCAAACACATACTCAGCAGCACTTGTTATTTAACCTGAATGCTGACCACACGGGTGAGCTACGTGCGGGAGAGCAGACTCCCTGGGCACAACAACATGAACTGAACTGGTCGCTGACAGAGCAAAACCGACTGCGACTGTCTGCACGATCTGGCACCCTGATAGCCGAGTTTAAATTAATTCGTCAATCCAAATGGGGCTATCAGTTCGTGATTGAGGATGTTAAGAAGACCAGCTCGGGATATCACAATGACTGGTTTCAACATGGTGCCGGTTTGCTTATCAAGCGCGAAGCGCAGCCACTGCAACTGGCGCAACTGGCAGGTAAGTGGCGCTATCAGTCTGCGAATCAGAGTGATGGTTTTGAGTTGTATACAGATGGTACATACCGCACCAGTAAGTTTAATGGTGCAGAGCGGGCGTCTGTAAGTGGTTCGACTTTATCTGTGTCTGCCGCGTATAACACTGAGCTTGAGATGTTCGATCCGATTTGCAGTATCGATGACCCTCAGTGTGTATTGGGATACCACAAAACGTACACCGTACTCAGTAAGCAAGACGATACGCTATTTGTGCTGATCAATGAAAGCTTAAGCAATTCTGAAGCTGTGATCCGCCAGTTTGAACTGGATAACAACCCCGGTTTGACACAGTTTGAAGCGCAATTTTTCCGTGCTGAGCTTGAACTTGAAGTCGGTATTGATACGCCTTCTTCTAATTATTTATATGAAGTAACGGCACAGCAAACGCGCTACTGGCGATTCTTTGAACGAGAGCATGAACAGGGCATCAAGCAGTATTTGTTTATTGAGGGAGAAGGTGCCACTGAGGTTGCTATTGAGCAGGGTAAACTGCTTTTTGGTGATGCACAGCAATATCAGCTTGAAATCATAGAGAGCACAAGCGAAGGGGTTTTGGTGTGTCGCTATACGCGGGGCAATTACTGTCAAGTAGCTGATCAGCACTTTCTTCGCTACGAGGTACCGGCCTATGAGGTGACATTAGATGTGGGTCCTGGCGGAGAGGTTGTAACCGACATATCCGGTTCTTACATCTTATACGGCAGGCGGATAGGTGTTGAGATCTCATATCAGCAAGATCAGGTATTGTCCTCTTTATCTGGGTGTGATCTGTCCTTTGACTATGAAAATGAGCGGGTGTTGCATTTTTACGGCCCGGGGCTTGCCAGTGCTTGCCACATCAGCGCACGGTTTGAACCCTGGCTCGGCAGCCAATCTGCACGGCTGGAAATGACCGATCCGCTCCTGGGTGCCTGTGTTGATCAATACAATGAGGCTCCCGACAGGCATATCGAGTTTAGAACGCATTTGTCCTGCGATGGACAAGATAATCTGACACTGACGGATATTTCCGGTCTGGCGCAGTTTTCGCAGCTGACTTCTTTGCAGCTGCGTAATGCGGCACAGATCAGCCCGTCAGCCTTGGCCGAGCTTAATACTCTGATTCAGATAAATGAGTTATCACTAAGTGATACTGCTATTACAGAATTGGACCTAAGTGGTATGAGTGGTTTAGAGAAACTCAGCCTTGCGTTGCCTGAGCTTACAGCACTCACCTTGCCACAAGAGAGTGCATTGACCTCGTTGTCCATAACACAAGGCGGCCCGGCTGGTCTGGCACTGAGTGGGCAAACAAGTTTGACCAGGCTCGACCTGTCTGGCAGTGCAATAAGTCGGTTGGATCTCAGCGGATTACAAAACCTGGCCTCGCTCGAGGCAAGCAACAGTCAGCTGGAAGAAATTACTTTTGTGGATGCGACTTTGCCAGTCGAAAAGCTGTGGCTGGACAACACGCCTCTGAGTCATTTGGAGCTGAGCAGTTTTCCTCAACTAACTCACGCCAAACTCGACCATACTCAGCTATCGGCTTTGGATATCACCGAAAATCGTGAAATATATCACTTGAGTGCTCAGCATACGCCGCTTGAGTACTTTGTTTCAGCGCGAAATGTGCCGCTGAAAAAGCTTATCTTGTCAAGCACACAACTGACCAGCATAGCGTTAACGACCATGCCAGCGCTGGATTGGTTAGAGATTGATAACGCACGTTTAACCACGCTGGATCTGAATGGATCGCACGTTGAGCACCTAAGTGCCAAGGGGAATCAGCTGACTTCGCTGACAGTGCCTGATGATGCTAAATTACGCCGTCTGTGGCTGGACGATAATCAGATAGCAAGTGTCAATTTACCAGAGGATAATCCGTGGTTGTATATTCTCAGCCTGTCGGGTAATCAGTTGTCGACGTTTGAGACTTTGGGTCCCCAGAACCTGAATTCACTGGATTTGTCACATAATCCTCTGACGCAATTTGGTGTTAGACTGAATTCTCGGCTACATACCCTGGACTTGTCATACACGCAGCTGGAGGAAGTGGATATTGCGTCTTTGAATGAGCTGCACACTTTAGTGATAAAACATACACCGATATCACAACTGGCACTTGAGGCACGATTTAAGCACCTGGATATAAGTAATACTGAGGTGACTGAACTGCACCTGCCTGATGGCATGGAAAACACAGAGATATATTTTGCAGACAATAACCTGAGCAGTCTGACTGCAACAGGCAGTCAGCGAAATATCAGGCTGTTTCTTGAGGGGAGCGAATTGAGCGACCAGGCCAGAGAGTTTTTGATCATTAATCAAGGGCAGATCCGGGGATTTCTGTGCCGTGATTTAGCGGTACCGGCTGAATGTACAATCCTTACGCGTTAATGCTTGCGGGCCTTCGCGAAAACCTCTGGTATTCGCGAAGGCTATTGCCAAGCTCAGTGGGTTGCGGGAGTGATACATACGTTTTACGAACTCAGTAAAACTTACACATTCCCAGCCCCAGCGATTGGCCATCACGCAATGCGTAGCCGTAGCGCTGGTAGAAAGCTTCTTTGCCGTGTGCCGCCAGCAATGCTGCGGTTGCGCCATTGTGACAATGTGTCGATAAGTATTGCTCAATGTTATCCATAACGATATGGCCCAGTCCACACCCCTGATGATCCGGGTGCACAATGACGTCCTGGATGTAAAAGTACATATATCCATCGCCAACTACCCGACCACACGCAACCAGTTGCTGCCCCTTGCGACACTGCACCCAGTACAGTGAAGCTGCAATACTGGCTGCAACTTGCTCAGAAGGTGGGTTTTGCCAACCGATACTGGCGCGCAGCGCGCTGAACTCAGTGGCTGCGGGCGGTGTATGTGAAATCTCCAGCTCAGTCGTCAACATCAAATCTGTCCACCAGTTGGTCAAGGTTATTTGCCAGTTCAACTAATTGCGTTGCCCCGGCATGCAGAGCATCGGCTGAGTCTCCCACTTGCTGCACCGACTGACTGACGCCCTGGATACGAGACTGAGTTTCCTCGGCGGCCTCACCCTGAGCGTTGGCCTGACGGGAAATATCAGCAATGATGGTCTTAACGCGAGAGACCGAGCTGGCGATGTCGTCGAATGCCTGATGAGCCAGTTCCGACTGTTCGATGGCTTGCTTAGACTCATCAACACTGGCGGTCATGCGCTCAGAAACACTGCGGGTTTGTTCAATCAGTTTAGTCAGGACTTGTTCAATGTCCTGGGTTGCATCATGAGAACGCTGAGCCAGTGTTCGTACTTCATCGGCCACGACAGCAAAACCACGGCCTTGTTCGCCGGCACGAGCGGCTTCAATGGCTGCATTCAAAGCAAGTAAGTTGGTTTGCTCGGCAATGGTACGGATCACCTCCAAAATGTTGGTGATGTTATTACTTTCGTTTTCGAGCTTACTCATGGCGGTGGCCGAATCGCCAAGTGAATCATTGAGTTTGGCCACTTGAGTCACTGTACTTTGGATCATTTGGTTACCGGTTTGAGTGTGTTGTTCTGTGGTCGAAATTTCGTTGAGTGCATCGCCACAGTTATCACTGACCGTCATCGCCATACTCGCCATGGATTGCGTGGTATCCGTGGCGGTTTGTGAGGTTTTTTCCTGATGGCGGCACTGGTCCCGGATGTCGTTTATCCGTGACTGAGAAGTTTGCGCTTCACCATTGAGTGTTCTGGCGTTGTTCTGGATGTCCTTAACCAGCGCATTTATTGAGTTTAGAAATTGATTAAACCAGGTTGCCAGCTCGCTGATCTCATCATTACCTATCACCTGTAGTCGTTTAGATAAGTTGCCCTCGCCCTGAGCTATTTCTTTGAGGCCATCTGAAACCATTTCTATGGGGTAGACAATTTTGTTGGCCAGCACAATGGCGATGACGACGAACAAAGCCAGCATTATCACTGCGATGATGCTGATGCTGTAAGTCATGTTGTAAGACGAGGTGAGGATCTCATCTTCTTCAATGATAGCAATAAAGGTCCAACCGAGTTCCTCAGAGCGATAAAACTTGGCATTGAAGGTTTTATCCTGGTGTTCCAGTGTAATGAAAGGTTCACCCCCCGCGTTTCGGATAGCCTGATATCGGGCGTCACTCAAATCACGAATGTTTTTAAAGTTATTTTCGGCGTTTTTGGGGTCTGCCAGCACAGTGCCCTGATTGTCGAGTAACAACAAATAGCCGGTGTTGCCCAGTTTAATGTTGCTGACAATATCGGTCAGTGTCGACAAGGTCACATCCAGCGATTGAACGCCGAGCATTTGGCCGTTTTTCATGATCCCGGTAGCAACGGAAACCATTGCCTGTCCGGTAACGCCCTGATAAGGCTCAGTGATCACCACCTGAGATGGATTGGAGCTGACCTGCTGATACCAGGGCCTTTTACGCGGATCATAGTTGCCTAAAGGCTCAGCAGGATACTGAATAAAGCCACCATCACGAGTACCCAGATAAACGAATAGCAACTCGGGGTGAGTTTTGCCAAAGGTGGTGTACAGGTCAAAAATTTCTGCTTCTGCCTGACCTGAGGCCTCCGGCGTCATCATTTTCTCTGCACCAAAATAGGTGGTTGTGTCTTTGTTGACGGATTGCACGGTTTTACTTTGCGCTAAGAATCGGGCATTACTTTTCATCTGCTCAAAGAAGATGATAAATGCATTTTCTATTTGTCGTATCTCGTTGACTGACGTCTCTAAGAATCGGTCCAGTGACTCTTGTTTGGTGCGCGAGATACTCATGATGGATATTGCAAGAATTGGAATGATAACGGTCATTACAAAGCTTAAAATCAGCTTTTTACGCATTCTCATGGGCAACCACCTCGGTTTTTATTGTAATAATAGTGTAGTTGTGAACGAAGCAGATTGCTCCGAATTAGCCCAATTTATGGGCTTTGAATTAATATTACAAACTTCGTGCGGCTGAACAAGAGAGAAGTGGCAAAAGGTTGACCCCTTTACAATCGATGTAGAGCTCTAAAAGCAGACCTCTACATTGATGCGACGATGCTAGCGGATCACCTGGGACAATAGTGATATAACGAAAACATGTCACAGATTTTGCCAGATAAAGACGCTGTTGCTTCGCCACCACCAACTTGTGGGGTAGCTTGCTGTGGCAGTGAATGAGACTGCGTCAGGCGCTTCAAACTCGTTTTTTTTACTTTTATTTTCATGCTGTAACCCTGTTAAATAGTGATAGAAATGATGCTGTCCCTGACTAATAATGCTTGCCAGGCGTAACCAGCATCCAAGCAAATCCATTATCAAATGGTATAGGCGCTCCTTGCGTCCTCCATAGCTATTTAAACGCATGCATAATAATTAATCAAATGTTTTTACTAAACTATTTAATATCGTGTTTTTTCATTAGCTTATAAAAGTCAGAGCGGTTTCGTTGTGCCAGTTTAGCGGCTTGCGGCACATTATGCTGACACAAGGCCAGCACCTTAAGTATATAATCTCGCTCAAACTGCCGTTTGGCATCATTGAGGCCGACAAACGCCTGGCGGTCATCCTGTGCTGGCAAGGCATTGAGCACGCTGTCCTCTGGAATATGAGTACCAGGCGTCATTGCCACACAATACTCAATCACATTGTGTAACTGGCGGATGTTACCGGGCCAGGCATAGTTTAACAGTGCAGTGACAGCATCCGGCGAGAGGCGCTTGGGTGCTTTACTGAGTTGCTTTAAGAACAGGCTAGCGAGCAAGGGAATGTCCTCAACACGATCTTTGAGTGCTGGCAGAGACAACTGCACAACGTTAAGCCGGTAGTAAAGGTCTTCTCTGAACGCTCCTTCACTCACGGCCCGAGCAATATTTTTATGGCTTGCCGAGAGGATCCGAACATTAACGGCTTGCTCATGCTGCCCACCGATTGGACGAACCGTTTTTTCTTGCAAGACTCTCAGCAATTTTACCTGTAAGTCGAGCGGCATATCCCCGATTTCATCCAGTAATAATGTGCCCTGATCGGCGGCCTGGATCAGTCCCTGTTTATCTGTAATTGCACCGGTAAACGCCCCTTTCTTATGGCCAAATAATTCAGATTCCAGCAGATGCGCGGGCAGGGCGCCACAGTTTATGGCGATAAATGGTCCCTCAGCATGGCTGCTCGCGCGATGAATAGCCCGAGCCGTCACTTCTTTACCCGTGCCGCTTTCTCCTTGGATCAGAATGTTGGCCTGACTGGGGGCGATGGCTTTGATTTGTTGCACCAGCTGGCGCATGCTCGCACTTTGGTGGTACAAACCGTGGAAATTATCTGGATCTGGCGCGTGTAACGTACTTTTTTCAGGCAGCGCTTTGTTGATGGCTGCAAGCAGTTCATCACTGTCGATAGGCTTAGTGATAAAGGCGCTGATCCCCTGCTGAATGGCATCAACGGCATCGGGGATGGAGCCATGTGCGGTCATCATGATCACGGGCAGGCCCGGGTAGTTCGCCTGTAATTTCTGGTTAAGGGCCAGACCGTCCATATTATCCATACGCAAGTCTGTGAGCACCAAATCGATGGACGTATTTGCAAGTTGTCGCAATGCCGCATGACCACTACTGGCAAGTGCAACCTCAAAACCATGGCTTTCCAGCCGCATTGCCAGCAACTCGCTCAGGGCCGGGTCGTCGTCTACCAGCAAAATGGAGATGCTGCGCGTTGCGGGCTGAGGATCCGTGATATCACTTTCTGCATAAGACATTATTGTTGCTCCTTAGGTGCTTGAGGGGACTCAACCAGGGGCACGTCCTGAAGCCTTTGTTGCTCTATGTCGACCAGCTCTTGTTTGAGCGTCATTAGTGCCTGACTGGTTTGGCTCAGTTGTGATTGGATCTGGGTTAGTTTTGCGTTGCTGCGATGCAGGCGGATTTTTTGTCCCCGCAGCACCTGTGACTGTTGTTTAAGCGTGCTAAACCACAGATGATAGTGCTGTGGCCAGGGTTGGCTTTGCTCTATGGCGGTAATTGCCCGCAACTGCCTGGTAGTCGACACTGTGTTGCAGTAGTCGTACATAAAGGTTTCTATAGCAGCCTGACCGATATAGCGCTCCGATTTGTTATGCTTCGCAGGCAAAGCCTGCTGGCATATCTGTAAATAACGTTTGAGCAGAACTGTCAGTGGTGCATAGTCCGGACTCACCGTTTTGCTTGGCCCGATAAAGCTACTTTTGTGTGCATTGGGACTCAACTGGCAGCCACTCAGGCTGACAACGAGCACTAAGCTCAACAATGGGATTCTCATTTGCTTATTCCTTGTTTTGGCAAAGTTAAACTAAATTCACAGCCCGGGTGGGTATTTTGCCACCCTAACTGGCCACCAATCTGGTTCACACATTCCTCGACAATGGCCAGTCCCAGTCCGCTGCCTGCAATCGGGTCACTGTGTTTGCCTCTGACAAAGGGTTTAAACAGGTGATTGGCTTCTTGTGGGTCGAGCCCGGGTCCATCATCACGGATACTGATTTGCCAGTGGTCTGGCGTGTCTGTCAGATCTATGCTGATTTGGGTCTTGGTATACTGAATGGCGTTGCCAAGCAGGTGTGTCAGTGCCAGTTTGACAGGCATTTCGGGCAATTGAGTGAGCGCTGGGTTAAAGCGCCAGTCAATTTGAATACCTGCGCCTTGTAGTCGCTGTGCAAAGTGCTCCTCAAGCTGCTCTTTGATTGCCAGGGCGCTACAACGCGCCTGTTGACTATGCGGATGGCTGGCAGCGCTAAATGTGAGTAGATCTTCAATCAGTTGAGTGAGCTTTGTCACTGAGGAGCTCAGAATGCCGGTTACGCGCCGCTGCTTGTCGTTAAGCTGCCCCAAGTGAGGTGTATTGAGTAACTCAGTGCCTTCTTTGATGGAGGCCAGCGGGGTTTTTAACTCGTGCGATACATGGCGCAAAAAGGTCTCTTTTTGTTGCTTGCTGGCGGTCAGCTCATTGCGAACCTGTTCAAGACGTTCCCCCAACTGTGTGAACTCATGGCTTCCCGATAATCGAATGGGAGTAGCAAATTGACCGTCACCAACAACTGCAATGGCCTTCTCCAGCTGAAATAACTGGCGGGAGATCCGTTTGATCAGCCAGATACTGAGTCCAATCAGGATAGGTAACAGCATGCTCAGTCCGATTAAAAAGCGCTGGCGGATCTTACTTTGTTGTGCCAGCGCTTCGTCGAGCGTTTTGTCGAGGGCCTGCTGTAGCGATTGTGACTCACGGGCCAGAACTGCGACCATGGCTGACAAGGTTTTACTGTCGGGAGCCTGGGCCTGTTGCCAATTTGCAACGGCTGCGCTTTTTTCCAGTGTGATCAGCAGTGTTTTGAGCGCATTTTTACGCTTGTGCCAGTTTTCGTTGATACTTTTTTGCAGCTTTTCGCTTTGTAGCAGCTGATTGTTCAGCTGGGCTTTTTCGAGCGCCATAAGGGCATTTCGTAGCTCATTGAACTCCGATATAACCTTCTGATTATTCGAGTAAATATTTTGAACCTGTTGCTGCTGGTAGGCGACCGACTGAATAAACCACAGAGTAAGCAATAACAGAGGGACCAGGGCCAGCAACAGTGCCATCAGTGCCTGCTTCCAAAGTGCCTGAGAAAAAAATTGTTGGAGTGGCTTGGAAGAGCGCTGTCCTGAACTGGCTTGCTGCATAAATGACTTTGCTATTGTGGGCGTTTTTGGTTCGCTGTTGCCAAATAGCAACAGACGTAACTTGTTGATTTTTATAGTTGAGCCAAAAACGCAGGTTAAACAGTGTTGCCATTTAGCAACAAACCGCCTTAATCCCACCTGAACTTTTTTACCCATAAAAATGTAAGTTCATGAAATAAATGAACAAAATTAAATTGGCACCAAAGTTGGAATAGTCATGTCAAACGCAGCCAACAAACTCCAAGCGGTTTCTCGGCAGCTGAATTAACAGCAAACATTCAAAAACAGAAGGAAAGTAACATGAAAACATCTATGACAATGATTGCGGCTTTGGGTCTGACTGTACTGGCAACCGGTGCGATTGCAGGCAGCGACTTCGAAAAGTATGACACAGATGGTGATGGCACTATCAGTCTGAGTGAATCAAAAGCAAATCCCAGATTGATGGGACAGTTTAAAGATCTGGATAGCAATGGCGATGGTCAGCTGAGCAGAAGTGAATTCTCAGGCTTCAATAACTAATAGATGCTTATACAGGAGAAGCTATTATGCAGCTAAAACATGTATTTGCACTGACAATCGGTATGCTCACCAGCGCATTTGCGTTTGCCTCTGAGGTAGATTTTGCGCTTCTGGACGCCAACAGCGATGGGTTGGTCAGTATGTCAGAAGCGAAACAGGTCCCTCAGGTAGCTGAGGCGTTCAGACGCCTGGACAGAAATCGCGACGGTGCGCTGAGCGCCAAAGAATTTAGTCACTTTTAAGCCAATTTAGTGAGGAAATTATGATGAACAAACTTATGTTAAGCACAGTATTGATGCTGGCCAGCCTGGGCGCACATGCAGCAAGCAGCTCATTTTCATCCTTTGATGCCGATGGTGATGGGTTTATTTCAAAATCTGAAGCGGCAGGCTCAGAAACGTTAACAGTCATCTTCGACAAGCTTGACGTCAATGGTGACGGCAAGCTCTCAGAGCAGGAATTTCGTCAGTAACAGAATAAATTAAGTGGCGCGTTTCGCGCTACTTCCCCAAATTCACCTAATACACCTTAAAACCTTACGCTAAGGAGCTAAGTATGAACAAACTCATGATCACAGCAGTATTGATGATGGCCAGCCTGGGTGCACATGCCGCAAGCACATTCTCATCATTCGACAAAAATGACGATGGATTTATCAGTAAGTCGGAAGCGGCAGTATCAACGGAATTGAGTTCTGAATTCGATAAACTCGACAGCAATGGCGATGGCAAACTGTCTAAGCAGGAGTTTCGCCTGTAACTGCCTGACATAACACAGGCACACTCCCAATTTTGTATTTTTTTACGCAACAGTCTTCATGGATCCTTCCATGAGCCAAGGCTCCTGATAAGGGAGCCTTTTTCGTTTCTTATACCAATTTGCTTAATTAAGTGTTCTATTTTGGGGCGAGAAAATATTGTCGATAACACCGCTCCCGCGTCCTGCTACCGCTGAGGCACCTACATCCATATAGGCGAGGCAAAAATTTGCGAACTTATACCTTAGGTAAAGGTTCTAAATGAGAAATTTTTAACGCCGTTAGCGTAATATTTGCTCCGTCAAATTGAACAGGTATTTAGTGAAATTGGCATTACGCCGTTGCTGCCATTTTATGCTCACTGCGCAGCAGACCATACATATAGCCATCACAGTAGCCATGGCTGAACTTAAAGTGCTGGCGTAAATGTGCCTCCTGCTGCATGCCCAGTTTTTTCATCAGGCGCCAGGAAGCCTGGTTTTCAACCGCGCAGAATGCACAGATCTTGTTTAACCCGAACTGCGTAAAGGCAGTCTCTATAAGCGCGTTTGCAGCCTCAAAGGCATAGCCCTGGCCGATATATTTCTCGTTCAGGCGATACCCTATTTCAGCCGTTTTAGCGTTGTGACACAAAAACTTATACATGAGTTCGCCGACCAGAACATTGTCTTCGCGTCTGATAATGGCCAACAGTAGCCGTTCATGTTCCTTTGCCTGCCAGGGGGCGTTGGCCTGGTCAATGCGGCTCTGAGCATCTGCCAATGTGGCCGGCTCGCCAATATATCTGGATGTATCCGGGTTACGTCTGCTCTCGTAAACGGCGTGCAGATCTTGTTGTTGTAACGGGCGGATCTCGAGGCGGGGAGTGTTAAAGTAGAGTTTATCGAACATAACTGATCCCAAAAATAACGTCCTTAAATGTGTTCAAAGTGAGGTCGCTGAGTGCGTATGGTTTGCCAGCTTATTAACAGCAGTGCGGCGCACAATACGATCAACAGGGCGATGGTGTGTGTGTTGTCCGTCAGCCACTGGTTAACCAGCCAGGCTACCACAGAAAAAATCAATAATTCGATGGCTCCGACCAGTGCATTTGCCGTACCCGCCTGATTGGGGTAGAGCAAGCCGATTAAGTGCATGTAGCTGGGAAAATACCCGCCAAACACCAGCATGATAGCGGCATACGCCAGCAGTATGGCAAGTGCGCTGTCGCTGGCCAGCACAAAAGTCAACGCACTGAGTAATAATGCCGGCCAAAGCCATAAAACAATCTTGAGATAACTCACGTGGTGCTGCAAAACCTTCGCGAATATCGCGCCCAATAACAAGCCGACCATAGGTAGCATCATGGCTTGCCCGGTCTGACCGGTGGTAAAGCCAAAACGATCCTGAAGTAAGAACGGCAAATGCAGCTGGAGCGTTAAATACAAAAAGGTAGGTACCCATTTTAGGCTGGCCAGAGAGAGAAACACCTGACACCTGACCATACTTTGGTAGTGTCGGAGCAGGCTTAGCGGGTTTATAGCCAATGACTGAGGCTTGTTTGCTTTTAGCAGGCTCAGGCCAAACACCGTAATAAACAGGTAATAAGTTGCAAGCACGACAGACAGCCCCTGCCATCCAAGCCAGCTGCTCAATGTGCCACCCAGCAGTGGAGCAACTATGGCTGTGACACTGGCTGAGATGGCCACCGTCGCCATGGCACTTTTGAGCTTTGCGCCAGATAGATGCTGGGCCAGTAAAGTGCGGCTTATCAACACCGGTGACGCGGAGCCTGCGCCTTGTAATATTCGACCAATTAAAAAGGTACTGCTGTCAGGTGCTACGGCACATAACAGCGTACCGGTCAGCAAGATCACTTGCCCGGCTATGAACAATGGCCGATCACCGTATTTATCGCGAAGCGGACCGACAACCAGTTGCGCCGCACCAAGCGCAATAAAGTAACTGATTATCATGGCCTGACTCATACTATTTGATAGCAACAGGCTATCTGCAATATCGGGTAGAACAGGCATATAGACCTGACTGACCAGCTGCGAGCAGGACATAAGTAATACCGAAAGGTAGGTCAACAGATGCACTTGCGCTCCATTCTGAGGTTGATTAGACCTGCGCACTATACGCCGCTTTCATTGTCCTAAAAATAAGGTAATAATTAAAATACTATTTCCTATAAGGAATCAATTAAGTGGATTGGTTAACGGCAACACGGAGTTTTTGCGTTCTGGCGGAGCTGGGAAGCTTTACTAAAGCGGCGGAACATCAGGGTGTATCAGCGTCTGCTATGAGCAAACGCATTGACTGGCTGGAAAGGCACTTGGGACAAAGTTTGTTTATTCGCACCACCCGGCAGGTTAATCTGACGGAGCAAGGACAGCACTTTTTTCCTCGTGCCAGAGATTGGCTGGCGCAATTTGAAGCACTGGTTGAAAGCGCTCAGTCTGAACCATGCGAGCTCCAGGGAAGCCTGAAGATTGCCGCCACACAGGCGGTGGGCAGTAGTGTGTTAATGCCTAAAATAGAGCAGTTTCTGGCGCAATACCCGAAGATCACGATTCATCTGAATGTTCTGGCACCAGGAGAGCCACCTGATCTTCAGCACGATGTGGTGATCACCAGGTACAATGAGTCATTTGATTCCGTGTCTCACAAAGGCACTCGTTTGTTTGACTATCAGATGCAGTTATTCGGTGCGCCTGAATATCTGGCACGCTGTGATGAGATAGCCAGCGTTGACGATCTGACACAGCACAAAATGTTGCTGAGCAGCTATTATCACAAAATTGGTGGGGTAGTGCTGGAAGATGGCCGGCTGTTTGAATTCACAAATTATAATTTTGTGACCGATCATCTGGATGCCATTTTAAAGGCCGCTGTGCAGGGAATAGGTCTGTTATTTATCGCGCCAAGCTATATTGAACGGGAACTAAGCTCCGGGGCACTGGTCCCCATCTTGCCGGATATTCGCTCTGAGGTAAAACAACTCTGGGCTTATTACCCCAAGGCCAGCTATACCCCCCGTAAAACCAGGTTGTTTATTGAGCACCTTAAGGCTGCATTGTAATACTGTGGAGGTGAACGTTTTTCAGGCGCAAAAATGACCCCGCCTCATGTATTAAGTGCAAGGTGATTAGATGAAACGCATGAAAGCTTGCGAATGGGCATGTCTGGATTGTGAATCCTATCTTGTAACAGAACTCGTCGATTTTTAAGTTAAACCGCTTTAATTCCCGGCCTGTTCAGTCATCCCGGCCAGCGAGCCGGGAACCACTTAGCAGTGAAAGGTAACTCAGGAGCGGACGGCCAGTAGAACCGCATCCAGAGCAGTTTTCAGAGGCACACATACGTCATGCGTGGTGACAGAACTGGCCGACAAAATAACGCCGGCCGAATAGGTTAAAAGCGGTAAGTCAGACCAATGTTTAACTGGAACTGATTGAGCACATCGCCGTCAAAATGCCACGCACAGACATCCTCGTCGCTGCCATTACAGCTAACCTTAGAGGAGTTTTTGATAGACGAAGCCAGCCAGCGTAACTCTGTCAGAGCGCTGAACCCGGCACCCAAATCATATTTAAGACCGCCATAAAAACCCGCGGCAAAAAAGTGGTCGGGCTCTTCGAAGTTAGGGGTGACCTTGTTCACACCAATTTGCGCACCAATGTAGCTGTCCAGATTATCCGTAATGTCCACATCTATGGCGCTTTGAAACATCAAATACTCCATATCCACCTTGTAGATAGGGGAATCCTCGAATTCGGTTTCGACCATACTGTAAAAAAAGCCGTAGCGCTTTTTATCCAAATAGCGATCAAAGCTGATACCAAAATGCATTTCGTCAGCCAGATCCACGACCTGGTTTTGACTGGTATGTAAATCCTGACTGCTGTTTTGGCCACCGTAAAGAGTGACGCCAAAGCCCATGTTAGATGCCAAAGCTGAGCCTGAGAACAGCCCTAAACCAAGTGCTAACCACACATAGCTGCGCATAATAAATCCTTGTTATCTCGTGTGTTGTTGGATGAGTTTAATTGCCAAGAAAGTAACATGCCTGTGCATCTAATAACAGGCATTTAGCGACTTAATTTACTTCGGTTTGTAGATTTGTTGCATCAGCATTGGCGCCGCCTTGCAACCTCAAGTACAATGTGGGTTTTCGATTGCAATACACCGGAACCTTCCCCATGGAAATCAAAGTAAATTATCTCGATAATCTTCGAATTGACGCCAGATTCGACGATTTTTCTGTCATTGCCGACCAGCCTATTCGCTATAAAGGCGATGGCTCAGCCCCCAGCCCGTTCGACTATTTTCTGGCTTCGTCTGCGCTGTGTGCGGCTTACTTTGTGAAAGTGTATTGTAATGCGCGGGATATTCCGACCGACGGTATCCGCGTGGCACAGAACAACATTGTTGACCCCGAAAACCGTTATAACCAGATCTTTAAAATTCAGGTAGAGCTGCCAGAGAGCATCTCTGAAAAAGACCGTCTGGGCATTTTGCGCTCTATTGACCGCTGTACTGTGAAAAAAGTGATCCAGACCGGTCCTGAGTTTCAGGTTGAAGCGGTAGAGAGCCTGGATGATGATGCACAGGCTATGTTGATGGTAAACACCGATTCAAATGCCAGCACTTTCATTCTGGGTAAAGACTTGCCACTGGAGCAAACCATCGCCAACATGACCGGCATTTTGTCTGATCTGGGCATGAAAATCGAAGTGGCGTCGTGGCGTAACATTGTGCCTAACGTCTGGTCTTTACACATTCGTGATGCAGCATCACCGATGTGCTTTACCAATGGTAAAGGTGCCACTAAAGAAAGCGCGCTGTGCTCAGCACTGGGCGAGTTTATTGAGCGTTTGAATTGTAACTTTTTCTATAACGATCAGTTCTTTGGTGAAGAAATTGCCAGCGCTGAGTTTGTTCATTACCCCAATGAAAAGTGGTTTAAACCGGGTAATAACGATGAACTGCCAAGCGAAATCCTCGACGGCTACACGCGCGAAATCTACGATTCGGAAGGCGAGCTGCGCGGCTCAAACCTGATAGACACTAACTCGGGCAACGTGGAGCGTGGGATTTGCTCTATTCCTTACACCCGTCACAGCGATGGTGAAACGGTTTACTTCCCGTCCAACCTGATTGAAAACCTGTTTCTGAGTAACGGCATGAGCGCGGGTAACAACCTGTTTGAAGCCAAAGTGCAGTGTTTGTCTGAGATCTTTGAGCGTGCAGTGAAAAAGCAGATCATAGAACAGGAAATTGTGCTGCCGGACGTACCTGAAGACGTACTGGCCAAGTTCCCGGGCATTGTAGCGGGCATTAAAGGGCTTGAAGAGCAGGGCTTCCCGGTTGTGGTAAAAGACGCCTCTCTGGGCGGCCAGTTCCCGGTCATGTGTGTGACCCTGATGAACCCGAAAACCGGCGGTGTGTTTGCCTCTTTTGGTGCCCACCCAAGTCTGGAAGTTGCGCTGGAGCGCAGCCTGACCGAGCTGTTGCAGGGCCGCAGCTTTGAAGGTCTGAACGACGTACCAAAACCGACCTTTAACAGCATGGCAGTGTCTGAGCCGGAGAACTTTGTTGAGCACTTCATTGATTCTACTGGTGTGATCTCCTGGCGCTTCTTCAGTGCCAAGCACGATTATGAGTTTGTGGAGTGGGACTTCACGGGTACCAACGAAGAAGAGTGCGACAAACTGTTCGCCATTTTGAAAGACTTAGGTAAAGAAGCCTACATTGCTGAGTTTACCGATATGGGCACAGCGTGCCGTATTCTGGTACCTGGTTACTCAGAGGTTTACCCGGCCGAAGACTTAATCTGGGATAACACCAACAAAGCCCTGCAGTACCGCGAAGACATTCTGAACATTCACTCGCTGGAAGACGAAGCGCTGGCCGATTTGGTTAACCGCCTGGAAGAAAGCCAACTTGATAACTACATCGACATCATCACTTTGATCGGCGTAGAGTTCGATGAAAACACGGTTTGGGGTCAGCTGACCATCTTAGAGCTGAAGATCCTGATCTATCTGGCGCTGGGCGACATTGAAGCGGCCATTGAGCTGGTCGAAACCTTCCTGCAATACAACGACAACACCGTTGAACGCGGCTTGTTCTACCAGGCAATGCACGCGACGCTGGAAGTAGCGTTAGACGAAGAGCTGGAAATTGAAGACTATATCCACAGCTTTACCCGCATGTTCGGCAAAGAAGTTATGGACGCCGTGATTGGCTCAATCAACGGCGACGTGAAATTCTATGGCCTGACAGCAACCAACATGCAACTGGAAGGCCTGGACAAGCACCTGCGCTTAATCGATAGCTACAAAAAGCTCCACGCCGCACGCGCTAAGTTTGCCAAGGGGTAACTAAGTATTACTAAAGCCCGCAAGGTGAACTACCAGCGGGCTTTAGCTGTGGTGAGTAGGGCACAGAATTTTTGGCGAGGGTGAAGTACGTCGAACCGAGGTTCTGGGGTTATATAAACAGAGTATTCTCGCTACAAACACGCTCCTTTTTCACTTCAAATATACTCACTCTATACAGTCATACCGGCCTTGAGCCTGTATCTTCCAATGGCCAGTGGGTGTTTCAATTTGAGTTATTCCCATCCGCCAGGGCCTACGGAATTAAATATACAACCCCTGCTGATTAATCGTCTGCTCGGTCAATGCTTCATCCAGCCAACCTAGTTTCACTGGTGTCTGGTAAAGCCTTGAATTACCTAGTTGTGGCCAGATATGGCAAAGACCAGGGACAAAGATTTTAGCCGTACTCAGCGGAATGGGCGAGCGGGAATAGTCCAGTACCAGTGTTTCCATATCCAGGCTGTGTAGATGTTCAACAATGGCCAGAATGTCATCTTTCAGGTCACCGCTTTGAGTCAGTTTATAACTTCCCCTTGGTGCCTGCTCGTTTGGTAAAAGAAAGCTGTCATCTGTAATGGCATCAAAATCAAACGGTGCACCATTTTGGTCCCGGATAGGAATAAGCTGGCATAACTCTGTGAGCGCTCTTTGCGCCGCCATTTCTGGTTTTAAATGACAGCCAAATCCAAATACATACCCCTGGGTTGCTTTGTTACGGCCAATGGCAGCCATGACGGGGACGCCGGTATCTACGGTGAGGTCCAGCACCCAGTAGTCGTGTTCAGTGGTGATGGTTTCGTGCAGCGGTTCCAGATAATCCGGGTCCAGACCGTTTAACTCAAACTGTGGGCGCGGCAGGCGGTTGTACCACCAGATAGCGGTTGCATCACGCTCAAGCAACTCAAATAAAGCCTGTAAAATGGCCTCTTCCAGATTATTACCAGCGGCACAGCCATTAGAATGCCATTTACCAAAGCGGTCTTCCTCAAACGGCGTGTTGGCAAAACAGCAAACGGTAGGCACGTAAACCTTTTCATCGAGCGTGAGCGACCACAGTGCGGTCCAATTGACGGCTTCCTCAGTATAAGGCAACGCAGCTTGTTTACGCTGAGATTCAGAATCAGCGGGGTCTGAGAAACGTGCGTATTGCTGCTCGCTGTAGGGCAACAACTGTGCAAAGTCATAACTGCGTGCATCAAGTTGTTGAGCCTGCGCCACCTGACTTGGCTCATCACCAATATACTGAGCGTTCTTGCGCTCTATTGCTTCACACAAAGCGCTGGCTTTGGATTGTTCGTGCGTGACGCCTTTACCAAGGCAGGTTTGATTGAATTCATCGACATTGAGCGTGAGTAAGCTTTTATTCGGGCATTTGAAAAATGCGCTACGGTATATTTTTATTGCTTTTGAATCACTCAGAGTTGAAAGCTCATTAATTATGCCAATGCATCGGTTGATATAGGGAGATATTTTGCTGTTTGTTAGCTCTGGTTTCATGCTTCTCGAGCCGCCATCACGACCAAAAACTATCGGGCAGTTTTCTAGTGCAATTTTTGTTGACCATTGCTTTGCATTCTCATGGCAGGAGCTAAATGGAAAAGTATCTATCTTTAAGTCATCAGACACGATGCATACTTGATCATTGGACAGCTGCTGTTTGGACACAACTAGCGCGAGTGCCTTGTCAATAAAGTTGCTTGATTTGCGATAGTACCGTGTTGTTGCATTATCAGAGTTTTGTAAAAAATAGGAATTCATGGGCAGGTTATTGGCCCTGAGTTTTACATAATACTCAAAATCACTTGCTGATTTTAAGGGCGGGCTAATAACAAGCAGATTGAAGAAGTCTTCGACTATAACCAGGCATTTATTATGTGCCTGAAACGTTTGTGCCGATAGTTCTAGAATATCTTTTGTTATAACTAAATTACAACCAGATAAGTCGGTTTTCCTGATATCACGGTTTTCAACAAGCGCAACCTCGGAGCACTCTATGTCCTGTTCCCATACTTCTTCTGGTCCTTGCAGTGATATTACAAGCCCTGCTTGGATCAGGTTATCAAGATAATAATAGAACAAGGCTGATTCTTGTGGATCGTTAGATTTAAGAGCTATCTCTTGGCTCGTGTGCTTACCATCAATGTACTGAAAAAGTGGAAACCGATTGTGTTCCAAGACATAATTTTGACTGTAATGTGTTAGAAATACATTCCCTTGTTTGTCCGTGATGACGGTAAACTTAGGGTTCCACATTATAAAACTGCTCATTAGTCTTTTTCTCTCATATTAATGATGGGCAAAAGCGAGGGTTATTTAGTATGTCACTATACCCATAGTCAGGAGTGCTTCTGTCTACACATAAATCTTCTGTATACACGCCAACGGATAAAGCGATTCGAGCTTTATCACTGGTATTTGCATCACTGCCATGAATTAGATCCCAATGATGTAAAGAGAAACCTCCGAGAGGAACTTCTACAGGTGTTTCTGAGTATTTTCCAGTTGAAAAGTGTGAAAGGCGTTGAGTTTCTGCTTTCAGATTAAGCTCCTGACCTCCCAAAGGCTGAACGTACTCTTTTGTGTTTTGTGAACCGCCAATATATTTCAAACAGCCCGTATCCAAAGAGGTCGCAGAAAATGGGATCCACAAAGTTGCAACGCCTGATTTAAAAAAGGGCATATGCTGAGAATCTCGGTGCCAGCCAACGTTGAGTGAAGGAGAGTGACCTGGTGGCTTAATATAAAGCTGGCTGCCCCAAACCTTTAACTTGCGGCATTTCAAAACGTCAGCAATCAATGGCCCAAATTCGCTTTCAGTTAAGAGTGTATAAAACGCTTGGCTACAAAAATGAGGTTGAGCAATTCGGGTCAATGAATTATTGTCGACTCCGTTTACAAGCCCCCAGTGTGACAGACCTGTATCACTGTGACCGCTAATTATGCTTTCAATTTGCTGGCAAGCTGAGTCTAGGAAAGTACTACTAATGACCTGTTTATTGAAAATAGCGAAACCGGATGTAGGGTAATTATCCACGGAACGCTCCAAAGCAATTTAAGGGATTGCTTTCTAATATCTTATCTACAACTTCTTTGGTGAGGGATGTTTCTCGATAAATACTATCTACATTTATACCCTCATGGTCGGGGTGAGGGAAATCAGAGCCAAAGAGCAGCTTATCACTGCCGATGAGCGCAATAACTTCATTTAGGCACGGCTCTTCTGGTTCAATACTCACCCAGCAGTTTTGTTTGAAGTAATGTGAGGGTTTATTTGGTAATTTCTCTTTGATTAATTCTGGAAACTCTTCATAACAAATGTTGTCTAGCCTCCAAAGCCAGTATGGGACCCATGCCGCACCTGCTTCTAGGAAGGCAAACTTTAGCTTTTTATATTTCTCAAGTACACCACCCTCTAATAAGCTCAGAAAAGCGAGTTGTGCTTCAAGTGCATGTGAGCAGGCATGTAAACTAAATCGTGAATTAAATCGATCTGCTCCTACCGTCGGACCGTGTAAATGAGTACCGCCATGAAATGCGATTGTAATGTCGTTTCGCTCGCACAGCTGCCAAAAAGGTTCATACTCTTCACTACCAAGGTGCAATCCCTGAATAGGTTCTGGTCGCAGCGTAATTGTGCTGAACCCTTGTTCTATAATGGTTTCCAGCTGTCTTTCAAGCGTGCTCGGATCGTGTCTACTAACCATTGCAACGGGAATCATTTTTGCGTAGTTCACTGCGCAGTAGTTAATTATCCACTTATTGTATGCTCTGGCATATTCTATTGATACAGAAGCAGGAAGTGCTTGATGATTCACTATGTACCCTGTAAATGTAGGAAATATAATTGCACGGTCTACACCGTCAACAAGCATACTTTGTAGCTGACCTAATCCACTACTGGCAAGCTTCCGATCCTCAGTATTTCTGGGTCTCTTAGCTGTTTCTTGTTGGATTTCCTTTCCCCAATTGTTCAGAATAGGGTGATTCCCGATGTAATAAGTTGGGGGGAGTTTTGCTGTTTTAACAGGGTTTTCAATATTATCTTGAGAGGCTATTTCAAGTGAACTGTCGTTTCTAAAATGAACGGGATATTCTTTAAAAATTTCGGGTCTGACATATTCTTGCCACAAATGCAGCGGCTCCATAACATGCCTGTCACAGTCTATGAGTGTCATATGGGCCTTCTTTTGAGTTGAATAAGAAGCAGCAAAGCTGCTTCTATTTTTACATTAACAAGATGTAAATGGCTGGCTTCTGCAAATATCCATAAAGTCGCTAATCGCTTGTGACTCAACCATAGATTTTTGAGATTCATTATCAATATGAGATAAGTCTGGCTTCGGTGGAATAGTAACGATGAAGCAACCCGTTAATTCGCTCATATCTTTGAATTGCCACCCATTATGTAGCGGCGGTAGGTCAGAACCATCTGTATGACCGTCAAGTCCAAGCATTTCTACAAGCTTATTCTTGATTTCTTCATCTGACGGCGGCTGTTCACAGTCACCACAAATGCTTGTTACAGACTCGATATTACTGCTTGTCTGAAAATCAGGGTTATTTGATATGTAATCTGGACATGGTTGCAGTTGTTCAACGATCTGTTGGGTTTCTGGTTCACCAGCAACTGTTGCAGATATTGTACCACCCGCATTTCGGTCTCCATGCGTGAAAGTGACAGAGTCACCTTTACGAATTACAAACCGAACTTTCGTTTGGTAGGCCGGGATTTGTGGGAAAAAGCCGAACTTCGCTAAATAATATTCAGGAAACTTTACAATATAGTCAAGCTCCTGATCATTATCCCAGTTTTTCCATGTGTATGCGATCATTCGGCTAAGAGCAGAGTGCCATGCACTAATTGCTAATACATTATCTACTGGAGTTGGCTCGGACTCTTCTACATGGCTACCAAAGCCATATCTAGTACCTAGTTTATGAAAATTGTCAGACATTTTAGTTTTCCTCGTTTAATAGTCTTTGAAGTTTGGTGAAAACAGGGCTATCTTCTAGCTGGTCATTGTCCACAAACCAGTGATAGTTTTCTTTTAGTAGCTCAAAGTTATTTTTATCCTGCTCAAGAGAATATAAATAGAGACGACTTTCTAGTTCAAAGAACCTTGCACTTTGGTCTTTTGCTGCATCAATTGAAGATTTCAACAGAGAAATTATTTCCTGATTGGAAAACCCTTGTTCCAAATACATACACTCAGCGAGTGTTTTCTTGATAAAAGGCATTACCGAAAGTTCTCCTTGACGTTGACATCGTTCGAAGGATGATGTCATTAAGTCAAGCGCTTCATCTAAGCAGGATTCTTCTATATAAGCCTCCGCGAGATGAGTTACATAGTATCCAGCAGCAAAAGTTTGCCCTGTTTCAATTTGTTTATTGAGTGCTTGACGAGCTAAGTTTGTATTCTTGGCAGATGAGTAGCTGTAGCACTCAAGGAAGTGTAAATGGAATACATTGCCTTTAGCTTGCGCACCGTACATTTCTTGGAAACGTAACCAATTATCGACAACTTTACTGTGTTGTTTTAGAAAAATGTGGTATAGCGCAACAAAAATATTTGCAAATACAATCTCGCCTATTGAGTTTAAATCTTCTGCATAACGTGCGGACTCATAAGCACAATTTTTTGCTTTTCTTAGCAACCCAAGATGGAGATAGTTATATGATGCAAGAGAAAGAATTTGAACTTTAATGTTCATTCCATATTCTAGTGCTAGTTCAGCATCTTGTTCATCGTTATATAGCTCTAGTGCTTCTTCATATAGTTCGCTAGCTGACAAAAGATCACCATCGATATTATAAGCTTGAGCAACATGAACTAAAACTACGATAATATCTTGACGGTTCCCTTTTTTCCTTACTGCCTCTAGTAGACTTTCACCTAAAGAGCGAGCTTTACTTCTGTGTGAAGCATAATGTGCCGACATGAATAAGGTCCATTGACTTTTCTTGTACATGTCGAACAGAGAGTCTTGCTGCTTATCATCAAACCATGGACTTTGGACAATATCAGCGACTCGATTACCCCAACTCAAAACTCTCTCTGCACCATAACCAAATAACGTCATAATAGAGGGAAGCATTGCCCTGTGAAGATCTAGTTCGTTCAGAAGTGAGCTTTTGTGTGCTTTATTGCACTCTAGCCAACTGAGAGCTTCGTCACCAATTACAATAGCAGAAGAATGAGCTGAACTTCTCACTTGCTTGTTTATTGCCTGGGTACGGAATGATACTGCATCATCGATTCTCTCCGCGTTATAGTAGTGATTGGATATGACTAGCGGTTCATCGAAGTTAAAAGTACTATATTCAGCGCTTAAAGTATCGCCAATTCTTCCGTGATTTCTAATCTTATCTTTGGGGTTCATACTCCCATAAGCCGCATCCCTCACCAGCGCGTGTTTAAAGATATAGCTATCATTTTCAACCCGGCGC
Source organism: Pseudoalteromonas sp. XMcav2-N (assembly GCF_024124545.1). Classification (GTDB taxonomy): domain Bacteria; phylum Pseudomonadota; class Gammaproteobacteria; order Enterobacterales; family Alteromonadaceae; genus Pseudoalteromonas. The sequence continues at coordinate 144,776 of NZ_JAMXSF010000007.1, forward strand.
TGTTGAATGATGAGGTCTTTCTCGATCAGTTCATTCAGGTCGTTTTGGATCTGATCTTCGCTGAGTGAAGAAGCAGCGACGAGCAGGTCGTATTCGAATTCGCGGCCTATGGTGGCGGCGAGTTGTGCGGTTTCTTTGGCGTGTACCAGGCTGTCGAGTTTCTGCTGTAGTGATTCGCGCAGGCTGCTGGGGACCTGATCGAGTTTATCCGGGCTGACGAAGTTGACTTCGCCGCTTTGCTCGCTGACCAGTGCTTTTTGTTTCAGCATATCGACCAGCTCTTCGATAAACAGCGGGATGCCGTCGGTGCGGCTGACCAGTATGTCGCGTACGTTTTTCGAGACGGCTTTGCCTTCGAACAGTTGCTCGATGAAGTCTTCGGTTGCTTTGGCGGTGAGCTTGTGTAGCTCCAGCTCCAGCAACGTCAGATCGTGCAGACTGTCTGGTTTAGGCTGGCGCGAGGTGCTGATCAGCACGCTGCCATCGCTCAGGTTGGCTGCAAAGTGGTGGATAAACTCCAAAGTAGTGGAGTCTGCCCAGTGAATGTCTTCAATGATGTACAGCTTATGGTTGCTGAGACTGAATTTGTGCGACAGCAGCAGGGCACTCAGGCCTTTAAACAGTAACTCTTTCTGTGCATCCGGCGCCAGTGACGATGGCTGCATGTCTTCGGGTAACTCAATGTTTAGCCACACCAGCAGGATTGGCAAAATGGTCTCTGTATTGAGTGTGCTGTCCTGTTCATTAAGCAGCGACACAAACAGGTCGATGACCTCGGTATTGCTGAGGTTGCTGGTATTAAACAGGTAACGTACCAGCGTCAGAATAGGGTAGAGCGCGTTGTTCTGGTGCTCGGGTAAACACTGGGCAACCAGGTGCTGGTATTTACCGGCGTTGGCACGAATTTCTTGCAGTAATCTCGACTTACCAATGCCGGCTTCACCGTAAATATGGGCAACCCGGGTGGTTTGTTGTTCGTTATTGATGATGGATAGTGTTTTGTCCAGCTCGTTCTGGCGGCCAATCAGCTTGTGGTGATGGCGTGTACCACGCATAAAGCCAAAGGCTTCTACACGTTTTTCGCCCTTAAGGTTATAAATGGCTTGCTGTTCAAACGCCATACCCAGCTGCATGTTGTCGAAATAATCGAACTCACTGTAAGGCTCAAGGATGGCGCGTGACTCTGCGGTACACAAAATCTGACGTTCGCCAGCATGGCGAGCCAGTTGCATGGCTGTGTTAGCAATATGGCCCTCTGGCACGGCATTGGCGTAGGTGACAAAAATGCCCGAGTGCAAGCCAATATGGGCATTGAGCTGCACGCCGTGGGCTTCCTGCATCAGTGCATTACGCTTGCCCAGTTCACTGATCACATCCAGTGCGGTACGTGCGCTCAGTCGAGTGTCGTTGTCGCTGGCAATGGGGTAACCAAAGTAGAACAGCGCAGTATCGGCCAGGTTGCCCACATGATACGCACCAAAGCGGGTTGCAATATCAATACAAGTGTTGCGCTGTGATTTGAACAGGGTATCGATTACATCCAGGTCTTTGGCGTTTTCATCCAGCATTTTGGCGCTGAGGCGCAGTGCCATAACGGTGATTTGTTTGCGCTCTGTCAGCGTGGTGTAATCTTGCTGGCCGGGGTGACTAGGGTCATCGGTGCGCAGCACCACTGTGGCATCGTCGTAACCATGTTGTGCCTGTACGTCTGCCAGCACGCCCACCAGGTTAGACACATTCATGGAGTTCAGTTCGGTGAAGGCTTCTTCCCCTGAGATCACCCGCTCTGTGGCATTTTTTTGTAGCACACGACGCAATAATCCTGATAACGGGTGGCCAAGCAAGGCACTGGGTAGCGGAATATGAACATCGCTCAACTGCTTGTGGTAAATCGAGGCAATGCTGGAGCCGGTAACGGCTGGTAACCCCGTCAGACATTCTAAAAATACCAGGCCCCAAACATAGATATCGGTTTTGGCTGAGGCGGGTTCACCACGTAACTGCTCAGGCGCGCTATAAGAAGGTGTCCCCAGGGTTTCCTGGGTGAGTGTCAGTGTGGCAAAGTCCTGATGGCGGCTTTCCTGACTGAGCGTGCCGATACCAAAATCGAGAATTTTAGCGTAGGTTTTTGCGCCTGCCTGGGTCAGCATGATATTGGCGGGTTTAATGTCCCGGTGGACTATGCCTTTTTGGTGTGCATGGATCAGGGCATCCAGTACCTGCAACATAATGTCGGTGGCGTCTACTGCGTCTAACGCACCTTCCTGAATAAGGTGTTCGCGCAGTGACTGACCTTCCACATATTCAAACACGCCGTACAGCAGGCTTTCGTCTACCTGACCTTTATCCAGCAGGCGCACAATATGCGGGTGCTGCAGCTGACTGCTGAGAGAGGTTTCGCGTTTGAATCGCTCAACGTATCGATGCTTTTTGGCTTCGTCAAGATGAGGCTCAAGTGCCAGAAACTTGATTGCCACGACCTGATCCGTGTTTTTATTCTTCGCTTTGTAAACCTTACCAAAGCCGCCTTCGCCTATCTTGTGGATGAGCTCATATTGCGTCGACTGAAAGCGATCCTGAATGTAAGGATCAGAAAATTGAGTTAGTGGCATAGTCTTTTATTTTTATCTAATTTGTTAACAGGGCTCGAACCTAAGCTCTAAATTATTGTTAAGAATTACGATTATTACAATGTTTTTTCAACATCCTTGCCAATAGCATCGTTTTATTTGACATCAGACAGATTTCACTAAGATGAAGGTCGTATCGATTATCGGCAACTTATCTCGTCACTTGAGTAAATTTCAATAATTTCAATAATTACTGACTAGTCTGAAGCATGCTGTAGTTCTCGGCTGGTAATCTTTACCGATTATCAATAGAGGGTCAATTGCTTCTGGCTAAGGATTGGAATAAATCATGGTTAATAAGCGCTAAATTCCTATGTTTTTAAGGTATTCCAGTACTAAATTGGTAGATGTTGTTTTTCGTGTAATATGGTGTAATGTTCAATTATTCAGTAGTTTGTGATAATGACCCAGTTTTTAGGTAGCTTAAGGTGGTTAAAGATGGAACGTCGTACTTTTCTTAAAGCAAGCTCGTACTTGTGTGCGAGTGGTGTGCTGCCTGTCAGTGCACTTGCTGCAGATAGCATTGCATTTACAAATTCAGAACAGAATACCCAACGTGTTAGTGGCAACTTACTTGAAGAGATAGCTCGCCATGCGCCTTCTGTCTCAATGGAAGCACCAAGTGGAGAAAGTGTTCAGGTCACTTTGCGTCCCTCTGTTGTCAGGCGTTACAACACATTTATATATGTTTATTTTGAAATGAGTAATGAAATAACGGTCTTTGATCTGTCTGGCACCACTATTGGCACAATTAAATTGCCTCAGGGGTTTTCCAATGTGAGCGATTTTGCGGTCGAACCCAACCAGCAGCTGCTTTACTTTATTGAGCGTGGTCACCACCAGGTTATTGTGGCGAACTTTTTCGGTGAACAACTTGCCCAAATCGGCGAGTTTGGTACTGAAGTGGTGTCACAGTTAAATGGGCCAAAAAGTTTGACGCTTGACGGTGATGGCCGCGTGCATGTGCTTGAGTCAGGTACTTCCAGCGTTAAAGTATTTGGCAATAACGGTGCGTTTTTATATTCATATGGTCAAACCCGTTTGGGCAAGCAGCCTATGTATAAAACACTGGATGGTACAGAGCAGATTGTAATCACGGGTGGGCAACTGGGCGATAGAAAGTGGGTTTTTAACCATGAAGCTCGCAAATTGACTGCACTCAACTAAACTGATTCATGAACGCTGACGGGGTTAAGTGCACAGCGGTAAAGTTGCACTTAACGCCTTTGTAATTATGGAATTATCATACTTAGGTAGCGCCGATGGAAAAACATCAAACGCATAATGTGCTAAAGGCTGATTATGCAGATCCAAAAGTCGATCAACTATTAAAACACACCGTCCGTAACCAACTTGAGTCTTTACTTAAGGCGAAACTTACCACCGCTCAACGTCAACAAGCGCTAACCCAAAGCTTCGTAAATGCCATGGCATTAACCCTCGGCACCACGGTTGCTACTCATGCTCAGCTGACGGCTGCTTTTGAGGCCATGTATGATCAGGCTGTTCAGTCAATGTCTATGGCCGAGTTAAGCGAAGAGCTTTTAACCCGTCAGTATATTTCTCCGACGGGTCTGGTCATGTCGCCATATAACTGTCGCCATACAATCAAAGACATATACCGTATTCAGGGCTATGCAAGGGGCATTGACAAAGCAATACGTGGCATGCTGTCTCATAAGGACTCTATTACTATTTTGTATCCCGCTTGTGGTCCGTTTGCGCCTTTGCTATTGCCTTTGTTGAGCTACTATAAAGACCAGAACGAGTTTAATCATGAGCAAATTAAAGTGCTATTTGTTGATACACATCCTGGCGCTATTGTGACGCTCAGACAGCTCATCAATGATCTGCAGTTGGGTGAGTTTGTTGCAGACATCATTGAAGAAGATGCGACTGTTTATGAACCCCAAGAGAGCATCGACTTGCTGGTCCTGGAGGCTATGCAACATGGCTTTACCCGCGAAGGGCAGCTGGCTATTGCAAAGCATCTGGTTAAATTCCTGACGCTTGACGGATGGATGATACCGCGCTCTGTATCTATCAAGGGCATGATGGTTCATGGTGAAACGGAATTTAATCAGCAGTGGAAAGATACGCAGTACTGTCATTCGGACAATCTCAATAACAGCGCCTTGCAGGAGCGAATTGAGCTGGGCGAGCTGATGCGCATTGACAAGTCAGTGCTGTTGAAGATGGAAGAGATTGAGCTGGAAGACGACATAAGGGTTGTTGCTGCTAACAGGGTTACTTTGCCGACCGGCTTTGAAGATATGCCGGCCCGTATTTTGGCGGTATACGCACAGATAAATACGTTTGATGATGAAGGCTTAGACCAATACGATTCGGGGATTACCCACCCCAGGCCTGACATGAATTTCTATGTTGATGCGCAACCTAAAGAGCTGGAACATACACATTTTGTTGCCAACAGCGGGGATACTGTACAGTTTTATTATCAACTCAGTGGTATGCCTGGGTTTGTACCTGTGAAAGTATAGGAGGTCAGCATGGAACCTAAATATGCTTTGTTTAGCGGCAGTTGCTTGTGTCTGGCTGCGGTACAGTATTTATTGCAAAGAGGCCAGTTAAGTTGCGTGGTTTTGATTGAAGCCGAGCCAAACCCTGACCTTGTTCAGTTGCAGCAATTTTTGCATCATCACCAGATCCCTATGTTGCAATATAATACCGCATCAGACGAAGACTTGATTGCCGGTCTCGACAGGCTGGGCGCGAACAGTGGTTTGGCTTATCTGTTTAAACACAAAATACGCGCCAGACTAATCGACTATTTTGCTGGTCGTTTGTTTAACATTCACCCGAGTGCTTTACCGGATTACCGCGGGCCAATGCCTGTATTCTGGCAGCTTAAAAATGGTGCAGAGACTATCAGGGTAACGTTACACAAAGTGGCCGAAAAGCTAGATACCGGAGAGATTGGCACACACATCGATTTGCCCGTGCATCCGTTTGATACCTCTCAGTGTTTTCATCAAAAGATAGCCCAGATGGTGCCCGCACTGCTGGAGCAGTTTACTCAACAACAAGCCGCAGGCACGCTTACCTGGCATGCTCAGCAAGAGTTCATAGAAGTAAACGGGAAGCAGTATGAACCCCGTTATGCCTCCCATGTAAATATTGAAGACTTAACGATTGACTGGCAACGCCACACAGGAAGCGAAATTGTTAATCTGGCGCGCGCTGGTAATGCCGAACTCGGTGGTGCCCGCTTTAAGTTTCGTGAAGGACTACTCCAGCTTATGCAAGCCAGCACTATGGATTGCCAATTGACTGGTATTAAGCCTGGCACAGTGTTGGAACTCGACAGAGCTAAAGGGTTACTGGTGAAAACCATAGATGGCGCCATTCGTCTGGACGCAGTGTTAACTGAGCAGGGGGTGTTCGACGGGTACCGCTTTGCAATTTTATTCGGGCTTGAACCGGGATTAGAGGTTGCAGCCTCACAACAAAGCCGGATGTAACGGCAAAAATATAGGTGGTTTGGTTGAGGTATATCAATTGCAAACCGATACCTTTGTACTAAATTTTACAATGGTAGCTTAGTTGAGAAGGACTCGTGAGTGGCCTGGCCGATGTACTTATCATCCTGCATTTCTAACTATGCTCTGAACTTAAACTCAGAAGCGAGATAGATATGAACATAAAGATCAATCTAACGAACCGCTATGGCTATGATTTAGCGCTCTATCCTTATGATGGAGGCGCCAACCTCAGTGGTGAAGGACAGCGTATTGCGAAGTTAGAGGGAACGGGCGAATTAGTCGTTGCGCAAGGAGAGAGCAGTATCCTTGAAGTCCCTGGGATGGGCAGCTTGTTAGTACAGTTTTTAGGAGAGCAAAAGCTTGAAGACTGTCACGAGCGATTTTGCGATAGCCCCAGTGAGTTCGATCAATACGAGATGATGGCACTACTGCGCTATAAAACCACAGAGCTGTACTGGCGTTTTCCAAAAGAAGATTCCGATGCAGCTTTGGATATCAGTATTAACGATATCGGCACTGTTTGTCTTGATAAAGTTTTGAGCGGAGAAGCACGCAGGGTGCAGTTGCCTGAATTCTTCATTCCACCCGTGTTTACAGCACATTTGCCTGAAGGAAACCCTGACTAACCTTGAGCATAGACAGCTCTACAACAGCTTGATGCCGTCTCGGCAGCGTAACAAATAAAGTAGTAGGTGCGAGTAATTCGCAACATGTTGATAAATCTCTTTGTGAGGTGAGTAGTACTGAGCATTTATCGTTAAAGGGTATGTTTACAATTAAAGAGGAATTCATATGTCTACTGACCCGTATATTGGCTCAATGGGTACCTTCGGCGGTGCTTTTACAATCAGAAATTTCGCAATGTGTTTAGGTCAGACTATGGCCATTTCACAAAACCAGGCCTTATTTGCTTTGATAGGGACTATTTATGGTGGTGACGCACGTACTACATACGCGTTGCCAGACCTGCGTGGCCGCAGCCCTGTGGGCTCAGGTGTACGTCCAGGTGGTATGGACTACCGTCAGGGTGAAAGACAAGGTACTGAGCTGGTAGGTATTGAGATCATTCATATGCCTGCGCACTCACATACTGCCATTTTTACACCTCTTGGGGGGGCAAATCCGGTATCAGGTACCATGCAGGTCGCAACTAATGCCGCAAATACAACAACGCCAGACAGCGATTCGTATATTGCACAAAGTTCGAATGCTGCTTTCTTTAAGCCTACTTTCGGGCAAGCCACTTTGACAGATATTAAAGGGCTTACTGTATCTGGTGGTGGGTCGGCAGGTGGGACTGTTACTGTGACTAACACAGGCGGATCAGCGCCACTTAATATTTTGAATCCGGTATTACCGGTTAATTGGTTAATTGCTACCGAAGGGGTTTTTCCACCGCGTAACTAGTCAAAAAAAACAAAGGGTTAGCATTGTTTGGTGCTAACTCTTTGACTATTATAGTCGTACATTTTTAGTTGATTAAAACAAAAAGACGATGTCATCAAAAATGGGATAGATAACGTCAGGAGAGAAGAATGAGATTAAGTCAGGTTGCTAAAGCGGTTACATCAGCAGGGGTGTCGGCAGCATTGCTCTCTAGTGAGGTATGGGCAGCACAACAGACGATCAACTATTCCAATGGGTCAGGCTCCAGTTTTAGTGAGGTGGAGACTGGTGTTACAGGGAGTATGCCCTCGGTTACCCTGACCAATGCGGGTGCTGTATCTTTGGTGTTAGATGCGGGCACTAGCTCAGATAGCCCTGCGTATACAGGCCTGAATGATCTCGGGTTTGTGGCTGGTGTTGTTTATTCAAATACCATGATTAATGAGTTCAACGATCGTGGCTTCCGCTTTTATGAAAAATCCAGCACTAACTTCAGTTTCGACGAAATTACCTTTATGCAGGGGTCGGCCAGAGACTCAGATAAAACCTATCAACTTGTGTTGACTGGGTTTTCGGGTGGTACGCAGACCGTGACAGAAACTGTCACCCTGCCAAAAGGAGGTGAAGCAAACTCCGGGTTACAGGATCTGTTTACCCTGGCCCGCGGTACAGATTTTACAGATGCTGCATGGCAGGACGTTGATACTGTGACTATGGCGTTTACCCGAAGTCCAGGGTCTGACTCTCGTTATCTTATCAGAAGTATCAAGATTGATGACGCCGCAGTCTCTGACTCAACCGCGCCTACTTTTGTCAGTGCGAGCTCAACACCTACTGACGATGCAACTAATGTTTCTGTGAGCAACAATATTGAGATTGCCTTTGATGAGAATATTGCGCTGAGTAGCGGTAATATCACCATTCGCAATGTCACCGACAGCACTGATTTTGAAGTATTTGACGTTGCAAGCGAAAGCGATGGTACAACGACCTCACCAGGTGCCGGGCGTGTCAGTATCACCAACGACAAAGTTTATTTAAATCCAACCAGTGATCTGACAGGTAATCGCACATACGCTATCCGCATTGATGCAACGGCAGTGCAGGATTCGGCAGGAAATTCGTTCCTAGGGATCAGTGACGACACCACATTTAATTTCAGTACACCTAATACAGCGCCTGAGGTTGATTTGAACTCGGGAACCGGTGGCAATGACAACACAGCCAGTTTTTCGGAGGGCAGTGGCGCGGTCAATATCGCCAGCAGCGCGTCAGTAACCGAAGCGGACAGTGATACACTAAAAACCATAACAATTACACTGACCAATGATCAGGATGGTGCATCCGAAGGTCTGAATGTGAGTGCCTCTGCGCAAAACGCGCTAACAGGCGTATCCGGGGCATCGGACATTACACTTCAAGATACGATTTCTATCACGGGGGCCACCGCAACGGCCGCTGAAGTTGCTACGTTTTTACAGGCGATCACATACAACAACACCTCCAGCACGCCAAATGAAACTGCGCGTTCGGTAACCGTAGTGATTAATGATGGGTCGACCAACAGTACAACGCGCACTGCTACTATCAGTGTGACAGATGTCACTGCTGCCAGCTCAAGCGCCGCTGGGTTTGACACAAGCAGCGGCACCAACCTCTCGCCAGCCATAACTTTTGCCGGAGGGGACGAAACCCTGACAATCGCTAATGCCAGCCATACCACTGGTTCCACGGCAAGCGGTGGAACCGGTACCGATGTTCTCTCGGTGCCAACCAGCACAAACCTGGCCAATTTAACGTCTCTGAGTGGCTTTGAAACACTCACACCAGATAGCGGGGCGTCTATAACGCTGACCGAATCTCAGCATGAGTCATTTACCACCATTAATGGTGCGGGGACCAACCAATTTACACTCAGCAGTGCCGATGGGGATGCGACGATTTCTGGTGATGCTGACATTGAAACCTACGTGCTGGGTGCTGGGTTTACCTTTACATTGGGTGGTGCTGCACAAAATGTGACGGGCAGCAGCTCGGCTGACACCCTTGTAACAGGCTCTGTAACCGCAACAGGCACTTTAGCTGGTAGCGGCGGTACCGATATACTGCAATTGAGTAACGGGGCCAGCATTGCCGGTGCTACCGTAAGCGGCTTTGAAACCCTGACGGTGGATGCGAATGCATCGGTAACAATGACTGAGGCACAACATGATGCCTTTAGCACGATTAATGGCAGTGCGACGGAAAGTATAACTATCTCTGCAGCAACCGACGGTTTAACAGCTGCAAGCGCCATCGAAACTTATGTTTTAGGCGCGGCAAACAGCATTACGCTTAGCACAGCTGGTCAGAGTGTGACGGGAAGCAGTGGTAACGACACCATAAACATAGCTGCTTTAACCGCAACCGGAACACTCAATGCCGCAGGTGGTACAGACACGCTTTCGATGAGTTCGGGCGCCAGTATAGCTGGTGCAACCGTGTCTAACTTTGAAAACCTGACACTGGCCAGTGGGGCAAGTGTGTCGATGACGGCCTCCCAGCCAGCATTGTTTGGTGGCACAATCACGGCCGCAGGCACCGAGACTATCAACATTTCGGGTGATGGTAACTTTACCACGCTGTCGAATGTGGAAAGCTTCTCGGTTGGAGATTCATCCACCAACAGCAGAACGGTCACCGTTGCAGCTGCAGGTACTTCAGTAACCGCTTCTTCATCCACAGACGCGGTTACTTTTGATATCGGCACCTTGAGTTACACTGGTACACTCACGGGGGATGGCACAACGGCAGATACTTTGTCTATGTCTTCAGGGGCAAATATCTCCGGCGGTACGCTTTCGAATATCGTTAATCTGACTCTGGCCAGTGGTGCATCAGTGACCATGACCCCGGCGCAAAATGCAGCATTTACCGGCACCGTGACAGCTGCAGGCTCAGAGACCATCACCATCAGTGGTGACGGAGATTTTACAACGCTGACAGGCATAGAGACCTATTCTGTAAATGACGACAGCACCAATACGCGGACAATTACGGTCACCAATGCGTCGGCCACCATAGATGCAACCGTGTCAAATGATGCAATCACATTCGACATAGCGGGCAGTGCGTTCAATGGCTCGTTGGTCGGCGACCCGACTACCGGTGATACAGTGAGTGCCTCAGATGGTGCAGATGTCAGTAGTGGTGGCTTTACTAATATTGGCACCTTGTCACTGGCCAGTGGTGCAACTGTCGCGATTGATGCGGCAAATGTGGCAAATAACTTTACTACGGCGATCACCGGTGCTGCAGGCTCTGAAACGCTCAAGCTCATGGACGGGGGCACGTTTAACTTTACTAATACCAGCGTTTCCGAAATCGAAAACCTGGCAATTGGTACCAATAACATCTTTACCATTACACTGACAGATAACTTTGACTCCAATGGTAATTCGGTCACTATCTCTAATGCAGTGGGCTTTGCGCTTAGTAACGCTATCACGCTGAACGCCAGTGCACTGAGTGGCGATACCATCAATATGACCGCTACGGACTTTGACGGTAACGACACCATTACAGGTGGTAGCGGGACCGACACCATTCGCCCGGGTGGTGGTACAGACTCGATGACAGGTAACGCCGGCAACGATAATTTTGTTGGCGACGTATCGGATCTCAATGGCGACACCATTACTGATTTGAGTGTGGGTGACATTATTACTATCAATAGTGTCACGGGCCTGACAACCAGCAATGTACGTTTTAATGGTACCAGCACACTTCAGGTTGATACCAATGCAACTGATTTTAGCTCCATTGAAGTGGCAATTAGCTTGTCAAATGCGCCAGCCAATTCACTAGATTTTACGGTGGCGGATAATGGCGCAAATACCGATATCACCTTTATTACGCCGAATGATGTTCCTGTATTTAGTAACCTCAATGGTGGGCAAACGTTCATTGAAAACGGCTCCGCTGTGGTGATTGATTCAGATGTTTTGATTGCAGACACTGAGCTGGATGCGCTCGACAGCGGTGCAGGTAACTACAACAACGCAACCCTGACTATTGCCCGCAACGGTGGTGCCAGCTCGCAGGATGTTTTTGGTAATAATGGCCTGCTTGGCACCCTGACTGAAAGCAGTACCTTTACTTACAACTCGACGACGGTCGGTACAGTTACCACTAACTCATCCGGCACATTAGTGTTGACGTTCAACACCAGCGCAACATCTGCAATCGTTGATTCTGTGCTGCAAAATATTACTTATCAGAACAGCTCAGAAGCGCCACCGGCATCTGTAACGCTCGATTATACCTTTAACGATGGCACAGCAAATAGTACGGGTACTAATCAGGCATCTGTTACCATTACTGCGCAAAATGATGATCCAACCGATATTAGCCTGGATACGGCATCAATCAATCAGTCAGCGACTGGCGCGGGCGCTAATATAGGTACTTTGAGCACCACAGATCCCGATACCAGCGATAGTCATACTTATTCTATTGTTAGTAGTGGCGCTAGTGCCAATGGCACTTGTAGTGCTGACACCAACAACGGTAGCTTCCAGATCAATGGGTCTAACCTGGAAACACAAGCTGCCTTGTCGGCTGGAAGTTACGTTGTTTGTATACAAACGAGCGATTCTACAACAACATTCCAAGAAGCGTTCACGATCACTGTGAATGATGATGTTGCACCTAACGCACCATCGACTCCTGACCTCGACGCCAGCTCGGACACGGGTTCGTCAGACAGTGACAACAACACCAACGACACCACACCAACCTTCAGTGGCACAGCTGAAAGCGGTTCAACAGTTAGACTGTACAGTGACCAGGAAGGCGGTGGTACAACCGTAATAGGAACTGGTACTGCAACAGGTGGCAACTGGCAGATTACTACCAGTGCGCTCACTGCTGGTGTAACGCACGCCATCACAGCAAAAGCAACGGATGCAAGCAGCAACGAGAGTACGGCATCCAGTAGTTTAAGTGTCACAATAGATACAACTGCGCCTTCTGCGCCTGGCACACCTGATCTAGATGCAAGCAGTGATACTGGTACATCTAATACGGACAATATAACCAACGATACTACAGCGACGTTTACCGGTTCAGGACCCAATGGCGGAGACATCACGCTGATTTCTAGCATTGATGGTACTGTGGGCACGGGCACTGCAACGTTGGGTACCTGGACTATCACAACGTCTGCTTTATCAGCAGGCACACATACCATGACAGCTCGCTCAACGGATACAGCTGGTAATACTGCCGATGGTTCAGGTCTCTCTGTAACCGTCGACACCAGTGTGGCTGCTGTTAGCATTACCACGCCTATCGAAGTAGATGGGCTCGTCAATGCGGCTGAAGACAACGACGTGTTGATTGCGGGCTCCGGCGCTGAGTCGGGTAACAGTGTGACGGTGACCATCACGGATAACAATTCATCTGTCAGTCGCACCGTGACTGCCGACGGCTCAGGTAACTGGACGCTCAGCGGCAGTGAACTGGACGTCAGTGGTCTGAACAATGGGACTCTCACGGTCTCGGCGACTCAAACTGATACCGCGGGCAATACCTCTAGCGCAGCAACGCAAAGTATCACGCTGGATAATACAGCTCCTTCTGCGGTCACCATCACTACCCCAATTGAAACCGATGGTATCGTGAATGCGGCGGAAGACAACGATGTGCTGATCGCCGGTTCGGGTGCCGAGTCGGGCAACAGCGTGACGGTGACCATCACGGATAACAATTCGTCAGTCAGTCGTACGGTGACCGCCGACAGCTCAGGCAACTGGACGCTGAGCGGCAGTGAGCTGGATGTTAGCGGCCTGAATAATGGCACGCTCACCGTATCAGCAACGCAAGCGGATACCGCAGGTAATACCTCTACGGCTGCGACGCAAACCATTACGCTGGACAATGCAGCACCTTCTGCCGTGACCATCACCACGCCGATTGAAACCGATGGCATTGTGAATGCGGCGGAAGATAACGATGTGCTGATTGCCGGTTCGGGTGCCGAGTCGGGCAATAGTGTGACGGTAACCATCACGGACAACAACAGCTCGGTGAGCCGTACTGTGACAGCAGACAGCTCAGGTAACTGGACGCTGAGCGGCAGTGAGCTGGATGTCAGTGGCCTGAACAATGGCACCCTGACGGTGTCGGCCACCCAGGCGGATACGGCGGGCAACACTTCTACCGCAGCAACGCAAACCATTACCCTGGATAATGCGGCACCTTCGACGCTGACCATCACCACCCCGATTGAAACTGACGGCCTTGTCAATGCGGCGGAAGACAACGATGTACTGATCGCTGGTTCAGGCGCCGAGTCGGGCAACAGTGTGACGGTGACCATCACCGACAACAACAGCTCCGTGAGTCGTACTGTGACCGCTGACAGCTCGGGTAATTGGACGCTGAGCGGCAGTGAACTGGATGTCAGTGGCCTGAACAATGGCACGCTCACCGTATCGGCAACGCAAGCGGATACGGCGGGCAACACTTCTACCGCAGCAACGCAAACCATTACCCTGGATAATGCGGCACCTTCGACGCTGACCATCACCACCCCGATTGAAACCGATGGCATTGTCAATGCCGCGGAAGATAACGATGTACTGATCGCCGGTTCGGGTGCCGAGTCGGGCAACAGTGTGACGGTGACCATCACGGATAACAATTCATCAGTCAGCCGTACCGTGACCGCCGACAGCTCAGGTAACTGGACGCTGAGCGGCAGTGAGCTGGATGTCAGTGGCCTGAACAACGGCACCCTGACGGTGTCGGCCACGCAAGCAGATACGGCGGGCAACACCTCCACGACAGCGACCCAGACGATTACGCTGGATAACGCAGCGCCGTCAGCGGTGACCATCACCACCCCGATTGAAACCGATGGCATTGTGAATGCCGCGGAAGATAACGATGTACTCATTGCGGGCTCCGGTGCGGAAGCCGGCAACAGTGTGACGGTGACCATCACCGACAACAACAGCTCGGTGAGTCGTACTGTGACTGCAGACAGCTCAGGCAACTGGACGCTGAGCGGCAGTGAACTGGATGTCAGTGGCCTGAATAATGGCACCCTGACGGTGTCGGCCACCCAAGCGGATACGGCGGGTAACACCTCCACGGCTGCGACCCAGACGATTACGCTGGATAACGCAGCGCCGTCAGCAGTGACCATCACCACCCCGATTGAAACCGATGGCATTGTCAATGCGGCGGAAGATAACGATGTGCTGATCGCTGGTTCGGGTGCCGAGTCGGGCAACAGTGTGACGGTGACCATCACGGATAACAATTCGTCAGTCAGTCGTACGGTGACCGCCGACAGCTCAGGCAACTGGACGCTGAGCGGCAGTGAGCTGGATGTTAGCGGCCTGAATAATGGCACGCTCACCGTATCGGCAACGCAAGCGGATACCGCAGGTAATACCTCTACGGCTGCGACGCAAACCATTACGCTGGACAATGCAGCACCTTCTGCCGTGACCATCACCACGCCGATTGAAACCGATGGCATTGTGAATGCGGCGGAAGATAACGATGTGCTGATTGCCGGTTCGGGTGCCGAGTCGGGCAATAGTGTGACGGTAACCATCACGGACAACAACAGCTCGGTGAGCCGTACTGTGACCGCCGACAGCTCGGGTAACTGGACGCTGAGCGGCAGTGAGCTGGATGTCAGTGGCCTGAACAATGGCACCCTGACGGTGTCGGCGACGCAAGCGGATACGGCGGGCAACACCTCCACGGCAGCGACGCAAACCATTACCCTGGATAACGCAGCACCGTCAGCAGTGACCATCACCACCCCGATTGAAACCGATGGCATTGTCAATGCGGCGGAAGATAACGACGTACTGATCGCTGGTTCGGGTGCCGAGTCGGGCAACAGCGTGACGGTGACCATCACCGACAATAACAGCTCGGTGAGTCGTACTGTGACAGCAGACAGCTCAGGCAACTGGACGCTCAGCGGCAGTGAGCTGGATGTCAGTGGCCTGAATAATGGCACCCTGACGGTGTCGGCGACGCAGGCGGATACGGCGGGCAACACCTCCACGGCAGCGACGCAAACCATTACCCTGGATAACGCAGCGCCGTCAGCGGTGACCATCACCACCCCGATTGAAACCGATGGCATTGTCAATGCGGCGGAAGATAACGATGTACTGATCGCAGGTTCAGGTGCGGAAGCGGGCAATAGCGTGACGGTGACCATCACCGACAATAACAGCTCGGTGAGCCGCACGGTGACCGCCGATAACTCAGGCAACTGGACGCTCAGCGGCAGTGAGCTGGATGTCAGTGGCCTGAACAATGGCACCCTGACGGTGTCGGCCACCCAGGCGGATACGGCGGGCAACACCTCCACGGCTGCGACCCAGACGATTACGCTGGATAACGCAGCGCCGTCAGCAGTGACCATTACCACCCCGATTGAAACCGATGGCATTGTCAATGCCGCGGAAGATAACGATGTACTGATCGCCGGTTCGGGTGCGGAAGCGGGCAATAGCGTGACGGTAACCATCACCGACAATAACAGCTCGGTGAGTCGTACTGTGACTGCCGATAACTCTGGCAACTGGACGCTGAGCGGCAGTGAGCTGGATGTCAGTGGCCTGAACAATGGCACCCTGACGGTGTCGGCCACCCAGGCGGATACGGCGGGTAACACCTCCACGGCTGCGACCCAGACGATTACGCTGGATAACGCAGCGCCATCTGCGGTCACCATCACTACACCCATTGAAACCGATGGCATTGTCAATGCGGCGGAAGATAACGATGTACTGATCGCCGGTTCGGGTGCCGAGTCGGGCAACAGTGTGACGGTAACCATTACGGATAACAATTCATCAGTCAGCCGTACCGTGACCGCCGACAGCTCAGGCAACTGGACGCTCAGCGGCAGTGAGCTGGATATCAGTGGTCTGAACAATGGCACGCTGACAGTGTCTGCGACGCAAGCGGATACAGCGGGTAACACCTCCACGGCTGCGACACAAAGCATCACACTCGATAATGTGGCGCCATCTGCGGTCACCATCACTACGCCGATTGAGACTGACGGTATTGTCAATGCCGCGGAAGATAACGATGTACTCATTGCGGGCTCCGGTGCGGAAGCCGGCAACAGTGTGACGGTGACCATCACCGACAATAACAGCTCGGTGAGCCGCACAGTGACCGCCGATAACTCTGGCAACTGGACGCTCAGCGGCAGTGAGCTGGATGTCAGTGGCCTGAACAATGGCACCCTGACGGTGTCGGCAACGCAGGCGGATACGGCGGGTAACACCTCTACCGCAGCAACACAGACGATTACCCTGGATAACGCGGCACCATCTGCGGTCACCATCACTACGCCGATTGAGACTGACGGTATTGTGAATGCCGCGGAAGACAACGACGTACTCATTGCGGGCTCCGGTGCGGAAGCCGGCAACAGTGTGACGGTGACCATCACCGACAATAACAGCTCGGTGAGCCGCACGGTGACAGCAGATAACTCTGGCAACTGGACGCTGAGCGGCAGTGAGCTGGATGTCAGTGGCCTGAATAATGGCACCCTGACGGTGTCGGCGACGCAGGCGGATACGGCGGGTAACACCTCGACCGCAGCGACCCAGACGATTACGCTGGATAACGCAGCACCTTCGGCGCTGACCATCACTACACCCATTGAAACCGATGGCATTGTCAATGCAGCGGAAGATAACGATGTACTGATCGCCGGTTCCGGTGCCGAGTCGGGCAACAGCGTGACGGTGACCATCACCGACAACAACAGCTCGGTGAGCCGCACGGTGACAGCAGATAACTCAGGTAACTGGACGCTGAGCGGCAGTGAGCTGGATGTCAGTGGCCTGAATAATGGCACCCTGACGGTGTCGGCTACACAAGCGGATACGGCGGGTAACACCTCGACCGCAGCAACGCAAACCATTACCCTGGATAACGCGGCACCGTCAGCAGTGACCATCACTACCCCGATTGAAACCGATGGCATTGTCAGTGCGGCGGAAGATAACGATGTATTAATAGCCGGTTCGGGTGCGGAAGCGGGCAATAGCGTGACCGTGACCATCACCGACAACAACAGCTCGGTGAGTCGTACTGTGACTGCAGACAGCTCAGGTAACTGGACGCTGAGCGGCAGTGAGCTGGATGTCAGTGGCCTGAACAATGGCACCCTGACGGTGTCTGCTACACAAGCGGATACGGCGGGCAACACCTCCACGGCAGCAACGCAAACCATTACCCTGGATAACGCGGCACCTTCGGCGCTGACCATCACCACGCCGATTGAAACCGATGGTATCGTCAGTGCGGCGGAAGATAACGATGTGCTGATCGCAGGTTCGGGTGCGGAAGCGGGCAATAACGTGACGGTGACCATCACCGACAATAACAGCTCGGTGAGCCGCACGGTGACCGCCGATAACTCAGGTAACTGGACGCTAAGCGGTAGCGAATTGGACGTCAGTGGCCTGAACAACGGCACGCTGACGGTGTCTGCTACACAAGCCGATACAGCAGGCAATATCTCCACGGCTGCGACACAAAGCATTACACTTGATAATGTTACACCATCAGGCCAATCCGTCGCGATCGACCAAACACTGATCAACCGAGACAATGAATCGGCGCTTAGCTTTACCTTATCTGGCTTAGAAGGGTCTGGTACATTTACCTATCAAGTCAGCGATGGCACCAATACTGTATCAAGTAATAGCGCTACAACAATCACTGCAAGCAGTCAGCAGTTGACAGGCGTTGATGTCAGCACCCTTGATGAGGGAACTTTGACGCTGACCGTGACTGTATCTGATGACGCAGGTAATGCCGCTGAAGGTGTCACTGCCACCGTGACTAAGCAGTATAATGTTGCTCCGGTGCTATCGGGCACGCCTGCTACCACAGTAAATGAAGATGAAGCTTATAGCTTTACTCCGACATTGACCGATTCGGATGATGGAGATACACACACCTACAGCATAGTGAACAAGCCAGACTGGGCAGAGTTCAGCACGACGACGGGTGCCCTCACGGGTACGCCAACGGATGCTTATGTTGGCACACATGCAAATATTCAAATTTCAGTGTCTGATGGAACTGATCAGGCAACGCTGACAGCATTCAGTATTGAGGTGGTAAATACCAATGATGCACCGGTTGGACAGGACTTCACCTTCACATTGGATGAAGAAGCAACACTGACAGTCACTGCAGCGAACGGTTTATTAAGCACTGCTACGGATGATGACACAGATAGCGGAGACACCTTAACGGTGAGTGCTGTAAGCCAGCCGCAGCACGGCCAGTTAACCCTGAACACAGATGGCAGCTTCAGCTATCAGCACGATGGTAGCGAAAACCACAGTGATAGCTTTACTTACCAGGTTACCGACAGTAACAATACAACGTCTGCAAGCCAAACTGTTACGTTGACTATCACGCCGGTGGCGGATGCGCCAACGGTAGTTGACGACTCGGCAACCACAAATGAAGACACCGCGGTTATTTTCGACCTGCTGACCAACGACAGCGATCCGGAAAATGATCTGGTCGAGGCTTCAGCTGCCATCGCAACGCAACCTGGCAAAGGATCTGTGACCATAGCTAATGGCGTGGTAACGTATACGCCAAATGCCAATGAAACGGGCCAGGATACATTTACTTATACGGTTAAAGATGCGGCACTTAATACTTCCGCAGAAGCAACTGTGACCGTGACTATCACGGCCGTTAACGACCAACCGACAGTTCAAAACTTCACCGTCTCAATAGATGAAGACAATGCCAGCGACGCCATTGCTGTGCGTGCCGGTGCCAGTGATATTGAGGACGGCACGCCTTCAGGTGATATTGCACTGGCCACACAACCTTCAAAAGGCAGCGTAGCCATAGATCAGCAAGCCGGTACGTTGGTGTACACGCCAAATGCAAACGAGACGGGTATAGATACCTTTACCTATACAATTACTGACAGCGAAGGTAGTACTTCTGAGTCTGGCTCCGTCACAGTGAATATAGGTGCAGTGAACGACCGTCCTGTTGTTGTTGATGACAGTGTGACGACCAATGAAGATGTCAGCGTGACACTGGACATACTTGCCAACGACTCGGACGTTGAAGATCAGGGTTTCAATGGCGCGAATGTCACTCTGGAAGATCAGGGGAGCGGAGCGGGTAGCTATGCTAAAGCAGAGGTCAGTATACTCACAGACGGCACATTGCAGATTGCACCGAAACAAGATGAAACCGGTACCTTTAGCTTTACCTACACGCTGACCGACAGCGAAGGACTTAGCTCAGATGCAGCAACAGTGACAGTAACGCTGACGCCAGTCAATGATGCGCCGGTTGCTGTTGATAACGTTGCACAGCTCATGGAAGAGGGCTCATTTGAAGTCAATGTGTTGGGTAATGACACCGATGTGGACGAGAACGACAGCTTCGATGCATCCAGTGTTACAGTGGTTCAGGCCCCAAGCAGTGGTCAAACCCAAGTGACGACTGCAGGTGCAATCATTTATACACCTAACACTAACTTCTCCGGTGAAGATACCTTTACCTACACGGTAGCGGATGCCGCCGGTGCAGTGTCGAACGAAGCGACAGTGACAATGACGGTAACCGCGGTGAATGATGCACCAGTACTATCTGGTACGCCTGCAACTGAAGTTAACGAAGACAGTGCCTACAGCTTTGCCCCAACCGCAACGGATGCGGATGCTGATACGCTGACCTTTAGCGTTCAGAATATACCATCGTGGGCTAGCTTTGACACTTCAACAGGAGCATTAACAGGTACGCCGACCAACGACGATGTCGGCAGCTATCAGGGAGTTGTGATCAGTGCAACGGATGGCACCGAAACTGCGAGTCTGACGGCATTTGATATCACAGTGGTGAATACCAACGATGCACCTACAATATCAGGCACACCAGCGACCAGCGTTAGTGAGGATGCTGCGTACAGCTTTACGCCGACAGCCAATGATGTGGATACCGGTGATAGCTTGACCTTTAGCATTGCGAATCAACCTGCCTGGGCAAGCTTTGATACACAGACTGGCACGCTTTCGGGAACTCCCACGAATGACAATGTAGGTACATTCTCGGATATCGTGATAAGCGTTAGTGATGGTACCGAAACAGTCTCATTGGCCGCCTTCTCGTTAATCGTTACCAATACCAATGATGCCCCTGCCATATCAGGAACGCCAGCGACCAGCGTGAACGAAGATACCGGGTATAGCTTTGTTCCCACTGCGTCAGATGTTGATAGTGGCGACACGTTAACCTTTAGTGTCACTAACCTGCCATCCTGGGCAAGTTTCTCTACCTCAACGGGGGCGATAACTGGTACTCCTGCCAACAGTGACGTAGGGACTTACCAGGGGATAGTGATCAGTGTCACTGATGGTACACAAACGGCAAGCCTGGATGCATTTGCAATTACGGTTGTGAATGTCAATGATGCACCTGTTATTTCCGGTACACCTGAAACATCTGTAAATGAAGACGCGGCGTACAGCTTTACACCTGTTGCGTCGGATATAGACGGAGACAGCTTAACCTTCAGTATTGTGAATCAGCCAACATGGGCAAGCTTTGATGCGCAATCGGGAACCTTGTCAGGCACACCCAGCAACAGCAATGTGGGTACTACAAGCGACATAGTGATTTCAGTTAGTGACGGCACAACATCGACTTCTCTGGCTGCGTTCTCGCTCACTGTTGTTAATACCAATGATGCGCCAGAAATTAGTGGCACACCGGCGACCAGTGTAAATGAAGACGCAAGCTATAGCTTTACACCGACTGTCTCTGACGTTGATGCAGGTGACGTACTGGTCTTCTCTATCAGTAATCAACCCAGCTGGGCAAGCTTTGATACCTCAACTGGTACGCTTTCGGGCACGCCGAGCGATGCAGATGTGGGTACAGATAGTCAGATCGTGATTACGGTTTCAGACGGTACTGCACAGCAGTCACTCAGTGCCTTTGATATTGAGGTCATTAATACTAATGACGCACCGACAGCTCAAGACTATAGCTTTGGTCTTGACGAAGGGCAGCTGTTGACCGTTACGACCACGTTAGGCTTACTCAGCAACGCCAATGACGATGATTTAGATAGCGGCGACAGCTTGTCTGTGAGTGCGCTGTCACAGCCTCAGCATGGTGTGCTGACCTTAAATGCCGATGGCAGCTTTAATTATCAACATGATGGTTCGGAAAGTACCAGCGACAGCTTTACCTTCCAGGTCACGGATGCGCAAAATGCAAACTCTTCAATGCATACGGTGTCGTTAACAATTAACCCGGTAGAGGATGCGCCGACAGCGGTTGATGACAGTGCAACGACAAATGAAGATACAGCGGTACAAATAGCCCTGCTGGACAATGACAGTGACCCAGAAGGCAATATGAATGCAGCTTCGGCCGTTATTGTAACTGCACCCACTAAAGGGTCTGTGTCCATTGTGAATGGCATAGCAACTTACACGCCAGCCAGCAACGAGAATGGCCAGGATAGCTTCACTTACACGGTTGCTGATACTGCGCTTAATACCTCTGAGCAGGCAACGGTTGTTGTGACGATCACGCCTGTAAATGATGCACCGGTTGCAGCAAACTTAACCATCAGCACTGACGAAGATACCCCGTCAGCGGCATTGGCTGTACGCGCAGCAGCGACCGACATTGAAGATGGTGTCCCAACTGGGGAGCTGACACTGACCAGTACACCAAGTCTTGGTCTGGTCACGCTGGACCAGGAGGCAGGTACTTTAGTCTATACACCAAACAACAATGAGGTTGGGGAAGAGACCTTTACCTACACCATTACTGACAGTGACGGGCTGGCCTCGGCTTCAGCCAACATTACCGTCAATATTGGTGCTATCAATGACCGCCCTGTAGTCGGTGACGATTCAGTAACCACAGATGAAGATGTCACCGTTGTTCTCGACATTCTTGCCAACGATTCGGATGTAGAAGATCTGGGCTTTAATGGTGCGAATGTCACGCTGGAAGATCAAGGCAATGGTGCCGGTAGCTATGCAAAAGCAGACGTCACCATCTTGGCTGATGGCACCTTGGAGATTGCGCCTAAGCAAGACGAAACAGGCTCATTCAGCTTTACCTATACATTAACCGACAGCGAAGGGCTTGCTTCGTTACCGGCGACAGTCACCGTCACTTTAACACCTGTGAATGACGCTCCGGTAGCGGTTGACAACAGTGTTGAGCTGCAAGAAGAAGGGTCGTTTGAAGTTAACGTGCTGGGCAATGACTTTGATGTAGATGAAGGAGACAGCTTCGACTTGAGCAGTGTCACCGTCGTGAATACAGCTCAGAATGGCCAAACAACAGTGACAGCACAGGGCACCATTGTTTATACCGCCAATACAAACTACTTTGGTAATGACAGCTTCACCTACACGGTGAGAGATCAGGCAGGCGCGGTATCGAATGAGGCCACCGTAACACTGAGTGTCACGCCGATAAACGATGCACCAGTTGCAGAAGGGCAGGTCCTGTCACTCAACGAAGACGATACGCTCCTAATCACGCTCAGTGGTACGGATCCTGATGCTGATACGTTGACATACAGCATAGTATCAGGGGTGTCGTCGGGCTCACTGCAACAACAGTCTGATACAACCTGGCTGTATACACCAAATGCAGATTTTAATGGCTCGGACAGCTTCAGCTTTATGGCAAATGACGGTGTGCTTGACTCAAATACAGCAACTGTCTCGTTAACGATTAATGCTGTAAATGATGCGCCTGTTATTACCGGTACGCCAGATACCACCGTGGTACATAACACTGAATATAGCTTTACCCCGCAAGCTTCTGATACAGATGGAGACACTCTGACGTTTGCCATTACCAATCAGCCTGTGTGGGCGCAGTTTGATACCGCAACGGGTACGCTATCGGGTACGCCAGCCAGAGATGACGAGGGTGTTTACAGCGATATTGTGATCAGTGTGAGTGACGGCGTTACACAGACCTCCTTGAGTCCGTTCGACATTGAGGTTCAGTTTGTGAACAACCAGCCAATTGCGAACAATATGGACGTGGTGGTTAACGAGGATGGCACAACCAGCTTTGTGGCAGATACTTCGGACGAAGATGGTGATAGCGTTACAGTTTCCATTGAGCGCCAGCCAGTAAATGGTTTACTGGTGTTGCAGGGTAACACTTTCACATATACGCCGTTTGGCAACTTTAATGGCCTGGATAGCTTCAGCTATATTGCCAATGACGGCAGCCTGGACTCGACAGCAGGTGAAGTGAAGATCACCATTAATGCGGTCAATGATTTGCCGCGGGCAGTGAATGACAGTTTTACTTTTGAACCGCAGGCCAACAATACTTACAGTCTTGATGTGTTAGCAAACGACACTGATGCTGACGCAGGCGATGTACTGAAGATTGTTGGTGCCAAAGCATCCGTCGGTAGTGTGTCTATTGTTAATGACACCCTGTCTTACGTCGCCCAGGCAGATACCCAGGGCTTAATTGTCATCGACTACCTGATAGAAGACAGCCAAAAAGCCCGCAGTAAGGCAACGGCTCAGGTTAGAATCAATTCAGCACCGGTGACGACTTTACCTGTTATTACCGTACCTGCCGACGTGACTGCCAATGCAACAGGGTTATTTACTAAGGTACCTTTGGGCACAGCAACCGCAGTAGACGGAAATGGCAACACATTAGCGGTGTCTTTGGTGGATGGCTCTACCTTGTTTGCGCCGGGCACGCACTTTGTTTACTGGCAGGCGACAGATAGCCAGGGGCTACAGTCCATCGCGGCACAAAATGTATTTGTAAATCCGCTTGTTTCACTTGAGAAAAACAGTGAAGTAGCAGAAGAGCAAAGCCATACGGTAAATGTGTTCCTGAATGGTCCGGCGCCCAGTTATCCGGTGACCATTCCTTATACTGTTTCGGGTACAGCTGACGCTGCCGACCATGATTTAGTGGATGGCCAAGTGGTGATTGAATCTGGTACCTCAGCTCAAATCAGCTTCAATATATTTGGTGATGGGGTCATAGAGGGCAACGAAAATATCGTCATTACATTGGCAGACTCGTTGAACCGAGGGGCAAAATCGTCCACTACAGTGACCATTGTTGAAGAAAACGTGGCACCTACTGTCTCTGTCAAAGTTGAGCAGGCTGGTGAAGTACGTTCACTGCTGACTATCAATGATGAACTGGTCACGGTAACGGCTACTGCCAGAGATGCGAATCCGCAGGATAACGTGACGCTGGCCTGGAATGCTGTTGATAATGCATTGACCGATCAGAGCGCAGAGGAAAATACGTTTGTGTTTAGTACTTCTGAGCTAGCAGAGGGTATTTACCAGTTGACGGTGACTGCAACAGATGACGCCCAGCCTAGCCTTTCTTCCAGAACAGATATCTATCTTGAGGTGGTTGCTGAACTACAGGCGCTAACTCAAGTTGATACCGATGGTGACTTAATTCCAGATGATGAAGAAGGTTACGTTGACTCGGATGGCGATGGTATACCTGACTTCCAGGATGCGATCACTGAGTGTAACGTGATGCAGGAGCAAGCAGCGGAATCGGCTCAGTTCCTGGTTGAAGGCGAACCTGGTGTTTGCTTGCGCAAAGGTGCGACGGTAGCGCAAAACTCAACAGGCGGTGTGCAGTTGCTCGAAAGTGAACTGCCAGGCGATGACAACGCGATAAATATCGGTGGCCTGTTTGACTTTATTGCAACCGGCTTACCACAGGCTGGCGATACGTATACGATTGTAATCCCGCAGCGCAGACCCATTCCTGCCAATGCCGTATATCGTAAATTCAAAAACGGAGACTGGGTTGATTTCGTGGTTGTCGATGGCAATGCCATATTGTCTGCCACAGGTGAACCCGGGTATTGTCCACCTCCGGGCAGTAATGAGTGGACTGATGGCATCACAGAAGGCGATTGGTGTGTGCAGTTGCAAATCGTTGATGGTGGTCCTAACGACGACGACGGCATTGCCAACCGCAGTGTCGTTGACCCTGGTGGTATTGCTGTTCCCAGAACGGACAATACCTTACCTGTGGCTGTTGCTGATGAGGTCACCGTAGCATCGGGGCAACAGATAGTTATAGATGTACTGGAAAATGACACTGATGCAGATGGTAATCCATTGATGATTACCGGTGCTACAGTTGACTTTGGTACAGTTCGCATTGAGGACAATAAGCTGGTTTATATGCCACCTGCAACTTTCGTCGGTGTCGCCACCATTGAGTATAGTATTTCAGATGGTCAGGGCGGGACGTCAAACAGTCAGGCAATTGTCAATTTGACTGTAAATAGTGCGCCTAAGACGACATTGGATGTTGCCTCGACAAACGACCAGACGACATTGGTGCTTGATGTTCTTGCCAACGACACCGACGCGGAAGGGGATGAACTGTTCCTGATAAGCGCTGTCGCGACACATGGTCAGGCGACAGTGAACATCGATGGCACACTCACCTATGTGCCCAAAGTTGGTTTCTCTGGTGAGGATGTGATTGTGTACCAGGTCAGAGATAGTAAAGGCGCGATAAGCCAGGGCATAGCTAAAGTAACAGTATCGGCTTATCAGACTGTGAATGTGGAAAATTCATCTTCGGGTGGTTTAGGAGGACTATTAGTGATCATGATGTCGGCATTAATTTTGCGCCGTCGTAACAGCAAGCTACCGGCATATACGCTGTTAACTACCAGCTGTTTACTGGCTAACCCCGTATTAGCGGAGCAATGGCGGGTACAGGCAACCGTAGGCCAGGCTGAGGCTGATTATCAGGCACCGGCATCTGTTGGTGGATTAACAGTTGGTGCAGTGGATGATAGCAGTGAGTCCTGGTCAGCAGGTGCTTTTTATGAGCTTATGCCTAAATGGCAGGTTGGCTTACGCTTTATTGACCTCGGTCAGGGGCGCCTGTCGCTTAGTGGCCAATCACTGACACCTGACACTGTTCATGAGCTTGTAGCACGGGCAACGCCGGTGCTTCCGGAAGGGTTTACACTACAAACTGGCTATGAGTTATGGCGTCGTGATAGCTTTAGCGCTGAGCTGTTTTTAGGGGCATTTGACTGGAAATATCAGATAGACAGTACTCGCGATAGCAAGCATTTACGTCAATACGAAAAAGAGGGGACCAGTGCCTATGGGGGGATTACATTTGGCTATGATGTATTTGAAAACACGGCAATTAACCTCAGCTACAGCTACTACAACTTAAGTGAAAATGCGATTAGCGAGATTTCAGCCGGGCTTAGCCTGAGATTCTGATTTCTTTCACACCGCAACGGGGGAGCTAAAATGCTCCCCCGCTTATTTGCATCGGACTGAAAAACCTAAGTACAATAGAGGCCAATATTGAAAAGCGCCCAAATTAAATGACTGCTACGCCACTATCTACCTTATTAAACCACCTTGCTCAACAACTTCCATTGCCCAATGAAATTCAACGCCTGTTCCATGGACGGGGTCGATGTTACCCCGGGCTTGAGCACCTTACTGTCGATTGGCTTCAGGGACAGCTTCAGGTTTCCTTGTTTAAAGAGCATGATCCGCAATGGGTTGAGGCCCTTAAAGCTGGCCTGTGTGACCTGATGAAAAACCCCGAATGGGGCCAGAAAACACGAGCGATATTGTTGCAGCACCGTTATGCCAGTGGTGCACCGCTAGATATCGTCTGTGGTGAGTTGCAAGCAATGCCTGTTGTTAACGAGAATGGTCTGAAATTTGGTCTGTCTTTGGGCGCTAAGCAAAATATGGGTTTGTTTCTTGATATGCGCCTGGGTCGCGAGTGGGTGCTTAAGCATGCGGCTGGTAAACGTATACTCAATTTGTTTTCCTATACCTGCGGTTTTTCTGTGGCAGCCATTGCTGGAGGCGCTGAACATGTTGTGAATCTCGATATGTCAAAAGCCGCGTTAAAGCAGGGTAAAGTCAATCATCAGCTGAATAGCCATGACTTAAGCAGGGTGTCTTTTCTGGGTCATGAGCTCTTTAAGTCCTGGGGTAAAGTTAAGAAGCTAGGGCCCTACGACATGATCGTGATTGACCCACCCAGTTTTCAGAAGGGAAGCTTTGCATTGACTAAAGATTATCAACGTATTTTGAGGCGTTTGGGTGAATTGCTCACTGCTCGGGGGATTGTGCTTGCCTGCGTCAACTCACCTGACGTGAGTGCTCAGTTTCTGATCGATGAAATGGCAAGAGAAGCGCCGCAAATGCATTTTGAATCTCGGTTGCCAAACCCACCTGAGTTCCCAGATATTGATGACGATAGTAGTCTAAAATGTCTGGTTTTCAATACTCATAGCGTTATTTAAGCTGCCAGTGAGTCAGGATCTGTTGATACTTTCCTGAGTCTTTGAGCTTAACCAGAGCTGACTCTAACTGCTCGGCTTGCTTTTGATCAAAATCCAGCCGGGTTGCAAGGTGGAGCTCCGAAGGAAATGATGGCACAGCTAATTTGCGTTCTACCTGCTCTGCAGGTAATCCCAGTGCGCGGAGTTCCTTGTTGATGGTTTGTGCATTAGTTAATACCAAATCGGTACGGCCTTTAAACAGCATTTGCCAGAGCGTCTGATAATGAGAGATCAAGACTAATTCATGCTCTTCTGAATATCCTGCGGCACGCAAGAACCTTTCACTGTAGTAGCCGCGAATGGTGCTGACCCTATACTGTCGGGCACTGTTTAAGTCGTGTAATGAAAAAGTACGCTCCTTGAGGCCAATTAAATATGCCTGTGCGTGACACATAACACCCAAAAAGCGATACTGCGTGGCTCGTTCCGGTGTTTTGAGCCAAGAGAGCATGAGCGTGTTATTGTGTTCTCTCATCTCATGGAGTGCACGAGCCATCGGCATTATTTCTATGCTGCCGTCTAAACCAGTTTCAGCCATCAGTTGTTGCGCTATTTCTACCAGAGCCCCTGTGGGTTTTTCGTTTTCATCGAGAAAATGATAGGGAGGTAGATCTTCTGCAACGAATCGGATGCCAGCAGTGTGACCAAAAAATGGCACAAGGATACACAAAAAGACGAACAAGAACGCAAAACGCATAGGCACACTGCATACATTTTAAAACCAGCAGTGTGCCGTGTTTCTGAATAAAAATCCAGTTCAGCACCTCAGACCACTTAGGTGACGCCTGAACAGAGCAAGCTTAATTTTAAGGGGAATATGCGTGCGTGTCTCTGTGTACCGACAGTGTGAATAATCTAATCTCTTAGGCGGATCTCAAACTTATCAGAGTAGCGCTCCTGAACCGCTTTTGCTGAACTGCCACTGGCATAGCTGGGATCGACACTACCTCGGCGAGTGCGGGCAAGATAAAAATCAGCACTGCAAGCCTGGCGGGTATTGATCACGCTATCCTTCAATCCTTCAATAGCATCCAGGTCGATAGTGAGGCTACCATCGTCTGAAAGCTGGTCATTACTGACGTAAATAAAGATGGGGTCGCCATCATTTCTCTTACATTCAATAGACAACTTACTCTCAAGTTCAGTATCGTCTTCTGTACCCGGTGTCCATGACAGCGTCACTGTGTCAGTGACCGAGAATGACTGATTTTTTTGCGGCGTGATAATATTAAATGGCTTCGGCAATTGCATTGTCGATGTCAGGGTTTGGTTTTCAGACGCTCTGGTAAAGTCGACAGTAAACTCTGTGCCACCAGACGTGACATCGAAGATTGCACGATAGTCCACGTCGAATAGCTCTTCATCTTCGACCATAATCTGACTGATACTGCCTGCTTTTGCGATTAGTTTGTCACTGGAAGTCAGCCGTATATTGTTGCCATTCGGGCCATCAATGTTTAACTCAGCAATGACACGAGATGTTTCCCCTTGTGTTGTCACGTAGATTTTTGACCAGATAGCCTCCGTTTTTACATTTTCGGAGTCAGTGGTTTCGGTGGAGCATGCCAGCAATGCTGAACAAGCCAACGCCAAAACGGAAAGTTTTACACTATTCATTGTTGTCCCTTACAGGTCTGTGTCATTAATGGCTCCATTCTAATCACGAATCAGCGCAAAAAAAAATGGTGTTTTACATTTTAAAACAAACAAACTGGTTTTTAAAACAATGAATATCTTGCTGAATTAAGGGGAATAACACGAGCAGCTCCCGGTGTTAAGGTGAGTTTTGTTGCTATGCTTTACATGTAACAGTGGTGTTGAGGATTAAGGCTTTATGTATATACGTAATGCAATGTGGGTATGGGCATTGGTATCCGGCATTGTGCTGGCAACGCCATATACTGAAGCGGAATTTGAACAATTAAGGGCACAAATTCGCATCACATCTGCTCAGTCACCGTCAAAGGCAATCGGTGTGACGGATGATATGCTTACCGAGCATGGTGAGAAATTATCAACAAGACAGAAAATCCGACTACTTTACGGTAAAGCCTGGTTTCAGATCCAGACGGACGATATTGAAGGGGCTATTGTGACTCTGTCAGTTTGCAAACGGATGAGCAAAGAAATCTCAGAACCGACGATATTATTTAGTTACTACAGTCTCACCGCAGGTGCATTAACTCGCATGAGTATGTACGAAAGAGCGCTGGAAAACTATCTCGAAAGCCACCGATTAGCAGGCTTAATGGACACTGAACTATATCTGCGCCAAACCGAAAATAACATAGGTAATGTCTATTTAAAACTCGGTCGATATGAGGATGCTAAGGTCTATTTCGAACGGTTTTACGAGGATGCTAAGGAGAGAGAACTGCCTCAGCAGATGGGAGTTGGGTTAAATAACCTTGGCGAGGTCTATTTTGGTCTGAAGGACTACCAAAAAGCCTTGGTATTCCATACCAATAGCCTGAGTTTGAGGAAGGAAAATGAGCTCACCTATCATAGTTCCTGGTCACATCATAATTTAGGCAGAACTTACCTGGCATTGGGCAATATTGAGTTGGCAGAGCAACATTTGGTATCTGCAGTGGCGTTGCGCAAGCAGAGTAACGCCGTAGCGGACAGTATAGCTCCTCAGATAGAGTTGATTAGACTCAAACTTCAACAACAAGGTCATCGCGAGCTGGAGCCTTTGATCCACGAAGTGATTTCATTAAGCAGCCAACATGAGCGGTTTCAAGAAAAAGTGGAAGCCTATCAATTATTGGTTGATTACTATAACCAGATACAGGACTGGAAAAATGCTCTGAGCGCATCTGATTTATACATGCAAAGTAAATTCGACTTTTTGCAACGTCAGGCTGAAACCGGCGTGGCATTTTATGCAGCTCAAATGAACCTGGCGATGAAAGAGCGGGATATTGCTTAGTTAACGCAAGAAAACACTCTCTACCAGCTTCATACTCAGGCAGCAAGAGACCAGCTTATCTTAGTGCTGGTTTCGGCATGTATCATAGTCTGCCTGAGTTTGTACTTTATGCGCAGGATCAGAACAAAGAATCAGGCGTTAACAGAAACGTTGAGCAACCTTAAAGCCACGCAAAAGCAGCTTTTGGAATCCGAGAAAATGTCAGCAATGACCACGCTGGTTTCCGGCATGGCCCATCAATAATTAAACACGCCACTTGGTTTGGTGGTTACTTCGGCATCTTGTCTCGAAGACAAACTCAAAGACATAAGCACATTGCTTAATGATCAAAAACTCAGTGCTAAACAGTTAAAGGGGTTTCTCGAAGATGCATCAGAGATGCTTTCAATGACAGCAAAAAACGCTAGCCGGGCAGCCGATCTTATCGCTCGCTATAAAATGGTTGCAGCGTCCTTAGATACCAGTGATGCAGTAAATTTTGACGTACTGGATTATCTTAAGCAACGGGGGACTTTGATAGGGCAAAGCCTTGATCAGAGTATCACGCTGGATGTTTACGGCTCGCCCTGTCAGGTTGTTTCTCATCCTGAAGCTTTGCTCAAGGTTATCTCTCAATTGGTGAATAATTCCTGTGTTCATGGGTTTGTGGACCAGCCCTTCGGAAAAATTACTATTGAAGTAAAGGATGAGGGGGAAAACGTGATGGTGGTCTACGAAGACAATGGTGTGGGGATCGGTGAAGTTGACCAGCAACAAATGTTTGACCCGTTTTATACGAGTCAACTTGGACAAGGAAAACTGGGTTTAGGCCTTAATATTGCCTATAACTCTGTTGCGCAAGTTTTAAAAGGCAGCATACATTATGAGCACAAAGAACAAGGTGCGAGGTTCGTAATA
Source organism: Pseudoalteromonas sp. XMcav2-N (assembly GCF_024124545.1). Lineage (GTDB taxonomy): Bacteria > Pseudomonadota > Gammaproteobacteria > Enterobacterales > Alteromonadaceae > Pseudoalteromonas. The sequence continues at coordinate 176,561 of NZ_JAMXSF010000007.1, forward strand.
CGATTTCCTAAAACCCAGCAATAACGCCAATCATCGGCGACATTGAGTCTGCCTGGCGGGTAGCCTAAGCCAAAACGGCCCAGTTCAAAATACCAATCAGGCACATATTTTTTTCCTTTTAATCAAGAGTTATCCAGGGAAAATGGCGAGTAAATGTGTTTTAGTGGTCAAAAAGGGTAGTAATAAAAGCGTAAATAATGACCTTTTTCATAGGATGATGTGATTATGTTTGATTCGCAGTCTCTAATTTTGAAACTAAAAGACACTGCTAGACAAAATAGAGCTGAAGAACCGGAACAATTTTCACTAATGAGAAGGAAACACTATGAAAAAAAGCTTATTAAGTATGCTCCTGTTGAGTACGGTCAGCACAATGGCCACCGCTCATAAGGGAGCTGAAGTTGATCATTCATCTGCATACTTACCATCAAACCAATCGCAATCTATTTATCAACTGGCGTTTACCAGCGCTGAGCAAAAAGCAGATTATCTTGCCCAATATCACGATGCTATGGTTGAAGTTCGAGAGCGATATTTGCTACTGACGTTAAGTCAGACTGAATTTGATACGTTACGTAACGCCGGGGCATTGATTTTTTCCCGTCCAGATGTAGCCGCTCAGGGCCATGTTTCACCCAACACATTCACGCGTTCTGTCAGTATGGAACAGGAATCCGGCATTCCTAACTTTCCTTGCTACCCCACGTTGGCAGAAACTCATCAAATGGCTCAGCAACTTGCAGACACATACCCCGATTTTGTCGAGCTAAAGCAGATAGGTCCATCCTGGGAAAAAAGCCAGGGGCTGGGTGGGCATGATCTGACTGTGCTGATTTTAAAAAATAAACAGAAAAATAAGTGGCGCAAACGCCCTGCTTTATATATGCAGGGCGCTCTGCATGCCAGAGAATATACACCGGGTGCAACAACAATCAAGTTTGCTAAGTACTTGCTTGAGAACCGCGAAACGAATGCTGATGTGAATTGGATACTGAACCAGCGAGAGATCCATATTCTGTTAATAGCGAACCCAGACGGCCGGATTCAGGCCGAGCAAGGATTATCTTGGCGAAAAAATACCAATTCTGCTTATTGCGCCATTGATGAGAGTATGCGTGGAGTCGATCTTAATCGTAATTTCGATTTTGCCTGGGCATCGCCTATCGGTGGGTCAACAGATGACCAATGTGCGGCGACTTTTCATGGTCCCAGTGCAGCTTCCGAGCCTGAAACACAAGCGATTCAGGCATATCTTCATTCTTTGTTCCGTGACAGGCGGGGCGATCAGATCACTGACCCCGCGCCACTGAACACCCAGGGTGTGTTTCTCGATTTACATAGCTTCAGCCGTTATGTTATGTGGCCCTGGTCTAGTGAACTCACTCCAGGACCAAATGACCCGCAACTGTCCATGATGGGGCACAGACTGGCAGCCTACAATAATTATCTGGCATTTCAGACTAAAGAACGCTTTAAAACAGGCGGGTCTGCAGATGGCTATGCTTATGGCCAACTTGGTGTAGCTGCCTTTACTTTTGAGCTGGGCAACACTTTCTTTGAAAGCTGTGCCAACTTTGAAGGGGAAATATTCCCTAATAATCTGAATGCACTGATATATGCAGCAAAAGTGGCAAATCGCCCTTACAAACTGCCGGGAGGGCCGCAAATTGTCGATCTCAGGTTACAAGGTGCAGGCCGTGAAGCCATACCAGCGGGCGCGCCTGTACAGATTAAGGCGATTATAGCGGATGATCATTTTGGTCCTTCTCTGGTCGGAGAGGCACCACCGAGCGATGCGATTAAAAAAGTGGAACTGGTCATCAGGAAGAAAGGTCGACACTTTAAGCGACGAATTCTGTTGCCTGCTGCGGATGGCCTTTTCGACACTGCACGCGAGACCGTTGATTATATGCTTGATACAAGCCGCTGGCGCAATGGAAAATATACCCTCACGCTACGTGCACAGGATAGTTCTGGCCAGTGGGGCACCAAATATGCAAAATTTCTTACCATCGACAATTCAGCGGGTGCGGCCAATGCGGCGCCGGTGGCTGATTTCACCTCCCAGTGTGGTTATGGCGTTTGTAGCTTTAATGGTGCGGTGAGTCAGGATGACAGGGAAGGGCTGACGTATCGTTGGACGTTTGAAGGCGCACGTTTTTCTGGTACCTATCATGGCCAGCAGGTGGAAATAGAGTACTTTTCTGCGGGGAACTACCGGTTAACTTTGCAAGTTGAAGATAGCCATGGTTATCAGGATATAAAAACAGCGCACCTGGAACTCGATGGCCTGCGTCCACCCGTGGCTCAGTTTGATTATCAATGCAATGGGTTAACATGTGATTTTGACTCGTCGGCTTCCTACGATCCGGATGGTGAGATCATCGCGCGCTATTGGCAATTTGGTAGTGACGCGCCGTTTGCGCTGGGCACAGAAAAAATGACGCATACTTTCGAGCAAGCGGGAGAGTATACGATTACATTTGTCGTTGTCGATAATCACTACGAATACCACGAAATCTATCGGACTATTTCAGTAGGTGAATAACTTCGCGGTGAGTGAAAAAATTACAGGGCGCACTTAGGTGCGCCCTGTTCGGTTATCCAGCTCAGAGTTTTTCATTGAGCACGGAAGTGATGATTGCGATACCTTCGATAAAATGCCCAACCCTCAGATTTTCATTTGGGCTGTGCTGGTTATTGTCGCTGTTGACACTGGCGACAATGGCGGCAGGAATATCCAGAGTATCCACTATCGGGGCTATGGGGATTGAACCACCACCGGAGCGCAGCACTATAGGTGATTTGCCCAGCAGTTTAGTGACCCCCTTGATTGCCATTTGGCCCGCCGCTGAGTCAGGTTCACTGCGAAACGCACCATATATCTCGCGCGATGCCATAGTCACTATGTAAGGATGTTGTGCACGCTCAGCATCAGTCGGTGCTCTGTCGATGACATAATAGCCCTGTTTCTCAATATGCTGACGTACAAGCTGGATCAATCGGCCGGCGTCAGACTCTTTAACCAGGCGAATATCCATTGCGGCAGTTGCGGTGGCTGGCACTATGGTTCTGGCCTGTTTACCAACCCAGGCACTGCTTAGTCCCCTGATATTTAACGAGGGATATTGGATAGATTCCTGTAAACTTGCACCAACGTCATCCGCTTGCGAAAAGCCTAGTTTTTTCATGATCTGCTGTTCATCATCCGGAACAGTGGCAAGCTGTGCTTTGAGTTCATCTGACAGGGTGATCCCGTCGTAAAAGCCTGGAATAAGCACTTTACCTTGCTGTGACTTCATTGAGCCCAATATCTGAGCAAGGTGAAGCGCTGGATTGGGAGCATAGTTGCCATAGTGCCCGCTGTGCTGAGGCTTACGGGGGCCATATGTTGTGAGCTGGACCGTGGCAATGCCGCGTGCACCCATAGTGATCGTTGGTTTATTCGTCTGGTGTGGCGGACCATCGAAAATGAGCAATAAATCGGCGCTGAGCTTGTCTTTGTAGGCTTTTATGGCTGCGGGTAAATTAGGGGAGCCCTGCTCCTCTTCAGTATCCATGATGATCTTAAGATTGTAATTGGGTGAAGCTTGCTGGCCATCTAATATGTCCAGTGCCGTAATAAACTGTGCGATTGGGCCTTTCGAGTCAGCTGCCGAACGTGCAAATATACGCCAGTTAGGATCCAGCTTTTGTGCTGAGTCGGGCCATGGGCGCGTTTCCCACTGGCCATTAATAAGTTGTTTTAACTCTGCCGTGTAGGGATCAGGCTGATCCCAGGCTGAGTTGTCGACCGGCTGACCATCTGCCTGTAAGTAAACCAGCACTGTTTTACTTGCGCCCGGTACCAGGCGCTCGGCATAAACGATGGGACTGCCAGACATTTTAAGCTTTTGTACGTTAAACGCCCGGCGAGAAAATTCCTGCATTAACCAGGCCGACAGTTTTTCAATATCGTTGGGGTAATTGGCATCGTTCGGCAGGCTGAGCAGTTCACGATATCGAGCGATGGCTTGCGGGGTTTTGAGTTCAACTTGCTGTTGAATTTGTGACACTGACAGAGACTTGTTTGCCTGTGCAAGTGGTATTGTGAAAGCGGTACAACTGACAAGCAATGCAGAAGTTAACCGCGTACTGACTAAGTGCTTTAACATTATTATCATTCCTTTTTTACACCAGTTGTAGCGAAACCCATTGTGTTAGAAAAGCTTTTAGAGACCACATGTACTTATTGTGCGTTAAACCACCATCTTTGTTAAATTCAGGTAGCTTTTTGCAAGCTAAAAAGCGAAGAGAAGAGAGTATGTTTGAAACAAAAAATTAACCATATTGACGCTTGTTTGTTGTTTTATTCGTCTAGTTTTACGACCGCTAAGTACCAAAATAACAAGGAAAAAGTAGATGAAACAAGCATATAAATTAGCACTCTTTTCCATTGCAGGGCTGACTGTTCAGCAAGCCCATGCCGGAACAACCACACTAAACCTGACTAAGCCTACCGGCAACCCGAACGCGCCACAAAAGCTTCGTACGATAAGCCTGGGTTCACTGGCGGACAATTTGTTTTCTGATATGAGGCAGCTTGAACTGGAGACCGAGGCAGATATTCGCCGAGATATCGGTAGTATGAGTGCAGTGAAAGCGATTTACGCTATTGATGTGGATGCAAAGAATATCTCTGCAACCTTCAGTGGCACCGACAATTATAAAGTACGCTTAACGGTTGGGAACCTCGGCTTGTATACCAAGGTAAAATTTGATGGTATCAGTGTATTGTGTCCAAGCGTTAATGTTTCTGTTCGTCTGGAAAACTTAAGACCAACAGTGACATACAATTACTATACAGGTGCGCTGGAAGACATTGATGTATATTACAACCGAGATGTTGATGTGAGTTGCTCTGGTGGCGTGTTTTCAATTCCGGGGATCAGCCATTTTGTAAACTACTTTGCATCTGACGCTGCCACAGGTGTGGTAGATGATCTGATTAAGGCAAACCTGCAACAATTTGCACCATTGGAACAGCCTGGCGCATTGTTTGGTATGCAAGAGATATTGTCAGATAGTCGGGTACGTGGCAATGTCGACGCCGCAGAGCGCTATCTGGACATAGACATCGATAATATCATTGGCAATCTGGTAACAGGCATGAATTTAACCGTCAGCCTCAACCGGGATGCACATGGTTATGGCAAGCACCAGGCGCATATCGGAGTGTATCAGACAGCGCCAACCATCACCGCGGCATGGGGTGGTCAGTTTAATGCCAGTGCGCCAGGTGCTAACCGTATCAGTAAATATGCGTTAAACGGGACCTGGCGTACCAGCAGCTGGACACCAGGGTTGCTATATAACAATCAGTTTATAGGCGCTATCGCTTATAACCGTGTTTACGGTATTCCGAGCTATCTTGGCCAAAAGCAGGTCACCATTGGTAACTGTGGCAAAGCGTGTGAATAAAACCTGCTGATACTCAACATTTTTCTGAAAATAGAATAACAGCCTTTTCAAGCTGTTATTCTATGGTAACCGCATCAAGAATGTGAGCCTTTGCACTGGCTGCATAGATCCAACAGGATTCACCTGATTTCAATACGGCCTTTTGCCTGACGTAGTCGTCCACTTCATAGCTGTCAGCGCGTAGTAATTCTTGTTCGGAAATGGCAAAAACAGTTCCCTCCACTTGATCTGCTTCATCGGCAGTATAGATAAGAATAGGGTGATGTTCTTTACCACTACTTTTCAATACGTCAGGGTTAGTAATCTTAACCAGGCCAACACGATATCCGACTAACGCATCAGCCTGTCCGTTGAGCAGGCGACCAAACGTGTCGAGTTGTACTTGCGCTTGTTGTAACGTGCCATAAGAGAATAAAGCTTCCATTAGAGCTCCTTTTGTTTTCTGGCCCACTCTAAATGACTCCTGACCATTCGTAAAGCGGGTTTACAGGTCAGCCGGACGCCCAATATCCTTGCTCTGGTAGTTACATACTCCTTCAGGAAAGGTTTGTTCCAGTAATACCTGGTAGGGACGAGCATCGAACGGGAGATACCAGCCTTTTTGGATGGCGGTTTTAATACTGACCCGTGGGCACTTAAACATATCTCCGCCCCAGTCTCCACCGGCCTGAATTCGACTGGTACTGAACATAGGAAAACGACTCTGACAATTACCCTGTGGTTTATTATTCCACTGTCCGTCAAAGACATCTGAACCCGCTGCATAGATACTGCCATCTTTATTGAAGCACGCGTCTTGTAAAGAGGCTGGTCTTGCCAACGCAGCATCAAGCTGTGGGTTGCGTTTCATTTCGAGTAACCATGCGTCCATGGCAGCAAAAGCAGCTGTGGTGGGGTTGTGGTCTTTATGCGCAACCCAGATAACATGGTTTTGACTGTGGCCATTATGTTTAGCAATGCGTACCCGGCTGTAAAATGATGCAGACATATGATGCATGTCTAGCTCATTTTCCAGATAGTGCCGCGCATCTATAATCGGCAAATTTACTTTGCCAATAAATACTTGTCCTGATCGATATGCTTGTTCCATGGCCTCTAATGAACCTTCATGACGACGTGCAGGCCCTGTAGAGGCATTTGTTATGTTATGGTTTCCCCAGAGCGTTAGCCAGATAGGGATGCGGGTGCCCAGTGGCAGTGCAATGTCCTCCTGACGCATGTCTGCTTGGCGCTTCCAACCACCAATATGATGATTGATGTGAATGAATTCCTCAAAACTAATATGACCCTCACGCAGAGCGTTCAGACCATACTGGACGCCTACATTATCCCAGGTACTTTTGCCAAAGCCTTGCTCATCTGTGCCAAAAATATGTACCAGGTCCTGCCAGTAGCTCCAGCGAGTTTGGGCAATCACTTCATCAGAAAAAAAAGGTCTTAAAAAACCTTGTCGAGGATTATTAATGAATGCTGACAGGCCAAAATAGCCATTAATGCACTCGCTGTTACCATCCGGAAATGACGGAACGAACCCTGCCATGAGCTGGTTCAGAGGCTGCAAAAAGCCGGCTTTTTGCGGAAAGTCATTGATTGCATTGAGACCCTCAATTTGTCGCCTACGCTCCCAATCCCGCCAGGCTTTTGGGTCCTGTGCTCGGAAAGTGAAGTAGTTATTGAGCAGATCACAATCAAGTGCATAGGTGGTTTGTGTGATCATGTCGGGATAGCTGTACAGTGGGATAAGCCCGTCCAGAATCCCTTTACTATTTTGTCCTATCAGGTACTGCGCCAGTCCCCCTCCGGATCCGCCAATGCCCACGGTATACAGAGGTTCACCATATAGGCTAATAAACTGCTGCTTGACACGTCTGGCTGTATCTTCTGCAAGCAACATGTTGTAGGTATAACTGGTTTTGTTGCCACTAGAGCTTATCACCGCATACCCGTCCAGCAGTTGCTGAGCCTGGCGAGTCATTACCCGGGAGGCCTTTTGTCGGCCTTGGCGGTAGCCAATCCCTGATCCCCCATTAAACTGATAAATAAGCTTTTGGTTCCATTTAGAATGGCTACTACGCTCCCCAACTTCTTCATTGGAAATTGGCATGACAAGGGTATAAATAAAACGGTTAATGGTCCCTTGCTCTACTCTGAACAAGGGGGATGAGTCATGTGAGCGGGCGCTGTTTTCATCGAGCCTGGTGGCAATATACTCACCGTCTTGCATGGTCAAAGTGAAGTAGAATAACCGAGTGGGCAGTGAGCAGTCTTTGCTGTAGCCGATGACCTGTGTTCCCTGAAAAACGGGTATACCCAGGCCCTGTTGATTGTCTACAAGCGGTTGCCCAAGCTCAGACTCCTGGGTCATGCAAAAGAAAGGATACTGATTCGGCCCTGAATACAGGTTTGTTGTTGGCCCTGTTTTTTCTAACTCTATTGGAAAGTTAAATGAATCCTGTGGTCTGGAAACCTCTGAAATATGGGGAGTAAAGCGCAACAGCTGATTGGGCTGTGGTGTAGCAATCGCGCCTATCTGTCGGGCACTGACCTCATCATGGTGAGGGTAGAAGTGCATTATCACACCCGTGATTGCTATCAGCACTAAGCTGAACAGAAACATGAACCCGACATTTTTGCTCATAACGACCTCTTCTGATTCAAATCAGTACGCATAATAATAAGTGTAGGGCGAAAGAGCGAAGGGGGTTGTTGTTTATTTGTTATTTCAGTGGGCAGGGTTGTAACTGTTATGCACTTTGTCGATGGCTTTTAGGATGGTGACCTTAGTTGAGGGTTTGGTGATATAGCCAGTCAGTCCAAGCGTTGCCCATTTGCGGATCAGGTCCTTATTGCGATTAGTCGACAGGGCAATAATGGGAAGCTTTTTGCAGTGCTTAAAGGTACGAATGTTTTTCGTGGTATTGTATCCATCCAGCTCAGGCATAAATAAGTCCATAAAAACCATATCAAATTTATGCTTTTTCAATAGTTTAATAGCCTCCAGACCCGTGGTAGCGTACTCAGTGGTATGGTGTTCTTCATGAAGGATCTTGAGGAGCATTTCGCGATATATTTCGTTGTCTTCGACGACCAGAATATGCATTTTGGGTGGCGCGTCAGACGCTGTAGGCGTTGTGACCGCAGGACTGGGAGCAGGGTGTGCCTGAGCGGCTGCAACGCTGCGTGGGACACCTTTATCATTCAGTACGGCTAACAACTCAGCCATTGAGACCTGTTTGCTTTTGAGTTGCGATTTTAGCAGCTCGACACTCTCAACAAGTTGATGCTCAAGTTGCTCTATCAGTGGACTAATATGTTGCTGGTTAAGCTGTTCTAACAGCTTTTTTTGTACCTGATTATGGCATTGCTGTTGTGCAATCTTATTTCTATTATTTGCAAAATTTTCCTCTGTTCTGGTTCGGTATTGCGCCACATCGTCAATAAGCGCGCGCAGGTTGTTGTCTATTTTTCCAAAATAAACTTCCTGTAACTCAGAGCTTTTTTTACTGCCTGACACTTCATTGAGTGCGTTGTGTAAAATCATCCTGAAGCGATAGTTTTCGTACATGGGTTTATGAATAAAATAGTCACTGAAAATGTCTTTCATACAGCATTTAAATGCAATGCCTGACTCTTTATTTTCACACAGCAGGATGTTTTTGTGAGGATAATTGAGTAATCCTTGCTTCGCCAGCTCCGTGTATGTTTCTATACTGCTGGTGACAGTGTCCTTAGCCATGATGACGATGGCCGGACTGCTGTCAACAATCAGCTCCGTCGTTTCTTGCCACTGAAACACTGTGCGGTATGCGTTTGTATGAGCGCCGACAATTTCTATAACCCCCGTCAGTTCATCTGTTTTGTCACAAACAATAACGACCTTGGGCTGAGTTTGGTCAGGATTAGTTCTCACCATAGTTATCGCTTCCCTGAGCGCATGTATGATACTTCACTTTTGTTTAGATGATGCCCCAAGCAGTGCCTGGAGCTGATGCAAGGATATGGGTTTGACAAAGTAAGTATCTATACCTACGGTAGCGTATCGGCTGGCACAGATTTCATCCCCTGACATGCCTATCAGCTGGCAGGGCTGTTCATGCTGCGACTGCTGTTCTCGCAGTATACTTGCCAGTTGCAGCCCGCACTCACCGTCTTCAAGGTGCGCATCGATAAAGGCCCAGTCAAACCAGCCGTACTCAAGGTGTGCCAGTAACTCTTCCTTATCTCTGGCCTGAAATACCTTCACGCCCAGAGTCGCTAATTGATTGCTAAGCAGATTTAAAAACAGGGCATTATCATCAATCAGTATCGCGCTTTGACTCATGCTCCCCACTCCAATAGAGGTTTATCGAGATTGTGCACCAACCAGTTCAATAATGCTTCGGTGGCCAACGGCTTGGCAAATAAAAAAACCTGTGCAACATCAATACCGCATTGGCGTAAATAGTTTAGTTCACCCACCTGCTCTATGCCTTCTGCGACTGTCTTTAAAGACAGTTTTTTTGCAAGAACAGACGTTGCAGAGACAATCGCTTGCTTTTTGCTGTCCGTGAGTAATGCAAGCGAGAGAGACTTTTCTCCTTGTCTGGCAATACTATTAATGATCGTCTGTTGCAACTGTTGTACGGGTAAAGTCGCGGGAAACAGACCGACCAGGTCGTTATCTTTAACGGTAAACTTGCCGATGTACTCCGTTCCCGTCGCATTTGAAAAAACAGGCTGTTTGGTGATGCTCAGTGTTTGCAAGCGTTCGGTCAGCGGGGTTAGCCATAAGTTATCGATGGCTATCACCGAATAGGCCAGGTTGTTACTGAGTTCATTTGCCGAGCGGGTGTAGAGGCTGTTACTAAGCTCACCCTGACTGATATCGTGCTCCGACATGATAAAAGAGACTATCAAGCCTAACAGTAGCAGTAACTGGGATAGCTTAACCGGAGTCTGATATCGTTTTGGGCTGGTTGTACGCCCGAGCGCTCGCCAAAGCAGAATGCTCGAAACGATCAGAGCAGCAAGCGAAAGCAGGCTCAGCATGACAGCATCCGATTTTTCTGCGTTGTGCAATGCCAGCTCTGTGCTGAGCCGGTTTTTGTTGCCAGTCAATTGCGTTTTAACTATTGTGATCAGTTGCTCAAGAAATTGGGTTTTCTGTTGCCACCACTGCTGCGCATTGAAACGGCTCTGGCCTGTGCGTTCTATTTGCATCACAAGGTTGTCGAGTGTCTGGTTAAGCGGCTGTGCCAGCAGGGTATTCACTTGTTGCGCAATCTCATTATCAAAGGGGGTGTTCTTTAGCAGAGCAAGGTGTGTGTTGTGCAAAGTAGACAGCTCAAAAATAGCGCTAGCCCGGCTGTCGATGGTGTTGTAAAGCAGGGCATAAGTGTGTGCCCTGAGTTTTCCTGCCTGTTCAATGGCAAGCGTTAAACTATATAAATGGCTGTTGGGTGCATCGGCAGCAATTTTCAGCTCAATGGCCAGGAACAAATCCAGTAGCGCGTTAATTTTAGCTGTGTACAGAGTCATGGCCTGTTCCCGCGTAAGTAAGCGCTGGTCAAACAGCGCCCTGAGATTCATTAACTCTGCTGTACTAGGAAGGGACGAGATAAGGTTTTGGTTTTGTGCACCCTGAGTTGCAATACTGGTCAGCGCGGCATTACTGGCATTACGGTACTGATTGAGCTGGTTCAGGGTGTCTCCGGTGGCGCGCTCCGATAGCCCAAAGGTATAGCCGCGTTCTTTTTGGAGCGCAAAGATAGCATGGCTTATTTGTTGAATATAAAGGACGTTTTGCAAGCTTTCCTGAGCTGCCGCCACCTGATGATGTGCTGAAAAATAGGCACGAGCGAATCTATCAATCATTACTAAACTGGCAAGAACGACGGCTAACCATAGAACAATTCTGACATGCACTCGCACGTGTGCTTTCCTTAATATAGACGTTTACGCATTTTTAACTATAGTGTATAAACCATCTGTTAATTGGTGATTTGGATGAAAAATCCGCCACTACCGGATAATGAAGTACTGCGATTGCAAACATTACACGACTTGCAAGCGCTGGATACCCTCCCTGACGCAGAGTTAGACAGGCTCACTGAATTTGCAGCCCATGTTTTCAATGCCCCTATTGCGCTTATTAGTCTGATCGACAGTGACAGGCAATGGTTTAAGTCCAGAGTAGGACTTGATGCCGAGCAGACCTCTCGGGATATTTCGTTTTGTGGTCATGCAATTTGTCAGGAAGACGTGTTTGTTATTGATAATGCGACAAAAGACGAGCGCTTTTTTGATAACCCACTGGTAACCGATGGGCTCAAGATCCGCTTTTATGCCGGTTGTCCTTTACGTCATCCCAACGGTTGCAATATGGGGACTTTGTGCCTGATTGACAGTGAACCCAGAGAGTTTAATGAGCACGATGCTTCAATTTTACAGCAAGTTGCAGACGATGTAGTTGAGCGGTTACTTAAACTGGCCAGACCATAGCGCATTGCTAGTATTTATACTGGTTTTTAATGGTAGTGCGGACATCTTCCGGTAATGCTGATAGCGCGGCTTCCAGTTGTTGTGCCAGGTGCGCATTATTGTGCCGGTAGCCGATAAACTGAGGCTCACGGTGAAACTCCTGAGCCAGCAAATTCACAGGCAGATCGAACTTATCGATCATATGCTGTGCCCACTGCTTATCCACTAACATCGCATCGACTCGCTTGGTAGTCAGGATTTCAAAAAATGTTTTAGCGTGTTCGTCGTTTTCTTCATAATAAGAGCGCCTGACCAACCTAGCGTCAAGGGCTTCAAGTTTTCGATATACCGCCTTAGGATAGGGGTACTCAGTTGCCAGCATGATCCTGGGCGTGCTGATGGTTTTAAAATCATCCAGAGTTTGAAACCTGGCAGCAGACACTGCGAGACTGAGTTGCCAAAAGGTTGTGGTATCAGAAAAAATGGCTAATCCATCCGTTTTGTCTACATGCAAAGAAAAGTCTGTACTGCCAAACTTAACGTTGGCAACACACCGCTTAAAGGGCAATTCGCTGAACTCAACTGTCCGGTTTAAGGCTTGCGCTGCGGCTTTGATCAGGTCGACCTCCTGACCTCTTGCGATGCCACCCTGATCAATAAAGCTAAAAGGGCGCCAGCGTTCAAAACATACGGATATTGGAGCTGAAGCAAGGTCAGGATGCGTATTTTCAGTCTCTGCCTGTCCTGTCCCCGAAAAGGAAAGTAAAGTGATGACTAAGACTACGACTACCCATGAATCAAGACGCGCCATTGAACCCTCTGTGAAGCATTAATAGGATTGTGGTAAAAACAATGCAGGCTCGTTTCTTCGCAAGCGCCGCAGCGCCTGATTCATACTCTGAACCCACTGGGATTCTACCTGCTTATTACAGGCAAAGCCCAGATATGAACGAGAAAGCGGCAATATCACGCGGTAGTGTGCCGGGTTTATGCCTGCCCGTTTAAACTGAAAGCGAGCGATAATATCGCCGTATGCAATTAAGTCAATGCGTTTTAATTTCAGCATTTGTACCAGCTCGAATCCAGACGCCAGAAAGACCAGATTATCCTGTCCGATGTTCGACTTTCGTAACAGCTGGTGGCCAATGTCGTTCTTCACCACTCCAATTTTGTAGTTCTTTAAGTCGCTCAGGTCCTCGACCTGATAAGCATTTTCTTTATGACCAATAATGGCTACTTGATTATCAATCGAGGGGCCGATAAATTGAAATAGCTCCGCACGCTCGCGTGTGTATGTTATAGAAAAAATGCAGGTGTTAGGTGAGGTCATGGCCATACGATAGGCTCTGGGCCAGGGCACCAGCATGATGTCTCTTTTGTCCAATGTCCAACCCAGATCCCGATAAATGCTATTCAGAATACGGATGGATAAGCCCTCCACCTCGCCATTGATATGGTAGTTAAAAGGCGGGTAGTCTTCGGTTACCCACTCCAGATTGGGTGTATCATAAGCCGCACTAAAGGCGACTAGTGGATATAAGGCGACTAAACTTAGTAACAGGTGCATTGCAATCTACCTTATTATCGGGCCGATGCAGAAGTCGGCAAAGATCAGCCAATGAATATAGTGTCAGTATAGTATGCTGAGCGCGATTGCACTGTTTGCTGGCAAGGAGTTGCGAGTTGTTTGCAGACGCGGACCCTTAAGACAAGGAGAATAGATTGTCGGGTGTTTTGGCCGATTCGGGTGTCAACTGTGGGTCTTGTGTATCTCCAAGCAGATCATCGATTGCCATTTCCAGCCTGGCTTTGCGTTCATCAATGTTGTCTTTTAGCTTGTCTTTCTCATAAGAGGGAAGAGACTTATCAGCATTGATTTCCTGCTCTGTGAGGTCCAGCATTTCAATTCTGACTTTGAGTTCTTTGTAAGCCATAAAGTCTATGCCAAGATTATTGAACAGCAAGGCTTCGTTAACTTCATGGGGCTCGACGCTGACTTGGATTGGCATCTCCATGATTTCTCGCATGGTTTCCTGATAAAGTTGGATGTGCTGTTGTTTCTCTGGCAAGCTTAAATCTACGTATTTCTGGGCATTGCCTTTCGCAATCTGGTGGAAAGTTCTGGCCTGCCCGGAAATATTAGCAGGATCGATATCCGTGGAAATCGTAACGTCACTGGATTGTGTTCGCCCGGCTGAATTCATGGCGTTGTACAGCTGCTGTGTAAACTGGCGTTGTTGATCAAATTGTATCAGGCTGTGTTTCGGATGTGCGGCGTTCCCGGTGGCAGACTGTTGTGTGAAGGGGATAACTTTCATAAGACAATTCCTTTAAGTACGTCAGGATTATTAAGCAAAGACCGTACCTAAATTAGTCTTGTACTACGCAATTGTGTGAGCAACAAAAAAGCGAACTGAGCAAGGCTCAATTCGCTTTTTGTCTTAGTGCGCATTTGTACTGCAGGTCAGAGTATTAGAACTGATAATTCACTGACAATTTCACGTTACGCTCGTTACCTGGTAAGCCACCGAGGAACAGAGCTTTGCTGTAATAACGCTCGTCTGTCAGGTTCTCAATGTTCAGCTGGATCTGGTACTTGTCACCTTGGTAGCGCGCGGCTGCATCCCAGCGTGTATAGCTGTCAATAGTCGCTGTCGGAAGGCCGAAGCTGGATGAATTAACGGTACGCTCGTCGACATAGTTAATACCCAGACTAAGCGTCAGATTGTCCATTACAGTGGCTGGCAGCTGGTAGTTCACCCAGGCACTGGCCATTTTTTCTGGAACGCCTTTTTTCTGGTTCTCTGTCCCTTTTTCCTTACGGATCTCAACAGCATCCTGCCAGGTGGCGTTCAGGTTTAAATCAACCGACTCAGCCAGTGCCAGGTTCAGATCGACTTCTACACCCTTTGACTCATCTTCGTTGTCGTAAAAATATTGAGGAACGCTAATGTTGTAGTCAGAGCTTTCTGGATTTGTGTCATTGTAAAGCGGGTTGTTATAGCGCAGGTTAGTGCGGCTGGTTTCAAACCACACAATTGAACCTAATAAATCTTCGTCCAGCGCAGTAAAGCGAATACCTAAGTCCAGTGATTGTGATTCTGAATCCGGGCGGTTAGCTTCTTTTGTCTCATCAGTTAGTGAGCCTAAAATACTATACGCTGTACGGCCTTTGGCAACATTGATAAACGCTGACAACTGCGGGTGTACCTGATAGTTAATACCGAGATTATAGGTCATGCCTGAGTCGTCGGAATTTTGCTCTTGACTGGCTTCTGCACGGTCGCTTCCCTTGTGCTGATAAGCCTGCTCAATCGCAGAATAGGCAAGGCCGGCACGCACGGTTAATTGATCTGTAAGATACAACACTTCCTGGAAGCTGATCCCATAAGCATCTAACGACTTATCATAGTTGCTGCGCAGTGACGGGTCATAATCCATGATATCTCCGGTTGCCCAGTTCGGGTTGCGAATATCCAGAATATACGGGATTGCATTGTCACTATTTCCGCCGTCGGCATCGTAAACAGACCAGCTCTTTAACGCCATTTCACGGTTTTCATAATTGACGCTGACCAGGTGCTCACCCATAACGCCACCCAGACTCCAGCCCAGCTGTAAGTCGGCAAAGTATTGCCAGGTTTGTTCCTCGGCAATCTGACGGCGATATTCCTGACGACGTGCGGCAAAAGGATGAAGCTCATCATCAATGACTAGCGGGGCGCGTGGATCCTGGTTGATGATGTTTACTGGTTGCTTGTTGTATGATGTTGCGCGGTTCCAGTAAACATAGTTATATGCACCAGTCTGGCGGGCAAGCTCTGAATCATAGCTGCGCCACAATAGTTGTTGCGTCAGGGTCGAATCATTGTTGATATGCCAGTCATGGCGCAGTTTAATACGCAGTTCTTTACCTTCGTTTGGCTTAGACAAAGGTGAGATCAGGTTGCCATCACCCAGATTGTAAGGCTTAAGGCCATCTGTAGCCTGGATTGAAGCGGCAAGCTGTTCGCGTTGCTGCGCTGTGAGTTGAACGCCTAAGTAGTTTTCGCCCTTTTCATCCATTTGAGGGTCATTAGGCAAATCTGCTGCTGTTAACATACCTGGCGTGCCACTGGTGCTATCCCAGTTCATGATTCTGACCGGATCACCAATTGAATCGACTTGCAGCGCATCATTGATATATGCGGTTGAAAGCATTAGCTTGTGATTGTCATTGACGTCAAAGCTCAGGCTGGCATAAATCTCGTCTCTGTCTGATTGCAGGTCGCGATAACCATCACTGCGCTCGTGATTCGTTACCAGGCGGTAAGCCCACTGATCATTCAGACCACCTGTGGCATCAAACCCAATGCCATAGCTGTTCCAGCTACCTGCTTTGGCGCTGATTTCAAAAGCCTCCTGTTGCTGAGGCTTTTTCTCAACCAGGTTGATCACACCGCCTGCAGCACCGATACCGTATAACCCGGTTGCCGGGCCTTTTAGCACTTCAATGCTTTCGACATTGGTCATAGAGCGGGTCGGGTTAAAGTTGTTGCCTAAGTCTGCACCACCGTACATGCCGTCGTAGGTATAGTTCACACCCAGACCACGTACTGTCAGATTATCACCTATGCCATAGTTGTTGCCGGCTTGTCCCAGGCCACTGACATTACGTAGCGCCTCCTGTAGCGTGGTGGCGTTTTGTGCTTTGAGCAACTCTTTATCAACAACCACAATGGCAGCAGGTGTTTGCATCAGTGCCATGTTTGACTTGGTAGCTGTGCCTGATTCCAGGATCAGCTTATTGTGTTTACCGTATACACTAATTTTTTCGATGTTTTCATCAGCGTTTTCAGCGACAGCACCTGTGCTGCTCACAGCGGCACCTAACAGGGCGATTTTAACGGCATTGGCCAATAGATTTGGTGAATTCTTTGAGCGAGAGAATTGCATTTTACACTCCATACAACTAAGGAACCCGGCTTCGGGACTGCAGAGGGAGCGCATACTAACAGTGATTTTAAATGATAACAACTCTCATTTGCGTTTAATAATTGTTGCTTGTGTGGCGAATTATTTGATCTGGTTTACCCACTGAGAATGAATTATTGATAATTTATTAAATAAAAACAATCGACTAAAAAAAGTACACAGCTCGGATGAGCCAGATAGCTGTGTATAAAGGCGATAAGCATCAACGCAATAACTGATTCTAAGGATTGCTTTCGTCGCTTTGTTCCTGATATTTCGCCTTTACCAGCGCGATGTAGTGCTGCATGTTTTTGTGCTCAGTGAGCACAAAAGGCTGAGTGAGCAGAGTAATATCACACACCCGGTCGAGTCGGAATTCACGATAATCGTTGCGTAAAAGGCAATGGCCGATAATGGTCCACTTGCCACCCCAGTACACCAGCCCGAGTGGCTCAATATCGCGTTCACTAAAAGCGTCTTTTGCATCTTTATACTGTAACCTGACCTGGCGTTTCTGGACGACAGCTTCACGGAGTGTACTGCTAAATCTTTGATGATCTTCTGTGTGGCCAAAGCTTGCTGCCAAGTAGGGAAAGTCGTCTATCTGTTGCTTGAGGTGTTCGGGCAGTGCAGCTTCAATTTTGGCCATGGCACTGCTGGCGTGTTCAGATAAGACTGGATCAGTCCAGGCACTGGCCATACGTGTACCTAACAGCAGGGATTGCAGCTCCGCAACGGTAAACATCATGGGAGGCAAATCGCACTGGGCTATCAGATAACCAATGCCAGCTTCACCTTCGATTGGAACGCCAGAACTTTGCAGGTGCTGGATATCGCGGTAGATGGTGCGCTCTGACACATTGAGCCTATGGGCAAGTTGCTTGGCGGTGATGGCCAGACGCCGGCTTTTAAGCAGATTAACCAGCTGAAATAATCGTTCAGACTTGTGCAAGGTGATCTCCAAAGACAAACCGGGGCGAAGCCCCGGCATTGAAAAGCCTGGTCAGGTTACTCACTGCAAGGGGTTTGTGCAACCGCCTCTGTCAGAGTTAATGACAAGCTGTCTTTGTCAATTAGTGCGGCAAACTGCTGACAAACCGGCTCGTGCTCGAACGCTTCTTGCACGCGCTTGGCATCTTCGAGCGTATTCCAGTATACGATGTCAGTATAGGTGCCGCTTGGTGCATGCTTTGACACTGAGCGATACAAAAGGCCTGGCTGCTTCTGCACATATGCCATAAATTCTTCATTTTGCTTTAAAAAATCTGCTTCAGTAACGCCGTTAGCCAATTTGAATGTTGCGATTTCGATGCTGTTAGTACTCATGTTTTTGTCTCCTTGTTTAAGTTGGTGACAGTAAAACACGGTGGTGTGTCAGGGAGTGTCAGTAGGGAGCTTTGACCTGGTTATGCAAGTGTATAACAGAGTGACATCCAAAGACCGATAATGAACGGATGGACCGGGACGATATTGAATTTGATACATGGAAACTTTAAAACGTTGGCCCGCTCTTTGTCCTCGGTTAGAATGAGCGCTTTTTAATGTGCGGGGAAGTGTGATGGAATTAACAGCCTGGTTAAGTCTGGCGTTTATATGTTGTGTTGGGGCTATGTCTCCCGGACCAAGTCTTGCGGTTGTGTTGCGTTATAGTCTGTATCACAGTGCCCAGCATGGGATAGTGGCAAGCTTGTCTCACGGCTTCGGGGTGGGGATCTACGCCAGTCTGTCTTTGCTTGGCCTGGCCAGTTTAATTGAACAATTTCCCTTGGTTTATCAGGGGCTGGTGTATGCTGGGGCGGCGTATCTTGCGTATATGGGGTATAAGATCCTCAGTAGTAAAAGCAGTGGGATTGAAGTCGCTAAAGAGCATGATGCAAAAAGCTACCTTGCAGCGGCAAAAGATGGCTTTGCCATCGCCTTTTTAAACCCCAAGTTGGCCATTTTTTTCCTGGCGCTGTTCTCTCAATTTATCGACCCGGAAGCACTCACACTGCAGACGGCGGTTATCATGTGTATGACGGTTCTGGTAATCGATGCGCTATGGTATTTCTTCGTGTCTGTCGTTACGGCCTCAGCCAGAGAGCGGTTTGATCTGACTGCGAAACAAGCCATCATTGATAAGCTGCTCGGCTGCGCATTTTTACTGCTTGCGGCCCGAGTTATTTACCAGACTTTCTAGCCCTTATTGCCAGCCATGTTGTCGTACATAGTTGCTGACAACAAAGACCTTTAATGTCGGGCTGGCGACTGTGTAGTGGTCGAACTTGAGTGCCAGCCGGTAGTCACCGCGACTGGCAACGGAAGCAATGTCAACACGAATGAATTGAGTATTTGGCAGCATCAGGCTTGCGCCTTGCACAGCAAACAAGTCTTGATAGGCTGAGGCGTTAAGCGGGAAAGTCGTGATACACGCGCCAGTCAGAGACAACGAGTCCACATGGAACGAAGCGCGCGGGAAGTTTAACATCAGTTTGACTGGTGGGTAGGGTGTAAACCGCCAGCTGCGTGGCATGCCATGTCCTTCTACGATATGGGGTAAATCATCAATAATGGATAACAGTGTTTGATGGTCTGGGTGCCATTTACCTGGGGTACGGCTGAGTGACTGGAGCACAGGCTGAGTGGGAAACTCAAGAATATTTGCAGCGCGTAAATGTGTATCGAACCGACGTTCGGTTTGGGCGTAGCTCGCTTCATGCTGAGCCAGCTCCTCTAACAAGTCACTGGTAAATGCTTCGAGCTCATTGCATAAATTAGAATGTGCCTGAAGCAAATCAAACTGGGACGTTTCAACGACCTGATGAATGTAGTCCAGCTCATCTTGTGTCAAATCCATGATAGTAACCACCGCATAATTCGTAGTTTAAAAATTATACAAGTTTTGTACCAGTTTTAGATTCGCTTTTGACTGATTTCTGACGCTGAAGACGCGCGGCGGCTTGTGCGAATTTTGTAAGCTGTGTTTCTATCTCTGCACGGATACACTGCCCAAAATTAAGGCGGATATAGTTGTGATAATGAGTGGTTGTAGAAAAGGCATCACCACACAGGATATATATTTGTTCTTCTTTAAGTCGCTTCTGCAGCTGTTTGGTATCGACTCCTGGCAGTTCAAACCAAAGTACCAGCCCTCCATGTGGGCGATTTACCTTAACCTTATCAGGTAATAACCTGGTTAGTAGCTGTATGTACTGATTGCATTGCGACGCAAGTTTGCTATTGAGCTTTTTAAGGTACCGAGCATAGTGTCCCCGACTTATGTAGTCGGCCAGGGTCAGCTGGAGCGGACGATTACACCCCAAAGAGCGAATGCGGATCAGGTCACTGTACTTCTGGTGAAAACGCCCGGGCGCACACCAGCCAAGGCGCAATCCCGGCGCCAGCGTTTTAGAAATACTGCTGCACCAGATCACCCAGCCATCCTGATCAAAGTGTTTGATAGGTAAGGGGGTGGTGCCGGTATGACACAGCTCGCGATATACATCGTCCTCAATGATGGGAATGCGATACTGGCTGGCCATGTTCGCTAATGCTGCTTTTTGCTGTGTACTCAGGCTGTGACCCGTTGGGTTTTGGAAATTAGCACTGATCAGGCAGGCAGCAACCTGATGCCGGGCCATCGCATGTTCCAGCTGAACCAGATCGATACCATCCTGATTGCTTGGGATCTCAAGTACTTGTCTGCCCATTACGCTGAGTATATCAAGCAAGCCTGTATAACAAGGAGATGGCACAGCAACGATATCTTGTTCTTTGGTGACGAGTTCCAACGCCGTTTTAACGGCATCAAGACAGCCCTGAGTGATGACTAACTCCTGTGCATGTATTATAAACCCCTGTGTTTTTAGGTGCTCTGATAATGCCTGCCGAAACGCTTGTTCACCCAGCGGGTCGCCATAGTTGAACAATGTATGATCGCTTCGCATCGTTCTCGCCAGAGAGGCACGCAGTTGTTGTGAGTCTATCAGGGTTGGGTCAAGTTGTGCTGTTGCAAAGCCTGATCTGACCCGGCTGGGTGGGGGGATGGGCAAAGTGCACGCCTTGGCATTAAACTGGGCGTATTCAATAGCAGAGGTGTGTTGTGGGTTAAAGCAGGGGAAAAAACCACGTTTTGGGTCGGCCGTTATATAACCCAGAGATTCTAGGTACCGATAGCAGGCAAGTGCGGTGGTCATGCTTACCTGATACAGCGCACTCAGCTGACGCAAAGACGGGAGAGGCTGATCGAACTCATATTCACCGGCTTCTATGGCGGTGATGAACTGCCCGGCCAGGGTTTTGTACTTTGCTTGCTTACCCATCTGTTATCTAAAAAGTTCTCTTTTTTGTATCTGTTCTCTTTTTTCTATCACGTTAAGGTTTACGGGTAAAGTCAAAAGGAGTCATTATGCAGTCACTATCATTACCGACATTTGCACAGATGCTTGGTGCACTTGAGCTTGAATGTCAGGCATTCAATCTGTCACTGGATACACGGCGGGTAAGTAATCCGTTAGCCCGCCTGAAACACAGGGGACTTAGCGACGAGCCTGCTGGATTTGAGGTGTTCGGGCAAATTTTTAGCACAGAAATCGCGCCTCAATTATCTGCCAGTAACGGAGGGCGTTACTGGGGGTTTGTTACCGGAGGCGCAAACCCTGTGGCGACTTATGCTGACTGGCTGGTCACGCTATACAATCAGAATGTGTCCAAAGGGGGTGATTCGATAGCAAGCGACGTTGAACGTCAGGCCATCGACTGGTTAGTATCGCTGTTTGAATTACCCGCTGCATTCGAAGGGGTGATGACCACGGGCGCCACCGCTGCTAATGTGCTTGGGGCGATGGCAGCACGGCAATATGCGGGAAGTCGGCAGGGAATTGATGTGGCAAAAGCGGGATGTAAAGATTTGGACTGCACTGTGTTCTCAGCGACGCCACATGCCAGTATGGTCAAGGCGCTCGGGCTGGCTGGTTTCGGTCGGGATACCTGGGTAAAAGTAGCTTGCCAAAGTGAAACCGAAGCTATAGATACTCAGGATCTCGCGTTAAAGCTTCGCCAATGCAAAAGCCAGGGAAAGGTCGTGATTGCGAGCGCAGCCACAGTCACCGGCACAGATTTTGACGATTTGGTCACGGTGGCGCAACTATGCCGTGAACATCAGGCCTGGTTGCACGTAGATGGGGCGTTTGGCATCTTCGAGCGTCTTTTAACAGGCGCTGCTGGCAGAACTCAGGGCATTGAACTGGCAGACAGTATCACGCTTGATTGCCACAAATGGTTAAACGTGCCATACGACTGCGGGGTATTTCTTACGCGTCACCCACAAACCCTGTTTGAGACTTATAATGTTGATGCGCCCTACCTGGCCAATGATGATAAAGCACGCCCTTTTATGTCTCTGGGTATCGAAAATTCCAGGCGGTTTCGAGCATTGCCTGTCTGGGCGACATTACTTGCCTATGGCAAACAAGGCATAAAAACGCAGATCCAACGCAATATCGCGCAAGCCAGTGCGTTGGCCAATTGGATTGCTGCATCGTCAGAGTATGAGCTACTTAAGCCATGCAACCTTAATGTTGTGCTGTTTTCAGCAAGTGCTTCAAATAAGCATGATACACAGTCATTACTGGCGCAACTAAATGAGGCTGGTCAGGTCTTTATGACACCCGGGGTTTGGCAGGGCAGGGCCGCGATCCGCTGTGCTTTTAGTAACTGGCGCACTGAGCAGGCGGATGTCGAGCTGGCAATCTCGGAGCTCACTAGGTTAGCAAAGGGCACTTAGCTGATCCATCAGGAATCTGATGCGTCATCAGGTGGATGAGGTGTAAGTAAAATGGGTATAAATGCGACCCTGCCGTTGACAGGGTCGCAGTAAGGCCAAGTTATCTGCGCATATCCGCATCAAAGCGCATATATGAGTCAACGGCGTCATTCTCAATGACAGGATCGGGCTCCATCATCTTCAGAACAGAGACTTTCCAGCCATCGTCGAGCGTAGAGCTCGGTGAAATTACATATCCTTCGGCGCTAAGTCCTGCAGATGGGGTATTAGCCATCAGCATAAGCTGACCCTGATTAACAGACCAGGTATAGGCACGGGTTTGCCCGTCTGTGACTATCTCAGCCAGTGAATTCGTAGAATGTAGCTCAACGTACATGGTTTGTGCGCCGTTGATCAGCGCAAAACGCTCGTACATTAATGTATGGCTATCGAACATGGGTTGACCAGACATAGGTTTAACACGCTGGACTATGCCCAGGTCGTTACCATCTTTCCACTGGATCACATCACCGTTGAGGAACATTGCAAACATAGTGTCGCTGTCGGCAAGCTGATTAAGCTCGAAGGTGAGGGTTGTTTTTCCGGTACTGGCATTGTAGTTATAGCTACCATAATTAATGCCGGCCATGGCCGGGTCTTCACTTTCAAAGTCGGCTTCAAAAAACTTGTTATCAGGCATGAATGCGGTGACCCAAATCCGACCTTGATGGAGCGGATACTCAACAAACGCACCTACTAAGGGGTTGTTTGCATCAACAAGGCGCGTTAAGGTGAAAGAAGGCTCGCCTTCAACATCTATCGTCAGGGTATTGCCGTCAATCGTTATGATGTGCTTGAGCTTGGAGTCAAAGCCATACGAGCCATTGGCGTCAAATATCATATCGACTGTAAACTCGCCGGTGCTTTCATCCCAGTTAGCATAGCCTACTTCCAGACCCGCCATTGCATCAGGTGCATCATCCGACTTCAACTCCATATGCACCCATTTGCCATCCCGGATCACCACGACAAAGTCAGGCTCGTTGGGGTCGTACCAGGCACCCGTGAGCATATCAGTCGAATAAGTCGGCACGGGTGGTTTTACCATGCTGGCTTTGTTTGCTGCCTGGCCGTTGAGATAGTAGGTCATTTGCATGCCCTGGTCACAGTTGGTGTCCAGCGGATAGTTACATACCTTGACATAATCACGGTCAAAGCCCATGAAGTCACTGACTGTTACCGAGCCTGATTCATCAGAATGTAGCTTGCCCGATTTAACAGAGTAAGTACCGATTTCGCTGAAATTATTATCGCGAATGACGCGTGTAAAGGTGTCATCGTCATTATAGTTCAGGAAGTAGTATTTTCTTTCTACCTGATTACTGTCGTTGAGCATGTGGAAAGTCCGGTTGTCCATCCACATATAGTCAAACTGAGACAATGTGGGAGCAGACTTCATGTATTTGATCATGTAGGTGCTACCTGGACCCTGGTCAAAGGCGCTGGTATAGCTATGACGCACGTACCAGCTGTCGTTACTCATTGAGATTACGTCATATTTGTCGCTAAAGTTAACTGAACAACTTTCCGGCGTCGCGCCTTCAGGGCATTGGTGCACATTTTTGCCATTCATGCTGTCAAAGTAGCTATTAATTGACAAGGTGCGGCCATTTGTCTCCCAGACCTGCGTATTTTTATTCAGTTGCATGTAGGTGACGCCATTGACGAAGTTATCAAAGAAATAATTCTGTGGCAGGTTTGCTCCAAAGTATGGAATAAAGCGCCCCTGTGCCATGGCGTCATTCAAAGTGATGCTTTGCTCGGGCATCATAATCCCGGTGCGGCGGCGATGTGTCATGGAGGCCATTTTATCCGGTGTGGTTGCTACCGCATCGTTTGTAAGTGCCCAAAACTGAAAGCCGTTTTGCAGTGACTTCAAC
Source organism: Pseudoalteromonas sp. XMcav2-N (assembly GCF_024124545.1). Taxonomy (GTDB): domain Bacteria; phylum Pseudomonadota; class Gammaproteobacteria; order Enterobacterales; family Alteromonadaceae; genus Pseudoalteromonas. The sequence continues at coordinate 201,116 of NZ_JAMXSF010000007.1, forward strand.
ATCCAGTAGGTCAGCGTTTGCGCTTCCATAGCGTCCGTCTTGGCGAGCATCACAACCAGGTTATTGCCACTGATCTGCCAGCTGAAATCTCGTTCAGTACCATCTGGTAGTGTGGATTTACCACTTCCATCCTGATTAAACATCATTTTACTGGTTTGTGGTTGATAGTATTCGTTACCAGTTTCACCGCCCATCAGGTAGTACATTTGGTCAAAGTGCCAAACCCCCTGCAATTGGGCTGCTGTGGGGCTAATCGTATTGCCGCGCACAACCAGAGTGAAATCTTCTGTATCACTGACATCAGCATTAAGAACGGTATCATCATCGGCTTTAATTTCGTCTCGTACGGCCGTCAAACTGATGGCTTTGGCAAAACTATTGTCGTCATAAATACTGAATGTGGCGGTTTTATAACGCGAGTAACAGGTGAAGTTCATGCCTTCGGAATTTTTACAGCTGTGTCTTGGCGAGAAGATACCATCACCAAACACGACACTGACTGCGCCATTCGTGGCTTGTGTCCAGGTAATAGTCCCGGCGGTATGATCAGTAAAAGTCCCGGTTCCATCTTCATTCAAGGTCAATTCTGTGAAGTGGCTGCGGAAGTATCGCGTTGAGCCAATAAAATAGGATCCCGCGATAGAGCCTTCGCCATTGTCTACCAGCTTATCGTCGTTTTTGATTTCTTCTTTGGTCTTGTCAATTAGCGTAGGGTCATCGTCGTTGATGGTGTTGGTCAGCTCAGTAGTGGCAGCCTGGCTGGAAACCAGTTGAAATGTATTGCTAACGCCTTGAGGAAGCGAAAACTTCTTATCACCACTGCCGTCGACAACCAACTTGATCAATGCAGACAGGGTGAGCTTTTCATTGGCATCAACGCCCACCAGTGCATTGTTCAGCTCGTTGGTCGTTTGTGGAATACCATCGACAGCGCGTGTGACCAAAGCATATTCAGCAGTTGTGACATTGGTAATGTTAACCCCGAAGTTCTCGGTGCTATTGACGACCCCGTCGCCCCCTGCCTGCTCAGTGACCGACGCAAAGCTTTCCAACTGAGAGTAAAACTCGACATTCTCTTGATCTGGTCCACCATTGGCTTTGATACGAATGAGTTTGTTTACGGCTGAATCATCAACATCCAGCTGAATAGTATAAGTACCATTATTACCTGCAGTTGTCGGGAAGGATTCATCACCCACGTAAACAGTTAATGCGGCGTTTGCAATCGGAGCATCGGTGACTACACCGGTTAGCGTAACCGATCTGACTAAACGCTTTACTGTAAAGTTTTTTGTAGCAGTAGCGGTGGCGCCGTCGTCATCAGTGACAGTAACGGAAAGCACCATAGGGGTATCTTGTGTGACCTCCGGGGTTGTAAAACTGACATCACTGGTGGTGCTGTTATTCAGTGTAGCTGTCGGTCCGGAAGTGATACTCCAACTATAGCTGGCAATGTTGCCGTCACTGTCTGTGGCATCGGCCTTGAGTGAAACGGCGGTCTGTTCCAGTGCTTCACTGTCGCCAGTAATACTGACTGATGGAGCTTGATTAGTTGTTGGATTGGGGTTTGGATTTGGGCTCGGAGACGGGCCACTGTCCGATGACCCCCCACACCCGGCTATGAGGGCTGTCAGGCAAGACGCTGCCAGCAACAATTTTAAACTTTTCATAAACACACCTGTTCTGTTTAGCGAAATAAACTCGCACTTCCTTTGGTTGTTTTGTGAGCAGGGTAAGCATAGTTTATAAGTGGCAAAAGTGAATTTAAAATCTGTACAATTCTTAGCCATTATCGAGAGGGGTATCACACATATTTTCTTCTGACAGGCAGGATGCCACCTGCTTATTCATTGGCTGAAGCAGATTTTTGCAATGATATCTTACTGGTGGGTTGCAATGCATGGAGATGATTATAGACTAGGGCATGATTTGTTTTGCTCTGGCTGACCTTGAAGTGAGAGGCACCAGAAAGTAGTGCCGCGCATAGTATTGCCGCGAAACAGTTACGGAACAGAAGAATAATAAGCAGCCCGATATTGCCCAATTCGCGTTCTATTCATAGTGATTAGAACAAAAAGAGGCATGATTGACGAGAAGTCCATGGATTTTATTCAAATTGGCGAGTTTCGCCTCTATCACCAAACGAACGAACTCATTAACGGTGATCACAGCGTCACGCTGGACCCAAGACAGCTTTCGCTACTGCAATTCTTCATCGATAACCCCAATCGTATTATTGGACGTGACGAATTACAGAATGTGATTTGGCAGGGGTCTATTGTCACCGATAACGCCATTAATAAGCTGGTCGCTAATCTGAGAAAAGCGTTTTGTGACGATCCTAAACTTCCTCAATATATTCAAACAGTCCCTAAACAAGGTTATCGCTTTATTGCACCAATCAGGGTGGGCGCAGAAGCCCCTGAGGCTTTTTCATCACAGCAACCAGAACCAAAATTTTCTGTACGTCGTTTTCTTATGCCTGGCCTGGTTTTACTCTTTGGTTTGCTGGCAGGTCTGATTTGGCATGATGGCGGTGAACCTTCATGGCAGTACGGAGAAAGTCAGGCGATGAGCCGGGTTAAGGGTGGGAAAATGTACCCCGTTGTATTACCAGAGTATGAACACCTTGCATTTTTAAATATTACCGTAGAGCTGGGACGTAGTTTGTGGGTAGCAAGTTATGGTGCACAAAATGATACCTTGCCCCAGATTGTTGCAACACCAGATTACCACCTTCAGCAGCTACTGGGCGGTCAGGGTGAGTTTTTGATTTTTAAAGGGTATTACAAAGAGCAATGTGGTTGGTTTAAAGCACGACTCGACCTGACAACACGGCAACTTGAGGCCCCCTCCGAGGCACTGTATAACTGTGACCTGATTTATCACGATAGTATTTATGTCCCGGCAGAAGACCGTATATACGCGCTGGCACACGAGCGCCGTTTCGAGCACAAAAACGAGTTATACAAGCTGAGTTTCTCGGGCGAAATCAGTAAATTGCCGACTAAATTAGAATCATCCTGGCGTCTTGCATACCTGGATGCTCATCCTGATACTCGGGCACTGCTACTGACAGTGCACACTAATGACGGAAACAGCCGGGTGCTGAGCTATGAACCTGATTCCAATAAACAGGTTTTGCAGCTTTCTCGCACCGGATTGATGCATGGGGCAATTTGGGACCATGCTTACAAAGGAGTTGTCTTTTCATCCTCCAGCCCTCGCACTCAGTTGGTTCATCAGTCGTTCGATGATAAGAGTGAGACTTTGCTGAGTAGTCTCAGTGACAAGATCTGTTGCAATCTCGCGCGTCATAGCAATGGTGCGGATTATATCTTTACCACATATGATAAAGACATAGAGCTCCAGTGGCTGGAAACCGGTTTTATGCTGGATAACAGCAGCGGGCTTGACCGCTCACCTCGTCTGGCGCATACCGAAAGTGGCGTCTATTTCATTTCTGATCGTTCCGGCAGTTCTCAGGTGTATTATCAGCGTCCGCAAGAGCAGGCTAAGCCGCTTCCCAGGCTGCCCGATCATGTACGCCTCAGGGATATGGCGCTGTCACCAGATGATGAGTTACTACTAATTAATCACGACAACCATGCAATGTGGCTGATCCCAACCAACGAAGCACAACAAGGTAATACGTTGTTTTTCGATGGTTACATCTACCGTCAGAGCTGGTTGAGTAATAGCTTGTTTGCCTTGTCGGTGAAACAAAACGAACTTAAGCGCGTGCAGATATATAACCGGCAGATGCAACAGGTTGCACAGCTGCCTCATGGCTGGATGTCAGCGATGACCGATCCCTCAACGCCTGACTATGTTTATCTGACCAACATGGACTATGAGCTGTATCGCTTTCCTTTCGCCAGCATCTTGAATGGCCTTGAGCAGGCTCAGGGTGAAAAAATTGGTGAGCTGGAGCCTTTTTCGAACCTGGAATTGGAAAAAGGCGTGGTGTACCTGATGACCAAAGAATGGCATGAGCTGGCCAGGTATAAGATCACCGATGAAGGCTTGCATCCATTATCCAGGCAAGATATCGGCTCATATATGGGGTTTGATGTGCATGATGCGCAGGTGATCTATGGCCGAAAAGCCGCATTCAGAAGTGATGTCTATAAAACCGTTGCGAGGTAACTGCATGGGCGTTGCTGCTAACTGACAACGCCCATTACTCAGGGTTAGATCACCAGCGATAGGTGTAGTTTAGTTTGATGGCTGTTTCGGAAAAAACGCGTTTTTTATCGTGCCAGCCGTCCTCAAGGTCATAACCCTTGTTGATACTTAGCTGGTACAGCTCATCCGGTGCAGGTTCGTAGCGCAACCGACTAAAGAGCGAGAAGCTGTTGGATTGGGTGTTGTGTTGCAACAGTGAGTTCCACGACCACTCGCTGTTAAAGGCAATATTCACTTTTAGCCGGGTGTTGTACATGTTGCTCTTTTCGCCGGCGCGTTCGTAGTAGTACATATGACGGCCAAGTTGCACGTACAAATGCTTGTTTGGGCGAGTGTTAATGGTCAGACTAAAGCGCTCAAGGTCGGCATCGAAAAAGTCCCCTTTGACGAGCCGGCCACTAACAAAAACAGGCCGGTCGCTGGCTGTTTCATAATAAATGTTCCATTGATTGTAATCATATTCCCCCTCGGCAAACTGAATATTGTCGCGAAACTCAAAGGGGTTTCTGAGCACTTTGTTGTACATATCGTAACTGATGGAGAAATAGTCGTGAGACCGGGTTTGTACCACTAAAGGCTGCAAGAACAGCTGCTGACCTTTCTTCTCGCCTTCGGTATTTTCCCAGCGCTTATAATAGGTTCTGACCTGATAGAGGTTGAGATTGTCTCCCAGCCAGCCTGATTGTGGGCGAACCCGATAGTGACTGGTGAGGTGATAGTATTTAAGGTCGGTACGGTTCACAAAGCCCATCGCCGGATTAAAATCTTTGCCGATATAGCGATACTTGGTATCCAGATAAAACTTATCATTGGGTAATTTGAATGCCAGGCCATAGGATTTACCATCGCTATCGGTGGTCTCGTTGGGGACGTCCACAGACTGATAGAAGGCATTGGCAATAAACTGCTCTTCACCAAATAGTAAATCATCAAAGCGATAGTCAATACCTGTCAGTGCCTGGTTGTGACTGTCATCTGCACTGCCATGGGTGAAAATAGCGCCGAGCTGGTGGTGCTCGCCAATATGTTGCTTGGCTCTGGCTACACTAAGCTGGGTCGTTTCCTCGAGATTGCCGTCACGTTCCTGATTGACGCTCAGTATGCCAAGATCTGTGTTGCCAATCCGGCCGGTTAATTTGGTCCCCCAATTTACATCCAGTATACCTGACTGCGGGCCCTGACCAATGCGGCGCGAATAAAAGGGCATGCCATTGTAATCGTCATCGTCCATGCCGCCGAAACGAAAAATCTGACTATCCTGCAAGAAGAAATCGCGTTTTTCACTGTAGTACTGGCCAAACCGTGTCATGTTCATTTCAATCTCATCAACGTCTGTACCCGAAAAATCTGTATTGAGTGTAAGCTGACCTGTCAGACTCGGAGTAAACCGATAGGTCGCATCCAGTGAAGGCTCAAAGCGGCTCTCAGTCTGTGTTTCTTTGTAAGCCAGGCCAGGTTTGACTTCGATTCCCAGGCCCTGATCTAAGTTGTTGAGCCCGGAGATCGGCGCAGTTTGTGAGGCATGCCAGCCATACGAGTTAGGGTTATTGAGATTCCAGAAAGACTGGACATAAGGGCTGGATAGTTTGTGGCGTAGCTGTAGCCCCCAGTTTTTGGCATCCGGGTCAAAAGACATAGACTGCATGGGGATTGCAATTTCAACAGTCCAGCCGTCGTCCTGTTGCTGAGTTTTGGCGTACCACAGCGTTTTCCACTCGGCGATATACTCGGTACCATTAACCAGGCCGTCTTCACGCACACCAGAAGGAGTAACATGAAACAGGTAGCCGTCTGATTTGTCATGATTGGTGTCTATGATGAGGCCAAAATAGTCTTCGTTCCAGATCCGCTCACCCTGGGTAAGCACTCTGTCCATAATGGTATTGGCGGGTTGAGTAATTTTTGCTGCAACATAAAAGTATTGTTCATCGTAGGCAACATATGCCGTGATCGGATATCTGGGGGTCCCGCCGACGGTTGGACGGAATTCAACAAACTCCGTGATCACACGAGCATTTTGCCACTCCGTGGCAGAGAGCTCACCATCTATGAGTGGCGCATTGTTCAGGCGGGGGATTGCCGTTTCACTTTGCGTAAATTGTTGCCAGGGGCGAATGTGCTCAGACGATTGCTGGGCCGCGCCACAAGCCGTATATAAAGTACAGAGTGTTAAGCTTAGTGCGTTCAACTTATTCATTGTTTTATCCGTTTCGTAAAAAGCTGAGCTCATTGTTGTCTGAACAAGTACAAAAAGCGTGAGAAAGGCGCGAAACGAGGTGACAAAGTGAGGAAATTATGTGATTAATACATGCCTAACGTGATGAATTAAATGGTTTTAAATTTTTAGCATGTAAAAAGGATGCCTTATGTACTATCCCGCTCCCTTAACCTCTGGCAGTACTATTGCTGTTACCGCCTTTTCCAGTGGTGTACCAACACCTTTGCACGCTCGCCTTGACAGAGTGTTACAAGACCTGGTGCTACGTGGGTTTAAGGTGCTCGAAGGTCAGTGTTTAAGGGACGACCAACTGCATGTCAGCGCACCGGTAGCTCAGCGCGTTGAAGAGCTTATGCGGTTTTTAATGGACGATCAGGTTGATGCCATTATGGCCCCCTGGGGCGGTGAAATTGCCATGGACTTGTTGCCCTTGCTCGACTGGGAGGCACTGCAACATGCCCGGCCTAAGTGGCTAATGGGGTTTTCAGATATCAGCACCGTGCTGAGCGCATTTACCAGTAAACTGGGCTGGGCTACGTGTCATTGCACTAACCTTATGCAGCTTTCACTTGCACAGTCGGATCCCTTGACCGCTAACACTTTTAAGCACTTGTATACGGCATCAGGCGGTTCGTTTACGCAAATTCCCGCGCCTTTTTTTGAACAAGGCTACAGCAATTATGCGCAAGACAGCGAAGCGGTATTTAATTTGACAGAGCAAAGTGGCTGGCAGCGAATAAATCATGATGAACAGCTTGATGGCTCAGTGTCGTTTAGCGGGCGCTTGTTGGGAGGATGCCTGGACACGCATATGCTGATGTTTGGCTCTGAGTATTTTGATCCGCAAAGACTGCTTGACAGGCACCCGGATGACAAGCTTATCTTCTATTTTGAAAATGCTGAGCAGTCGCCAACTGGCTATTACCGGGCTTTACAGAGTCTCAAGTTACGCGGCGCGTTTGAACATGCTGCCGGTATTCTTATTGGTCGCAATGCCGTTTCGGGGAGTGCCGGAAAAGCGTTTGACGGAGAGACTGCGGTCAAAATGGCGTTAGAGGATTTGACGATTCCGGTTGTGACGGGAGTGGACGTGTCTCATATTGCGCCCAATCTGGTGATGATCAATGGCGCGCTGGCTGAAGTGAGTTGCACAGGTGAGCAGTGGGCTCTGGTTCAGCATCTACGATAACTGAAAACGGGGCGGGGTGACTCGTCCTGAAAATCTGTGATTAGTCGAAAATAGGCCCTGTCTCGGCAAAAGGTCCTTCATTTTATTCATCTTTTAGTTTTACAGTGCGCCCGTTGGTTTATTGTTTTAGGAACAAATGGGCATGATGACAACTCGCGCACTATCGGCTTTGCTGATTTTTATTACCACGGTTTTTAGCGCTGCTTTTACATTACCTGTTAAGGCAGCATCAGTTAAGGCGTCACCTGGTCAGGCATCTGATCAAAGTGTGGTGATATTCTCACTGGATGGCTTTCGCTGGGACTACATTGAAAAGCATAATGCAAAGAATCTGGCTTCTTTGGCAGCGCAGGGAGTGAGGGCCGAGTATCTGGAGCCTGTATATCCTACCAAGACTTTTCCCAACCACTTGTCTATTGTAACCGGTTTGCTGCCGTCCAATCATGGTATTGTGGGCAACCACTTTTGCGACAAAGACCGTAACCAGTGTTATAAAATGGGGCATGGTCAGGATGACAGCTCATGGTTAAAAGGGATCCCGCTTTGGAATTTGGCGCAAATGCAAGGGTTAAAAGCGGCAACCTATTTCTGGCCCGAATCCGATGCCCGCTTCAATGGTATGACTCCCAGCTATTTTTACCACTATTCAAAGCACAGTGATTATCAGCAGCGCATTGATCAAATTATTCAATGGCTGAAGTTGCCAGAGCAGACTCGCCCCCGCTTTGTTGCCGGGTATTTTTCACTCGTCGACACCATGGGCCATGAATTTGGTCCTGATGCACAACAGACTTATGAGGCGGTGCAAAAGGTGGATAAATTGATAGGTCAGCTGGCGCGGCGCATACAGCGCGAAGTAGAGCAGGACGTCAACCTTATCATTGTGTCAGACCATGGTATGGCCCAGCTGGATCCTGAGCGGAGTTTGCAGCTTTCTGATCTGGGCATTGATCTGAGTGATTTTATAGTAAAGAACAGTGGTACGCAGGTCTGGTTATATAAACAACCCAATACGGAGATGGACCTGCAAGAGATTCGGGCACAGCTGAAACGCAATGCTCGCGGTCGCTATGATATCCTCAGTGAAGAAACACTCAAAAGTCGCGGTGTGACGATAGATGCAACGACGGCTGATATTGTGATTGAAACTCAGGCACCACGTTATTTTGCATACGATGACAAAGACAAACACTATGGCACGCATGGCTTTGCCGTTACACAGGATATGCATGCGACCTTTGTTGCAGTGGGCCCGGCGTTTAAACAGGGGGTGAAGATTGGCCCGGTGAAAAACCTCGATATTTATCCTGTGGTAGCGCAGATCCTGGGCCTTGAATTATTGTCTGATATCGACGGAACGGGCGCGTCTTTATTACCGGCATTGCGCCACTGATTGCTCATGTGGATACCGGGGGGCATTCCCGGCGGCGCGGTGATTGAGTTTGGGTAAACCCGATGTGCGGTTTGAAACAGCTTTGCTTTCTTGGACCACTTTTATCCTTGAGTTACTCACAAGATAGTCACAAAATCTGTGGGTAAGCTATTCAACCTGAGCTAAATCAGGAGCATTAGCATGTTCAATCTGTTTGATAAGGTTACTTTCAGGGGGCAGTGTTATTTCGCCCAAATGAGACATTACAATAACTTGCTGCTCAAGCATAATGTCTATTACCTTTTGGCAATTGACACGGTGCTTTGTTACGCCCTGAAGCCTAAGTGTTGATAAAGATAATGGGGTTGGATGGCAACTGAGTAATTCTGCCAAGATTAAGCGATATAGTAGTTTTTCAGTGCGGGTCATAAATGGTGTCCCTGTCAAATTTTTTAACAAGGATATGTTAGTCTATAACAAAAAATTAGCAACAAAAAAAGAGCCAGAAACTGGCTCGTTGTCTGATAATACAAGACATAATGGGATAATGTCTTGGTCTATTTTGCGCTTGGTGTATGGCAGTAAAGCTTCAAAATTATGACATATTAAAGACACTTAAAGGGGCAGCCTGTTATGTCATGTGACACTGTCCGACTTTGTCAGATAAAGTAGCGCAGAGACAAAAATGGCTACCCAGGAGCAGCCATTTTTTCATACCGATTGTTAGCGTTTAGAGCGAGAGGTTATTGAGAATCTCGTCGTCTACGCCATTTGGCAGGGTTACTTTCAGCTTAGGCGTGCGGGCCATTTCGCGTTTGATTGCAAAATTGGCTTCTTCGTTACGGGCCCAGCTGCGTCTTGCAATACCATTGTTAACATCGAACAACAGCATAGACTTAAGACGACGCTCAGCGTCGCTGCTGCCATCCAGTACCATACCAAAACCGCCGTTGATCACTTCACCCCAGCCAACACCACCGCCGTTGTGGATAGACACCCAGGTTGCACCACGGAAGCTGTCGCCAATCACGTTGTGAATGGCCATATCTGCGGTAAAGCGACTGCCATCATAAATATTGGACGTTTCGCGGAACGGTGAATCGGTACCACTTACATCGTGGTGGTCACGGCCCAATACCACAGGACCAATGTCGCCACGAGCAATTGCATCGTTAAAGGCCTTGGCGATTTCCATACGACCTTGTGCATCGGCGTACAGAATACGAGCTTGTGAGCCAACAACCAGTTTGTTTTGCTTGGCATCTTTGATCCAGGTGATGTTGTCCTGCATCTGCTGTTGGATCTCTTCCGGCGATTCCGCCATGATCTTATTCAGCACTTCAGCTGCAATGGCATCGGTTTTGTCCAGATCAGCCGGATTGCCAGAAGCACATACCCAGCGGAATGGGCCAAAGCCGTAGTCAAAACACATTGGGCCAAGAATATCCTGTACGTAAGACGGATATTTAAAGTCGATGCCATTTTCAGCCATCACATCGCCACCGGCACGAGATGATTCGAGCAAGAAAGCATTGCCGTAGTCGAAGAAGTAAGTGCCACGGGCAGTGTGCTTGTTCACCGCATCGGCATGACGCTTCAGCGTGGCCTGGACTTTTTCTTTGAAGACTTCCGGCTCTTCGCGGATCAGTCGGTTAGACTCTTCAAAACTGATATCGACCGGGTAGTAACCGCCTGACCAGGGGTTGTGCAGCGACGTCTGATCTGACCCCAGGTGAATGAAAATATCCTGCTCATAGAAGGTTTCCCAGACATCAACCACGTTACCGATATAGGCAATCGATACCACTTCTTCGTTCTCCTGCGCGGTCTTAACGCGCGCAACCAGCTCGTCCATGTTGTCGATAAGCTCATCAACCCAGCCTTGCTGGTGACGTTTAGTGGCAGCAGCCGGATTCACTTCGGCACAGACAGTAATACAGTTAGCGATGTTACCGGCTTTAGGTTGTGCACCACTCATGCCACCAAGACCGGCGGTCAGGAATACTTTGCCTTTCGGGCTGTCGCCTTTTTCAAGGACTTTGCGGAATGCGTTCATCACAGTGATGGTGGTACCGTGAACAATGCCCTGTGGGCCAATGTACATGAAAGAACCAGCAGTCATCTGACCGTACTGAGTCACGCCCAGCGCGTTGAATTTTTCCCAGTCATCAGGCTTAGAGTAGTTCGGGATCATCATACCATTGGTGACAACAACGCGCGGCGCGTCTTCGCTTGACGGGAACAAGCCCATCGGGTGACCAGAGTAAATGTGTAGTGTCTGGTCGTTTTCCATCTCGCTCAGGTATTTCATGGCCAGCAGATACTGCGCCCAGTTCTGGAATACCGCGCCGTTACCGCCGTAAGTGATCAACTCTTCCGGGTGCTGCGCAACTGCCGGATCCAGGTTATTGTCGATCATCAGCATGATGGCTGCGGCTTGCTGACACTTAGCAGGATAATCGCTGACAGAGCGCGCTTTAAGGTCGTAGTTAGGCTTAAAGCGGTACATGTAAATACGGCCGAAGTTTTTCAGCTCCTCGGCAAATTCAGCTGCCAGCTCCTGGTGCCATTCTTTCGGGAAGTAGCGTAGCGCATTGCGCAGCGCCAGTTGCTTTTCGTCGGCTGATAAAATGTCTTTACGCTTAGGGGCGCGGTTGGCACCTGCCGGGTAAGCCTTTGGCGCAGGCAACTCGCTGGGGATCCCTTGCTTAATTTGGTCCTGAAAACTCAGTGTTGTGGTCATTGTTATTTTCCCCTTAGTTAACCGTAAATGCTTGTGACTTAACCAATGCTACCATGTGATCAATGTCAGGCTTAAGCAGTCTGTCTTCTTCAAGTTTGGCGACTTTGCTGCGGATCAGCGCAAAGTTCTCTTCAATCAGGTCTGAGCAGGTGTTAGGACGTCTGAACTCGATGGCCTGAGCAGCATACATCAGCTCAATGGCAAAGATTTTTTCCAGGTTACCCAGGATCTGATTCAGTTTACGACCCGAGATACTGCCCATAGACACGTGGTCTTCCTGGCCCATGGAGGTGGGTACGCTGTCAGCCGATGGCGGGAAGCACAGTGATTTGTTTTCGGTGACCAAAGCTGCGGTGGTGTACTGCGGGATCATCATGCCCGAGTTCAGACCGCCAGAAGTGGTTAACAGGCGCGGCAGGCCGTGCAGACCTTCCAGTAGCAAATAACAGCGGCGGTCTGAAATGTTACCCAGCTCAGCGGCTGCAATCGATGCGTAATCCAGCACCATGGCCAACGGCTGACCGTGGAAGCTACCGCCTGAGATGGCTTCTTCGCTGCTGATCACAATCGGGTTGTCGGTGACTGAGTTCATTTCAATCTCTGCCAGCTCTTTAAGGTGGTTGTAGGCGTTACGAGACGCACCATGCACCTGTGGAATACAACGCAGTGAATACGGGTCCTGTACGCGGTCGCACTCTTCGTGATCGGCCATATTTTGTGAGTCTTTGAATAAACGACGCATCCGCTTGGCCACTTCCAGGTTACCGGCAAAGGCGCGAATTTGGTGCAGCTCTTCACGGAACGGCGACTGGCTGCCCTGCATACCTTCAATACTCATGGCACCGGCAACGTCAGCCAAATCGAGCAGGTAGCGCATTTTGGTCAGCGCGGTAATGGCGTGTGAGAGGATAAACTGAGTGCCATTAATCAGCGCCAGGCCTTCTTTGGCGTGCAACTCCATTGGCTCCAGGCCATGTTCTTTTAGTGCTTCGGCCGCAGGTACAATTTTGTCACCCTGCCAGAATTCACCTTCGCCAAGCAGCGGCAGGAATAAGTGAGACAGCGGCGCCAGGTCGCCCGATGCACCCACAGAGCCTTGCTCCGGCACAACAGGAATAAGATCCAGCTCAATAAACTTCAGCATACGCTCCACGGTTTCCAGACGAATACCTGAGAAGCCCTGGCTCAGCGCGTGAACTTTGGTGATTAACATCAGCTTAGAAATGGGCTTAGCGATTGGCTCGCCAACCCCAACAGCATGAGTGATAAGCAGGTTTTTTTGCAGCAGATTGGTTTCTTCTGGAGAGATTTGCGTGTCGCACAGCGGACCAAAACCAGTGTTAATACCGTACACGGCCTTGTCTGAGGCGGCCATCACGTCTACGTTGCTGCGGCTGGCGTTGATTTTTTCCAGCGCTTCCTGACACAGTTCGGCTTTGATGCTGCCGTCGGCAATGCCGTTGACTGTGTCCAGATCCAGACGATCGATACCATATCTAAACGTCATTTTATTCTCCTAAATATCATCTTGTTACAAGCAGATGGTGCTTTTATCCCGCAATCCTAACTTGCTGTAGTTGTTTTATAAATGCATAATTATCGTAATTCATTCCGGTTTTACCGAACTAAAAAGCTGAACTAAAAAGTATCGAACTAAAAGTTTGGGCGAGTAAGAGGTGTTGTTTTGGTTGAACAGCGTACGTTTAACCTGGGTCATCCCGAACTCAACTCCGGTAATTCAGCACCCAACTCCGGTTATTAGGCACTCAAATTCGGTTGTTAAATGCTCAACTCCGATTGTTAAGCATCCAACTCCGGTCATCCCGCACTTGATGCGGGATCTACCAGCCGGCAACTTGGGTGTTAAACCAGACTGCTGAGTGAGTTGGGCGTAGATCCCGGCTCAGGGCCGGGATGACGGAAGAGAAGGCCGGGATGACGTAAGAGGAGGCCGGGATGACAGGATAAATGGCCGGGAAGAGGGAAGTAAAGGGTGAGTCTTTCGCTTTAGTTCAGATGGTGAATGAATTTAAATGGCTGCACTTATACTATGCAATTAGTCTGTACATCCTGTTATCCCGCATCCAACTCCGGTCATCCCGCACCCACTCCGGTCATCCCGCACCCACTCTGGTCATCCCGCACTTGATGCGGGATCTACCAGCCGGCAACTCGGGTGTTAAATCTGACGGGAGAAATAGGGTAGGCCGGAGCATTACAAGCCATAAACCAAAAGAGGTAAATACGCGTGCAGGTACAAGACGTTGATTTAAGGTTGTTGCGGATCTTTGTCGCTATTGTGGAGTGTGGTGGACTGTCGGCTGCGGAGTCGCGCCTGAACATCGGCCGTTCGACCATTAGTTCGCACTTATCGGATCTGGAAGTACGACTGGGCCTGAAATTATGCAAACGCGGGCGCAGCGGCTTTGAGCTGACAGAGCCGGGCAGGGTGACTTATCAGGCATCGCTGGAGCTGCTGCAACAGTGTGAAGCCTTTGCCAGCACTGTGGCCAGCTCTAAAAACGAACTCTCGGGGCGAGTGACCATTGCTACCATAGATACTATGGTCAGCGATCCCCGTTGCGGTTTAGCGCGCGCCATTTCGGCGCTTAAAGCCCGCGGTGGCAATATTCAGTTTGATATCCATGTGTGTGAAGCCCGCGAAGTCGAAACCTCAGTGGTCAATGGCCGCTCTCTGGTGGGACTGGGCGTGAGCCGCCATCAGCTGCGCGGTTTGGATTATTATCCGCTGCATAATGAGTACAACTATTTATATTGTGCGCAGGGTCACCCTTTGTTTGATTTGGTGGAAAGTGACCAGAGTAAAATCGAGAAGGATAATTTCGATAGAGACAGTGCCGAGTTAGAGGCATTACTTGCCGAGGCCGAGGTGATCACCAGTAACTACCTGCGCGATAAAGAAGTGCGCAACGATGGCCTTAACTATCAGAATAGTGCCATTGCCTATCACGACGAAGGCATTGCCCACTTAATACTGTCTGGCGAGTTTATAGGTTACCTGCCTGAGCATTACGCCAGCTACTGGGTCGACAAAGGCATGTTCAGAGCCATACAGCCAGAAATATACGCCTATCAGATCCCGGTGATGCTGATCACGTCAAAAAGTAATACGGCATCGCCCTTAGCTGAGGCTTTAATTGAAGAAATAAAACGGGTGCATGCAAGTTAGAGGGGCCCATAAAAAATGCCAGTCAGTTTTGCTGACTGGCATTTGACGATAGTATTTTAAAAGTCAATTAAGATGCGCGGGAAGCCTGCGCATCTCCTTCTCTTGCGGATAGGATCATCATGGTTAGCAATGCGCCACAACATAGTGCCCAGGCGATATAGATTAATCCTTCAAAATTATCATATATCAATGTCCAGGATTTCAATTCGAAGTAAGACCAGGCAATATTCTCGATCATACCCAAAAAATACACTAACGACATGTATATGTATATCCAATGGAAAATGCCATCAAAGTTCGTCAGTTCAATTTGAGGTGACTTTGAAATTAATTTAGAAAGCTGAACTCTAAAAATCAGTACAAAAACAGTAGCAAGACTTAATATTAGTTGTGTTCCATAAATAATAGTTCCTTGCAGAAGCGGGCTTTCTGAGGGGGTTACGTAGTTTATCATACCATTCTCAAAAACAACGAATGAGACTCCGGTTACAATAAATATATAACCGGAAATATGAGTTATATTAGAGTCTTTTTTATATTTGCCATAGCATGCGCAAACGAAAAGAAATATTAGGTACTGGGGAGTTACAAGGCGATCATCCCAAAGGTGTATATAAAAAAATGCTAAGCAAGCTATGCTGAGCAAGATTAAGTTTGATAGTTTCATTCCTTATCCTTGTACGCAATCCATAGGATTATCAGGTTTTAGATCTGTACTGACTCTAGCAACTCTAGGGGGCTTTTTAGCAACTACTCCACCCACCACCAGCTCACAAATCTTAGTGTTAAGCTGTTGTTTTTCTGAATTGTCGTTTGACTTTTGAGCCTCAGAAAAAGCGAGCCTGGGTGGCTTCTTTGCTCCTAAACCACCTGTTATTAGCTCCTGTTGTCTACAAGTTAAGCGATCATTACTCAGATCATGACTTGTTTTCCGACCAGTTAGTTTTACCAGAGAAGCCAATTTAGTTAGAAGTGTGAGTGGGCGTATCTTTTTCATTTTTCGTCATCCTGTAACTTTGACGCATCATGGCGATTTAAACTGCCACTAATTTGCCTGATTTCATTGAGTAAAGATCGTGTATCTATTTTGCATAGCATCAGCCAGCGAAACAGCTGTTTAGACTTAATGTCGCTGACGCCCTGCTCATAGTTACTGATTGTTTTGCGGTCGCACTCCAACTTTCTGGCCATCAGCTCCTGTGATATGCCGGCATTTTTTCTCATTGCCTTTAAATCATCGCCATCAATCACGTCCTTATTTTCCTTTTTTATTGTAATGCGGAGACTTTTCCACATTCTAATGAACATAATCTTAACAAGAAAGTCGCAATGTTAATACAAAAAGGGAACATGTCAATCTGGCTTAAGTTAGAGTACCCGACCTATACCGATGCAACAGCCGTGCGGGACTGTGCGTTACACGATATTTCCAATCGTTAAAAAGGTCAACAGATTGGTTACATTAAGCGGCTTTTAATTAAATATTGGGATGACAGTACTCACGCAGCACTTTGGACAAGCAATACACATAAGCGGTTATTGACGCCTGGCGTGCATGCAAAACAAAATGTGTGTTGTCATGGTTGAAATTGGACTGCGTAAATCCGTGCAGGGTCAGCTGGCAGGGGAAAGGTGATAAGGATACGAGTATGAAAAATGATGCATTTGGCAGAAAGCAAAGGATCAATAAACTGATGTTCAGGTTACAATGTAATTTGCGACAGTTAAGGCATAAGAACAAGCTCTCGCAGGCTCAGCTGGCCGCCAAGCTCAATGTTGATCAGTCAACAATCAGTAATTTTGAATCGGGTCGTTCAGTGATGACCATAGAACATGTATACGAACTATACTTGATGTTCGGCGATGACTTCTCCTGCCCGAATATCTTGTTTTCTGAGCAAAGTAAAACCAATAACAAGAATGAATGCCTTCAGCAATAAAACAACGGGTCTGAAAATTACCTTAAACACCTCAGAACTCGTTCATTTACCGATTTTCTGGCATTTAACCGCGAATTTGTGGATCGTCCGTAGACAAACAGCAACCAGAGTGGCCCGTTGGCCACTCTGGTAGCGGCAGATGTTAACTGGCCGCTTGAAACGGCGCGCTGGCGATTTTACTTGCAGAGATCTGCTCTGTCAGATCTGTGGACAGAATGTTTCTGGGAATATCAAATGTTTTGCCATTGAGCGTATCGAGATCCAGTTCGCTCAGGTCAACGGAATACACTTGTGGTGAATCATACAAACGCACATAGAACTTTTGGTTGCTCAGGTCCGATAAGGTGATGTACTGAGTGTAATCGAGTTCTGGCTTGAGTGTTTTTTCCTCCGGAATTTCTCGGATAACGCCCACAGGAATATCCACGGTATTTAAAATATGTGCAGCCAGATTAATTGCTTCATCTGTGCTGGATACCGGTTTGGCATAGTTGACCATCATTGCAGCTCTGATAAACCGGTGGGTTGGTAGCGGGCCACCTGGCAATAAGGAAAACCCGTTGCCCTGGCTTTTTATTTCAATGTCTTTTAAGTTACCAGGCTCTGAATGATGCGAAGAGACCGGCGTGACATTGGCGTAGTTGTTCAGGTTCGTTATATGCCACTGAAAATCCGGGTCATTGGTTAATACCCCGTACTGGTTATTTTCGTGGATCTGAACCTGTCCGTTAATAAATTCAACAACAATGCTGTTACCAAAGCGGTCATGGACAGGAAAGTGCTGATGAAACAGTTTATGCCTGGTTGAGTCTGTGACTTGCACATGTGCCTGCGGTTTGTTTTGTTGGCAGCCGCCCTCTGGGTTATCAGGGGCTAGCCTTTCCTTTACATCCTCACATGTCTGGCAGGTACTCAGAATGTAATCGATTAAATTGGTGACTGCTAAACCTTTGGCAGGATCGGTTACAGCAGGATAATCGGCAGCATTTTGTAACAGACAGCCCACATACAAGCCTTCAGTGTTAATACCATCTGTGGCGATGGGTGTTTTTACTGAGTCGGCGATGTGAATATCGTACGCTTTCTCGACCTGATCAAAGTCTAGGGACTGCATGGCTACAAAGCCATAATCGCCTTCCCAAGTAAACTGGCAGTGTGCTTTTGCCCATTCGCTCGGTAGGCAGTCTTTGCCATCTGGATCAAATAGGTTTTGAACATACTGGTGGCCGGCTTTTCTAAACATCAACGAACGTCCCAGCAGCTGAGAAAATTCCTGACTGCGCCCTACTATGATGTCGTCAAAGGTGGTTTTAATTTTGAAGTTAGTACACATATCGGATCCTTATCGTTGGTACTTTGTATAAAATGGCCTGCTGCATAGCGACGCAGGCCGCCATCCGCACTACAGCGTTTTCATAAACTCGATGATTTGCCACTTTTCCTCGTCACTAAACTCAGTGCCGTAACTGTGGCCCAGATTGGAGTTACCGGGCATAATCTGGCCGTTGCTGGCTTTTACCCTGAACTTATTCAGTCCTTGTGTGGTGACGTAGCCCACATTGACCGGGTCGAATTCACGACTGCCGACCCAAAACTCAGTGACGCGCTCTTCGGGCTTTTTCATCAATTCGTATAGGTTGGGTACTGAGCCATTATGCAGGTAAGGCGCAGTGGCCCAGATCCCGTTGAGCGGACGGCCCTTGTAAACGGCGCCATCAAGCACACCATCAACACAATCGGTTTCCACTGCATCGGCACGTTTTCCCCGTGCTTTCAGGTGTTGCACGATGAGGTTTTCCAGCTCTTTGACGACCGAGATTTTCTGCCCGTCTGTGCCTGTTCTTTCAGGAATATTGCCTGCCTTCAGGGCTGTGGGTAAATCTTTTAAAACTAAGCCAACCACACCATTGACAGGCACATCGATAGCATTGTCGATGGCCTGAAACTTACTGCCGATCAGAATGCGTTCTTTGGTGCCTTCCAGAATTAGTGTTTTCGCCATATGACAGGAGGCGTTATTGGCTGTTACCGGATCTGTGCCCAGCTCAGAAACCAGGGTTTGGTTCGCGATATAATTGAGATGCTCTTTTTCCCGCGGGATCAGTTGGTGGCAACTGGCGCAGGCTTGTTTATAAAGTAATCCCCCTTTGGCTGCTTTTTGCGTATCTATGGCAGGAAGGTGCTCAAGCGGCCACTGGGGCGAGCGCAGGGTTTTAACCCAGGACTCCAGATTACCCAGTCCAATCATGTCTACCGTTGAGCTGTAGCGGAATTTTTTACCCCATACACGTTGCCAGAAAGGCGCTTCTTCTATCTGTAATTCGCCAAACACCCCAACGACTTCTCCTATGTTGCGCACCAGCGGGCCAACAATCGGTGTATTCGGGGCTGAAGCATTCCATTGCACCACGTCTGACTGGTGTGTTCCCCATAAGAAAGGATAAGACACAGGTCCAGTCGGGGTATTTTTATTGGTCAGATCATTGAGCGCAAATGCGGTACCGGCGTTCTGAATATTGCCAAACGCATCTAACCGGGCATAACTGGTAAAGTCTTGCGGGTAGTCCTCAGGCAGTGCATTCACGGCCTGGCGTTGTGCGGTTTGCAACGCAACCTGTTGTAATCGCTGTTTTAGGCTCGCTTGGCTACTGTCGCTGTATTTTGACCCCAATACGTTAAGCGCAAAACGGTTGAATTTGGCATCGTCATTCAGTGTTTTGTTCAGTGCAGCAACCAGGCGGTCGAAAAACAGTACAAAGTTTGCCAGCGTGGGAGCACCTTCGATTAACATTTTGGTGCCGTTGTAATCGATCTGGCTGGTATGGCAGGCAGCACAGGTCATACCGACCCAGTTCTCGCCGGTTTTTTGGTTACTGTGCAGGGCAAAGCCAATGGGTAAGCCGCCCGGGTTCAGTTCACTGGCTTTGCTGGGCAGATACCGCAGAAATTCCATATGCTCAGCATGGCGAAACAACTGTTCACTGTCGGCCTGTTCCAGCCATACAAACCAGGTGTAGGGAATGATCTGTGACCCCTGGCCGGTGAACCAGAAATCTTCGCGGACTTTTTCGCTCCAGCCCTGATCCAGCCATACCCGCTTGGGCACGTCACCTTGTTCTTTGGTAATGTCGATAGGGTCGGCAGGAGTGGTATGACGATTGGTGCTACAGCCAACTAAGACCAGCAGACTGGCCGCACTCAGCGTAGCGATTGCAGTTAACTTGCTCATTGTTTTTTCCTTGCGCTCAGAGAGGTGTAAAAGAATAGTTACCGAGTGAGCGTTTGGCTATTACAACAAGTTACAGGTAAGGACTAACAACGAGTATGAAGAAAGAAGAAGGTGGTGACTCAGATTATCTGAGCAACCACTTACGTAGTACCTTAAACACCCAATCCCGGTGTTTGAGTACAAATCGATTTTTTGGCAGCCAGCTACTGGAATACAGCACCGTTTTGGCCTTTGAAAAAGTTAAAAACCCTTCATAACCATGGTATTGCCCCATACCAGAGTGACCAATTCCGCCAAATGGCGCATCGTCCGCGACGACATGCATGGTGGTATCATTGATACTGATCCCCCCACTGTGGGTGCTGGCTATCAGGCGCTCTGTCAGGGAGCGGTTATTTGACATTATATATAGCGCCAGCGGGCGAGGTCGGGCGTTAATATAGGAAATAACCTCATCCAGTGTATCGTAGGTCATCACCGGCAGTAGCGAGCCAAAAATCTCTTCTTGCAACACTGCCATATCTTCGCTGACGTTGGTGAGCAGGTGCGGATAAACACACTTGTTGTCACTTGGGTCATGCGATTTAACGGCATGAACTTTAGCACCTTTTGATTTTGCATCATCCAGCAAATGTAGTAACCGGGTAAGCTGACGGTCGGAGATAATATGGCTCTGTTTGTTGCTGTTTTTGCTCGTAAGGTGATACTCGGTATAGCGTGCAATAAATGTGTCTATGAAAGCGTCTATACGCGTAGCAGGCACAAAGATATAATCGGGGGCAACGCAGATTTGTCCGGAATTGATAGACTTACCCATTATCAAAGCATCGACTGCAACGCCCATATCGATATCCTGATCTATGATGGTGGGAGATTTACCTCCTAATTCCAGTGTAATAGGTGTCAGGTTGTCGGCGGCCGATTTGGCAACCAGTTTGCCGACCTCGGTTGAGCCTGTAAAAATCAGATGGTCGAATGGCAAAGCCGCGAATGCCGCGCCAATTTGTGCATCACCTTCGACCAAATGTACATGATCGCTGATATCTTCAAGAATGCTTTTTAATGCCTGATTTGCATGAGGTGTGAACTCACTCATCTTAATCATCACCCGGTTGCCGGCGGCCAGCGCCTGTATAGTTGGCCCCAGAGCAAGATAAAAGGGAAAATTCCAGGGGGTTACAACGCCAACCACTCCTAAGGGCTGATAATGTACTTTCACCTTCGACGGCATAAGCATGAGCCCGGCATGGCGTTTTGAGGGCTGCATCCATTTTTTCAGATGTTTGATGGCATAATTAATGGCTGCAATGGTGGGCATTATGTCGGCAAAGAAAGTATCGAATTGACTGCGATAACCATAATCCTGAGACAAGGCCTGATAGATGTGTTGTTCGTGCGAGACCAGTGCACGTTTGAGCTTTTTGAGCACAGCAACGCGTTGCGCATAGTCGGGCGCAGGGTCCCGGGCATAGGCAGATTGCAGCGCCTGAAAGTTCATGGTTAGCAAGGTATGTTCAGAAACTGTGCTCATATTGGTCATTGTACAGGGCCTTTTTCTGGCGGTTTTTGCAAAGAGACTTATCTGATAATAACCCTCATCAGAGCAAGTGTGAATAAAAGCTCTAAAATTGGTTAAAAAAAGCCATGTTGCCTTTGTGGCAATTGTATCTTTTACAAGACATCGGGCTTCAAGATGCCTTTTGCTGGTAAAGTGCTTGCAAATTTGCAGTGATATATTCTTAAGCTGTACCATCTGAACAAAATGTCGGTATCGTACGTAAAAAGAGTTACACCAAGACACAGGAGTGGAAATTTGAATAACAAATCGCGGCGCGTTCCATCGGGCAGGCTAAGCAGGCTCGCACATTTTGGCGGTCTGGCGGGTAAAGTTGCTTCTAACGTGATGATTGCAGGTGCTAAGCAGGCATTAAGTGGTCAAAAAGCAAGCCGCTCTGAATTACTGCTACAGCCAGGCAATATCCATGCGGTAGCCGAGAAGTTATCTCACCTGCGTGGTGCGGCTATGAAATTAGGCCAGTTATTGTCTATGGATGCCGGTGAGCTGTTACCTGCTGAGCTGTCTGTGTTACTTGAACGACTCCGCTCTGATGCGGCCCCGATGCCACACAAGCAATTGGTTGCAACCCTGGAAAAAGAGCTGGGCCCCGACTGGCTGGATAAGTTTAGCCATATTGAGTTAAATAGTTTTGCCCGCGCGTCAATAGGTCAGGTCCATAAGGCCACTTCTGAGCAGGGCCTGCCGCTGGCGATTAAAGTACAATATCCGGGTGTCGCCGACAGTATCCACAGTGATGTAGACAATGTAGTTAGCCTGATCAAGCTCTCAGGTTTGTTGCCAAAAACCCTGAACATAACGCCGCTGGTTGAAGAGGCAAAGCAGCAGCTGTTGGTGGAGACCGACTATCATCAGGAAGCAAAAGCGCTGAGTGCATTTGAGCAGGCGCTTGCGCATAACCCACATTTTAAGGTACCGAAGAGCTATCCTGCGCTGAGTTCAAAACACCTGTTAACGATGGAGTTTGTTCAGGGTGAGCCGCTTGAAGCTATGACGTCTTTACCGCAGGCAAAGCGCGACCAGTTAGCTTATCGCTTGATAGCCTTGTTTTTCACCGAACTGTTTGAGTTAAAAATGGTCCAGACAGACCCTAATCTGGCCAATTACCAGTACAACCGTGACACAGATCAGATTGTACTGCTCGACTTTGGTGCCACCAGGACCATTTCTCCCTCACTGTGCCTGGGTTACAAAAAGCTCCTTCAGGCCGGCGCTGCGCAGAACCGACAGAAACTAAAAGAGGCCGCTTGTGAGATAGGCTATTTTTCTGATGACATTGATCCACACTACCAAAACGCCGTGTTGTCTTTGTTTGAGCTGGCTATTTCACCGCTCAGAGCAAGCGGACCCTTTGATTTTGCCTCAAGTGGTCTGGCAAAGCAGATCAGTGAACAGGGTAGAGCGTTGAGCACTCAGTCCCGGCAGTGGCACACCCCACCGGTAGATGCCCTGTTTATTCATCGCAAGCTGGCTGGCTTATATTTGATAGCCTCGAGACTCAAGGCGAAAGTTGATCTCAGTCCATTACTCAAGGAAATTCAGGATTAACCGTATTTTAATTAAACTGTAATCGCAAACTGGAAGGTAAAAATTAACCACTCAGCTTATGGTTGGATAAAGTATTGTACCGATAATAGATCCAAGCGTGCAACGCATTTTGCCTGTCACACAGGGACAGGTGCACTTGATTATGCTGATGAAACAGCTGACTGGCAGGCTTGTCTTCCAAAGAGTGTGACTACTAAACGGGTATGAACCTTCGCACTGTGAGCGTGTAAAAAAGCGCGGTTGCTATTTCACGTTCCTTTCACACCTGAGGGCGCATGCTGGGTCCACGATTAATGATTCAAGGATTCAGGCATGGCTCTGTCACTCGAGGTCAGCGACCTAACCCACACCATACAGTTACATAATGGTACTCAGCTACCACTGATCAATGCATTGTCACTGCGCGTTGAAGCCGCAGAGCATATTGCTATTGTTGGTGCTTCCGGATGCGGCAAATCAACTTTGTTGTCCTTGCTTGCCGGTCTGGAAGCAACGCAATCGGGCCACGTATGCTACCGCTTTGAAAATCAGACTTTTAAAGCCTCCGAGATACTGTCCCAGTGTGGCTTTGTGTTCCAGCAATTTCATTTGTTGCCTGAGCTAAATGCCCTCGATAATGTCGCATTACCGCTACAGCTAAGAGGCCATAAAGATGCCACCAAGCAGGCCGCTCATTGGCTAACGCAGATGGGCCTGGCAAAGCGGCAGGATCAGGGGGTGACTCAGTTAAGCGGGGGAGAACAGCAAAGGGTTGCGATTGCCCGCGCTCTGTGTGTCCAGCCGCGAATACTATTTGCAGACGAGCCAACCGGCAATCTGGATGAGACAACCGCAGAACAGGTGATCACGCTCATGCTGGCAGGCGCCAGGCAAAGCGGCGCGTCATTAATTTTAGTGACGCATGATATGGCTCTGGCAAGGCGAATGGACAGAGCTTATCGTCTCAGCCACGGGAGGCTGACACCATGTCACTAGCACAGACGATGACATCTGATCCCGCTGTTCGCAACCAGGCAATGTCGCCGATACATGCGCTCAGGGTGTTCAACACCTTGCTCTGGAGGCAGATTGTACAAGGTAAATACTGGCTAACGCTCGCTGCCCTGTGTGTTTTATTTGTTTATTTGCTACTCAGCAGCTTACTGGGACAGGGCGTCGAGCGGTTTTTAGCGCAAAATCTGCAATCGACGCTCGGTGCAGACACGCAGGTGACAGTAAGGCGGTCTTGGCAAAAGGCGGAGCTGGACTGGATAACAACACATGCGACTAAATACAGTATGCAGTCTCAGTACCGTGTGACGCTCAGCAATCACGCTCAGCATCAGAGCGCCATTCTAAAGGCCGTGGATAGCAGCTATCCGATTCAGGGAGACATTCATATCAGTGATAGTAAAGGGCTTGATGCGCGGCTTATGCAGCAAGGCCCGGGACTGGGGGAAATCTGGCTTGAGCCAAGGTTAGCAGCAGCTCTGGCGGTAGAGCTGGGAGATTCGCTTGAACTAAACGGCGTGCCGCTGCGTGTTTCTGCTCTACTGCTGCTTGAACCTGACAGGATCCTTGAGGGCCTTGGCAGTGATATGCGTGCTATGGTGTCTCAGTTAAGTCTGCCCGATGGCGAACTGACGCCGCATCTAAGCAGAGCACTGATGCTGCATGACAACGGGCTGCAAGCTGCCATCAGGCAATTTCAGTCTAGCGCACCTAGCGTGCAGGTGATCAGTAAATCTCTCAACAATTATCCGCTTGCCAAAGTCTGGGAGCGGGTTCAGAACTTTCTTGGGTTACTCAGTTTGCTTATTGTGCTTTTGACCGTGTTGATCCTGTGGCTATGCAGCCAGGTACAGATCCAGCCACTCAAAAAAAGCGTCTCTGTACTGCTGGCCTGTGGTATGGAGCGTCGTATGTTGCCTGCTTTAGCAATCAGTGCTGGTGCAATCATTCTTATACTCAGTGTGGTCCCCGCACTCTTGCTCGCCTTGCTGGCAAGCTATGGTGTGAGCCATCTGGCGCAACTTTATGTTGATGGGTTCGCGCTGAACTGGCATTGGCAAGATCTGCTTAGTGCCCTTGCATTGGCGACCGCCGTGTACTTTTTCATAGCACTGCCTATGTGGCTGGTGTTGCTCAGAGGTGATATTCGTTCACTGATTGAACAGTGCACTGAGGAAAAGCATATGCGCTGGTTAGCGGTGTGCAGCCCGGCAGGACTGCTGGTTGCACTGATCCTGATTTATACCGACAACTGGCTACTCAGTGGCATGCTGTTGGGTGGATTGGGTTTGTGTGTGGTATTGGTCTTGTTTGTCACCTGGCTGGTGCTGAAATTCAGTGGCTATCTGATGCCAAAACGTTGGGTATTGGCGCATTTTAGCATGTTGCTGTTACGCAAGCGGATGTCGGTCAAGTTGGTACAAATCACGGCGCTAGGCCTAAGTGTGACTTTATTACTGCTGTGTATCAATATGGGCCGGGATGTGACCAATATGCTGGAGCTCTACCTTTATCAGAATCAGGGCAATGTGTTTGTCAGTCGTGCCAATGAGGAACAAAAAACAGCGCTCGAAGCGTTTGTTGATCGGTATCAGGGTAGTATCAAAGAAATGCAGCCCTTTCAGCTGGCTCAGGTGACCCACTTTAACGACGTTGCGGTGGCTGAACGAGATGTGCAGCCCAGTGATACACAGCGCCGTCTGGAACAGCCAATCAATTTGCACTGGCATGCAGATATGCCTGAAAACATCACTCTGACAGAGGGAAGCTGGGATACGACCCCTTCACAGGCGAGTGTTTCTGTTGATCATGAGGTATTCATTGAGTTGGCACTGTCGCTTGATGACACTGTCCATTTCGATGTCGCTGGTGAGCGGGTTTCAGCCACAATTAACTCTGTGCATCAATTTAAACCAGGTGGAAGCTCGGTGACCTTTTGGTTTGTCTTGCAACAAAGCAGAGCACCTCTGTCGAGTGGGCCTGTTTATCATATGGGTAGCATTGAGCTCAATACTGCGGGCACTTCGGCGATTGGGGAGTTATGGCGTGAACATCCCCAGCTCCGTCTTGTCACACTGGATGCGTTACTGGGTAAAATACGCAGTCAGGTCAGGGCACTGATTGCACTGGTCATGAGTTACAGCGTGTTTATTGCCTTACTTAGTAATCTTCTGATGGTAGCGGCCATTCGGACTCATATGGAAAAAGATAAGACCCGTAACGGATTGTTATTGAGCTTTGGCTTAACACCTGGCCAGGGCTTTCGGATCCTTTTGATTGAGTGGCTAACGGTCACTTTGATCCCCACCTTGTGTGCTGTTGCAGCGATATACAGTTTTGTTGATGCATTTTATCGGCAGAATCTGGCGATGTCCTATCAGGGCAGTATATTGATGATGCTGGTGGAAGCGCTCTCCATCGCACTGGCCATTGCTGCCAGCGGTATCTTGCTTAGTCGCAAACAACTATGCCGCAGTCCCATTGGATTACTCAAAGAAGGACAATGAAAATGAATTTACCACTTTGGTTCTACTGGTTGTTGTTATTGCTTGCAGGTGCTCTGGGGTTCCCATGCCAGGCACAGGCACACATGCTGGGTAGTGCACTGCCGTTGCAGTGGCAGCAGGGAGAGTCTCGGCATTTGTGGGTAGCAGGGGAAGCGGGTGATGTTGAAGCCTATCAATATGACAAAGCAGGCTACCAGTTTGTGAAAACACTCAGGACATCCGATGTTAGCGCTGTGGCGATGGACTTAGCGGTACTGGCCGGTGAATCTGCCCCTGTCCCTGTGGTGCTGGCAGAAGATGGCATCTATCGATATACAAAAAACGGCATAACGCCGCTTGTAAAAGCACCGCATTTATATCAGCAAAGTCCTCACTGGTTGCTGAGTACGCTGCGAGATATTCGTTTCAGTATGGATCTGGATGAAAACGGCCTGAGTGATTTTATCCTGCCGCATTTTGGTCAGTTAACTTTGTTACTACAACAACAGGATGGCCGTTTTCAGCGGCAGCAGGTGAAGCTTGATCACACCTACGCCCTGAGTACACATCAGTCAGAAAACTACGCGCTGACGATTTCGTTGCCAGGGCATTTTGCCCTACTGGATATCAATCAGGATAAGCTGGCGGATCTGACGTTTGCCATCGATGAACAAATATTTGCGCTCAGGCGCACTGAGACCGGATTTTCGGACAGTTTACTGAGCTGGTCATTTGCTACTGCAGATGAAGATAAATCTCGTCAGTTTGGCGCTCTGGTGGATGCCACCGGCGACGGGGTTATCGATTTACTCGTAAAAGAGTCGGGCGAAGGAGATCCCCACCGGATGCTGATATTGCCTGGGCTTTTTAATCCGGCAACCCGAGTTTGGCAAGTCTCAGATACAACCTCCACGATGTTAAAGATGGACGATGAGCTACTTCACTTTGGGTATGGAGATTTCAATGGTGACGGGCGTACAGATCTATATAGTGTCAGTGCATCGGTGGGACTTGGCAGTGTGTTGTCTCTGATGTCCAATAGAACGCTTGAGTTAGACTTTGCGCTTTATTTACAAGGATATTACGGGCAGTTTAAACGACAGCGCCGTGCCAATAAAACACTGCATATGGCATTGGACTTACAACAAATGTCACAAGATTGGTTATTCAGCGTGACCGATATCAACGGTGATGGGCTCAGTGACTTAATTTTCTTCGATGATGACCAAAAACTCATGCTCTCACTGGGTGAGCGTAAAAATGGTTTGTCACGGCGCAGCCAGCCACTGGCGCTACCAGTCAAAGGTAAACCACGAAAAGTCGTTTTACTCAATAGCACCGACAAGACATCGGTCTGGTTTTTACAGCGTAATGAACAGCGCGAGAAAGTTTATATCAAATACCAACTTTAAAACGGTAAATACCACAATAAGGCACACTTGCTGACAGTTAGCTACAGAGTTGAACAACCTTAGCTAAGCATTCTACAGAATTGTGCACCTCGTTCATTTAGCCTTAAGTCTCCTCATTAGGACCAGCCTGAATTAGCCGGGCTGGAAGACAATTAAAATGGTAAAGGACGAAGGTATGTTTAATTTGATGGGTAATAAGGTGACAGGATGGATGCCACTGAGTCTGGTAAGTGCGGCGTTACTGTTGGCCGGGTGTGGTAACAGCAATGATGATCATGCGCTTACTAAGCACAAGGGCATCTGGGTGCAACAGGGCACGGGTAACTTGTGGCAGTTTGATAGCGACAATTTACGGCGTTTTCAGTATAACCGTTTTGGATGTGTGCTGATTGAGACACACCCCTACAAAGCGCTGGATGACCTCGATGAGTATATTAAAAGCGATAAAAGTACGCTGACGCTTACCACCCATGCGACCAATGACTGGGTGTTTACAAAACAAACTGACATGCGTGAGCAATGTAAACCCAAACAGCGTCTCAGCGGTGATGATCCGGTGGCAAACTTTGAGTACTTCTGGCACACATTCAACGACTATTATGCGTTTTTTGAGCTCAGAGACATTGACTGGCAGGCAGCCTATACGGCGTACCGGCCACAGATCAGTGCCGACACATCACCAGAACAGCTTGCGAACGTGTTTGAGGCCATGCTTGAAGATTTTGACGACACGCATGTGTCACTCACAGATGACAAGCGTTTTGAGATCTCAGGTGAAGGTGGCACTGAGTTGTATGAAGATTTAGCCTGGCTTATGCAGCAACGTCATGGCGATGAGTGGGAAGATCATATCGACGAAGCTTATGACGGACAGCTGAGTGCATTTGCCAGAATGACTGGCTTGTATCTTCTGGATAAAAAGCTGACCCGATACAAAGACAGTAATGCGCTGGGGTGGGGCAAACTGGAAGGCAATTTAGGTTATATTCGGATAGACCGTGAGGCTGCAATGCTGGCGAACGAAGAGACTGAGGTTGATGAGTTCTTTGCGGTTATTCCGCATGCAAAGCAAGATATCGAAGATACCCGCACTTTAATGGCCGAAGTGATGAAAGACTTGGCTGACAGCGATGGGATC
Organism: Pseudoalteromonas sp. XMcav2-N; assembly: GCF_024124545.1. Classification (GTDB taxonomy): domain Bacteria; phylum Pseudomonadota; class Gammaproteobacteria; order Enterobacterales; family Alteromonadaceae; genus Pseudoalteromonas. The sequence continues at coordinate 230,335 of NZ_JAMXSF010000007.1, forward strand.
ATCATTGATCTGCGAGTAAATGATGGCGGATTTGATGGTGTGTCATTGGAAATTGCGCGATTCTTTAATGACAAAGCACAGACGGTGGCATACAAGCAGATCCTTAATGCCGATTATCAGCAAGATAAGCAGGCGTTAACGCTCAAAGCGGCGCCCGACCAGGCTTATACTAAACCTGTGTACGTGCTGACCGGCGAGCTGGCATACAGCGCAGGTGAAGTGCTGACTCAAACCCTCAAATCCCTGCCACATGTGACTTTGATCGGCGGTGCGACTAATGGAGCTGTGTCAGATGCACTGGACTTTAAGCTCCCCAATGGCTGGACGGGTTCATTGAGCCATCAAACCTATTCAGACCTTAACAACCAGGTGCTCGAAGTCACGGGTGTGACGCCTGATATCTCTGTACCCGTTTATGCGACAAAAGAAGTCGAATGGATGTCTGATAACGTGCTTGATTATGCAATGCAAACCTCGGGTGTGGCACCGAGTCGCGGCTTTGACTTTACCGGCGTAGACCAGACCTTCACTCAGAGCCTTACTGAGATGGACATTCCGGGTGTGGCTGTGGCTGTGATTAAAGATGGCCAGGTCATTTTCGAGAAGGGTTATGGTGTGTCGAACCTTGAGACCAATCAACCCATGACAGCCCATGCACCAATGAATGTTGGTTCAACCAGTAAAGCGGTAATGGGAACTGGCTTGATGCAGTTGATAGAGCAAGGTCAACTCAATTTGGACACTCCGCTGTCTCAAATGAATTTGCCGTTTGAGGTAGGCCATCCAAACTCAGAGCGCGATATCACGCTGAGACATTTGGTGACACATACCTCAGGCATCCGGGATACGTCGCAATACAACTGCAGCTACTATATTCACGGTACCAACTTGTCTTTATATGCTCAGGGAGGTCATGAAAGTTGTGAAGAGACTACACTGACAGATTCGACAGAGTTCTATCAGGCTTATTTATTACCTGATGGTCAGTATTATAGTGAGGATGTATATATAGGTGAAGGCAGTGTACCAGCAGGTAGTATTCATAATTACAGCAATGTGGGCGCTGGCCTGGCGGGGTATGCCGTTGAGAAGCTACTCAATATCAGTTTGGTAGAGCATATGCAGCAGAACCTGTTTGCCCCGCTGGGAATGAATAATACCCACTGGGACTATACACAGTTGTCAGAAGAAAACCCAAAATCACCTCAATACACCATAGATAACGAAGGTGTTGCGCATTATGTGCCTGAATTCAGTTACCCGACGTTTTTCGACGGAGACCTGAATTCCACCGCGCACGATCTGGCTCGTTTCTTAATTGCCATCAGTCAGGGAGGCACACTGGACAATGCCAGCGTATTGAGTGAGCAAAGTATTGCGACTATGCTGTCTGTGCAAACCGATGTGCCCACCTACTGGATGGACACACAAGGGCTGTTCTGGTTCTGGCAAGGCCCATTTGTGGGTCATGACGGCGGAGATCCTGGCACCCATACCATTATGAGCTACAACCCCTACACGAAGACGGGCATAGTTGCGCTTACCAATGCGGAGGATGGTACCTTGGGCAATGGGTCAAACATGCAGCGTTTACAAACACACCTGGCTGCATTCTATCGTGCCGGTGTGGCGCATCAGGATTAACTTATCCTTGCGATAAAGTATCAGGAGGGCTTATGCCCTCCTTTTTGCTATAACAAAGTGAAACCTTGTGGTGCTTTAGGTGCTTCAAATTGATACAAATTTACATAAATCGTGACGGGCTTTTTCTGGCCCTCATAGCTAAGTTCATACTGATCCAGCATACCACCGCCAAATAGCATAGATTTATCTTCAAACGGGCAGCAGCTGCCTAGTCGTTTTACCTCGACGGGCTCGCCATTAGGGCCGGTCAGGCTCTGAAAGTAGTCAATATGGCTGCCTTCATACTTGGAGCCACGCAAAAAGCCACCCAGTTTGATTGGTTTGTGTGGTACAAAGCCATACTCAGGGTCGCTTGCGGTAAACTCGGCGTCGCCTGTAATACCAGGCTCTGATGATGTGGCCTGACAGCCGCTTAGCAGCGCGAAAAAGAAAATCAGGAGTATGTACTTCATTATATGTTCCTTATAGTGAGATTTTATAAACGTTGTTATTGATTGTACTGCCGAATGCCTCGAAACTAAGAGTACCAATTTGCTGTGCGCCCAGCCGACGATAAAACTGATTGGCTGCATTTTCTGTCCAGGTGTAAAGCCACATGGGCTGGCCAAACTGCCGCGCGACCTGGTTTAGCAAAGTACGACCCAGCCCTGCGCCCTGAAATGGCTTGTCTACGTATAGTTTTTCGACTTCATAGCCATTGTCTGGTGTCTGATAGTGAGCGCTAAGATTGAGTAGTACAAAACCTTGTAACACGCCAGCCTGCTCACTGACAAGCAGCCGGTAGTCAGGCCGCTCGAGCAAAGATCGAAAATAATCAGGGGTAAAGGTGTTGTTCGCATACTCGATATATTCAGGCTCAATTTGGTCTCTGGCGTAAGTGTCCAGCCAGACCCGAGCAGCCAATAGAGCCAGGCTTTGACAGTCCTGGGTTTTTGCATGTCGGATCTCATAATTGTGTTTATTATTTTTATTCACGAGAAGTTGTCTTTTTTAACGGCACTTTGGGCAATAATAAAGCGCTTAGCACTATCAGGGGAAGGTTGGTGGTGAGCGGATTAAATGCTTCAAACAAAATCACAGGTTGCAATACGGCTACCGCCAGTAATAAGCCAACCAATGCAATAATATTCATATAGATAATGGCTGCTGTTCGATACCAGATAAAGAACACAATTGCCCAGATTATTTCCCCGATACCCGCAAAGCGTATCAGCAGGTGCGTTAAAGCGTCTTCCAGACCCAGACTAGCAGATATCTGCCACTCTAGTGGCGCAACGTGTAGTAATTTAGGAACTAGGCCATGATAAAGCCAGACGAAAGCGATTGTTAAACGAGCTAACTGAGTAGTGGACATTGGCAGCAACGTATAAAATTCAAATAGATATATTGCTTAGTGTATGTATTTGTACCTAAAATTAAAGTAGTTTGTAGGCACAATAATGGACAAAGAAATCAACTGATGGGTATTAAAACGGGGCAACCAGGTGTGTGGCTTGCCATGCTGATCTGGCTAGTCAGCAGTTGTGGCGGGACGCAACGCGCTGTATACAGTGAAGTCAGGCAGCCTGAAAACGGTCTTCACAGGCAGATAGATCCCTTACTGGTAGATTTAGTATCGGACTTTATCCCGGGTGTAAGCGTGTATATTGAAACATCAGGTGAGCGCTATTATGGTAGCGCCGGATATGCCGACCTCCAGACTCAGGCTCCCATGACCAGCCAGACCCGGATCCCCAATGGCAGTGCAGGCAAAAAGCTAGTGGGCTTGCTGGGGGCCATACTGGATGATAAAGAGTTGCTGAGTCTCGATGAGCCTGTATTGCCCTGGGTGCCGAAATATATGGTGGGCCGCATCCAGAATCTTGAAACCATGACATTGCGTCAGCTGCTAAATCACAGCGCCGGGATCGTTGAATACAATGATGTGGGTGAGCTGGATTTTATTCGAGCACAACTGGCAGACGAGGCGCACCGTAAGGGCAACCGTTTTGCATTGCAGTTTGTTCTGGGACAGCCTGCTTATTTTGAACCAGGCCGTGGGTTTGCCTATTCAAATTCGGGGTATGTATTGGTGGGCATGGTTATAGAAAACAAGTTAAAACAACCGCTTGGTCAGTTAATACACGAGCATGTCCTTGAGCCGCTGGGTTTGACTGAGACCTTTGTAAAAGGGTATGACGTCGCGGCAGACGAAGTGGCATCCGGCTATTTTTTCAACATTGAGGAACCTGATTTTGTTTTACCCTACCGTCAGCGCTACAACACAAAACAGCTGATTGTGAATACGGCACTTGCCGATGCGCCGGTTTCATCCAGTGCACGGGATATGGCAAAGTTACTCAAAGCCATCGTTGTTAAAAAGCCCCCTGTTAATGAGCGCATTTATCACAATATGGTCGGCGATGCACATTTACAAACAGCTCGTTGGTTGCCGAACTTTTTGCATGCTGAGCTGTATTATGGCTTAGGGGTGATGGTTGAAAAGCACGATGACGGTACCTTGTATCATCATGGCGGCAATGAGTTTGGCTATATTACACAAAGTGTCTACCTGGCCGAGCAGGATGTGGCGATCGGATTGATCGCCAATTGTGGGGCTCAGGATGAGTGTGATGAACCGATTATTGCACTGACTCAAACACTGATCGCGCATTTTGCTGCTAATAATAGCGACTAAGTGGGTTGCCCTGAGCTTCAAGCAGGTGCGCTATAGCTTGGCGGATGTCGCTATTTTTATTCTGGCTAAGTTTAAATGTGCCTGTAATTGACTCTATCTCTATTTTGAAAAAGAACAGCTGAGAGAATAGCTTAGCAATCTGACTTTCACTGAGTACCGACATATCCCAGGGATTAACGGGCGACTCAAATTGCTTTAGCTGGTGCAGTAACGCAGAACGTTTTTCCTCCGGATGTGTGATTTCCGAGAGTTGTCCGTGGACATGAACTGTGGCGTAATCCCAGGTTGGCAGCGGCAACCCCGTTACCTGACTGGGGGATAAATAAGCATCCGGTCCTCTGAACAAAACATGCAAGTGTGTTTTGTCCAGTCTGGTAAGCGGGTTCGCCGGGTTTGCATGCCCCAGCAGGTGGGTTTTTTCATTGTTCAGGCTTAAAGACATATGCACAAAAGGCGTGTCAGACTCCCCAACAACCAAAGTTGCGAGGGGATGCTCCGCTATCAGTTGCCACAGGCGCTCTGTGTTGTGTTCAGAAAATGCGGTACGTGGATAACTCATAACCAACCCTCCAGTTTGTTTTTTACCTGAGGCCACATGTCATCGGTGATAACGAACTGGGCGGTATTGCGAAATGCATCAGTTGCAATGCGTTGATCCTTCATGATTAAACCTTCAAATTGCGCACCCAGACGGGCGATAGCCGACCGTGACTTTTGATTGTGTTCATGTGTACGCAGCTGCACGCGCACCAGGCCCAGAGTTTCAAAAGCATACTTGAGTAGTAAGTACTTTGTATGTGTATTTATGTGGCTGCGCTGCCACTGTTCGCCAATAAAAGTATGGCCAATTTCAGCACTTAGGTTCGTCTGGTGCAGTCTGAATAAACGTGTGCTGCCCGCTATACTGTTAGTTGCTTTGTCGACAATCACCAGAGGTAACTGAGCATCGGGATCGAACTGAGCAGACTGTTCAAACCACTGTGTAAGTTTATCATTTGACTGACAATAATTATCCAGCACCCAGGTCCAGAGCGCGGTTTGTTCGCCAAAATTACGCAAGTGTGGCAGGTGAGCCCGTGTGAGTGGTTCCAGACGTACTTTTTCTGATGACAGAGTTATCAATTTCAACATCCGCTTTTCCTTTATTCACTGCTAACTATGTGTGATCAGAGTAGTGTTTTCTGGTAGGTTATAAACAACCAGAATGTTGTTTTTTATTAGACCAGATGGGATTTCTCATACCTGGTGGGGAGTATGACTATGTTGACCGGACAGCCTCTGACGCAGGATAAACCCAAGTATTTACAATTGGCTGAGCAGATCCGGGTAGCCATCAGGCAGGGCCAGTTGCAGCCGGATGATCCTCTGCCATCAGCCAGAAAACTCGCTCAGCTATATGGTATAAATCGTCATACAGTGATGACCGCTTTACAGAATTTGGTTGCTCAGGGGTGGTTATGTTCAGAGCAAAGACGGGGGTATCGGGTCAATCAGGCACTGCCAATTGAGTCCAGTCAGCATGTTGCTCTGCCTGCTCAGCATAGCATGCATATCGAGCCAGACTTTGCGTTATCTCTGACCTTGCCGGAACCTGACATTAAGGGAGCTGTCAGTTATCAATATAGCTTTGCTGGTGGACTGGCAGACCTGTCCGATTTCCCCTACGATGAGTTTCGTCGCCATCTCAGCCAGGCCTGCCGTACCGTTAATATACCAAGTTTGCACTACAGCCACAGCACAGGGGAGCCAGCTCTGAAAAAACAGCTACAACGCTATCTGCGCCGCGCCCGTGCTCTGGAATGTGATGATTTGCTGGTGTGCAATGGGTCTCAGGAAGCATTGTTTTTAATCGCCAAAGCGTTTATCAGGCCAGGAGAAGGCATTGCCGTTGAATCTCTGGGTTATCCACCGGCACACCGAGCGTTTGAGGCATGTGGTGCAACGCTCTACGGTATTGCCCAGGATGAAGAGGGAATGAGCATTGACAGCCTGCGTGAACGCCTGCAGCGAACTCATATTAAATTGCTTTACTTAACACCGCTTCATCAGTACCCCACAACGGTTACTCTGTCTGTTGCACGGCGCATGGCAATATATCAATTGTGTGCTGAGCATGGTGTGTTTATTGTTGAAGACGATTATGACCATGAGTTTCACTATCGCTGCCCTGCGCTCCAACCAATGGCCGCCAGTGATCCGCATGGTATTGTGATCTATGTTTCTACTTTTTCAAAAATCATGTTTGCTGGTGCCCGGATGGGATATCTGGTCGCCAGAGCTGATGTGCTTGCTCAGCTGAGTGCGCTGAAACAGCTGATAAACTACAAAAATGACATTGTGTTGCAACTAGCGCTGGCCGGCTGGATGGGTTCCGGCGAGTTTGAGCGTCACCTAAGGCGCATGACAAAGCGCTATCATTTGCGCTGCGATGCTATGGCAGATGCGCTCGCGCATTATCGGAGTGCAGGGCATCATCTGACATTCAACGTACCCGATGGTGGGATGGCTTTTTGGGTTAACACGCATAGGGATGTATCTGACCTTAGCGCTCAAGCCGCCGCGCAGGGCGTATACGTTCAAACTGAAGATGCTTTCTGGCGTTTTCCGCAATCTCGCTACACACATATTCGTCTTGGCTTTGCAGGACAAAGTGAAGAAAAAATGCGCGAAGGGTTGGCAATAATTATGTCACTTCTGTAACCATTTTTGACCCTGAATGTTCTTTTTTAGGTGTCTAAGGCCGAGTAAACATCCAAAATCCTGAGATGCGAAATATTGCTATTTCTTACAGTATGTTAGCTTTTTCCTATGGTTTTTTTGGTATGTTTTTCAGTCTGTTGTGCGAAATGAAGATGCCTAATAAAATAAATAATTTGTGACTTTTTGGTTTTTTATTTGTGTTTTTTTATTTCTTTAGTGTTGACATTGAACTTTTTAACTGGGTAGTTTATTTAACAAATGTTGCATTGATAGCATCATTTGATTGTTGGTTTTTTTACATTTTTGTATGTTTAAGGATAATAACGATGAAAACTACATTAAAAGCTTTTGCTCTAATCGCGGGCACTTTTTTCGCGGGATCTGCATTTTCTGCTGAGATGGTATGTGATGTTTATCCCAAAAGTAACGGCTCTAGCTGGGGGAACGGTACAGCCAACTGTATGGGCTTTGACTTCTCATTCGGGCGCTCTACGAGCGGACGCTTCTACCTGAAAAATGTTAGCAAGCCAATCCAGGAAGTTCACTGGAGTGGTGCGAATTGCTCAGGTGGGACCAGCTGCAGTGTCACAATCAGAGCTTACACAACAAATTCTGCGTCTGCGCTGATCCTTTATAAAGACGGAACGTGGGAAAGGACGAACACAGCAAATGCTGAATACGAAACTGGTCACTAGTGAGCAGTCAAAGTCTTTTGAAAGCCAAGTACTAAACACCGGCATATTTAACCTTAACAAGATTAATATGCGGCCTTTTATTGAAAATTTCTCTGAAAAGAGTGATAAGGATTATAACGATGAAAACACTAAAAGCACTGACTCTGGTAGCCGGTACACTATTCGCTGGCTCTGCATTTTCTGCGCAAATGGTCTGCGATATCTACCCCAAAAGCGGTGGTCAAAGCTGGGGTAATGGCACTGCCTATTGCGGTGCAATAGACTTCTCATTTGGTAACTCTACAAGTGGGCGATTCTACATTAATAATATCACCAAGCCGGTTGAGGAAGTGCGTTGGAGCGGTATTGCCAACTGTAGCGGTGGCACAAGTTGTGGTGTGACGATCCGTGCATACTCGCCAAACAATAAAGCGTCTGCGTTAATTCTCTATAAAGACGGCACTTGGGAAAGAACCAATACTGCTCAGGCAGAATACGAAACGGGTCACTAACTTGCGACTCTGAGGCCTGCCTGATGGCAGGCCTGCTGACTCTGAAATCCCATATACAGGTGCGCTTTAGTTCGAATCCAGTTCTTGTACCGACGCCTTACCATGACCCTGCCAGCTTACGATAAACACCTTGTGAAATTCTTTCTCACTGATGCTGACTGCCTGCCCGCTTAAGTGCTTCACCAGCTCAGGCGTTGTATTACTGTGGCCTGCAACAACTAAGGTACCGGAATAGCCTTTAAGCTGCTGGGCAAAACTCGCCAGCTTACTTGGATCATATACTTCTACAGACATTGAAGTTGCTTTGCTCAATGGGGCCAGTGTCTGCTTAGTACGATTATAGTCTGTTGAAAACAAAGCGGTTGGTTTGTAAGGAATAAGTAGCGTGGCGAGCCGTTGTGCTCTTTTATGTCCTTGCTCGGTTAGCTCTGGGTCCGGGCCGGTCATTTTTTCTGCGTGACGGATCAGCACAATACGCTCAGGTAATGCATAGGAGGAAAGAGAGACCAGGGCTAAGAGCATCAGGGTAATTGATTTCATTTTGTTTGTTATCATTATGATTTAAAACGGCAGTGTGTCTAAACTTGGCCCGGAATTCAAGCTATCTCGATACCGGGTGTATTTCCTTAGCTCACTTATCTCGAAGCAACAGCTCGCCACCACTATCAGTTACACAAGACAAAAAGCACTGTTCAAGCGCGTGCAACCTGTCCGGCACGACAAGGTGAGCGGACACTTTTTCTGTCCGCGGACACTTTTCACTCTATCGTTAAAAAATAAAATCAATATAAAACAAAGGCTTAAAAGTTGGCACGAGTCTGGTATTCATTCTGTCAAACAGATAACAGGACACTTCAATATGTTGACGTTTTTCGGTTTTGTCATTTCACCCTGTCTGATGCTGTTAGCCGGGATAGTGATAAAACAATATGAAGTGAGAAATGAGATGGAATCCAATAGATAGGAGTACTCATGATTAAAGACACCAGTAAGCAGGACTCAGAGGTTAAGCCACAGATATTGAACTGGAAGAAAGTGGTTGGTGTGATTGCTTTATGTGGCACGTTGGCGATCACTGCACAAGCACTCTCAGTGGCCGACAATACAGGCCGCTCTTTTGAACGCGATACACTGCAATTTGCAACTGTATCCCGCGGCGATTTTGTCCGCGATATTCTTGCCAGTGGCCGGATAGTTGCGGCAAATGCACCTCAGGTATACAGCCCCGAAGCCGGGTTTGTTGACCTGCTGGTTAAGGCGGGAGACACAGTGGCTGCGGGCGACGTGATTGCGAGAGTTGTCAGCCCGACGCTCACCAATGAACTTAAGCAACAACAAGCTGAGCTCGCCCGTTTGCAAGATGGACTAGCCCGAGAGCAGCTTGAAGTCAGACGAGAAACTTTGACACTTAACCGCAGCCTGGAGCTGGCCAAGGTGACACTAGATGCCGCTGAGCGGGAAAACCGCCGGGCACAACTTTCCATCAAGAAAAACCTGATCAGTCAGATAGACCTGGAAGAAGCGGTAGACGATTTGGCCCGAGCCAAACTGAACTATCACCACGCTCAGCAAGAAGTTGCATTGGGTAAAGATACATTGGCGTTTGAGCTGGCCGCTGCGAGTAACCTGGTCGAGCGACAGCAGTTAGTTGTTGATGAACTACAGCGCAAGGTGAACGCGCTTGAGATCAATGCGCCTGTGAATGGACTGGTTGGCAATCTGATGGTGCAAACTAAGGCTGCAGTGGTTGCTCAACAGGCATTGATGACACTGGTGGATTTATCGGCGTATGAAGCACAGTTGCAGGTACCTGAAAGTTACGCCAATGAACTCGGTCTGGGTATGCAAGTTGTACTGAAGGTCGGGGCCGGTGAACTTTATGGTAAGCTCTCTGCGATTTCTCCTGAGGTCAGCAATCGGGAGGTCACAGCGAGGGTACGTTTTGAACACAGTGATATTGATGGCATTCGACAAAATCAACGCTTATCTGCCCGTATCTTATTGGATCAAAAAGAGAACGTATTGAAGGTTCGACGCGGTTCATTTATGAACGCCGGTGGTTCAGTGGTTTATCGAATACAGGGTGAAGTTGCGACTCGGATGGATATTCGTACGGGCGCATCCAGTGTCAACGAAGTCGAAATTTTGGATGGTTTGTCTCCTGGCGATCAGATCATCGTGTCTAATTATGAACAATTTGAAAATGCACCCCTAGTGCAACTGAGATAAAAAGGATAACGATAATGCTAGATATGAAAGCAATCAGTAAAGTCTATCAGACTGAAATGGTACAGACTCACGCACTGCGGGATTTTAACCTCCATGTGGCTGAAGGAGAGTTCGTGGCTGTAACAGGCCCCTCCGGCTCGGGTAAAACCACCTTTTTGAATATTGCGGGTATGCTGGAGCCATTTAGCGGGGGGCAGTACTGCCTGGATGGGGTTGATATTGGCAAGCTTAACGACAACGCCAGAGCCGATCTGAGAAACCAGAAAATTGGCTTTATTTTCCAGGGGTTCAATCTTATTCCGGATTTAAACTTGTATGAGAATGTGGAGGTTCCGCTACGTTACCGGGGTATTAAGTCGGCAGAGCGTAAACGTCGGGTTGAAGAATGCCTTGAACTGGTCGGTCTGGCTGGACGGGCAAAGCACTTACCTCAGCAATTGTCAGGGGGCCAGCAACAGCGCGTTGCTATTGCCAGGGCGCTTGCCGGGCGTCCGCGCTTTTTACTGGCGGATGAGCCGACTGGTAACCTGGATAGTCTGATGGCACGTCAGGTGATGGAGTTGCTGGAGCAGATAAACCGTGAAGGTGCAACCATTGTGATGGTAACCCATGATCCTGAATTGGCGCGCCGAGCTCCGCGCAACATTCAGATTGTTGATGGCAGAGTTACCGATTTTACTTTGTATCAGGGTCGCTCGGCTGAAACGCCGTTAGCAGCAGGAGGTTAATATGTTTGTACATTATATTGACTTAGCCTGGCGTAGCCTGCGCCAGACACCCTTGGTGACGTTTTTGATGATTCTGGCCATTGCCATCGGCATTGGGGTGACGATGACAACTTTGTCTGTTTACCACATGATGTCTATGGACCCTATTTCGCACAAAAGTGAACGTTTGTTTGCGGTACAACTACAAACGATGGATGACGGAGAAACCTGGCGAACACCAGATGATATCCCATATCAGCTGACCTATACAGATGCCATTAACCTTGATGCGCTGCCCGGGGATTACCTTCGTGCACCTATGTTGCGCTCTGGCTTTTCGGTTCACCTTAACACGGCATCCAGTAAGCCTTTTATAGAAAACACCCGAGTAACCGGACGTGACTTTTTTACTATGTTCGATCTGACTTTTTTACATGGCAATGTCTGGACTGAAGAGCAAGAGCGTGATGCTGCCCCCGTTGTGGTGATCGATGAGGAAATGGCTAAACAACTCTTTGGTAAGACCGATGTAGTAGGGGAGTCGGTGTTCCTTGGTGAGCGTCGTCATGAGGTAGTAGGTGTTACACAAAAGTGGCGCCCCACAATAAAATTCTATGATTTGAACAATGGTAGCTTTGGCAAGGCCGAGAGAATGTTTGCACCGTTTAGCCATGTTAAAGCCTATGATGTCGACACCTGGGGCAACACCAATGGTTGGAAGTTTGAGGAAACCAGAGACTTTAACGATAAAATGAATTCGGAAATGCTTTGGGTTCAATTCTGGGTGCAGCTCGACACGCCACAACAGCGTCAAGTCTATGGCGATATGCTGATGGCCTACATGCAACAACAACAAAAACCGGGTCGTTTTAACCGAGAAACACTTCAGTACTCGCTACAAGATGTCAACGCCTGGATGAATTACAACGATGTGATCAGTGAAGACAATAAAATTCTGGTTGGCTTGAGCTTTATGTTCCTGGCAGTGTGTGTCGCCAATATTCTTGGGCTACTACTGGCCAAGTTTATGCGCCGAGCCCCTGATGTGGGTGTCAGAAGAGCGCTGGGGGCCAGCAAACGACAGGTATTCTATCAGCACCTGGTCGAGGTTGGTGTACTGGGTTTGTTAGGGGGCAGTTTGGGTGTGTTGTTTGCACAACTTGGCCTGCTTGGGGTACGTCAGACTTACAATTACTACGCCGGGTTAGCCAATATGGATTGGATGATGCTATTGAGTGCACCAGTACTTGCAATTTCTGCCTGTATTTTGGCAGGGCTTTATCCAGCATGGCTCGTTTGTCGAACTACTCCTGCCACACACTTGAAAGTGCAATAGAAGGAACGCCATATGTTTGAATTAAAACCAACTATTAACGCGCTGATGCGTTCAAAATTGGGTGCTGTATTGCTGATCCTTCAGCTCGCTATTACCCTGGCCATTGTTAGTAATGCCGTTTCTATTATCCAGGACAGGTTAACCTATTTGAATAAAGACACAGGCTACCCGGAAGCTGAGATCTTTAAATTTAATGCGCTGAACTTTGATAAAAACCTTGATTTACTTCAGCAAGTTGAGCTGGATGAGCAATCATTGCGCGACCTTAATGGTGTCATAGATGCGACGGCAGTGAGCTCCGTTGTGCTATCTGGTAGCGGCAGCTCAGGTGGCATGCAGCTCAAACCTGAGCCGCAAGAAAGTAAAAGAGTCAACATGGGCTATGTTACCGGTGACGAACATTTGCTAAACACGTTAGGTGTCAAAGTGTCTGAAGGGCGCGATTTTACAGAAGCGGATGTTGTTGTGATTGACGAAAGTGATGCTCGCCCGTCCGTTATTATTGTCAGTCGCGCATTATCTGATGAGTTGTTTGGTCAAGGCAAGGGGTTGGGAGAGACGCTCTATTGGGGCGCCGATCCTCTGACAATCATAGGGATTGTTGACACTATGGCAAACCAATGGCCAAAAAGCAGCTTTGGTACAAAAACGGCGATGATCCCCATGATCAGGGTCGGTAATTTTCAGAAGTTTCTGGTTCGTACTGAGCCACAAGCTAGGGCACAGGTGATGCGTCAGATTGAGGAGCTTATGCTTGCCAGCCACCGTGAGCGGGTAATTAGTGATGTGACTGGCCTGGATCAGAAAAAAGCCCGTTATGATGCTAAGGATGTACTGATGATGCGCATGCTGATGACGCTGATTGTGGTATTGGTTGTCGTGACCGCACTGGGTGTGTTTGGGTTATCCACCTTTAATATCAGTAAGCGCACCAAACAAATAGGTACGCGTCGCGCTCTGGGCGCCAGAAAGTCTGCCATTGTACGCTATTTTGTAGTCGAGAACGCGCTCATATGTAGTGTTGGATTGGTATTGGGCGGGGCAGCGGCGGTTCTGCTTGGACAAAAGCTGATGAATTGGTATTCCGTGCCTGCACTGAGTTATCACTTCATTGCGACGACTGCCGGATTACTGTTGTTGATGAGTTTACTGTCGGTACTGATGCCTGCGCTGCGAGCGGCCAATATATCTCCGAGTATTGCGACACGCAGCGTGTAAAGCACGCCTTCATACGACCAACCAAGGTCCCGGCAATGGCAATTTTGTTGCCGGGACTTGTGTGAAAGCAGGTATTACGCTTTTTGTATGGCCATTACCGACTGATAATTAAGGGAAACATGTTACACTCAAAGGTACGAGGTCGAAAGTAATGGGTATGACAGACCCCCGCATATAACACGAGCATAATAATAATGATGAATAAGATACTCGTTGTCGATGATAACCAGGCTGTGCTGGATGCACTTTCATTGCTGCTGGAACTCCATGACTACCAGGTTGAAACGGCTTTAACACCTTTTGAAGCGTTGCAGATCGTGCGTTATCAGCGTATTTCGTTGGTGATTCAGGACATGAACTTTACGGCTGATACGACCTCAGGAGAGGAAGGCAAAGCCTTGTTCCAGGAGTTACGAACCCTTAACCCTCACTTACCGGTGATCCTGATCACTGCCTGGACCGAGCTGGAAATGGCCATTGAGCTGGTCAAAGCGGGTGCCGCTGACTATCTGGCCAAACCCTGGGACGATCAGAAATTGCTCACCTCTGTCGCCAACCTGATTGCGCTGGGGCAAGCAAAACAACAAAATGAACAACATGAGCGCATTGCCCAGCAGCGTGAAGCATTGAACGCTGGCGCTGATCTGCGAGGTCTGGTTTATCGCAGCGGCGCGATGCAACGGGTCGTGGATATGGCTGTGCAGGTTGCCCGGTCGGATGTTGCAGTGCTAATAACCGGAGACAATGGCAGTGGCAAAGAAAAAATTGCCGAGATCATTCAGGCAAATTCCCCGCTCAGAGATGCGCCTTTTATAAAGGTCAATGCGGGTGCATTGCCACAGGAGCTGATTGAAGCAGAACTATTTGGTGCAGAAGCGGGGGCGTATACTGGTGCAAACAAACAGCGTATTGGACGCTTTGAAGCAGCCCATGGTGGTACTTTGTTTCTCGACGAGATAGGAAATTTACCTTTATCCGGACAAATGAAGCTATTGAGGGTGCTGCAAACCGGGGAGTTTGAGCGGCTCGGTTCAGTCGAAACAAGACGGGTAAATGTCCGCGTTATTTCAGCCACCAATGCGGATTTGCCTGAAGACATTCGGTGCGGTCGTTTTCGTCAGGATTTGTACTATCGGCTAAATGTGATTGAGCTCAATTTACCGCCACTTAAGGCTCGTAATGATGATATTTTGCCTTTGACTTCTCACTTTCTGCCCGGCAGAGAGCTGGCTTTGAATGCAGAAAATGCACTACTAGGCTATGACTGGCCCGGGAATGTGCGCGAATTAGAAAATGCCTGTAAGCGTGCTGCGGTGCTGAATCCTTCTGGCACGATTGAAGCGGAGGATTTTGGTCTTCAACCGGGCACACTGTCTGGTGTAAAGTCGTCTCCCGCTCAGGACAGACAAGAGCCGGAGAAGGCTGAACTGGAAGCAGCTATGCGGCAGTTCCATGGCGTCATAGCGAAAGTAGCCCGACACTTTGGCATGAGTCGTCAGGCACTTTATCGAAGGTTGCAAAAATACGGTATTGATTACTAAATGAAAATTCTCGGATTGTCGATTGCTCAAAAGCTTCATTTAGCGCTATTTATTGCTGTGGCAACTGTGAGTGCGCCCGTGTTTTTCTTTGTACAGTGGCAAACCGGGTTACTGGTTGCTCTGTCTGCATTGTGTGTCGGCGTGATTGTACTGCGTATGCTGACGCGAAAATTATTTGCAGGATTACAGGCGCTTGAGAGCGGTTTACTCAACTTTAAAGACAGCGATTTTTCAACTTTACTTGCTTATCAGAAAGAGGACGAGTTGGGCAGGTTATGTCGTTTGTATAATGAGGCAGCGCAACAACTCAGAGATGAGAAACAGTGGATTTACCAGCGAGAGCTGATGCTGGATAAGGTACTGCATAGCGCGCCTCAGGCACTGCTGCTGACAGATGATAAGGGCATAGTGGTGTTTTCAAATCACAGCGCAAAAACGTTGTTAAACTGTGAGCACAATCTTGAAGGCATGAAGCTCGACAGCCTGGCGCAGCAAGCCAGCCCTGCTTTATATAATGCACTGTCAGGTGAAATGGATGGATTGTTTGAACTACCAGGTGAAGGAGAAGACAAGCAGACCTGGCATTTGTCCAATGGGGAACTTCTGCTCAATAACCAGTTTCACCGTTTGTATATTTTCAAACAACTGACCAGAGAGCTGAACCGCCAGGAAGTGGCGGTATGGAAAAAAGTTATTCGCATCATCAGCCACGAGCTAAACAACTCATTGGGACCGATTTCCTCTATGCTTCACAGTGGTAAAATTTTGGCGAACAAACTTGAGGACACCCGGCTGGAGCGGGTGTTTTCGACCATAGATGAACGGATCCGTCATTTGACCGAATTTGTACAGGGATATGGTAAGTTTGCCAAACTGCCCGCGCCCAGGTTACAGCCAGTTGTGTTGTCCGAACTGCTTGCACAGCTGCAGACTCAATGGCAATTTAACCATACTCAATCGGGTGAATTGCTGGCGCACAAACAGCTACTTGCCGATGCCCCTCAACTAGAACAATTGCTGATCAATCTGCTTAAAAACGCCCATGAGTCGGGTGGTGACGTGGCTGCAATAAAAATTGAAGTGACTTTTCAGGCGAAACACGTTTTGCTGAGTGTGAACGATGCCGGACAAGGAATGAGCGAGCATATTATGGCAAATGCCTTGATCCCATTTTACTCCACTAAATCCAGTGGCACCGGGCTTGGACTTGCGCTGTGCCGTGAAATCGTTGAAGCACATCATGGTGATATTCACCTGAAAAATCGGCCGCAGGGAGGGCTATGTGTTGAGGTTAGGTTGCCGCTCACGACCGTTTGACTGAGGGGTCGGGCAGCCTTGGGTCCTTTCCAGCCAGGAAACCGTATTGGAGGCAACCACAATGGTGCCGGATACGACCAGACTGGCTGCACTGACCAGACCTGAACCGGCCAATATCAGTGCACAAGCCTCTCCCCGACACTGACTGACTGTTTGCATCTGTGCGCTGCTGAGCGTCTTTTTTTTGAGAATCATTTTGCACTTAGGATCGTAATACTGCACCTCTTGAGGAGCAAATAAGCACCCATTTAACAGTGGCAGGCTAAACAGCACGGTACTCACTGTGGTCCGGATTGTTTTCATATCGTCCTCTGATTATCACGCCACTGCGAGTAGGGATCTGTCGGGATGGCTTGAACCAGGTAAAAAAATGCACATACTCAATATATTATAGTATCCACAATTTTTAGACTTAATTATGGCCGATCCACTGGGGCAGGTAAAGCAACTAAGAGTTAAGTTACTGTTATTGTTAGTCATTGTTTTCATCGCATTGGCTGCTTTGGTGCCGTTTGTGATTTCCAGCTTAAATGAACGTAATGCGCTAAATTCGCACATACAATCTATCAAGAAGATCACCAGCGATATTATTTACTACGATGAAGTGCTGACCATGTCTTCACGTATGTTTACCTTCACCCAGGAAGAAAAATGGTCCAGACGGTATCTTAACATCGCTAACACTCTGGATCAGACGCTGTTAGAGGCTGAAGCATTGGACCCTATCATAGCGGATGCAATCGCTGCAACGGCTCAGGTAAACACTAAGCTGATTGAAATTGAATCAAAAGCATTTGCGCTTGCGCGAGCTGGTAAATTGGAGCTGGCGCAGCGTATTCTGCTGGATGATACCTACTTTGCGCTCAAATCTCAGTATCAGGCAACCGTGTTTAAAGCGCTTGATAACATCAGAGCAGTTAGCGAAACTAACATGATCCGGCAAAATGAGTTTAAAACCCATGTTTTGCTCTTATCTTTGCTTGGGCTGGCACTGTTATTTATGGCGTTTATCGCGTACCTGTTCCGCCATAACAGGCAGGCCGACAGATATATGGGGGAATTACTAAAGTCACGCAATGACTCTATCGCTAAATTGAATGCCACCTCCAAGGATTTAGAGCAGGCCAGCAAGGCAAAATCCCAGTTACTTGCCAATATGTCTCATGAACTGAGAACACCGATCAATGGCCTGTATGGCGCACTGCAATTACTACGTAAAGAACCCCAGTCGAACGAAAGCGTATCGCTACTTGATACGGCAACTATGTGTAGCGAGATGCTGTCGACTTTGGTGAATGATATTTTAGATTTTACACAGATAGAAAAGGGTAAGTTGCAACTTGAGGTGCGTGAATTTGACTTGCGTAGAGTGAGCAAAACTATTGAACATATTTTTCGTCAGGAGTGTGAGCAGAAAAAGCTCAGGTTTAATTGCGCATTTAACGTTGAACATCCGTTGAGACTGGGCGACGAGTTGCGACTTAAGCAAGTACTAGTCAATCTACTCAGTAATGCCGTTAAATTTACAGAGCGGGGGCGTATTTCGCTGTCTTTTACTGCTGCTTCAGATTCACAGTGGCTAGCCATTGTTATAAGTGACACAGGGGCGGGCATCAAAGAAGAGGTGCTTAGTAAGTTGTTTACTCATTTTGAACAGGGAGATGCTTCTGCAACCCGGCTTTACAGTGGTGTTGGATTGGGTCTGGCAATCGTCAAATCTTTGGTCGATGCGATGCACGGAACAATTAATATCACCAGTCAATCTGGAAGTGGCACCAGTGTCGAGCTGTCCTTGCCTTTGGCATTGCCTGAAAAAACCACGAAGGAGGCTGACGAAGAGGTTGAGTCAGAGCCACAAAAAACAGACGATGCCACTTTGTTACAAGGCTTATCCATTCTGATTGTAGAAGACAACGCTGTAAACCAGATTATCCTGCAGAAGATGCTGGTTAGTCAGGGGGCTAAAACGGCGCTGGCTGTGAACGGCCAGGAAGCAATAGATAAAATGAGCGCAGATATTCAGTTAATATTGATGGATATTCAAATGCCTGTGATGGGAGGCGTTGAGGCATTTCAGGAGATAAGGTCACAATGGCCAGTTGTTCCCGTGATTGCCGTGACTGCGAATGTGTTTGAGAGCGATATATCCCAGTATATCAGGTTAGGGTTTGACGGGGTGGTTGCAAAGCCCATATCGCAGTCGGTATTAACAGACACGATTCTGACCAATTGTGCCTAATCATTGATTTAAATCTATGAGTTTAGGTCAGATACGAGCCAAAGGCAGCAGCAAAGTCCCCGAGGACAGGACTTTGCTGATAGCGCTTTAATTCTGTTTGCTTAGTTTAGCGATGATGATGTCACTGGCGTGCTCAACCAGATCTAACACCAGTTCAAACCCGTCTGTACCGCCGTAATATGGATCGGGCACTTCGTCTTGTTGCTGCTCGCCAAAGCGTAAAAAAAGCGCCAGTTTATGCTGGTACTGTTCAGGGCATCTGGACTGAAGATCTGCCAGGTTTTGCTCATCAGCGCACAAGATCAAATCAAAGTGTTCAAAGTCCTGTGACTGCACCTGTCTGGCTTTGACAGATGACAGGTCATACCCTCGTTTACGGGCGGCTGCTGCGCTGCGTTTGTCAGGTGGATTGCCCTGATGATAGGCGATGGTGCCCGCTGAGTCGACCTCCAGACTCAGACCTCGCTGGGCTGCAGTCTGTGCCAATACTGCCTCCATGGTAGGAGAGCGGCAAATGTTGCCCATGCAAACAACTAACACTTTGGCAGGCTTACTGAAAATTAGAGAGTCACTCATAGAGGGGTCCTTTTGCTGTAAGTCAGGGTTGCCTGATATAAGCAACCTCAGGAGACTCTCATCTTATCAGACTTTTTAAGTCGATTTTTGGTCGATATTACAGAGTCTCATGAGGCCCGAATACTTCATACAAAATACGTGATTCGTCTACCCCCAGAGCGAGCAATTGTTGCTTGATGTCAGCCATAAAAGGCGTCGGTCCGCATAGGTAGAACTCACCATTCCCAAGCGGCAGAGAGGTACTCAGCGGCGCTAACAACATGCGTCCTGTGTTGGATTTTTCTGAGATTGCACCGGTAGCCCCTTCTTCAATCCAGGTCCAGGTTGTCAGAGCGGGCAGACTACTGGCAGCCTGCGTAAGTTCTGTGCTAAAACTCAGTTGCGAGGGTGAGCGACAAGCATGCAGGAAATGCAGCTCCCCGGAGAAACTGCGCTCAGCCAGCGTGTGCAGCATGGCCATCATGGGAGTGATACCCACCCCTGCACTGATAAGTACTTTAGGCGTCTCGGTGTGTTTAAGGACGAAATCTCCTGCCACAGGCATGATGTCAAGCTCAGCGCCTTCTGGCAGCGAGTGAAGATAACCTGATACCAGATTGTCTCGTTTAACACTGATACGATAAGTGCGGCCATTTGAGGCGTGAGACAGGGAATACTGGCGGATCTGTTGATGATGCTCTGCTGGAATGGAACAACAAATAGCCAGGTATTGTCCTGCCTGATAAGGCATTACAGCCTGCTCATCGCACGGAGCCAGATAAAAGCTTTTTACCAGCTCTGATTCCGTTACAATTTTGCTGATATAGAAACGACGTGTACCCCGCCAGCCGCCCCGCAATTGCTCGGCCTGTTGATAGATACCTTCCTCTTGTGTAATAAACAGATCGGCAAGGAAGGCGTAGGCCTCACCCCAGGCTTTTTCTATGTCGGTATTGAATTGTTCAGGGAACTTTTCTCGTAAGGTTGCAAGCAGGTGTTCTCCGACAATGGGATAGTGATGTGGCGCAATCCCCAAACTGGCATGCTTGTGATTGATCCGGGCTATTGCACTGGTCAGTACTTCGGGCTGATCGATATAGGTTGCGTAGGCCGCCAGTGCATTGAACAGGGCGAACTGCTGTTTGCCCGAGCGTTGATTACTGAGATTAAAGACATCAAGTAATTCAGGGTTATGAGCGAACATACGCTGATAAAAATGCTCAGTGACTTCAACTCCGGCATCAGCCAGTAGTGGCAGAGATTGTTTAACCAGGGTGATTGTTCGTTGAGAAAGCATAAAAAACTCCTAATGGTTCCGCTCCACTCAGGAGCGGTAAAAATGACGCCAGATGGCGTGAAAAGCACGAGAATTTAAGGTATTAACCGCGACGACCATCCAGACGTTTTCGTACCAGTATGGGCGCATAAATAAAGGCGAACAGTGCGAAGCTGACAGACCAAATGAGTGCGCTGATTTGCCAGGCCAGATGCGGTCCGATATACGCAGGTAACAGGCTTCTGATCAGGGCGCTGATCAGGCACAGGATAAAAGCGACAGAAATGAGCGGATGAGGCGTTAAAGGGCGAGCAGTATGGCCAAGTGCTACCCGTGCCATCATGGCCAGGATCATCATCCCCATACCACCTATGGTAATCAGATGTAGTGCGTCTTTTGCCTGCCAGCTGCTACCCAGATAGGCCGCACCAAAACCAATCAGACCCATTGCCATCAAAAGATAAGCTAGATACAAGGACCATAATAAGGGCACGGTAAACATGCGTGCCTGAAACCAAAAACTTGCCCGCAACACATGAAGTAAACCCGCCAGTATTAAAAGGTATCCGGGGACCATGGGCTGTTGAAGAAAGTGGTGTGCAAAAAAACCGCACATCCCAAGTACAGAAACAAGCAATAGTGCCTTGTCCAGCCGGGGAGTGCGCTGTTGATGTGACAGCCCCAGACCGCGAGAAAGAAAGAAAGGCACGACGCGGCCGCCCAGTATACTGATCAGCAACGTAAAGCCGAGTACTGCCATCTGGCTGAGCAAGCCTGCCAGTTCATAAGCGTGCTGGTCCAGTACCACAATAAACACCATGTTCAGGGTCGCCAAAAGTGCAAGTACGGGTACAAACAAGTAGTTTTTACTGTTATGAACCTGCAGGACAACCCAGGTAAAGTGACAGATACTGATCAACCAAAATAAGCCCTGAAAGATTATCAGCCACAACAGTGGTTGTGCAGACCAGATCCCTGCTACCCTGGCACTGGCCCAAACCACGCATAGCCCAAGTAAAGGCCAGCTATTTAGGGTGCTGACTCCGGTCCAGTTCTTGGCGGCGGTAAATAAAAAGCCGATGGCGATTGCACTGGCAAAGCCGAATAGCATCTCATGGGCGTGCCAGAGCGTCGCCGGGAAAGTGCCTGGCCAACTCAGATAACCACTCAGAATTGCAAACCAGGCGATCATTGCCGCACAGGCCCACAGACTGCCAAGTAAAAATAACGGTCTGAATGCCAGCATGAGTAACGGCGCATGTTTTGGTTGATACCATTTTGCTGATTGCTGCACGGGCTCTTCAAGGTTAAGCAAGCTCATCAGCGCACCTCCTGACCAAGGTTGTATTGGCAAAAACAGCGAACGACATAGCTCACTTTCAGGGTTGTTGCGAAAATAATGGTGCTGATGTGTGCGGCAATTTGTGTCGACAAGGACAAGTATTGGTCAAAGCTATAGCTGGCCATAATGGCAAACATAAAGCCAATCAGGCTCAATAGCAGACATTGGTTGGCATAAGGAAGTGCACGGCGATAGTGTTTCATAATTACCCTTACAAGCTCAGTGAATCGAACTAACTGATACAGAGATACTTATAAGCGCACAAAACATGCCAATATTAATTTAATTTAAAAACAACAAGATAAGTATTTCACGTTGTATGGGTAAGTCAAAATGACCTACACTGCTGAAGTCTTAAAAACTTTTATAGGTCATTTTGACTTGGATCAGAGAACACTATCACATTTACTCGGTATCAGTACTGAACTGACCCATCAACTTCCCAGGCTGGATGAAGGGGATCTGGGGGCGTTTAGTCAGTCGCTGGTCCTCGCACTCCAGAGTGTCATAACGGCAGATGCCACAGCTGTGTTGCGGTGTGAGCAAGGCGTGGCTTATCCACTGGCGTGCTCAGGTCTCGCGCCCGAAGCCATGGGCAGACGGTTTGTAATAGAAGACCATCCAAGGCTGGCTGCAATCGCAGCGGCTAACCAGCCGCAGATTTTTGCAGCGGATTGTCAGCTACCAGATCCTTATGATGGTTTACTGATGGCCAGAGCCGGTACTTTGCCTGTACATGCCTGTATGGGGTTTTCACTTTATCAGGGAGACTCCTTGCTTGGTATGGTCACCTTTGACAGCCTCACCCCGAGTGCATTTGAGCAAGTCGCAGTGCCTGTGTTGGGTATGTTGCAGTCTTTAGTGGCTGCACATTTTGCAACGGCCCTGACCCTGTCCACGTTAGCTGAGCGGGCTCGTCATGGCATGGCAATGCTCAGAGAGATCAGCCATCAAAGTTATACTATGGTGGGTGAGAGTGCCGTTATGCAGCGACTTAAACAGGACATCGATTTGGTTGCTAACTCAGAGTTAAGCGTACTCATTCAGGGAGAAACAGGCACAGGTAAGGAGCTGGTTGCACGGCGTATTCATGAGCATTCGTCGCGTTGTCAGGGGCCATTTGTACAGGTTAACTGTGCCTCTTTGAGCGAAAACCTGGCTGAGAGTGAATTCTTTGGCCATCGAAAAGGGGCGTTTACCGGCGCAGACAGACACCGGGAAGGTAAGTTTCTGGTTGCCCATGGCGGCACCTTGTTTCTCGATGAAATTGGCGAACTCCCCTTGAGTATGCAAAGTAAATTACTCAGGGCGTTACAAAGTGGTGAAATCCAGCCGGTTGGTACAGACAAGCCGCAGTATGTTGATGTGAGGATTGTGGCCGCAACGAACCGAAACTTGCGCCATGAGGTTGAGATGGGGCGCTTTCGTGCTGACTTGTATCACCGCTTAAGCGTGTTTCCAATACAGGTACCTTCATTAAGAGAGCGGGCGCAGGATATCGTGTCGCTTGCCGGCTTTTTTGTTGAGCAACTGCGCAAAAAGCTGGGTGTGCGTCAGCTGGTTTTGTCTGATGCTTTTATGAACCAACTTAATCAGCATGACTGGCCGGGAAATGTGCGCGAACTCGAGCATGTGCTGAGCCGGGCTGCGTTGAAAGCGAAGCATGCAGCCTGGGACCAGGATATCGTACTGGTTGATGTCGTGCATGGTGTACAACGGGAGAGTGACGCATCAGACCCAAATAGCGTTAGTAATGAGCGAGTATCTTTGCAGCTGTCCAAAGAGCAAACGTTAAAGGCGGCGACCGAGTCATTTCAGAAGCAACTGATCACAGCCAGACTAAAAGCCAATGACCTCAACTGGGCTGCTACGGCACGCGAATTAGCCGTTGATCGGGCTAACCTGGTGCGCCTTGCAAAACGTTTGGGCATCAAAACGGTGAAAACGCTCAATTAAGCCGCTCAGCTTTTCTTGTTAAATTATAACAGGCTGAGGTGCTGGTGATTTAGTGCCATTGCTGCGTTCATGCAATTAGAGTCGCAATTTACCTGAGCACGATGCAATAGCCGGGATTTGTCAAAATGAAGTATTCAAATAAAGACTGTTATTCGCAATGAAAATTGTTCTTACTAAGCTTATAAGTTGTTTATTTTAAAAGGATATATCAAGAAATTTATTAGTTTTAATCGGTCTTGCTAAGTTGCAATTTTGTTCTAGGGTTATAAAGCGTCTAACTATTCCTTATTGAGGGGGCCCTATGCAGGGTAGCAAGCAAGTAATAGCAGCACTAAATCAGGTATTAACACTCGAGCTGACGTCCATTAACCAGTATTTTCTGCATGCACGCATGTGGAAAAACTGGGGCATTGAGGAGCTGAACGAGAAAGCTTATAAAAAATCAATAAAAGACATGAAACAGGCCGATGACTTAATCGAGCGGATCTTATTTTTGGAAGGCCTGCCAAATCTACAACACCTCGAAAAGCTTCGTATTGGTGAACACACAGAAGAAATGCTCAGTTGCGATATGGCGTTTGAAATGGAGCAGCTGCCAGTGTTACGCGGTGCGATTGAACTGTGTGAAAAAGAGCAAGACTATGTCAGTCGCGAGTTGCTCGAGGATATCCTTGAATATGAGGAAGAGTATGTTGACTGGATTGAAACTCAGCAATTCCTCATCAAAAACTGCGGCATAGAAAACTATCTGCAATCGCAAATTGAGGAGTAAAACATGCAAGGTTCTCAAAAAGTAATCGATTTACTCAACAAGCAGCTGACCTTAGAATTATCGTCAATGGATCAGTATCTGGCTCATTCAAAAATGTACGAAGACTGGGGGCTATCAAGGTTGCACCACAAATTGGCGCATGAATACGAAGAAGAGCTGGATCATGCAAAACGCATTACAGAACGCATCCTATTTTTAGAGGGCACACCAGATACCGCATCCAGGGCACCCATCAAAGTAGGTGAAAATGTGCAGGAAATGCTGGAAAACGACCTGGCCGCAGAGATCACAGTTAAGGACCATTTGAAAAAGGTCATCGCAGTGTGTGAAGAAGAGCAAGACTATGTATCTCGCGAAATGCTGGAGGCGCTGCTTGATGATACAGAAATGGATCACATCTATTGGCTGGAGCAGCATCTGGGGCTTATTAAGTTAGTGGGTCTGCCAAACTATATCCAGAGCCAGATGTCTGGTGGTGAGTCAACCTGATAAAATAATAGTAAATCACTTCAAAGGAGGCATCGCCTCCTTTTTTAATGTATGTGTCTGGTATCCGTAGGCTTGCCAAAGCAATAATTCGCATAGATACTTGCCGCCATCATTGATACCAATTTCACTTAATACCTGTTCAATTTGAAGGAGCAAATTTGAAGCTAACTGTGTTAAAAATTTCTCATTTAGAACCACTAAATAGTAAAATTTTTGCCTTGTTATCGAACATATGTTCTCGCCTCAAAATAGAACACTTAATTAAGCAAATTGGTATTACCCCCTCAAGATCACCGGTACGGAGAAACATAATGGAAAGACAGGTTGCCTGTTTGATTGAAGCATGCCAACAGTTAGGGCTAAAACACGAGTGCATTGATCGTGAGCAGAACCTGGTGCGGGTTTATTTTAATCACGGGGTTGAGTATTTTGAACTAAACAAAACTCCCTTTAACTCCGAATCTATTTACGGCATATGCAGGGATAAAATGCACTCTTATCAGGCTTTTAATCAAGCAGTGACTATGCCTGAAACACTGTCTTTTCTGGACCCGAATATTCCACAGGAATACCGACATTACCTGGAATACCAAAGCATGGATGCAATCCTTGATGCCACAGAGGCCAAATTTGGTTATCCGGTGGTTGTGAAAAGCAACAGCGGGGCATTGGGGATTAATGTGCATTTGTGTGACGATAGAGCATCGCTCAGTGTTGCTTATAATGAAATATTCAACGCCCAGTCGAAGCATTATGACTACCTGGCACTGGCACAGGCTTATGTTAAAAACAAAGCTGAGTACCGCCTTGTTTGTGGATTTGGAGAACCATTACTGGCCTACAAAAGAGGTATGGCTCAGACGTTTAATGTACGGTACTGGGAAAAGAATGAAGTGGCGACACTGGAACAGGATGAGGCCCTGCTCAAAACCTTGTTTGAGTTTGTTAAACCTGTCTTTGAGTTAGCTAATCTTGGGTTTGTTGGCTTTGACATTATCCTGGGCCAGGACGATTGTTTTTATCTGATTGAGCTGAATTCTTCGCCTAAGTTCAATCATCTGATTATAGATAATCCGGTACAGGGAACCGATGCTGTCACTGGCATGTACAAAAAAATGCTACAAAAGCTGAATAACCGATCAGCTTGAGGCTAAACTGGTGGTAACTCCATAATCTGGTGAAGCGACAATGAAATGGTTAAAGGACATTGATAGCAGTTTTGACAAGTTACTGACCGATTGTTATCAAAGGCGTGAAATGGAGATGGAACTCCATGTCAATAAACTCCGTTTTTATGGACTAATGGCTTTGTTTGTCACAGAGCTTGTTATTGGTTTATACAGTATTGGGTGGGATAGTACGCTGATAGCTGTTGACCTGGGTACGCTTGCGATTGTTGCCTTGTGGTGTGCGCTGGTGATGCGCTGGGCAATGTCAGACAGTTATAAACCCTGGCTTAAGTACGTCTCTATCCTATTTGATTATGCGATCATTCTGGCGGTTTCTTTTGAAATTGAATCACTGGATTTGGTCAAACACCTGTTGCAGGATCTTCACAAAACCGAATTCGAACTCATGTTGGTGAGTGTGTTACTGTTGTTCAACATCATGAGTGCGTTCCGTCAGGGCAAATTAATTATCTACTTTTCCACTTTGTGCTGCCTGCTAACTGGAACTTTGGTACTGGAACACAGCCACACAGCGCGCGCTATTGAGATCCATGAACAAGTTATTATCGTTTGCTCCGGGTTTCTTGCCTGGTCATTGTCGAGCTATATTACGGGAACTTATACCAAATTGCGTCACCGAGAACGCTTGCTGCGTTACTTGCCTGAGCAGTTGGTGAAAGCGGTCGAACGAGGGGAGGTGGACATTGAGCCCGGAGGCGAAAAACGGGATGTCACGGTGCTGATGGCCGATATTCGCGGGTTCACCAGAATGTGCGAGCAGCATGATCCGGAAGTGATAACACGATTGCTGAATCGTTATTTTTCACGCATGAGCAGCGTTATTTTTTCTCATCAGGGGATGATAGATAAATTTATCGGTGATGCCATTATGGCTGTGTTCGGCACCCCTCAAAAAGAAGAGAATAATGCGCGAAATGCAATAGAAGCGGCGCGCGAAATGTTAAAGGCACTGAAGCAGTTAAATCAAGAGTTCAGTGCTGATGGTCTGCCGGAAATCAAGATTGGGATTGGTATTCATAGCGGCGATGCGATCGCTGGTAATGTAGGAAGCAGCAGCTGTATGGACTATACCGTCATCGGTGACACGGTAAATGTGGCAGCGCGCATTGAGAGCAAAACAAAGGAGTTGCAACATCCTATCTTAGTCAGTGAGCAAAGCGTTCAGCAGTCTAAGCTGACACAACTAAAGCGTGTTGCTATGGTTGAACTCAGTGGACGCAGTCAGCCCATCGAGGTGTATCATTATCCTGACTAAAAAAGATTAACACGGTGTTGCGCTAAGCAATCTTTTTGAAATAGTCTAACTTTAAATAATCAGGTACTTAACGCGCTTATGAATATGAAACGGACGCTGCTTGCTGTTTTTCTTTTCATTGTAACTTTCAGTGTGCTGGCCACTGCCGCCGAGCGGCCTGTGCTGTATATATATCACGACTCTGATTATAGCAGTCATAGCGAGTCGGCCGAAGCCATGAAAATGGGCTTTAATAGCGCGTTAAGTGAGCGTAATTTTGAGGTTCAGGGATTTCGGCTGCAGCTCCTTGAAAAGGACCACAGAGGCAACAGTAATCGCAGTTTACTGACCATGCGGCGCTTTTTGCAAGACGAGCGTGCTTTACTGGTGTTGGGTGGGTTACATTCGCCGCCTTATATAAAACATCGCGAGTTTATTAATCAACAGGGCATTCTACTCTTAGTACCCTGGGCAGCCGGTGGACCGATAACACGTTACCCGGATGCTAACAATTGGGTGTTCAGGTTGTCTATTGATGACACCAAAGCCGGGTTGAGGCTGGTGGAATTCGCCAGACAAAAACAGTGTCGTTCGCCGCATATGCTACTGGAGCGCACGCCCTGGGGGAAATCAAATTATCAGACTATAACTCAGGCACTCGACAAGCCTGAGGCCCCTGTGACCTGGTTCAACTGGAATATGAAAATGAATGCCGCCAAAATCATGCTACGAGAGATTGCCAGTAATGGGCATGACTGCGTGATTTTTGTGGGGAATGCACTGGAGGGCAAACAGTTGGTAAAGGCGGTTGGACAGGCGCCTGACACTCAGCGCCCTGCTATTATCAGTCACTGGGGCATAACGGGTGGTAACTTTTTCGCTCAGGTGGCTGATGAGTTGCGTGCAGGAATAGATTTACACTTTTTGCAAAGTTGTTTCTCATTTCAGCAACGGCCACATGCTGAATTTGTAGCCCGGGTGTGGCAACAGTTAATAACCGCTTACCCAGAAAAAATCGTTGATGGACAATTTATACAGTCTCCGGCTGGTTTTATCCATGGTTATGACTTAGGTCGACTGTTTTTGGCTTCGCTCGATCAAATCTCTCTGAGCGGCAACGTAAAACAAGACAGAGCCGCATTGCGTCGTGCACTTGAAAACCTTAAGCAACCAGTCCAGGGGTTGATCAAAGTCTACAAGCAACCGTTTTCTCCCTGGTCAGAGTCGCAACCCGATGCCCATGAAGCTTTGGGTCTGGAAGACATATGTATGGCCAGTTATAACGCTGATGGCAGTATCAAGGTGCTAAAAAATCAATGAATAACAACGCTGAGAAGTCGCTATTTAAAATGAGCTCCGACAAGGCATTCTACGCATTTTTGTTGTGTAGCCTGATATTGTCTGTTTCTCTGAGCCTTGTGATGTTGAGTAACCATGCAGATACTGCCATTCGTCAGGTGCAAACGGAAGTGCGTCAGACCGAGGCGCGTTTGGGCGTTAGCAACCTCGGTCAGTTTTTGCGTACCCGTCTGGTACTGCTCAAAGATCTGGCGCAATACCCGGTTTTGGCCAATGGGGTTATGGGCTCAGATATTTCCCGAGCTTCTTTGTCTGATTTCCTGGGGGAATATCGGATCCTCGGGAAAAAGGAACCACTGTCCCTGTACAATGTCCTTGGCGAGCCGGTTTACCGCAGTGGTCAGGTGTTATTGGTACCTGGCGAAGAAGACGACTGGCTGGAATTGCTGTTGGATGGGCGATTATCGCATGCAGTGATTTTACAGCGTGATGCTCAGCTGTTTAGTTTTGTTATCGCGGTGCCTATAGAGTACAACGGATTTACTGAGGGCGTGTTAGTTGCTGAATTTGATGCTGATTTGGCTAACCTTCTGGCAATGGATCTGAGTAATCAGGCTCTGGCGGTCGAATTGTCCGGACAGTGGGTCGATTACAGTAATGCTGCTCCAAATGCGGAGTACGTTGTATTGCACAACACACAGATGCCTGGCACGGATATTCATGTCAGCCTGATGATAAGTCAGTCAACCATAGATGATAGTGTCTTTGCTTTTATTGTTGAGCTTGGCCAGGCAATTTTTATCGGTCTGTCATTGTCCTTTTTGTTGCTGCTGTTTTTTGGTCGTCAATTGCTCCTTAATCCATTTAAACGTTTGCAAACATCTGAGCAAAGGATTAAAAAAAGCGAAGAGCGCTTCAAGCTGGCCATCGAGGGGAGCCATGACGGTATTTGGGATTGGGATATCGAAAGCGGAGATGTATTTTACTCGCCAAGATACAGGGAATTGCTGGGCTATAATCCATCTGATCATAAGGGGTTTCCTGACCGTTTTGAAGTGCTTGAACATCATTTACATCCAAAAGACAGAAGTGCGACGTTTTCTGCACTACAAGACCATTTGAATGGTAAAGGTGGGTTCGACGTAGAGTTTCGTTTGCGTACCCGACAAAACGATTACCGCTATTTTCGTTCAAAGGGCCTTGCCCTGCGTAATGAGTCAGGAAAAGCTATCCGCATGTCTGGCTCTCTCACTGACATTACAGATCAGAAAATGTACCAGGAAGCATTAAGCCAGGCAAAGGAACACAACGACCTGCTGGCATATGCAATAGAATCGTGTGATGTTGGCATTATCATTTCAGATGCCAAAGTACATGGGTTGCCGCTGACCTTCATTAACAGCGCCTTTACAACTGTTACGGGTTATGGCGAAGAAGTATTGGGGACCAACTGTAAGTTTCTGCAGGGCAAGGATACGGCACAGGAAGCGGTGGACAGTATGGTTGAGGCCATTAACAACCGTAAAGCACATCGTACTGTGATCCTTAATTATACGAAGCTGGGCAAATCTTTTTGGAACAATCTACATATTGCGCCCGTAAGTAATGACCGGGGAGAGTTGGTTGCTTATGTCGGCATTATACAGGATATCTCTGAGGAAATTGCCCAAGAGAGAGCATTGGCAGATGCCAAAAGTCAGGCTGAGCAGGCAAGTCGGGCGAAAAGCGAATTCCTGGCATCAATGAGCCATGAGATACGTACTCCAATGAATGGGGTCCTTGGTATGCTTAATCTATTGCTGAGCAACGAATTGGATGAGCAACAAACGCACCGGGTTAAACTGGCCATGAGTAGCGCAAACTCACTCCTTAATCTGATCAATGACATACTGGACTTTTCAAAAGTCGATGCCGGAAAGCTGGAGCTTGAGATGCTCGACTTTGATTTACGAGGTATGTTTGAAGACTTTGCCGAGTCAGCAGCTTTGCAAGCACAATGTAAAGGGCTTGAGCTCGTGCTGGATACACTTGACATTGAACAAAGCATGGCTAAAGGTGATCCAAGCCGGATCAGGCAAATTCTCGCCAACCTGGTAGGTAATGCAATTAAATTTACAGAGCAAGGTGAAGTCATTATTCAGGGCAAGCTGACCGAATTAGATAATAATGGCCTGTGCCTGGAGTGTGCCATCACAGATACCGGGATTGGCATCCCAAAAGCGAAAAGTGCAACTCTATTCGACTCTTTTTCTCAGGTTGACTCGTCAACAACGCGCAAATATGGCGGGACAGGCCTTGGTCTTGCGATTGTCAGAAAGCTGTGCCAGCTAATGGGAGGCGATGTCTGGGTTGAGAGTGTTGAGGGCGAAGGGAGCACGTTTAAGTTTCGGGTGTTGCTAGAAAAAAGTGCCCAGTCAAAGCAGATACTACCCGATCTGGATATGTCCAAGCTTGAGTTATTGGTGGTAGATGACAACCAGACCAATCGCACTGTTCTTGGGCAGCAGCTGCGGCATTGGGGCGCACAAGTCTTTGAATCTTCATCTGGTATAGCTGCATTGGCTGAGTGCGAGAAACGATTTCATGACGGACAGCGTAAAATGTTTGATATTGCGTTGCTGGATATGCAGATGCCCAATATGGATGGTGCACAGTTGGGCAAAACCATCAAAGAGGACAAGCGCTTTAAAGGAGTCAAGCTTATTATGATGACCTCAATCGGTCATCAGGGCGATGCGTCTTATTTCGCAGACTTAGGGTTCTCTGGGTACTTTCCTAAGCCTGCAACGACAGAAGATCTGTTCAATGCCCTGTCTGTGGTTGCAGATGACGGAGAGGCATTGGCAAATGCCAAACCGCTGGTAACTACGCATTACCTTAAGAGTATGAAAGATCCCCATCAGGATACGACAAGGGTGAAGTGGGCGCCAAAACCGCGTATTTTGTTGGCCGAGGATAATCAGGTCAATCAGATAGTAACGGTAAGCATGTTGCAGAAGCTGGACATTGAGTATGTTGATGTTGTGAGTGATGGTAACGAGGCACTACGTAACCTGAGAGAATATCAACATTCGGAGGGGTATTCACTGGTATTGATGGATTGTCAGATGCCAGAAATGGACGGTTTTCATGCGACCAAAGCCATTCGAAAAGGGCAGGCGGGTAAGTCAAATATGGATATTACCATAGTGGCACTTACGGCCAATGCCATGGTTGGCGATGAGAAAAAATGCCTTGAAGCCGGTATGAATGATTATCTGAGCAAACCAGTATCCATTGAGGCGCTGCTGAGCTGCCTGAAAAAGCACCTAAGCTATGAGCAGATCGTAGTCGAAGAATAATAAAAATATGCGGCCCACTGCCGCATTTGAGAGAGTAAACAAGGCTACGCTGAAGCCTTGATAATTAAATAACATAGCTCAAGCAAATGCGACAACCAGAACATAATGCTAATTGGGTTGACTATATACTGTTGGACTATTAATGAAGAGATTTAAAATATATACCTTTTCTTTGATTGCATTTTTAATGCTTCCCCTTGGTTACTTTCAAAAAGAAGCAATTGTTTGCGAACTGATCGGTGCTTCTCAATTTGATGAAGTGTCGCCAAACTTATATGTTGATCAAAGTATGAGTCATCTGCAGCAAGTTAACCTCGTCAATACTGTTGAGGCTGCCGTAACAAGAGTTACCGATACCTATGGTGCACCAGCTTCACACCCCAGAATTATTGCCACTGCTGATGCGAAATATGCAAAGTTTGGATTCAACCCGACAGGCATGCAGAGGTCCGGTTTTTTTAGAGAATGTATATTTCTAGGTCCGAAGGGCCTGAATACGGACGTTGTTGCCCATGAGCTTGTTCATGCCGAGGTCAGGCACCGAACAAATTTGATGGCTGAACTGACTCAAATACCAGCCTGGTTCATCGAAGGAACAGGGATCCGAGTAGACCATAGAGTACCATTTCTATTAGAAAACATAGATGTGACAAATGAGGATGTTTCTAAGATTAAGTCGGTATTTTATCTCCGTGACTTCCCTAACACTCATGTCAAATACTATCAGGCTTCGTTCATAGCTGTTAAACCGATGAACCCAAAGAAGATGTACAGCGGCCTGGAAAGGTTGAACAATGGAGAGCAGTTTGAGCATGTTTTCAGCGAGCTGTTATAGTTGTTACCTGGATTTGAACTGCTCAACGTAGTAAAGGGTCCACACCGTTATTATTCAGCGTAGAGTGTGTATGTTAAAAGCGTTACCAGAGAAGTATTATCTCACCCACTTTCATGAATTGCAGGGATTTGTTTCAAAAACCAGCTTTCATCTTCTTACTTTATCACAGCAGGCTCTGTTCACTGAACTTGGTTCTCTTGATGAAGAGTGCCTGTGTTTATTGTTGCGTATTATCAATCGCAAACGTGTGTATGTCACCAGAGCACAGCTAAACTACGCAGAAATTAAGGACACAGATGCTGCCTTGAATGAGCTGCGTAGTAAAGGGCTGGTTCAAACAGCGCAAGATAAGGATGCTGATGTACTATTGGGGGAGTTGACTAAGGAGCAGTTACAGTCCATAGCGTCTGAGCTGATAGCGTCAGGCAAAGTGTCTTCCACACCCCCAACAAAATCTGCAAAAAAAGCACTATGGAATGAATTTGTTTACGCCCAATGCACTCACGTTGCGCTGGCAGATACCTCGGTATTTCGTGCTCACTTGTCAGCGCCAGTCAAAGCAGACTTTGAATATTGGTTGTTTTTATTCTTTGGTAAACTGGGCGGCACTTTGCAGCAGTTCTCGTTGCGCGATCTGGGTGTAATGCAAACACGTCAGGGCGTATCAACGGGTAATGCACACTTTTCCGAGTTGGCTGAGGCGCAAAGTGCCTATTTTTATGTTAGTCAAAATAAACTCCTGAATAATCTAAGCTTAGACGACAAAGTGTTGCTAGCAACACGGATCTATCAAGAACAAGTACCAGCTGCAGAGGGACCGATGGCACAGACTAAGCGTGATGATTTGACGCATAAACTGGCTTGTCAGTTGGACCGGGAAGAACCAGCACTTGCGACGGTGATGCTGAAGATCAGCAACCACCCAAAGGCACAGGAGAAATATATTCGTACTCTGTACGCAGCTGGGGACCATGAGGCTTGCCTGACTCAGCTTGAAGAGGTGCTGGCTTGCCCACAAAACGAAGAGTTATTGATATTTGCCGAGGATTTCTCAGCGCTGAAATTCACCACCAAGCGTACCTCTGTATTGACAGACATACTACGTCAAAGCGGCTCTCCTATCGCACTGGACGAAGCCTATGTTGGTTATCCTGAAATGGGGGCAATTGCCTGGTATCACCGCCACGGGAGTAAAGCCTACCATGGAGAAAACCAGTTCTGGCGCATGCTATTTGTTTTGGTTTTTTGGCCAGCGCTTTACGAATCGACAACCGGTGCACCCAGCAATGAGTTTGATTTAACGCCACGGAGCCTGAAATATAATCAATTTTATGAAGCACATAGCGATCATATTGAACAGATCCTTGGAAAAATTACAGATAATCAAAGTTTATTCGACTGGCTACTGCGTCAGGCCAGTGCACATTTCGGTAAACCGAATCGACTGGTCTTCTGGCACAGGCCTACACTGGACCTGTTATTCATGGTGGCTCGATTAATTCCCATTACGGCCCTAAAAACACACCTGGTCGCCATGTGTAAAGATTTTAAAATGCTTAAAGATGGCTATCCTGACCTGGTATGCATTCATGGTAGCGATGTGTCATTCGTTGAGATAAAAGCACCAGGAGATAGTCTTAGGCGTAATCAGCTGGTGACAATAAGGCGTCTGATTGAATCGGGTTTTAAGGTCGACATTCAGCAAGTGTGTTGGCAGATTGCACCACAACAGGCTTATGTTGTAATTGATGTGGAAACCACAGGAGGCAAAAAGGAGTTTGATCGCATTACAGAAATAGCGATGGTCAGGGTCGTCGATGGCAAAGTGGTAAAACGCTGGCAAAGCCTCATTAACCCAATGCGGCGGATCCCTAAATACATCACAGAGCTAACCGGCATTAGCAACGAAATGGTGGCGAATGCGCCCCTCTTTTCTGACGTTGCTCAGCAAGTCGAAGACTTTATGCAGGATGCCATTTTTGTCGCGCATAATGTCAACTTTGATATGGGGTTTGTTAAAGCTGAATTTGCCCGAATTGATCAAGTTTTTCAAAAGCCAAAACTATGTACCGTGCAGCTGGGCAGAAAATGGTTGCCAGGTTTGAAATCTTATGCACTAAACAAGGTCTGTGCAGAGCTGGGAATTATGTTGACTCAGCACCACAGAGCGATGGCTGACGCAGAGGCCACGGCACAGTTATTTATATTGATTAATGAAGTCAGACTGGAAAATCAAAAATAATGGCTCGATGAGCAGGTGTTATGTGAGTGAGCAGTTAGTTCAACAGGGGCAATATGCGTGTTTTGTTTGTCGCCCGGTTCAAACGAGCGACAAAGACTAAATGTGATTAGTCACAGTTGTACCAGCGGTTTGTGAAAACACAATCGCGGCCGTTGTAGCATGAGATCACACCAGTCTGACAATCATTTCGATTAGTTGGTGCGCAATCAAGGTAAGAAGGTTCATAACCGCCGCCTACATTAGGCGTTGCCTTGGCATTCAGCTGTTGGTTTGAAGATAAGGTTTTTAGTTTTTTCTTGTTTAGTGTAAATTTCATTTTCATTTCCTTTGTGATTTACAATTGCCTGAACAGGCCGTATCGAAAATAACAAAAAAATGGCGAAAGTAAAAGGTCAGTATCAAAAATACTTAGTCAATACTTTACTCGATGTACTGTGGGTATTGTCCGCCGTGCTACTTACATTTGTGCTCTTTCCGTGCCTGATTGCAGCCGCAATACCTGACTGGTCAATTGTTGCTTATCTGCTGCTAGCCAGTGCCATTGTATTTGGTGTTTACGCAAAAGATAAAAAGTTATCAAAGCAAGGGACAGAGCGGATCTCTGAGCGACAGTTACTCTTGGTATCTGCCTGCTCATTGCATATTTCAACCCTGTTCTGTATGCAAATTGTAAAGCATAAAACCGCTAAACTATCATTCCTTTTAAAGCTTCTGATGCTCTTTTTCATTCAGGTTGTTGGGTTGCTAAGTATGCTAATACGGCTGTATATGTAGCGCGTCAGGCTGCTGCCTGACGCGCTACATGCTAGTTGAGATCTAGTTTGAAATCGTAGTCAAGCTCGTCGATTAAAGACCAGCGATGCTGCTTGTTTTGTGTGCCTTTGCCAAGGATCCAGTAGTCATAGCTTTTGTTTATTTGCCCCTGACTGTGTTGAATTGTTAACCACGCATCGACAAAACTCAATATATCCAGGTTGCGCTTGGCGACAGCAAATCCAACTGGGTATTTTAGTTCTGCGCCTTTCGGTACGACAACGCCAAACTCTGGGTGGAACATACTCCAGGCAAAGCCAGCCTCAGCACTAATGACCATGGCATCAAATTGTTCATCTGCATCGAAAAATGTCTGATGGCTTGATAGAGCTGAAACATCTATATGTTTATGTTTTTTGGCCAGATCTTGCATCAGTGGCGTATATTCAACATGTGCCAAACGCAAGTTGGTTTGGTTCAGTACCTGCTCTCGTGTCGAAAAATCCTTCAGACGATGATCTTTGGCTATTAGGGCTAATTGCAACTCAAGCACTGGAGCACTGAATCTGACCTGGCTGAGATCTGCGATATTGATTTCTAACCCCGACATGGCGATGTCAAAAAAACCTTTGTTCAGATACTCGGCCAGCTGCGCTTTTTTAAACGGGATAAACTCGACTTTAACGTCCAGATCCGCAGCCAGTTTGTGTGCCAGGCTGATATCAAAGCCTACCAGTTCCCCTTTTTGGTTAAAATAGCTAAATGGCACGTTGTCCACCAGATAGCCAACTCTGAGTAGATCCCGCTTCTTGATCACTTCAATATTGGTCAATGAGAGTTCACCACTCTGATAGGCTTTAGGTACATGGTTGAGTACTTCCGCCGGAACTTTATCGGATACAACCATATTGGCAATGACTTCATCTGCGGCTTGTGTGCTCTGGGCCAAGTGATTGTTCGCAGAATAGCTCAGTAGCATAAAAGCCGGGAGGAGGGCGCTGAGCAGAGTCAGGTAGTAAACCGAGCGGATCCGCTTTAGGTGCAGTTGGCGCTTAGTGTAAAAAATACTCAGCAGCACGAACGAGAAAATATAAATCACAGTGGTCGGCGAGACGATTTTAGCCGTCAGCACAGACATAGACAGATATAGCTGGTAACTGTCTGCGGGGATTTTAAGGCTATCGAGCAAGTAAGGGATTGCGATATGTACGTTAGCAAAGTAGCTCAGCATGGCCGACAGCGTTACATTTGGCATTTGTTCCAGTGAGACCGGGCTACCAGTCAGCCAGGCTGCAAAGGTAACGAACATCAGCGTTGTGAGTTTTCCGAGGCTTGGGAAAGTATAGGCAATGGGTACCAACACTTCTGCAATGTGGTCTGACTCTTCATCGCTTCGCTTAATTTTTGCCAGGTGGGCTTTAATTCCCTCCGTTATCACCGGTAATACGATAAAAACATTGCCCGTACTGAATGCCGTGATCCAGGCATTGCGCATGACCATGATGAGGTCTCGGTATTTAACCGGGGTAAGTGCTGCAACCAGCATAGGAAGCAGCGCAAACATCAGGTAAAAGCCCAGACATGTCACCAACACCAGGTAAATTTGCAGGTTGTTTAACTCCTCCATGCTAATGGTGCCTGCGGTACTTGCAGTCATGGCGAAGATCCCGATAGGGAAGAGCTTGATAATCTTCTTAGAGATCAGAGATAAACCCTGACCGACTACTTCCAGCACATCAAGCAAGTTATTCTTTTGACCATTTGAAATCAGGGAAAGCCCCAGCGCAATACAGAAAATAACGAGTGCGGGTACATTCCCTTCGGCCATCGAAGCAAAGGGATTGGCAGGAATATACTGACTGACAAAATCGACCTCTGGTGCACTGGCAACTAATGCGGGCGAGAAAAAAGTACCGGCATCATGACTGGGCAAGGTAAGGGAAAAAGCCCAGATTACAGCCAGCCCAACGAGCCATAGGCTGATCATCACTGTGGTTGCCTTAATTAGAATAGACTTAACCTGATCCGGATTAAATTTTCCCAGGCCAACGACCAGACTTACGACAATATAAGGGAAAATGGTGATCTGCATCAGCTTAACAAAGCCTTCGCCAAGGGGTTTTAAAAATGCAACCCGTTCACCAAAAACCAGGCCACACACTATACCTAACAGCAGTGCCCACAGCATCCAATTGATGCGCTTTAACCAATCGATAACTAGCTTCATAATCCCAGTGCGCGAAATAAAAAGAGCGAGATTATATTGAGGTTAGCTGAAATTAATCTGAATGCAGTGTAAAGAAGGGGGAAAGTGATTGAATTAAGTGGCCAAATTACATCACTCGTAATTTGGCCGGTAGAGCGATTAGCACATTGCAGATGTACCACATGTTGCGCCTACACTCGGTGTACAAGTGTCTGTACATGCTCTGGTGTTACAGTAGTCCATAGCTGTGTAACGCAGGCCACCAGCGACCTGAGGTGTTGCGTCATTTACCAAAGTTGAGGCATTGATAGACAGGTTTTTCATTTTCTTTTTATTGATAACAAGCTTCATAATTAGATCCTTTGATTTTTTAGCACCCAACGTATTGTGGGCAAAACAGAAGATACTAGAAATAAATAAATTATCAACCTTTGTTTTAAATTATTATAGAAAAGTTGATAATCCGGTCCGCTTTTTCTAGTCGCTTTTGCAACTGATGACGAGCAAACAGTGTTTTTTAACCTGGTATTTGGATTGTTTAACACGTATATGGTTCCAGTTTGGCTGCGTTCTGAGCTGGAATGATAGATAGTGGGCATTTATTTGGTTGCT
The DNA here is from genome assembly GCF_024124545.1 of Pseudoalteromonas sp. XMcav2-N. Classification (GTDB taxonomy): domain Bacteria; phylum Pseudomonadota; class Gammaproteobacteria; order Enterobacterales; family Alteromonadaceae; genus Pseudoalteromonas. The sequence goes on from NZ_JAMXSF010000007.1 coordinate 269,231, forward strand.
TTTGGCCGAAGAGTGGACAGAGCCGTCAAATAGCTCAAATAGAACGTCGAGGGGCGAGGTTGTTAAAAAAACGCTGATTAGCGTATTAAAGTTACATGAAGAAAGCTCGATATAGCTAACATGTGTGAGTAGTCCAAAACCGCAGAAACACGCGCAAGTCAGAGGGGAGACAATTCACAACAACACCTCAATGAGTGCATAAAGAGCGATGAGTTGGTTGTTGTCGCGTTGTGTGATTGACAGACGTTTTCAGTACCGGTTTCACGCAATTCCTTTGATTTGCTTGTGCCTGTATCATTACGGGCACAAGCTTCATACCGAACTTGTATCGCATTTGCAGACATAGTTACAGGCTGTAATCTTCACCATTTTTTGCCCGATAGCACTTACGGTCTTGTTGTGTGACCAGGGCATGCTGTACGCCAGACACAAAGCTCATCCACATACGACTGCCCTGTTCCCCTTCACCCGTGACTGGACTGAGAGGCGTTTCATATTGCACATCATTTAAATGAGCGCGATCGTGTCGGCCCGGTTCACATGCGGTATCAAAACTCAGTTCAATATGCATAGCATCGGCCTTTTTCAATAAGATCGCACTGGGCGACTCGCGGTGACCACACAAAGCGACAAACTGTTTGCAGTCTTTCAACCCACAGTGCTGTCCGTCGGCGAAAAACACCATCAGATGGTTGTAGTAAACAACGTAAGAGCTCACATCTTTATGAGATCCGAACTCCAAAGGGCAGTGCTGATCCAGGTACTGCTTTGCGACGATCAGCTTTTGGCATTCTGTGCTGGTGTTTTCTAGTTCTGTATGCTGAATTTGTGCTTTCATGTGTGTATTCCCAGTTACCATTGTTACCCGATACCTGTTGTCAGTGTGAGGTGAGAGCGGAATGGCTCATAATTCACCGGTTGTCGTCACACGTCTAAATATCGCTACTATTATTAACATCCTGCACAGTCCTGTGGGCATGCAGGTTCTTCTGTTGACAAATTCAGTGTATGAAAAAAAGCCGGTAAATTTCACAAAAAGAATTTTACAGTGTAAATTTTACAAAAACTGGTCTGACCATGTGTTGTGGCATAGTAGTGAGGCGCAGGTTAGAGCCCTCACAGACGTAAACAGGAATGAAGCGGTGAAAAAAAATTCAGAACTCATGAGAAAGTCACACTTTCTGGGCACCAAAATTCGCAATTTACGCAAGCGAAATCACTTAACACTCGAGGATCTGTCCACGCGGTGCATTCGAGTTGATCCGCATTCAGCGCCTTCAGTGTCGTATTTATCAATGATTGAGCGGGGAAAGCGCACTCCCAGCAGCGAAATGCTGGAGAATCTCGCTGAGGTGTTTCAGAAACCGGTTGACTGGTTTTTGGATAACGAACCTGAAGCGAATGAGATTACCCCGCAAAAAGGCCGTCATGGCGGGATCAGTGGTATGGCACTGGAACCCAATTTTTTGTTTGATAACGAGATATTACAGATTGCCATTCCTGAAATGTTATCTCAAACGGGGATCAGTGGACGCCAGTTTGCGCACCTATTGATCCGTGCGCACCAGGAACACCATCAGAATCACTTTCCGGATTTAGAACGAGCAGCTGAGGAGGTAGGAGGCAAAGACCTTTATCTAAACGCTGACAGCCTGTTATCCATGTTAAAGGCGCAGGGCCTCGTTGTGCACTGGTTTGATGAAGCGCCCAGAGAAGTCATTGATGAAAGTGGTCATATGTTTCAACGTGTGATCACCTCATACTTTGCCCCTCCAAACGAAGTACATGTCAATCGCATGTTACAGCACAATCAGCCCCGGCTGAAATACGATCTGGCGGTGCACCTTGGTCATGCGGTTTTGCACAACAGAGAAGGACTTCAATGCGTACTTGGTTCCGGGGGCGTCAGTGGTGGAACGAATGGCGATGAATCTGCACCTAACGCACAGGATATTCTATCTGCATGGCATGATTTTGAATCCAGCTTTTTTGCTGGTGCTTTATTGTGTCCCAAAGTTGCCTATCGGCAGCTTTTGGATTCCTATGGATACGAAACACATATCCATCAGGCGCTTGGAATTTCGCCTTCGGTTGCCATGCGCAGGATGACGGTTGCATCGCCATATCCTCACTGGCATTACTTTGACGCATATTTACCAGGCAAGCTGAAGGCTGTTTATCGTGGCAATGGTATTCCGTTGCCCTGGGGCAATATGCGCAGTGTTGCAGACCCCTGCCAGCATTGGGCTGTGTTCAGGAAGTTTCAGCAGCAGGCGATGCAGGCGAGTGCGCAGCTCTCCGTACTTAATGTGAATAATCAGCCCAGACTCTATTGCTGTGAATCCATTAAAGTCAACGATGTAGCAGATAATCCACATGTGCTGTGTGCCGGTATTGATTTAAATCCGGCGATTGCAGCGCAGGGGTTAGATGCCAATGAAGTGGTGCAGGAATTACAGGCACTGTGTATTAAACAAGGGGGGGCAAGTGTGGTGCCGTGGCATTTGAAAAAGCAGCTGCAAAGTGTCGCTAAGATTCTCAATATCAACTGGATAGAGCGGGGCATTGCCAACGATGTACGCGTTATCTGTACACGCGGCAAGGCCTGTCCCCGACAGCCTGGGTGTTATGATTAGAGAATAGAAATCGCGATTTCGACTTCGTTGCTCTGATGATAAATCTCTATGTCCTGGCCAAAGGCACGTTGATACGGGCAGTCACTTTGTTCAAAGTAACGCCAGACTAGCTCCCAAAGCCGAATCGCCGTTTGGGGCATTTCGCCTTGTGCTGCGAAGCTTAAATAACGTCCGCCAGAAAAACGGTAAATCTGCAGTGCGTTGTCGTTATCGACTCGCTCTGATAGGCCTGGTGCATCGCAGGCCACCGTGATGTTGTAGTCACCATGTTGATCTGATTCATAATGTGAATAAATACCATAGAGTGTCGTGTTATCCTCTATCAGAGAAGCGTAGTTGTGGTAAAAACTCTGCCATAATTGAGCTATTTTACCATCTGTCTCTGTTTGTTCATGATGATTATTGGTGCGGGTACTGATCCCCACAAACTGACGTGAAGTCAACGTTTTTACTTCCATTAGATTCCCTGATTACTCGTCGTATATCGCGAAAATTGCTACTACTCCGAATATCTGTCCCTGTCTGCTGGCATAATCACAACGCTGAGTGTGACCTTTTAGCGTTTCAATAGAAGGTGGAGATTGCAATTTTATATGTATATTAAATAGCCACTTAGACTAATTTTAAAGCGAGAGAATGGTAACACAGTGTGAACTTTAGGCAAGCGGGTGGGAAGAAAAATCTCCATGCCTTTAGGTGTATTGTGGCGGCTGGGAACGCACCACAATACAATTCAACAAAATGTGAGTGTTACTGTCCATCTTGTCCGCGCCAGTCCCAGTCAGGGTAAAATGTGCCATTTACCGTGGCGTTGAGACCAGAAATAATAGAATTGGGTTTATCGACAGATTGCCACCCGCTTGCAGTGGAGTTTTTAAGTTCAAAAACCACATTGCCCCAAAGCCAGTAAGGGCCAGCAATGGAAGACTGATTGTAAGCTGCAAACAGGGTCTGACCACCCATCATGATTTCCTTGACGGTACTTTGATTGTCAACTTCTGCAACGGCTTTGCTCCAGATCTTGAGTAGCGTGATGCTGGATTGGTTGTCGCCCAGAAAATACCCGTTACCAGAAACTTCGACGTCATCAAACTGATTGCTGCTGGTTGTTCGGGCCATTGAGGTATCCAGGATATTAAGCGCAATTTGTTGATTTCCTTGCATTAGATTTGCTACTGAACTACCCGAGACCTGAAGCTGAAAGTTGCTTTGGTTCTTAGCAAACAGGGTACTATTATCATCAGCAACAAAAGGGTAAAACGGTGCTTTTGGATTGAATACATAGGCTGTTTTCAGGCCATCAATGGTGACGGTGGCATTGGCTTCAATGCGCAGCGCTCGGATCTTATCGGGTGTATCAATAGTGAAGTTTCTGAGTGACGATACAGCCGAACTGATGACAATGGCTGTTTGTTGTTGGTGCGAACTGTGCAGTGAGATGGTTGCATTGTCCGGCGAGCTGCCGCTTAGTGATAACCCGTCTCGCTCAATGAGGATCGGCCCTTCACATTGCCCCGAAAACACAACGGTCATCTCAAGCGATAGTGAATGGAGGTAATCAAGTATACGCTTGAGCGCCTGTGGATTATTGTGACAATTGACGATGATTTCGTGATAACTGTTCAGTTCAGCCTCATTATCGTGCTCTTCAATTAGCTGCTGTGCCGAGACACTGCAAGCTGAAATGCACAAGGGTGCGATGACCCTCGCGAGTGCGTTTAGTGAGTTCATTCCTGTGACCTTTCATGTTGCTGCAATGAAAATAAAATGTAGCTTTTGTTGCTCCTTTGGTCAATTGATTTTACTAATTTGATTGGCCGTGCTTGCACATCAACCTGGTACAGGAAAATATAATGAGTAATGTCAGAGAGCTATGCCGGGGTGATTCACCCGGCATAGTGCAATCAGCGTCTTTAGTTCATTAGCTGACGTATGAATTTAACCGGGGCGCTGCCATAGCTCAGAAATTGCTCATGGAATGCTTTGAGGTTGAAATCGTCCTGCAGTTTTGTCTTTTGCTCTTCGCGCAGGTCGTAAATTTCACGAAATCCACTGTAATAACTGGTTAACTGCACCTGACTCAGTGTCGCGCGTCGCCACTTACCTTCTGCTTCTGCCTGCTCCTGGAAAGCCCCATTCATGAGCAGATCTAATCCCTGCTCTTTGCTGATCCCTTTAACCTGAATGCCGTAATCTAAAATGGTGTTACAGATCACACGAAGGTTCCATTTATAGTACATTAGCCACATTTCTGGCTCGAAATTACCATAGCCCTCTTCAAGCATCATGCGTTCTGTATACACAGCCCAGCCTTCAACCATAGCGCCGTTACCGAAGATACTTTTGACCAGAGACGGAGAGGTATTGGAATAAACAAGCTGGGTGTAGTGCCCTGGAACTGCTTCATGAATGTTGAGGATCTGCAATATCCAGTGGTTGTATTCACGCAATAAAGAACCGGCTTGCTCATCAGTCAGGCCGTCGAGTGGCTCTACGTTGTAATACGTGTTTTCTTTTTTCTCATAAGGGCCCGGTGCCGAAATGGATGCCAGCGCAAAGCCTCGCATGTAGTCTGGAGTCTGTCGAACAACCAGAGGTTTTTCCGGATCTAAAGTTAGCAAGTCCTTCTCCATGACAAAGCGTTCCAGTTCCGGGATCTGGCGCTTAATTTCATCTACAAACTGGGATTTATCGACATGGCGCTGAGACAGGTGCTTTATCAGTGTAGCAATGGCTTGACTGTCATCATCAGGGCGCGCGGTTTGCGGGAAGTATTTCGGCCAGAGCTGTGTAGTCAGCGTGACCATTTCCGCAGTGACCCGTGCTTTGTCGGCAAGTGCTTTTTCATACATCTGTTTAGCGGTGTAGCCCGATTGAATATCAAAAGCAAACTTCTCTTCATAGAGCGCTTCTCCAATCCGGAAACTGCGTGCTTGACCGGTTTTCTGCATTTCCTGCTCAAGCTCTGACAGGAAATCTATGTAGCCGTTAATTGCGGTTTTCGCGTTGGCAAAACGCTGTTTAAACAGCGCTTTTTCCTGTGCACTAAAAGAAGAGAGTGCATCAGCACGGGTTAATAAGTCATCGGTTAGTACGCTAAATGCCCCTTTATTTTGCTGGATCGCTAGTTGAGTATATTCTTGCGTCGGATCATCAATGTTGGCCTGTGCGGCACGATAATAGTCAGGGACGTATTGTAGCCGATTAAGAACCTGGCGGAGCTTTTGTTCTTCCGATTTAAAGCGGCTGTTCAGGATATTTGCAAACCCGTATGACACGTTGTAACTGCTCGGATCCCACTGCCAGCGTTTAAATTTTTCCTGGCCCCAGCGGGTACTTTTTAATTCGTTTTCAATCAGATAGTAGTCAATTTTCAGATTGTCACTGAGTTGCTCTGCATCGAATGATTGCAGACTGGCCAGTTGCGCGTCAATAAAAGCCAGGTTGGCTGCACGATTAGCGGCATCGGGAATGGTGATCACGTCATCGTACTTGCCGTAGCCTCGATATACTGACAGTTCGGGGTATTGTTGCCAATATTGCTCAATAAATTGATTTGAAAAGGTTTTGAAGGCGGCATCTTGTTGCTGTTGGCCTGTTACTGAAGCAGTTGTCTGTGTACGTGACTGGTCTTGAGTTTGAACACAGCCAGCAAGGGCAAAGATGGCAGCCAGAGAAAGGCTGATCACCGTTTTTTTCATTCGCTTGTTCCTTTAATGTGGTTTTTCTTATCATAACAAGATTTCACGACCTTTGCCTGCTCTGGACTATCAATGAGCACAGCACCTGTACCCGCCTGAGCCATCACATCTTCCGGGTTGTACATAGGACAGCGGCTCATGGATAAACAGCCACACCCTATGCAGCCATCCACCATGTCACGGACACGCTGCATGTAGGCGATTTTTTCGTCCAGCTTTGCCTGCCACTGTCTGGACATATTTGCCCAGTCTTGTTTGCTCGGAGTGTCGCTATGTGGCAATGCCAACAGCGTTTCTTTGATTTCAGCCAGGGTGATCCCCATTTTTTGTCCCGCTTTAATAACGGCAATGCGGCGTAAAACATCTTTTTTGTATCGTCTTTGATTTCCGGTATTACGCCAACTGCGGATCAAGCCTTTATTTTCATAGAAGTGAAGTGCAGACACTGCGACGTCGGCACGTTTTGCGACTTGTCCGACACTGAGTCTCGGCTCGTCTCGTTCCGGTTTATTGTTTGTCGTCATTGTTTCGCTTTACCTGAATCTTGGTTGAGGTTTTAGAGTAACAGCAAATAATACATTGGAGAACCACTATGAAATCAGTCATTTTATACTCAAGTTCAAAAAAACACGGGAATACTGCGCACTCAGTACAAAAGTTGGCACCAAAATTACAAGCAGATTGCATTTATCTCGATGATTATGAAATTAATGACTATTGCTATAACCACACTAATAGTGATGATGGTTTTCGCACCTTGTTTCGTCACTTACTGAACTATGATCATATTGTTTTTGCGTCACCAGTTTACTGGTATGCAACGACGCCCAGAATGAAGGCATTCTTTGACCGTATCACAGAGTTTATGGATGACGAAGCATTACAGCCAGAGTTGAGAAAGCTGCGTAATAAAGAGTTTTCAATACTTTCAAATTCGATTAAACAGGCTGCGCCAGAGTGCTTCGTTGAGGTGTTCCAAAGAACCTGTGAGTACCTTGGTATGACCTGTCGCAGCCAAATTCATCATCAGTATCCGTATGAGGGAGACAAATAAAAAATGATTTTTTCTGGTTAAAAAATAGGCGTTAATTATTTCATTAAACTAAACTGTCATTGCTGTGACACAGAGACTCGATTGTCAGGTTCTGTGCACAGCAAAAATCAGTAACCGTCGAAACCAGGAATTACCCATGAAGATATACAAGCTGCGCAACTGGCTTGTTATATTGTCAGTTTTCATTCTTGCCTCCTGCCTGGGAGACGATGACGACGACAATACTAAAACGCCAGATACAACTGCACAAACCACAGAGATCAAAGTGAGCCCGGCTTTGGGACTAATCCGAAATGCTACAGTCAGGCTTGTTCTACTTGCCAATAATACGCCAATTGAAGGGGCAACCGGTAACACCGGAGAGTCCGGCGTTGCAACCATAGCCCTTTCATCAGCTATCGATGAACCTTTTATCGTCGAGGTGATAGGCGGAGGGAGCGCTGAATATTTTGATGAAGCCAAAGGTACATTTCTGGCTTTGCCGGCAGATGCCACACTACGCGCTGTCTTGGGAGCTTTTCAGTCTGAAGTCGGGGTTACAACGCTGACCGAAATTGCCGCAACAGCCATATTGAATACAGGGGCTACAAGTACAGCAGCCATAGAGCTGGTTAACGAGCAGGTACGTGTTGCTCTGGCTCCGGCTCTGACCGATATAACCGCTCCACCTCAGTTAATTGGTGCGAACAGCGGTGTGACTGCAAGCAGTGATCAGGCGGGCATATATGCTGTTTCTCTTGCTGCCTTGGCGCAGCTTGGTGATTCGTCGAGTTCACCGGCACTAGCGATTGTAGATGCGTTGCGTGCTGACTTTCTGGATTTAACGATTGACGGAAAGGTTGGCGATAAAGTGTTCGAATCACCTTTGTACAACGCCAGTAATTTTATCAGTGAATACACCAGTGCCATTCAGGCATACGCACAACAGGTAGGGTTAACAGCTGACCTCAATACAACTTTTTCTTTGGACAACATCAAGAAAACGCTTGAAGGGTTAGGTGACATTTTTGCAGGCTTGGATCTTGGCTCGCTTGAGCTGGATTTTGTGCCTGGCGGTTTATCTTCTGGATCAGGAGGTGATTCAGGCGGTGACAATACCGGTGAAGGCAACACTTTGACCATTACTGGTACTTCGACCGTGGCGGGTGTCACGACAGAAATACCCAAAATCACTATCAATAACGTACCTGCGCCAGATCCCAATGATCTTGAAACCATTAAAAAGCAGATTGAGGATTCGTTTGTTCAACAAAATCTGACAGTGAATGATCTGGTTTTTGAATTGGTGAGCAGTTCGGCAACCGAGATTGTGGTATCTGTGCGTTATTCTGTGACCACTCAGGGGGTAACTGTTTCATCTGATTTAACTTATACCTGGACGCTGACCGGTGATGACAATAACGACGTGATGTTACCAGAAGTACTCAAAGGCCAGGCATTTGAATTGATGTTTATGTTAGCGAATAACGGCAGTAGCTATGCCGACGGTCAGAAAGTCAAATTTACTTTCTCAAGTTCTGGCATGATGTTTATAGACACTGATCCGGACGCGAACAATGGAGACGAAATGTCGCTTGATGGTGTGATGATGGAGGGATCTGAATATGTCTACAAAGACGATGGCGGGTTTATGTACAAGGTATCTGTAACAGCCACAGGCATTAAGGAAATCAATCTGTTCACCATGGAAAATCAATTACTGGGCTCCTTTATCGCTGCAGGAGTTACCAATCTGGATCTGGTAACGGCAAAAGCAGGTGAGTACAGAGTAACCGGCACAGGTCATACACGTGGCACTGTGGTGATTGGCTCTGATGGTGCCATCGACTTTGACACAGGTATCACTTACGCGCAAAGTGACATAACAAGAATTGACGATCGTACGGGACCGGAGCTGGAAGAGCCTCGTATCCAGGTGAATTATGGACAGGATGACGATGGGCCGGTGATCAACCTGTTTTTGTCGCAAGACCGTATGCAGATCACCAGTATCCAGTACAGAATACGTTCGGAAGGTGTTGATGTCATGGTGACGGTTGAAGGCACAGTGACGGGTGGTGGTGGCGGTTAATCACTAAACTTAATGAGTAAAAGCGGGTGAAAACCCGCTTTTACTGTTATATGACTGCCTGATTCAGGCACGCTTGTTTAGTGTGCTTACCACTTAAACAGTTTACACCTTTGCTGGGTGTTGCCCTGATAATTGGAGACAACCACGTGTCCAACTTTTGACTCGCGGATTGGGTCGAAGCTGAAGGTATTCATGTTGACGTCAATCGTTCCGTTGCTGTCGAGCTTGTATGACACTTGTAGCTTGGTGCTACCGACTTCAAACAGGCTTAAGAACTCATCGTTGAGCAGATATTGGTCAATCACAACACCATTGTTTTCATCAATAGCATAATGGCCCAGGTTTTCGTTGATTGTCAGTAAACTATAGTTGCGAACATTTTTTCTCGCCCCCTCTCCATAGGTCACGATCCAGTCAGCCTTGTCGTCTACAGATTCGCCAATTTCCAGTGACATTGGAAACTGGTATAGCGTTCCGCGAACAGGGGAGATTACTTCGCACTGACCTTTGTAATATCCCTGCCATTGCTGTGGTGAAGCCTGTGCGGTTGCGCTCAGCATTGTTATTGTTGTAAGTGCCAAAGCAAATTTGATCATCTTATTCATACTATTTTCCTTTGTGATAGTGTTTACCCAATTAAGGTAATTGTAACCAGTTAAACTTGCAACACTGGATGTAATGCTTTGTAAATAGAGTGTCTTTTAAGTAGCCTGCTTGTATACTACCTGTTTGGGGACTTCGAAATCGGCAAAAGATTGTTATTAATATCAGATCCTTAACAACCAATTGCCAAAGCTAAATATGAGGATGAATATGTTTATAAGAACGGCGCTGGTTCTGCTGCTTTCTTTGTGTGTATCGCCAGCTCAGGCTCAGCCATTGGAATTCGCCGGTGGTGCTGACCGAGCGGATGTGATTGACGCTACAAAATTACTTAGTCTGGCGCCTCAGTATCATCAGAGCGAAGTAACGGTGAAAGGCACTGTGACCAAAGTATGTAAAAAGCGCGGTTGCTGGATGACACTGAATGTAGATAACACAGAGCAAATCACTGTAAAAGTGCGTGATGGTGATATGGTATTTCCAATGTCGGCGGTTGGCAAAACCGCCTATGCAACTGGCCGGTTTGAAGTGTTTGAACTGACATTGGAAAAATCGCGTAGGTATCTGGCTCACAAAGCCGAAGAAAATGGCGAAGTGTTTGATGCAGATGCGATACAGAAGCCGATTACTGTGTACAGGCTTAAGCCCCGCGCAGTCACGATTCTCTGAGCAAACGCCGAATATACTCCATAATGTTTCCACGGTTGTGTGCTGTACTTAGGTTTTACCTTTGTTATACCAAAAAGGCCACAATGTGACTGAAGACAGTAACTATGGACTCAAGCCCGTTCCAGAGTCAGCCAGAAAAGGAGGCATTGCTTTATCCCTGCTGATGCTGGGACTCACATTTTTCTCCGCCAGTATGTGGACCGGAGGCACCCTGGGGACGGGGCTTTCATTTGATGATTTTTTTCTGGCAGTATTAGTCGGTAACTTATTGCTGGGCATATACACATCAGCATTGGGTTATATAGGTGCATCCACCGGATTGTCTACCCATTTGCTGGCACGATTTTCATTTGGTGTGAAGGGATCATGGTTGCCTTCCATGCTATTGGGCGGCACTCAGGTCGGTTGGTTTGGAGTTGGGGTGGCGATGTTTGCCATACCTGTCCATAAGGCAACAGGGTTTGATACCAATGTGCTGATCATGTTGGCTGGCCTTGCAATGACCACAACGGTTTATTTCGGTATTTCCGCATTAATGGCGTTGTCTGTCATTGCTGTACCAGCGATTGCTTTGCTGGGAGGGTACTCCGTGTGGCTTGCTGTGCAAGAAGTGGGCGGGATCAGTGAGCTACAGTCATTGGTACCAGCAGATCCTATGCCTATGAGTGCTGCAATCGCATTGGTGGTTGGGTCGTTTATTTCAGCCGGTACGTTAACTGCCGACTTTGTACGTTTTGCTCGCCGACCCTCAAGTGCGGTGTTGATCACTCTGATAGCCTTTTTTCTGGGTAACAGTTTAATGTTCATTTTTGGCGCTGCCGGTGGTGCGGTAATGGGAGAATCTGACATCGCACAAGTGTTGATGCTGCAAGGTTTACTTGTTCCCGCCATTGTGGTTTTAGGTCTGAACATTTGGACGACTAATGACAATGCACTGTATGCCTCAGGACTTGGCTTTGCGAATATCACTGGCTGGTCCAGTCGCAATCTGGCTGTGATCAATGGACTGATTGGCACACTCAGTGCGCTGTGGCTCTACAATCATTTTGTCAGTTGGCTTACCTTTTTGTCTGCGGCCATTCCACCAATTGGTGGTGTACTGGTAGCCGATTATTTAATCAATAAACAGCGTTATCACGCATTTGAGCAAATGCAATGGCAAACTGTGCGTTGGAGCGCGATTGTTGCTGTCTTTGTGGGCGTGTTGGTTGGGCATCTGTTGCCTGGTATTGTCCCCCTAAATGCCGTACTGTCGGCAGCACTCTGTTATTCGGTTGTTTCTCGATGGGAGAGCTGTATTGCGCGATAACTGCGGCTGAGTGTGCGTGCGGATTGATACCTAAAATGATATAATTCGTGCCCTTCACACTCTCATTTGGCACTCAATGGACGACACCGAAAAGTATTTTAATATTCGTGTAATACTACCGCTGTTAGCAAGTATTGTGGCAATTACTCCTTTAGCGATAGACATGTACCTGCCCGCAATGCTGGTGATAGCCGACAGCCTTGGTACAGACATGCCTCAGGTCCAGGTTTCGCTCAGTATTTATCTTGCTGGTTATGCTATTGGTATGATGGTATTTGGTCCACTGGCAGATCAATTAGGCAGGCGAAAATTGGCATTGTTTGGGCTGGGTGGATTTGCCGTTAGTTCATTTTTAATTGCATTTAGCAGCGATGTTTCGCAATTGTGGTTCTTGCGTGCTGCACAAGCGTTTACTGGCTCAGCGGCAACTGTCGTGGTGCCTGGGATCATACGACATATCTATCAGGCCAACACGGCAAAAGGTATGTCCTATGTCTCTATGATCATGATGGTCGCGCCCCTGATAGCCCCCAGTGTAGGGTCGGCCATTATGGGGTTGGCAAGCTGGCAGTGGATTTTTCTTACGCTGGCAAGTTATGCCGTTTTGGTCATGTTCCTCGCTTACTTCTATCTTGTGGAAGTGCCTATTTATAAAAGTGACAAGCGCGGTTTTCACTTGTTCCTGGATAGCTATGCAACGGTATTGGGTAAACGCAGTGCGTTGCCCGATATCCTGAGTTCCATGCTGGTATCTTTTGGCTTCTTTTGTTTTCTCACCTCTGTGTCCTTTGTTTATCTCGATTACTTTGGAGTATCTGAACAGCTTTTTGGGGTGCTGTTTGCCTTTAATGTTGTGGCGCTGATGTTGGGAAATTTTATTAATACAAGGCTAGTGCCCAAAGTGGGCTCACGTAAAATGTTGTATTACGGCCTGTTGCTTGGTTTGCTCAGTGCATCCGCATTATTAATGTTTAGCCTGATGGATTTGTCTTTGTATTATATTGTGCTGAGTATTGCGCCTTTGATGATGAGCTTGGGGGTCAGCGCAGCCAACGCAGATGCGCTCATTTTGCTGGAGTTTGAGAAAAACTCGGGTACAGCGACGGCAGTGATCGGAACGCTTAGGTTTGGTAGCGGGGCTTTAGTAGGGCCTTTGCTTGCCTTACTCCACGCTAACAACACGGTTCCTTTTTCAGCAATGATGTTTGGCGCGGTTGCTATCACGGCTTTGGTTCAGGGTTTCCGTTTTATTACGCATCATCACAAATAACATGACCAAAGAGACAAGATAAAAACGAAAATGCCAGCCCGGGTAAGGCTGGCATAACTTAATTGGTCTGTGAAGTTGTCTGGATTACAGCTTATTGTTTACCAACGCGTCTAATTCAGACAACGATGCCGCAATTTTCACACCAGGTACATTGGTACCTATGGTTGCTTCAAAAGAGCCTTCAACAGAAGAGCGGAATGACGTAAAGCCGATGCGATATACACCACGTACCAGCGCTTCAGTCGGGTTATTCATCGAAGTTGTTTTACGCAACAATGAGTTATAGCTAGCGCCACTTGGATTTGCTGGCAATTCACTGCTGTCATCATTGCGCCCCAGGTTTTGCAGTACTTTCCCGCCGTCAGCAATGCTGCCGCTGTCTATGATGTTCATACGATCTAAGACGATATAGGTATCGAAAAACTTGTTGGCGTCCTTTGCCATACCTGGTTTAAAGTTCGCGTGGACAAAGTCTTTGTCACCAGGCGTAGCAACGGCAGGTGAAATCATTGAAACGCCAATTTCATCTACTGCTGCGGGCACCCAGACATACAGGTAGTAAGTGTCTTTACCTTTATATTTACCCTCTGGCACAACAGATTTATCAACATAGCCAAAGTAGTTGCTGTAATTGGCATAAGGGAGACGTGCTTCAATCCCGGCTACACCTTCAGAAACAGAGCTTTTAAGGTGTGGACCAGTACTCATACAACCTGCAAGAGTGGTTAGCGCAATCAGAGGGAGGATCTTTCCGGATAACTTCATTTTCATTGTGTTGACTCCATGTCACCATTTTTAAATTCGTTCGAATTATAGGCATGTACTGGAGAAAGTAAAACAGTTTTTTACAGTTCAACTGCCGGTTAGGAACAGCTAATTCGTACTTTTGGGGTGCTTACACAGCTCTGTGGCAAGATAGCCCTGTGTTTCAAAGAAAATTTTGCGTGTTTTTAGGTACGCTATTTCTGCTTGCTTGATTATGAATGACTCACTCTCGAACAGCCGATACGAGCTTGGCTTCACACGTGGCTGTGTTCAACTTTTACGTCAATTACTGCTCTTTCCCGTCCTTTACAAGACTGAAATTTTTTGTTTCTGAGATACATTACTCCTGCTATTAAATAGCAAAAGCTAACTGGAAGGGATATTAAAAAATTATTTAAAAAAATGTTTTTCTGAATTGTATCGGTACTTGTTGCGTAGTTATTTCAGGTGAAATAATCGGAAACAATTTGAATTGAGAAAGTAATTGCCTATAGCGGCGTAAAGTCTGTATAAAAAATGAAAAGGTTTTCTGTGGTTATGTTTTCATGACAAATAATTCTATATTAATAATTACAAATACAAATGACGTTCACGCACTTTTGTTCGGGAGTTATCTTAATAAAAATGGAGTTGATGTTGATTTTTGGTATTGTGATAAATACCCGAATTATTGTAACGCATCTATTGTTTTTTCATCAAAAGAGACAACAAAAATAAAAATTCGTTCAAATAATGGTGTTGAAAAAATGCTATCTGAGTATGGACTGGTATGGCTAAGAAAGCTGAGCAGGCCGAAATTACATGATTTTGTTCATGAAGATGACTTAGCGTTTTCAGAATCAGAGTCCTATAAGCACCTATGCAATTTTTTGACTATCGCGTCTCGATACTCAAATTGGATAAATACCTTTGAAGCGACAGAGTTTGCTGAGCGAAAGCTCGTTCAACTAGAAGCTGCCAGGGATATCGGATTCAAACTTCCTGAGACAGTTGTAACCAGTATACTTCAAGAGTCTCGCCCGCTTTTTGAACAACATGGAGATGTTATATTTAAAGCCTACACGCAAACTTCGTGGGCAGTTGATGATGCACTTAAGTATAACCATACCGCAAGAATTGAATACCAGGAGGAATTTGCGGAGGGTTTAGCTTTTACACCGAGTATTTTTCAGAATTTTGTCGACAAAGCCTATGAACTCCGGGTAGTGGTATTCGGGAATGAACTTGTAGCAATGAAAATAAAATCAAGTTCAGAGGAGTCAAGAGTTGACTGGCGAGGTCATGAAAGTACTTTACAATATGAGCATTATTTACTTGATGAATCATTGAGTGCGAAATGCCTTGCTTTGCTAAAAAAACTAAATCTGAAGTTTGCCTGTATTGATATTGTTGCGAGCATTGATGGTTCTTATACTTTTTTGGAGTTAAATACAGCAGGAAATTTTCTATGGATGGATGTTGAGTTTCCTGAGCTTAATGTATGCAATAAGTTATTAAGTTACATTTTAAGAAGGTTGGGTGGGGAGGCCCATTATAAAATAGATCTAAATGAATTCTACGATAGCGAGATTTACCAAAATTGGTATGTGTCGATGTCGTGAATACCACTAGTAATTATAAAAGTAAGGAAAAAGAAAATGAAAGAAAATAATAAACCTAGAGTATTAGCCCACACATTCTCACGCCAACTAAAAAAGGATGAAGCTTCACAGGTTGCTGGCGGGATCCGAATGCGAGAAACAGGTACGACTAATGGTAAAGGAGATAGATTTGGTAGTGGTGATGACGTGATCTGGGAGTGATTAGAGTCTGACTAGAAAAACCTGTGCACATAGGTGCACAGGTTTATTTTTTAAACCATAGAAATAGAAGCTGAAAATATACGGAAAAATATATACAAAATATACGGACACCCAGGAAAGCCTGCAAAGAAAATATACAGACATATATGGACGCTCCAGCTATGTCAAGCCGAGTAGGCCTGCGGGGTAGCGAGTTTTCGTTATCCCGTTCGTTATGTTACCCGTGTTGCCATGCCTGATGTTTGGTCCAGTCCGCTATAAATGTGTTGCTCTGACATATATCCGGGCTTAACTGATTGTTCAGCGCCCCTAATGAGTTCCGAGCCTGCACACCCTAAAGTTAATACACCCACTCGGTCTGTAACGACCGTGCCTTCGTCGGGTTTTGCGCAGGCAGGGTTGGACCTTTTTTCATCGTATTTTGGCAAACAGATAAGCGGTTGTCAGTGGCTCACTACACCCACACGGGTTCAACGACCCTTGTCTGTTCCGAGCTCACCTGACAACCTAAACTTTGATGCATTGTGCCGCCCCCGATTGTGTATATTGTGGCCGATACGGTTCATTTTTCTGTAGTAATATCCACATCAACCTGGCCAGCCGGTGGGCAGTGGCCACAATGGTTTTATTGACTCCAACACGCTCTCGCAAAGCGCTAACCCAGCGATTTAAATCATCGTCCTTTTTGTGTACATGCGTGACCACAGTACGTGCACCGTGGATTAATTGCTTGCGCAGATATCTGTCCCCTCGTTTGGTGATATGGCTCAGAACGCTTTTATCGGCGGAGGCATATTGTCTGGGTGTGAGCCCTAGCCAAACACCTAACTCTTTGGCACTATTAAATGCCTGGCCTTTATCTATGCTGGCACTAAAAGCAGACGCGATGATAGGGCCTACACCTGGCAGGGATTGCAGGATTTCAGCAGCCGGACTGCGTTGGTTTGCATCTCGAAACAGAGAATCGAGTTGTCTTAACTGGCGTTCAAAGGCTCTCAGTTCGGCGCAAGTTTCATGTATAAGCAACAGAATAACCGGTTGCTGTTGTTGGTCGAGTAAGGTCTGAATGTGATTGTAAAAAGCGCGATAGCTTTTAGGTGTTTCAATGCCAAATTCAAGCAAAAAACTCCGGGTCTGGTTCAGACATGCGGTACGCGCCTTAATTAACCTTTCTCTCATCCGGTGCAGTAATAATACGGCTTGCTGCGATTGTGATTTCACAGGCACAAAGCGAATGTAAGGCCGCTGACTGGCTTCATAAAAGAAAATATACAGACACCCAGCGTTACCTGACCCTATTATGGATCGCTATGTTCTAAATTGAAGTGCACCACTATAGTTCAAGTTAGCTATTTTGGAGGTGCAAAATGGGTCAAAAATACTGTCATTTGAGTCATCAAGAGCGGAAGCTTATTTTTAATTGGTCTCACTATC
>NZ_JAMXSF010000008.1 GCF_024124545.1 Pseudoalteromonas sp. XMcav2-N
CATCCATGTCTCGCGTTCGCAAAAAAAGAGATACTTAATCTTAGGTACGAGTGGAGACACTTCCTTGTGAAGGGCTTCCGGCTCGACATCCATGTCTCGCGTTCGCAAAAAAAGAGATACTTAATCTTAGGTACGAGTGGAGACACTTCCTTGTGAAGGGCTTCCGGCTCGACATCCATGTCTCGCGTTCGCAAAAAAAGAGATACTTAATCTCTTTTTTTGCTCACCCAAACATCCTCGTGTAGGGAGCCTTGGTAGATTACTTTGGTGGGGTCGAAGTGGATTGTCTGGGCTGACTTTTTCTGGGTCTGATAGTCTTTGGTCAGGCTCATAATGGTCGGGGTGAGCTGAATGATGGCGTAAATATTCACTAAGGTCATTAACCCCAGTGCCATGTCTGCCAGGCTCCAGACTTGTTGTAAGGTAGCGCTTGCGCCCCACAATACCATAGCCAGGTAAACCGTCGTGTAACCAAGGCGCCCAGCTTTGTTATCCAATTTAAATAAGTGCAGATTGCTCTCTGCATAAGCGTAATTGGCCACCACAGAGGTAAAAGCAAACAAGGTAATTGCGGCCGCTATCAGATACTCGCCTGCTTCTCCAAAGTGCGATTGCATGGCGTTTTGAGTGAGACTGATCCCCGCCATTTCGCCGCTGACAGGTAACCCTGACAATAGCACCACCACAGCAGTACAGCTACATAACACCAGAGTATCTATAAACACACCGAGCATTTGCACATATCCCTGTGCAACCGGATGATTGGGCACAGGTGTCGCGCCTGCAGCAGCATGGGGAACACTACCTGCCCCGGCTTCGTTTGAATACAAACCTCGCTGAATACCATTTTTAATGGCTGCGCCCAATGCCCCTGCACCGGCTTCGGTCAGGCCAAATGCCGACTGAATAATATCCAGCAACATAGCAGGTACTTGGGTAATATTGATGATTAAGATCACCAGAGCCGTTGCGATAAACGCCAGGCCCATAAATGGCACGATCAGTTCAGCAAAACGGGCGATACTGCGCAAGCCGCCATACACTATCATGCCAGCCAGCGCGGCAATTACCAGGCCTGTAAAAAGCGGATTAATGGCAAAGGTATTATTGAGTGCCTCAGCAATTGTATTAGCCTGCATGGCGCTGAAACTAAAACCATATCCCAGGAATAAGCACAGCGCAAACACCACCGCCAGTTTAGGCTTACCCAGACCAGCACGAATGTAATAGGCAGGACCGCCGCGAAACTCACGATGCTCATCCCGGACTTTATACAACTGACCTAAGACACTTTCCGCAAACCCGGTCGCCATGCCAAGCAGCGCAATGACCCACATCCAGAATACCGCGCCGCTACCGCCCAGAGATATAGCCATTGCGACGCCGGCGAGATTTCCTGTGCCCACCCGCGCAGATAGGCCGGTACACAATGCAGCGAAAGAACTGATCCCAGAACTGTCTCCACTCATGCTACCTTTCATCACGCTGAACATGTGGCCAAAATGGCGAAACTGGACACATTTCAGTCGCCAGGTAAACCACACTCCGGCGATCAGCAGCAGGTAAATAAGTATCTGGCCCTGTCCCCAAAGAAGATTGTTAATCGGGTCTACAATCAATGCCATCATACTCACCTGCCTGTTGTAATTATTGTTATTGTTCCCGGCGTCTAACGCCGGGATAAGTGCACACCCGCCAGCATACAGCGCACCGATCCGCCCGCGAGTTCTATTGCAGAGACGTTCAGCGGCAATAAGCTGACACATGATTCTAGTACCGCTATTTGTTCTGCCGCCAGTGCATCATATGCCGTTTGTGACAGCGCCAAAATACGACCCTTGTCTGAGCTAAGTTCCAGGGCGTTGCCACAAAACGCATTGATTTGTGCCTCACTCAACTCTATCAGCTTTTTACCTGCGAGCTGCAATCTTTGTTTAATTTCTGCGCGCCGTTTTGGATCCACAATCATGTCAAACCCACCCAATGCGTAATCACTGCCAACACACAAAAGGACATTGGTATGATAGACAGGCACGCCCTGCTCACTGATGGCATCAAATACCATAGGTTCGAAATTAAAGTGACTACAAAAACGCTCAAGTACATGTGAATCCGTGCGTTTAGATCGCGCCGTATAAGCAACGCGCTCGATATGGTCAAGCACCATAGCCCCCGTGCCTTCCAGGAACAGATCGTCGTATTCCAGACCAGAATAGTCGATTACATCTTGTACCCGATACTCACGTTTAAGCAGCTCTATAATGTCTGTGCGACGCTCCCTGCGACGATTTTTCGCATACATAGGGTAAATGGCAATTTGTCCTCCTGCATGCGTCGAAAACCAGTTATTAGGAAATACTGAGTCGGGCGTATCCGTGCCCAGATCTTCAAACAAGTGCACCCTTACACCCGCCTCTTCCAACTGCTCTGCCACACGCGATACTTGTTCATAGGCTTGTTGACTGATGCCGCCGTCAAATTGCTGGTCCTGAGACTGAAAGCTGTTGTCGGCCCGGGTTTCTTCATTGGGCAAAAAATGGTGTGGCCGGATCATCACAACGGCACTGGGCGCTTGTGGAAACATAACTGAGATACCTCTCTTAGCTGAAACTGAAAAAATTCGTTACCTTTTATGCTGCAAAGCACGCGTACAAGCTCCAAGAACCTGCGCCATGCACTGACAAGGTGTACAGAATAGACGTACAACTACCTGGAATATTTTTTCATCGATTTACGACTATAAGAAAATAAATGCAAAAACGGTAGCAGTGATTTACTCCCATACCCAAAGTCAATACACTAAGCGCTGATTTTACAAACTCAGGAAGTAGTGATGATCACGGTAGGTATCGACTTAGGCACAACCAATAGTGCAGTCAGTTATTGGGATGGCGAACAAAGTGTGTTAATCCCCAACTCTTTGGGCGATTATTTGACACCCTCAGTAGTTGGTATCGACAATAGCGGCGAAGTATTGATAGGCAAATCGGCAAAGGAGCGGCTGATCTCACACCCATTGCAAACCACCGCGCTATTTAAACGCTATATGGGTACGCAGCGTACCGTAACACTGGGCAAGCAACATTATAGTGCTGCTGAGTTATCATCCCTGGTGCTCAAATCTCTTAAAGCAGATGCCGAAGCCCAGTTGTCACAGCCTGTGACGCAAGCCGTGATCAGTGTGCCAGCCTACTTTAACGATTATCAACGCAAGGCTACCAAACTGGCAGCCGAACTCGCCGGGCTGGAAGTCTTACGGTTGATCAATGAACCCACGGCGGCGGCGCTGGCCTATGGCCTGCAATCCGAAGAGGATGACACCCATTATCTGATCCTGGACCTGGGCGGCGGCACCTTTGATGTGACCATTTTGGAATACTTCGACCGGGTGATGGAAGTCAAAGCATCCGCAGGCGACAACCATCTCGGTGGTGAAGACTTTACCGGCTTGCTGATTTCAGATTTTTTGCGCCAGCACCAACTGGAGCCCCAGCAACTTAACGAACATCAGCAACAAAACCTGACCCGTTTGGTTGACGAGTGTAAATGTCGTTTGAGTGGCGAAAAGCAATCAAGCTTTGATATAGAACTAGACGGACAAACCTTGAGCTACGAGCTCACTGAAGAGAAAATGCGCGACATCTGTCAGCCACTGCTAAACCGCTTACTCTCACCCATTGAGCGGGCATTTAATGACGCAGGCCTGAGCCCTTCAGACATAGACCACATTGTGATGGTTGGCGGCGCATCACGCATGAATATCTACAAACAATGCCTTATCAAAGCACTCAAGTGCTTTCCAACCACCCAGCTTGACCCTGATTTGGTGGTTGCCCTGGGCGCGGGTATCCAGGCAGGCCTGGTGGATAAAAATGAAGCCCTGGATGATGTGGTGCTGACCGACGTTTCTGCATTCAGTCTGGGCACTGATACCCACAATGAACACGATACCGATGGCAAGGTCGGTGGATACTTTACCCCTATTATCGAGCGCAATACGGTCTTACCATGCAGCAAAGAGCGTACTTTTTTTCCTGTCCACAAAGATCAAAAGCAGCTGTTGGTGACGGTGTTTCAGGGTGAAAGTCGCTATGTCAAAAACAATATCAAACTGGGTGAAATTGATGTGCCGCTTCCTAAGTCAGGCAACATTGGTGACAAAATGATCCGGGTACGCTTTACTTACGATATCAGTGGCCTGCTGGATGTAGACATTACGGTTGAGAGCACACAGCAAACTTTCAGCCAGACCTTTGAGCAATCATCGTCCACGCTGACGGACAGGGAAAAGAGCCAGCTAAAAGAGAAAATGCAAAAGCTCAAAGTGCACCCAAGAGCGCAGCAACGTAACCGACTGCTGATGGCGAAACTTGAGCGCATCTACGAACAAAGCCGTGCCCAATATCGTGAGCAAATCGCAGAATTAATCACGTACTGGGAAGCTGCATTAAGCAGTCAGGATAGCCAGCGTATCGATCAGGCATATCAGGAAATTACCCGGTTTTTAGAAGAATTTGGTGAGTAAAAGTGACAGATAATCCCTGGGAAGTGCTGGGCATTGACCCCGGTGCCGATAAAAAGACCATAAAACGTGCCTACACAAGTAAGCTTAAGTTATGTAAACCCGATGAAGACCCTGAGGGGTTTCAACAACTGCGTGCGGCCTACGATGCAGCTTTAGCTTATCTGGATGAGCAACCACAGCAACGTGTGAAACTGGGCTCAACAGATGAGCTGCACAACCAGCCTGACACACAGGCTGAACCAGAGGCTGCGCCCCCAGCCACTTTACCCGTGGCACCGGAGCAACCCGATTTTTCCGGTCCGGAACAACACGAAAGCAATGTTGAGCCGAGCTTACCTGCTAACAATCAGGAAATGCAGGAGTTTGAAGCAGAACTGGCGGAGCTGCTGGATAACTCCTATCGCCGCAATCAGCAAGGCGCCTGGCAGTTACTGATTGAGCACCCTGCCTGCGTGGATGTGCAAAACCGTCGAGCGGCCTCGCACCGGATATTTTACGCCATACTGAACTATCAAAAGTCGGAGCGAGCAGAGGTCACTCCACTGGATATAGAAGTCCTGGTATTTTTGAACCTGCACTTTGACTGGGCGGAAGATCAGGAGCTGGAGGAGCGGGTGGGTCATCCCGACTTTTACAACATGACCCATAAAGAGATGCCAGAACCAGAAATTCGTATTGAGCCGGTTGGTGACACCAGCAACATTGCTAATCTGTTTATCGGTCTGACCATTCTCTGTGCTCTGGGCCTGATCATGATTTCTATCTAAGCATCCGGCACTTCATGTGGCTGCTGGGCTGGTAGAGGTTGAGCGCCAGTGCTGCGCTTTCGCCACCAGGCAGCCAGCACCGAACCACTGACATTGTGCCAAATCGAAAACAAAGTCCCGGCCAGCGCGCTGGCCGGGGCAAAAAACTTCATCGCCAGCGCAACCGCCAGACCCGAGTTTTGTAACCCCACTTCAAGTGCTATCGTTCGGCAACTTTTTTCAGGTAAACCCAGCTGTCTGGCAACCAGGTACCCAAGTGACAACCCTGTCGTATTGTGCAGCACCACAGCCAACGCCACAATTGGCCCTATGGTTGGCAAGGTAGCAGCATTTAACGCCACCACAATCGCGATGATCAGCACGATAGCAGCCACGGAAAACAGGGGTAATAACGGTGTGAGTCTTTTCACTGCCGTGCTGAAAAAATGATTGATCAACACGCCTGCCAGTACCGGGAACAACACGATTTTGAGTAAGTTCAGCATCATTCCGGCCAGCGGAATATCCACCACCTGACCGGCCAGTAACTCAACCAGCAAGGGAGTCAGGATCACACCAGCCAAGGTACTTATGGCTGTCATGGAAATAGATAAAGCGACATCGCCTTTGGCCAGAAAACACATCACATTGCTGGCCGTGCCTCCGGCGACACACCCAACCAGCACCATGCCCAGAGTCAGATCAGCATCAAACTGAAACAACATAGCAATCAACAGGGCCACCACCGGCATCACGCTAAACTGCAATAAAAGCCCAGTAAGCACAGCTTTAGGCTGGCTTAGAACATGGCGAAAGTCTCCAGGTGTCAGGGTTAATCCCATGGTCAGCATAATGAACGCCAGCAGAGGAATAATGGCGGCCTTTAATGAGACAAATGGCGCCGGTAAATAAAACGCACACACACTTAGTGCAATGGCCCAAACGGGGAACAGTTGAATGACAAGACGCAGCATAGTAAGCGCTCGGTTTGAAAGCAAAAGTGTCTTTGTTATACCTTATTCGCAAGCGAAAACAAATCCTGCCACTGTACTCGTTTTTTCTCATCTTTATGATAAGGTTAGGCCTATATTGTGGACATTCCCGAAGGACTGATATGGCCGAGTACCGCTTTTTATCATACCGTTTCGACTGCCAGACCTATACGCTTAAGCAAGGAAAACAGACGCTGGAACTGCGCCCAAAAGCCGCCCAGGTGTTAGGCTATCTGTTACAACATGCCAATACTCTTGTCACCAAACAGCAGATCATTGAAGCGGTCTGGGGCCATACCTATGTACAAGACCACCGTTTATTTCAGCTGATCAGCGAGCTCAGAAAGCTGGCACCTGAGCAGGAATTGATCCGCACCTACCCAAATCAGGGTTACTGCTGGCAGGTAAAGACCAAACGAGTGTCGACTCGTCCAATGCGCCAGCTAGCGGCTCTGGCGGCCTCAGTGGTATTGTCTCTGGGTACAGTCAGCACCGCCTATCTAAACAGTCAGCATAGTGCAACTACAACACCAACCTTTCTGCCCGCGCTGACGGCTTATCACAAGGCCATCATTGCCTTTGAGCAACAGGACTACGCACACGCACAGCAATGGCTGACATTCAGTCTTCAGGAAAACCCGGACTCAATCGAAGCTCAGTTACTGATGGCTGAAACCCTGCTGCAACTCAAAGACACTGCACAGGCACAACATTATGCCAATAATGTTGTTAAACATACTTTGGCCAATAGCTATTATTTTTCTCAGGCATCCGACGTGCTGAGCCGTCTATCTGCCAGCCAGGCCCGATTTACTGAAGCACTGGATTTTGCCATTCAGGGACAACAGGCTATAGATGAACGGGCAATTTGCAGTGCTGTGGTCATGCAACAGCGGATCGCCGACTTGATCCTGGCGCAACCCACACCTTTACACTCACCCAAATTACAAAACGCTACGGTACAACTGGTCACAACACCAGACTCACACCCGCAGCAGGCGACCCTGTGCAAGCAGCTTACCCAACCGGGACCGACCTCTATGCGGTTATGTCCTGCAAACCATGACGTTCAGACAAGTCGCGAGAGATTTGCTTAAGCTGCTGATCTTATTAGTTTGATAGAATATTATAGGTAGCTTAAGACGAATTTATAAGCCCTGTGTGGCAGCACACGTTATAACCGGTGTAATCTAATCACAACCGGAAATCATCACTATGAATTTGTCTTGTAAGTTTTCTACTTTACTGCTTGGGACTGCCCTGCTAAGCGCCCCACCTCTGGCTGCTCAGTCCCAAAGCCCAGCCTCTGCGGCACCAGTGACCCAAATGGAAAAAGCAAAAAATAAATTGCGGGCACTGACGGGGACAGACATTGATTTTGACCTGCACCCCTACTCGGACGACTTCTATCGTCTCACCCTGGGCAATGAACACTTGCTGCTGTCAAAAGATGGCAACTACCTGTTCAGTGGTCGTGTCATCGATGTGCGTAACCGGGTGGATCATATTGCCAAAATACAGCAAATCGCCAACCAGCAGAACATGGCTAACATCCCTTATGAGCAACTACTTACTTACCCGGCAAACAATGAGCAATATAGTATTACTGTGTTTACCGATATCGACTGTCCTTATTGTCGTAAGTTCCATAAAGAGTTGCCTGGATTGAATCAGCTGGGTGTCACCGTCCATTACGTTATGATCCCCAGAGGTCGCGCAGGCAGTCCAGCCTACGAGAAAACAGCAGCAACGCTTTGTGCTAAAAGGCCTAACGAGGCAATGGACGCAGCCATGCGCAGCACGCCAACCCCAACTCAAAACGCAGCGTGTAAACACTCACTGGATACCCAGGTCGCACTGGCCAGGCAATTTGGCTTTCAGTCCACGCCAACCATTTTGCTACCAAATGGGGAAGCGTTACCTGGCTACGTCCCGGCCAAAGAGCTCGTCGCCAGACTGGAAAAGTTATAGAGTAGCCCATTGCGACTGAGTGAAAGTATCTGTAATTGGCAATCTGCCGAAGACGGGTTATTATTCAAACATTCATAATAGCCCTTCGCCTCTCACTCTCGGCGCGAAATTATGCGGGTAGTATTGCTGGACGTTCGATGCTAAAGATGCGCTTAAATTGCCTGGTCAGGCCACAAATTTACAGGGTAATTCTCTGTACCTTGATAGGCTTCCTGATGTGTATATCGTCAGCACATGCCTTTTCCATTACAGAGGCACGACAAAAGCTTGATAATGCGCATACAATAAAAAGTTCCGCCCCCCAGTCAGCCATTATACTATTGACCCAGCTGGCGGATGAACCCACCCTGCAGACTCACCCGGCTGAGTACTATGATACCCTGGTGACGCTGGCACACACCTTGATTAGTCAAGGCGATTACAACAAAGCACAACAACGCAGCGAGCAACTACAAAGTTTCGCTGTTACACAAAACAATGCATACCATCATGCTTATTCTTTTTTGCTGTTAGGCTTTATTGCAGATAACCAGAGTCAGTTTGAGCAGGCACAGGCCTACTATAACGATGCGCTGGAGACCTCGATAGACGCAAACGACAATGAAATGATAGCGCAATCTTATGAGCGAATTTCCGCAGTGCTGCGCAGACAAGACAAGTATATCGAAGCATTAAAAGTAGCCCAGAAATCGATTAATGTTCTGAGCATTTTGGGTGAGACTGAAGTTTACGTAAAAGCCTTGGTCAACCTTGGAATTATTCAAACTGCACTAGGCGATCATGAGAGTGCGCTTGATACCTTTACCCGTTCTTTTGAGCTCAGTCGTGAGTTAAGTTTTGATAAAGGCATTGCCGACTCCATTTATGAGTCGGGCGTGGTATATCAGAGGATGGAAAACTACCCTGCGGCGCTAAAGCACTTCAAGATGGCGCATGAGCTAGATGAAAAATCAGGCAACCTGATGGACATAGGCAACAGTGCTATGCGTAGCGGTTTTATGGCGCTGGAAACGGGCGACCTCAAAGAGGCCGAGCATTTTGCCAAAAAATCCGAGCGATTATATCTTCAGGTTGATTCAAAAAGCGGTCTGACCCGTAGCTATAATCTGCAAGCTCGAATCGCTTTGGCATCCGAGCAGTTAGCACTTGCCAGTGACTACGTAGCGCGCTCGTTAGAGATTGCCAATGCCTACAATCTGACAGGGTATCTGGTGGCATCGCAGCTCACTCAGGCAAACATTGCGGCAGCTCAACAAGATCATGAAACCACGTTACAACTGGCCCATGCTGCGCTCGATACCGCAACACGCATCAACGACAAAGATGGGCAGATCAAATCCTACAAACTCTTGTCAGATACCTATCAAACCATTGAAGATCCACAAAAAGCGCTGGATTCTCATCTCAGATACACCCAACTCAGAGATGAACTGGGCAACAGCCAGCACAATTTAACTCTGGCGGCATTACAAAGTCGGGTTGAATTCATCCGCAAGCAACAAGAAATCGAAACACTGAATCTCGACAAAGCCTTAAAAGACACCCAGCTGAGGGAACGGGAGTGGCAGCTCAAGGCCTGGTGGTTCGGCACCGCGGGGGTTTTTATGCTGGTTCTGGCCATCGTTTACCGGCAAATAAAAAAGCGCAAACTGGCCGCGGAGCGGGCAACACTATTACAGGAAGTCGTGGATAAAAAGAATGCAATGCTGGCGGATGTGTCCCATGAGATCCGCACACCACTGACCGCCTTACAGTTACAGGTTGAGGCGTTACAATTCAACATCGCTCAGGATGTAGACGCCTCTTACAACACCATCAATCGTAAGCTGTCGGATATCAACCGTCTTATTTCAGACATACACCAGCTGGCGATGGCCGACTCACAAACTTTACATCTAAATCTGGTGCAATGTAACCTGACCGAAGTGATGACACTGTGGGAGCAGGAGTTTGCTCTGTTTACGCACGGCAAAGGCTTTGACTGGGAAGCCCAGATTCAGCTCACTGGTGAGATCACGGTCAGCTGGGATGTCGATCGCATCAAGCAGGTGCTCACGAACTTAATCGCCAACAGTACTTTATACACAGATAAGCCAGGTAAACAACGGCTTACGGTCTGGCAGCAGCAAAAACACATCCACATTACTCTGGAAGATACCGCACCCGGTGTTGCAGGTGAGCACCTGAGTGAGATATTCGAGCGGCTCTTCAGGGTAGAAAAGTCTCGCAGCCGTCGCACCGGCGGTTCTGGTTTGGGCCTGGCGATTTGCAAAAGCCTGATTGAAGCGCATCAGGGCACCATTTATGCCCAGCACAGTGAGCTGGGCGGGTTGAAAATGGTGATAAGACTGCCTCTGGCAGTAGGCTAAGGCACCTGTTTCCGGTCATGGCTGCCGTAATCGCGCGCTACCGCAGCCACGCGAATGCGGTAATGCTCAAAGATGTGCTCCCGCCCCTGTTGCTGGGCAGCTCGGTGTTCTTCTTGCGTTCGCCATTGCTGCACTGCCGTCTCATCCCGCCAGAACGAGAGTGACAGTAACCGGCCGGAGTCGCTCAGGCTTTGATACCTTTCTATGGATATAAACCCGTCTATTTCTTGCAGTTTGGTTTTTAGGTCAGCCGCAACATCCAGATAAATCTGCCGCTTGTCTCTGTGCGGGGTAACTTCAAAAATAACGGCTATCACTTTACATTCACTCCCTGCAAAAAAGTGTGGGAGGCACAAGATAAAAAGCTGCGCTTTTCCTGCAAAATAAACCGCTCTTTAAGGGCAAAGTTAAAATTATCCCGGCCTTGCTGGTCTGCTTTGAGCCGAACCCGATATGCCTCATACGCGGCCAGGCTGGCAAAATTGATCAAGCCATAAGCAACAAAATTAGTGCCTTCGTGTGGTAAAAAGTAGCCAATCAGCTCTCCGCCACACCTTGGGATGATCTCTCCCCAGTTTCGGGCATATTGCTCAAACAGCGCCAGTTTGCTCGGGTCTAACTGATATTCGATAAAACAAGTGATCATAGTGCATTGTCTCCTTTAGCGTTTTTAGGCACTATACAGACCACCCAATACCTATGCTTCGGTCAGTATCGAACTATTCCTATGCACGAACCCGACATCACCCTGATTGCCAGCTTAATTGGCGAGCCCGCCAGAGCCCGTATGCTCGTCGCTCTCATGTCGGGTAAAGCCCTGACAGCAACGGAGCTATCATTAGAAGCGGACATAACAGCCCAGACTGCCAGCAGCCATTTAGCGAAATTGGTTGAAGGCTCGTTACTGTCGGTCAGAAAACAAGGCAGGCATAAATACTTCCAGTTGAAGAGTCAAAAAGTTGCAGGGTTAATTGAGCAACTACTGACGCTCAGTAGCGAAATAACACTGAAAACACACACAGGACCAGCAGACCCCTATTTAAGACACGCACGAGTTTGTTATGACCATATTGCAGGTGAGCTGGGTACACAGCTATATGACGCGCTGGCTGGCGCTAACTACATTGAGGACAAACAAGCTGAAACCCTGCTGACTCCAAAGGGGATCGCCTTTTTTGAGCAGCTGGGCGTCTGCATTCGCACGCTTAAGCAGAAAAAGCGCCCGATCTGTAAGTCGTGTCTGGACTGGAGTGAGCGGCGCAACCACCTGGCGGGTAGCCTGGGCCACTGGATTTTAAGTGATGCACTCGAACGAGGGTGGCTGCAAAGAGTACCGGACTCGCGGGCACTTATCCTGGATAAGGCCCGTGGTGAGCTCTTTGCAAAAACCTATGGTATTGCGTTTACAGGCAATACTGAGAAATGATTTTATACACCTGATTAATATTGTCGCCCGCTTTAAACTCTTTGGTCAGCGGCTCGGGCTCTGAACCAATCCAAATTTTCAGCTCGGCGTCGAGATCGAAATGACCCGCCGATTCTTTACTGAACTTGGTGATTTTACCGTACGGAATGCTCAGCATCTCAACTTTCGAGCCAGTAACGCCTTGCTTGTCTATCAGGATCAGGCGTTTGTTCGTAAACACAAACATATCCCGGATCACTTTGTACGCCTGCGCTACACTTTCCCCTTCAATCAGAGTGTCGTTGAGTAGCTTATCCAGCTCATCGCTGTCTACTTCGCTGGCATTGCCTAATAACCCACTTAATAGTCCCATCTGGTTGCTCCATTTTATTTAATCAGCCACAAGCTTAGTAACATAACCGCTGTTTGTCGAAAGCCTTATCTTATTGCTCGCCTAAGCTGCCATAAGGTAAGGCTCTCGGCCCTGGTGTTTGTCTTTACGACGGAAGCTGCCTTTACCTTTTTTGCTCTTTTCGACTTTGCTTCTAAACAGCGGGCTGGTTACCAATGCTTTTAAAGCGTTGTCTTTAATGTCGCCACGTAAATGTTCGTGGGACTGGCTGCGTTTGCTTGCCATACTCTTGTGCTCCTGAATTTAGTTTAAATAACCACCAATTGTGGCGCGCTGATTATTGATGTATTCCCCTTCGCACGCAAGTCAATTTTTTACTTTTTTCGTAAAATTTTTTTGTTCATTTCGCTTTCAGCTCAAGATTGTAACTCTCTATGCGCTATACTTTTTTCTTAACCGTAAAGTCGTACTAAAAAACTCTATGCGCAGCATTAAAACCTCAAACGGCATTACTCTGAGCTATCAGGATTGCGGTAACCGAGATGCCCCGGCGATTATTCTGATCATGGGACTGGGCGCACAAATGACGGTGTGGCCTGACGAGCTTTATTTTGGCCTGGTCGACAAAGGGTTTAGAGTCATCCGCTTTGATAACCGCGACAGCGGCTTGTCGAGCCATCTGGACGACTACGGCACCCCCAATCTGTTTAAAACCTGGTTACGCCGCAAGGTCCCCTTTGGAAAACAAGCGCCATACTCGCTCGAAGATATGGCAGACGATGTACTGGCACTGATGAAGGCACTGAAAATTAAAAAAGCTCACCTGGTCGGCGCCTCTATGGGTGGCATGATAGCGCAGATTTTGGCCGCCAAGCAGCGCAAAAAAGTGCTCAGCCTGACCTCGATTATGTCTAACTCCAACAACCAGTTGATCTCAGGTAAAAGTCTGGGAGTGCTTATAAAGCTCGCACGGCTCACCCCCCGAAACAATAGCCCCCAGGCAGCTATTTCGTATAATGTCAGGCTCAATCAACTGATTGGTAGTCCGGCCTACCCAAGAGATGAGCAAACCCTCCGTGAGCAAGCCACTATGCATATCAGCCGGGCCCATAACCCAGCAGGCTTTAAACGCCAGCTCGCGGCTATAACGGCAAGTGGCGACCGGCGTCATTTATTAACCCGGATCAAAGCCCCCACTTTAGTGATCCATGGCACCCACGACCCGATTTTTCCGCTTACTGCGGGTCAGAAAACCGCCGCTGAGATCCGCAAGGCACGGCTCAAAGTGGTAGAAGGCCTCGGGCATGACTTTCCGCCCATACTGATGGGTAAAATGGCAAAGTGGATTGCCAAACACATTAAAAAAGCTGAACTCAAGCGACTAAAAAAGAAGCGAAAGAAAAAGGCGGATACGCAAAAAGAAATACAAATATCCGAGCAAGAGAAAACACCCTAGCCATTAAATATGTACTTTGCCGCAATATTCACTTTTCTTCTGAGCAACTTTATCGGTATGCTTAACAACACATCAGACCAGTTGAAATCATCAACATGAAAACACCTATTACCGACTTACTGGGCATAGAAAAACCCATCGTCTTACCGGGCATGAGCTGGATCTCAGTCCCTGAGCTGGTTGCTGCGGTTTCGAACGCCGGCGGCCTGGGAATTTTAGCCACCGGACCGTTAACGCAGGAGCAAACCCGTCAGGCCATAGCCAAAATTCGCACCCTCACCGACAAACCCTTTGGCGTAGGGATCACTTTGCTGATGCCCGGCGCGAAAGAAAACGCCAAAGTTGCGCTGGCTGAGCAGGTGCCGGTGATTAACTTTTCGCTGGGTAAAGGCGACTGGATAGTAGAAGGCGTTAAACGTTACGGCGGCAAAACCATCGCCACCGTCGTGACCGAAAAGCATGCACTGGCTGCGCAAAAAAGCGGGGCGGATGCCCTGCTGGTAACCGGCCATGAAGCCGCCGCACACGGCGGTGAGGTCACATCCCTGTGCTTAGTGCCCAACATTGTTGAGCTGGTCGACATTCCCGTTATCGCTGCAGGTGGATTTTCCGATGGCAAAGGCTTGCTGGCGGCACTGGCACTGGGGGCCGATGCCGTTGCCATGGGCTCTCGTCTGGCAACCAGCACACAAAGCCCGGT
This sequence comes from Pseudoalteromonas sp. XMcav2-N, assembly GCF_024124545.1. Lineage (GTDB taxonomy): Bacteria > Pseudomonadota > Gammaproteobacteria > Enterobacterales > Alteromonadaceae > Pseudoalteromonas. Next base: position 14,517 of record NZ_JAMXSF010000008.1, read on the forward strand.
CCACCAGAATGTTAAACAGGCGGTGGTCGATAAAAAGGTCGCCGACACCATTTACTCTAAGAACTTCGACGGCCTGTATGCCCGGGTGATGAAAACTCCGATGGCAGAAAAAGCCACCCGCCGCCCAATGAATCCCATTGTAGCTGTCTTCAAGTCTTTCAAAGCCTCAAAAATGGTCGATATGCCGCTGTGGAAATTACTACTGGGCTTACTGGCTCAGTTCGACAAAATTCGTATGCTGACCCTCTTTGGCGCCGCCACCGAAAAGCTCGAAGCCGCCACAATCAGGGGCGATCTGGAACAGGGCGTCCAGTTTATTGGCCAGTCACAGGGAATGATCCGAGATATCGAACCCGTTGAGGTCTTGATCGACCGAATCATGACCGAAGCGAAAGCCGAGCATGCCCGGGTAAGTAAGCTATTGGCAGACTGATTTGCAATAGCAGCTGACATTGTGGTTTTAGCAAACAAGGTCACTGGGTGATTTTAAATGGCTGTCTGTGTAATAATCGACTGTAATTAAAACACTTATATTAGCCAGACACCCAGATGCAACAGGTAATCGACATCCAGTGGTGGCAGCTGGGCTTATTCAGCCTGACTCTGCTGCTGCCCTTTGCTATCAACGCGCTGTATCAACTCAATATTGGCAAAGAAGCCGTTATCGGGCTGATCCGCATGGTCGTTCAGTTAGTGCTGGTTGGCCTGTATCTGGAATATCTGTTTACCCTCAATAATCTCTGGGTGAACCTCGCCTGGTTATTGGTGATGCTGCTCATCGGCAGCAGCGCTATTCTCAGTAAAGCCCGGCTTCCCGGACGAGCGTTATTTGTAGCCGTGTTTACCGGACTGTGCGCCGGGCTCTTACCCCTGTTAAGCTTTGTCACTCTGGTGATTATCCAGCCAACACCCTATTATCATGCACAGTATCTGATCCCGCTGGCCGGTATGTTGCTGGGCAACAGCCTCAATGCCAACATCGTTTGCCTGCAACACTTTTTCGATGCTTTTAAAACCCGCTGGCCTGAATATGAAGCCGCACTGTCGCTGGGTGCACAGGTGCGCGAGGCCACTTTCCCCTTTGTACAAAATGCGCTGCAAAAAGCACTGGCGCCCATTCTGGCGACCATGGCCACCACCGGCCTGGTGTCGTTACCCGGCATGATGACCGGCCAGATCCTCGGCGGCGCCAGCCCCATGGTCGCCATCAAATACCAGGTGATGATCATGATTGCCGTCTGGGTCATGATGAGTGTGTCCATTACCGTATGCTTATTTATCGCCGTGCGCAGTGTGATTAGCCCGCAGGGCAGACTAAATTCTGAGTGCCTGGAGCAAGGAATAGCCGAACGTGGCTAGATAACAATAAACAGGCATACCTGAGCTGATATGGAAGATGAGACCAAATTGCTGCGAACATAGATGTTTTATCAACAGTACTGAGCCAAAATTGAAAGAGTAATTATATGAAATTAATACCATTTATTGCTGGCTTTGCGCTTACTTATATCGGATATGAAAAACTGACTTCAACGTCACCGGAGCAAATAGGCTGGTTATTGGCCGCTGTAGGTGTTGTTTTTATTCTGAGCTCCTTCAGCACATCAAAAGATAAAACCAGAGTTAGTATAGAGCTGAGTAACGACGATTCTGGCGGCGGTGGAAGCTCTGATGGCGGCGGCGGTGACTGATTAAGCCACTGTATTCAAGGCGAGTACCTATCAACACTGCTCAATGATCTTTCCAAAATGACGCACAGAGGGAAGTTGATGCCTGAACCGGCAGATGGTGCTTAACAAAGTACCATCCCCAATCGCTCTATTTCTTCACACTCTAAAAGACTTACAAGGCTGATACTTCAGCATTTAGTTTAGCTTGGTAATTGGACACAGCACTTGATCAAAGGTTCAACCTTGATAAAGTGCTCTACTTAGCTTTATACAACAAAGGAATACCGTGGCTTTAGTCAAGTTTTTTAGAAACTTATTACTCTTACTGTTATTGCTTTATATCGCTGTTTTGACGAGCAAGACTGTGCAAATCTTTCTATTACATAAGATGAACTTAGTGGGCTCAGGTTGGGATGATGGTGCTGTACAGATATTTATGGAAAACAAAACAGAATATAAACCTGTCATACTCGATATGTTGGACAACAATAACATGAGCGCTTATGAGATAGATGTTACTTTTACATTTGCAGAGCTGCTGTTGGATGACGAGGATATTCGGTCAAAGTTAGAGACGATTTCAGAAAGTCATCCCCAAAAACAAGTAAGGTGTTTTTGGCATGATGTTTTAAATGGCCGCTTTGAGCATGCTCCAGTTTTTCCGAATCAGCCCAATAATGGAAAGAATCAATTTGTGGCGTATCGGTTTGTTGATAACGGCACTCGTTGTAAGTAAACCTACAGGTGTTTTAACTTCAGGAAACCAACAATGAAGCCACAAGAGACAGGAAAAGCTTACAATCAAATTACCCATCTCTGGGAGCGTGAGGAGTTTGATATGACCAATGGCATTGCACAACACCAGAGGGCGATTCGTTTTGTTAAACATCGCGGCAACGCGCTGGATATTGGCTGCGGTTGCACAGGTCGTTTTATCGAGTTACTGGTCAATGAAGGCTTTAAGCCAACTGGTTTAGATATTTCAGAAGAGATGCTCGCTCTGGCAAGGCGTAAGCATCCAGATATTTCTTTTGTGCAGGGTGATATTTGCACTTACATGTTGCCAGATAAATATGACTTTATAACAGCATGGGACAGCATTTGGCACATACCTTTATCGGAGCAAGAGCCGGTGCTCGCTAAGATCATCAACAGTCTCAACCCCGGAGGCGTGTTTATATTTTCATTTGGTGGCACAACGCAGGCTGGCTGCCACACTAACAATGCTATGGGGCCAGAGGTTTACTATTCGTCACTTGGTGTAACCGGGTTCTTACAACTATTCATAGACATGGGCTGCATTATCAGACATTTAGAGTTCGACCAATATCCAGAAGTTCACACTTATCTGGTTGTAGAAAAACCGTGATCTGTACATCAACTCAAGAACCCAAAAGCATATGGAGGCACATTTAACCCAGGCTAAACCCAAACTGTTGCAAAGACGCATTCACTGGTAACAGTGACGCGGTTCTAAAATAAAATTATATATTACAAATTGTTATAGACTTCTTTGCACCAAACATAAATCTATTTAAGTAAAAAATAGCTTTTTAATAAGACATCAGAATACACCGCATCCTAAGCTAAACAGCAGATAACAACGTAAATTCAGGTGTTTTATGTCGCATAATTCCAGACGTCACTTTATTAAAAATCTCGCAGCAGGCACGCTGGCAGGTGCTTTTGCCTCAGCCGCACAGGCTCAAACAACGCTGACTCCCAGAGAAATGGAAGGACCTTATTACCCCATTACCCCACAAAAAGACCAGGACGCTGATCTCACCCGGGTGGCCGGCAAGTCAGGTGTGGCTCAGGGAACGCATATAGAAATAGCCGGGCAAGTATTTGATCATGAGGGAAATACCGTTGAAGATGTTACGTTAGACTTGTGGCAGGCGAATGCTTTTGGTAAGTATCATCACCCTCACGATACCAGCGAGGCACCTGTCGATGAACACTTTCAGGCCTGGGCCATCATACAAAGTGGCAAACAAGGACGGTTTCGTTTCAAAACCGTGTTCCCGGGTGCCTACCCGCTCAATGCCAGTAGTCAACGCACACCGCATATTCACCTAAAAGCGTCTAAGCTGGGTTACGATACACTACTGACTCAACTGTACTTTCCGGATCACCCGCTAAATCACAAAGATGGCCTGTTTAAACGAAAAAGTGCACATGAGCAGGCGCTTATGACGGTCAAACGAACTGAACGTGAAAATCATTACCTGTTCAATTTGGTGATACAAAAGATCCCACTTTAGAATTTTTAACATCCCTTATCAGCTTCATTCTAAATGATAAGCCCGCACCTAATGTGGGCTCACCCATTTTGTTTGTGCATACCAAGTATAGGAATATGGTAACACACTGATCTAGAATATTTTTCTATCTCAGGGACAGAGCGTCACCTTTGAATAAATGCTCTAGATACAAAACGGCAAAAAACAGAATAAAGGATGACTAAAAAGTCAAAATGTACACATTTCTTCCTTATTTCATTCCTACACTAATGTTGGAATCGCAATTTTATATTCCACACAATAATGACCTTCCCGGCGATATGCCGCGGGGGCAATACACACTCTCAGTTACGTTACAGACAGCAGTGTGCAAGCGCTACCCAACCACACGCTGTTGTTAAGGATCATACCTATGAAAGCAAGAATATTCGGGCTATGGTTACTGCCACTGAGCTTATGGTCAACATTCGTTCAGGCAGACACCAACCTACTCCCCACCCCACAACAGTTCACAGCAAAAGTACACAGCAGCAACCAAGTTGCGCTAAGTTGGCAGGCACCAGAAGATACCAGCAACATTAAAGGCTATCGCATCTATCGGGATGGCAAACGTATTGCCCGTACCACACTCACCTTTTACCAGGATGACAGTGCGATGGCGGGTACTGAATACAGCTACTTTGTGCAAGCTTTTGCCAAGGGTAAAGATAAAAACAAGCTCACCAGTGAACCGTCAAACACCGAAACGGTGACTACGCTGGCAAGTGATAGCAATGATGGCATGCGCAATGGTTCTGTAATAAATATTGGCATTGCGCGTTTGGTCGATTTATGCGGTACTAACGACCTCAATGCCGTAACGGATGAGCAGCTCGATACCTGCATGGGCAAAGTCATTGAACATTATGAGTTGCAGCAGGGGCTGGAAGATATGCAGGCCTATGTGGCCCGCTATCGTCGACAGGAAGACCCGAAACTGATTGATCTGGGTAAACGACTGTTCTTTAGTAAGGCGCTGAGTCAAAACTATGATACCTCCTGCGCTTCTTGCCACCACCCTGCACAAGGTTGTGGAGGCGATGGCCTGTCATTATCCATTGGCGTCAATGCTGAGAACCCAGATGTCATCGGACTGGGCCGCACCGACGGCAGTACCATCCCTTCTGTTGGACGCAGTTCGCCGCAGATCTGCAACACAGCCCTGTGGGTCAACAGTATGTTCTGGGATCAAAGGGTAAAACTGCGTCAGAGCAACCGTGAAAGTGAAGTGGGCCTGGTATCCACGGCCCCGATTATGACCCCAGAAGATGACGTAACCCGACTGATGAACAGCCAGGTTGCCAATACAGATCCCTTGCGTCTGTTAATGGCTCAGGCTCATTTCCCTGTCACCGCAGCCGCTGAAATGGGCGATCCAACCAGCTTTGAATCCCCGCAAGTCTATCGTGAATTTATTGCCAGCCGTCTGGCCGATGAATGGAAAAGCCACTTCGCAGCAGCCTACGGCGACGAGCAGATTGATTTCTTGCGTATCGCCAGAGCACTTGCGGCTTATCAGGCCTCATTCTTGTTTATCGACAATCCTTTTTTCAACTACATCGAAGGTGACATGGCTCGCCTCAACAATACAGAAAAACGCGGAGCATTACTGTTTTACACCTCAGCAGGATGCGCTAACTGCCACGATGGCGTGATGTTTACCCCGGAAAAAACCCGCGGCCCCCTTTACCCGCAGATTGGGCCTAACGCCGTCGCCGATGGTAATGCCAAAAACCAGTTCCGCATGCCGAGCCTGCTCAATGTTGGGATCACTGCGCCTTACGGCGATAAAGGTGTTTTCCCCACACTAGAGCGTGTTATCGAACACTATAATGACGTAACAGGTTCTCTGGAAAGCTTTTATCACAATGTTGAAACCTGCCAGCTGCCACAATTTCAGCACCTGACAACAGCGCAGTGCCGCGAGATTGTTGGTGGAGGCGAAGAGTTTGTTCTGGCACTTAACGCCGAGAACAGAGCAAATTCAGACAGAGGCGATGATGCCATCATCAAACACTTCACCAGTGATGAAATACATTACCTGGCCTCCTTCTTGCGCTCACTCACCGATCCCAATGCGGTGGCTGGCAGCAACGCTATAGATGTGCTCATTCCGCCCCGAGATGGCGGACCTGATGGCCACCAGTTTGATGCCATAGACAAAAACGGCAACCCGCTTTAACTCGACCCAACCAAAAAGGGCAGCCTGTGCAGCCCTTTTTATCCACACTTTTTCTCAACCCGATAGCGCCTACATATAACTCTCAGCATCATAGAAAAGCTGTTTCAGTGTCCCGCAGTTAATAAACTTATAGGCCAATTCACCTTCGCTGGGTACCCGTTTAGAAGCCCTGAACTTTTGCAGGCACGCTCCCGTTAAGTCTACAAAAATCAGATGGTTAAAGCTGGGTCTTTGCTGTATTTTGTGGACATATATACGTTCCGTTTTGTTGATTTCAATCATGTCATACTCATGCCACTGCGACGCAGGCTCCAATTTGCTGAGCTTTCGGGCAAAAAGTTTATCACTGAGCACCAACTGTCTTTGTGGGTATACCAGCCTGCCTCCACGCGCATAATGTCCCTCATAAACATCTGCGGTGATCATAACTTCCTCTCCCCGCTCCAGTCGTTGCAAATTAAACGGCTCCGGTTTAATGGTGATTAGCTTGGCATCACGAACCAGACTCAGAAAAGCCACATCCGGGTTCTCCAGTCGATAAACGACATGGATATCATTGGGTAAGCCGTACGACGGAAAGTTAGTCGCATAAATGCGTGAACCTCGGTTCATCAGCGCCATACCATGCTCCCCTTTGTAAGCGGGGTTCAGTGGTGGGGCTTGTTTTTCATCGGCTGAAGCCTGTGCTGTAAACAGTAAAATAGCGAGCAGAATGACTCTCATTGTTGGTTCCCTCAGAGTGTTTCCACTCAGTATAGCAAGCAATGATTAAGACATACGGGTACAAGTGTGCTCGTGCATGAGTCCCTTTAAACTTGCTTTGATGGCTTCTGGCGGCACAGCCCATCATGACTTTATAAACCAACCGGCCTTGAGGTTACACTTACCCCTGACTGACAGGCAAAAACGAAAAAGCCGCCCGGGATCAACCGGGCGGCAAAACATCAACGTTGCCAAAAGTTAAGGTTATGGCTGAACCGGGATCAGATTGAAGTTTTCAAGTCTGCCGTCCAGGTTTCGGTGCGCTTCAATTTCAGCGAAGAAAGCCTGGCCATTGCGTGTCGCTGGCGTAGCCACGGTATAGAATACGAAGTTCAGACCTGCAACAACCTGTTGCTGAGCCGCCAGAATGTCATAGCGTACACCAACCAGTGATTCAATCTGCTCAGCCGCTGCTTTCTCAGCTTCAGTGAACTCATCACGCAGTGCTACACCATCGAACGAACCGATAGGTGGAACAAGGACGGGACGGCTCAACACGCGCTCTGCAGTTTCGGTGTATTTGTCATCCAGCGCATGGATCACGATAAGCTCAAGTTTGTTCACTTTTGCCACGTTCGGCGCAACAACTGGCTCAACCAAACAGTAGAACGCATAGTTTATACCATTAACCACCTGAGACTGGCCTGCCAGTGGAGTGATTTTTACACCATCGCGCTGATTAATGTGCTCAAACGCATTGATAAAGTCTTTGCTGAAATCTTTCGCCAGTACAACTGAACAATAGGCACCCAGGTTATGAACTGTCTGAGACATAATTGTTTCCTTATTATTTCCAGTAATCCCGCACCATGCGGGGCTTATTCAACTGGCACTCAGTGTAGATGCGAATCACACGCTTGTTGGTATCAGTTTAGTATCAGTTTGGTATCAGTTTCTTTGCTCCTAAATCTAAGACATTAGGGTGAAAAAATGCTGACAGTGTGTAGTAAAAAGTGGACACTTTAATTGGCTTTAACAATTTGGCAAAAAGCGTTCAGGGCTGCTAGCCTTAGCATCCAAACCAGTCAGGAGCACTTCAATGGACGGTAGAGTCAAACTCAATTGTCATCGGCTCAAGGAGCTAAGAAAAGGCCTCGGCCTGAGTCAGGAGAAACTGGCATGCGCTTGCCAGGATCAGGCTTTATGTGTGTCAATTGCCACGCTGAAACGTGCCGAGTGCGGCAACCGAGTATATTACCGCACAGCAGGCGACCTGGCACGTTTTTACCAGATCCCCGTTGCTGAACTGTTGACCGAACAGTGAGCTCCAGTCATAAAATGAAATGCCTGGCATTTCGAGTGTCATCACGCCTTCCTGAGTCCAGGCTTCACCCCTATATAAAAGACGTGATCATGTTCATCTCTGGTGCCGGGTTTCGCATTAGTCGTATTTGCTCACTTACACGCTTTCACTCACCGGATTGAGTAATCGTTAAACTGAGCCGGGACTGATCTTCAAGGCACTCATAATGTGCGTATATCGCGCGCATATATCCACATCAAACTGATGACAAAAATTGCTATGTTGGGGTAAATCTTGTACTCTTCCGGCCCGCATTCTTCAGAGTACACAAACATGAGCTTCAGCAGTCTTGGCTTATCTCCCGAAATTAATCAAGCCGTAGCCGATCAGGGTTACTCAACACCAACCCCTATTCAGGAGCAAGCCATCCCCGCCATCTTACAAGGCCGGGATATTATGGCCGCAGCCCAGACAGGCACAGGCAAAACCGCAGGCTTTACCCTGCCCATGCTGGAGCTGTTGAGCAGCAAACCAAAAGTAAAAGCCAATCAGGTCAGAGCACTGATCCTGACACCGACCCGCGAGCTGGCGGATCAGGTCTGGCAAAGTGTTGAACTGTATAGTAAACACCTGACTTTGTCCTGCCAGGTTGTCTACGGTGGCGTGAAGATCAACCCGCAAATGATGAAGCTACGCAAAGGGGCTGACGTGCTGGTGGCGACACCGGGGCGGTTGCTCGACTTATACCAACAAAATGCGGTGAAGTTCGATCAGTTAGACATTTTTGTGCTCGACGAAGCGGACAGAATGCTGGATATGGGGTTTATTCACGACATTAAACGCCTAATTAAGTTACTGCCATCACAACGCCAGAATTTACTATTCTCGGCCACATTTTCTGATGAAATCCGCTCACTCGCCAAGGGGCTTATTCAGGATCCCGTCGAGATTTCCGTGGCACCGGCCAACAGCACCGCCAAAAGCGTCACTCAGTGGGCCTACCCGATAGATAAAAGCCGTCGTACCGCCTTGCTCAAACACCTGATTAACACACATGGCTGGCAACAGGTGCTGGTCTTTACCCGCACCAAACATGGCGCTAATCGCCTGGTACGCGACCTCGAAAAGAGTAAAATTAACGCCGCAGCGATCCACGGCAATAAGAGCCAGAGTGCGCGAATGAAGGCACTTGCAGGCTTTAAAAATGGTGAGTTACGCGTCTTAGTGGCCACTGACATTGTGGCACGAGGCCTGGATATCCAGGAATTACCCCACGTCGTCAACTTTGACCTGCCCAATGTGTACGAGGACTACGTACATCGTATCGGCCGTACCGGTCGTGCCGGTGCCACCGGTGAGGCTGTCTCGTTTGTCAGTGAAGATGTTGCCAGCGATCTGTTCGGCATTGAGCGCTTGATCCAGCAGCTGATCCCACGCGTTGTAGAGCCTGGATTCGAGCCACAAAACCCGGTGCCTGAGTCAAAACTGGACACTCGTCCGATTAAGCCAAAAAAACCGAAAAAGCCTAAGAAACCCAAAGCAGCCACAGCGGAGCAATCCGCACAGCGCAAACAGGCAGACAAGCCCAGAAACGGCCAAAAGTCGCAATCCGGAAATGATAAAACCGCTGCGCCAAAACGCCGCAGAAGACGTCCTGCCAATAATCAGAGCAAACCCGGCGGCAATAAACCTGCGGCACAGAACAAGCCAAACTAGAGAGAGCCTCCCGGAGCGCTTTAAATCTCGACACCCTATGTCACCAGGCAGGCACGGTATTGCGCGCTCTGCCTGCGTGTCATGTTATACTCACTCTTTCAATTAAAAAGAAGCCCGCTATGAGCACCGCTACGCCCTTTTCCAGTATCAATCTATCACCGTCTTTGTTAGACAACCTGACCTCGCTTGGCTATCACACCATGACAGAAATTCAGGCCCAGACCTTGCCACAGATCCTGGCCGGCAAAGATGTCATAGGTCAGGGAAAAACTGGTTCTGGTAAAACCGCAGCATTTGCCCTTGGTTTGCTTAGCAACCTGAGAGTAAAACGCTTTAGGGTGCAAGCCCTGGTGGTTTGCCCTACCCGTGAGCTGGCGGATCAGGTTGCCGTAGAGATTAGAAAGCTGGCACGTGCCATCCATAATATCAAAGTACTGACCTTGTGCGGCGGCGCTCCCATGGGGCCACAAATTGGCTCGCTGGAGCATGGTGCCCATATCGTGGTTGGAACACCTGGTCGCATTGAGGAGCACCTGCGTAAGGGGCGTCTGTCATTGGATGAGGTCAATACCTTTGTCCTGGACGAAGCAGATCGTATGCTGGAAATGGGCTTTGAAGAAGCGCTGGACTGTATCGTGTCACATTGCCCACCCCAGCGTCAGAACCTGTTATTCAGCGCCACCTACCCGGCCAAAATTGAGCAACTGGTGGGTCATATTATGTGCAACCCGGTTAAAGTGGAAGTTGTTGCACAGCATGATCACAGCACCATAGAGCAACACTTCTATGAAGTGGCCGACAATGAAGCGAGGGATACTGCACTCCATAAGCTACTGTGTCAGTTTCAGCCCGAGGCAGCGGTGGTGTTTTGTAATACCAAAGCACAGTGTCAGGATGTCAGTGATATGTTGCAGAGCTCTGGCTTTGACAGCGCGGCCCTGCATGGCGACCTGGATCAGAAAGATCGTGATAAAACACTGGTACGCTTTGCGAATCGCAGTTTAACCATCCTGGTTGCAACCGATGTGGCGGCACGGGGTATCGATGTTGACCATGTTGATATGGTTATCAACTATCATATAGCCCATGACCCCGAGGTGCATGTCCACCGTATCGGACGTACCGGCCGGGCTGGCAAAACCGGCGTCGCCTGTTCACTGATGAGCTACAAAGAGTCCCATAAAGTGAATATGCTGGAAGATTACCTCAGCCTGGAGATTGAACCGACTCCTGTGCCTGGCGAGCAGGTGCTTGCGAATCAAGTTAAACGCGCCCCTATGGTCACAATACAAATTGATGGCGGCAAAAAAGCCAAACTGCGTCCGGGTGATATTCTGGGCGCACTGACCGCTAACCAGGCATTGCGTGGCGATCAAATAGGTAAGATAAAGGTCACAGCTATGTCCTCATATGTTGCCGTGGAACGTAAGTACGCCAATCAGGCTGTGAAGGTCATCAGCGACGGAAAAATGAAAGGGCGCAATTTCAGAGCCCGTAAACTTACCCGTTAACGCCTTGCCCTGACCCGCGCTTAGCTACTTGAGATGGCATACTCAAATGCCATCTCAAGTAGCCACACCTAATACCAATTCTTCCCCACCCGGAAACACAATTACGAATTATTTGCATTTACTATTTTCATTACAGTTTTGTTATGATATAACACACGCACTAAATTATTGGAGAAGAAAATGAAGCCAGATATCCATCCTGATTACCACTTAGTTGCCTTTCACGATACCTCGGTAGACAAGTATTTTATCGTTGGTTCCACGATTAAAACCGATCGCACAGTAGAAGTAGACGGCGTGACATACCCGTATGTACCTATTGACGTTTCCAGTGAATCTCACCCTTTCTATACCGGTAAGCAGAAGCTGGTAGCCAGCGATGGCCGGGTTGCACAATTCAATCGCCGCTTTAAGAATCTGGCTGGCAAAAAGGGATAGTCACCATGAAAGTACTCAGTTCATTAAAAAGTGCCAAATCCCGCCCGGGTTGTCAGGTCGTCAAACGCCGCGGTCGCGTGTATGTGATCTGCAAAGATAACCCGCGCTTCAAAGCCGTGCAGGGCAAAAAGAAGAAACGCTAAAATTACCTGATACAGCCGGTGCGCTTTGCACTGGCTGCTTTCCCCGCGATCCTCTGAGCATGTTATCGACCACTTTAGCGACTGAACAATTACTATTTTTGTCTTAAATCAAATAATTAAACTCATTATATTGTATTTAAAATAGGGATATGCATAATGCAAAAGGTTCCACTTTTGGAACCGTCGATAAACGACATAAAAAAACAAAAAGGAAATATTTGATTATGAAATTAATGCAAACATTGAGTGTTTTAGCATGCATGCCTACCCTAGCTCTTGCATCACAATTACCCACAGATGCACTGTATCACCTTAGCACAGGAGCCAAAGTCACAGCTCAGTCGTCAACACTGGACATGACACCCAAAACACACTTATTTAACTCGGTTATACGTGCGGCCCAGGCAGATACCCCTGCAGCCAGTACCATCACCCCCATGTGTCAGACTTTGTCACTCAACACCGTTTACCCTTTCGGCGGTATGACGGTAGGACAGAAACCTTGTTTTCACTTTGAAGTCACAGAGCCTGGTAAAACGACAGCGTTTCTATTCGGTCAGTCAGCCGACACCAATATTAATCTCAGCATAGTGCGTCACAACCCGGACAATACCTTTACCCTGATGGCCAATTCTGCCAATGCAGCGAATGCCGATGAGTTGGCCGCCGCTCTGACGGAGCCTGGTCATTACTATTGGCTGATGGATGTGATAGCAACGGATAGCTCCGATATCAAGTTTGGCGCCATATCATCTACTCAGGCTCAGCTTGACGACTTTGAAGCGAATGACTCAATTGCGACTGTCACCATGTTGCCCGACAAACAAAACCGTGTGAAAGGAAACATAGACAACGTATTCGACTACGACTATTTCGCCTTCACCGCCGTACGAGGCCAGGACCTCATTGTAAAACTCGAGGACGAAGCGAAAACGGATGAGTTTGTACTGGAAATATACAATGGTGGTAACTGGCAACCCGTCGCCGTAAACAAAGCCGAGACTATTTCTCAGCTGCAGGAAAACCAAAGTGTTGTAGTTCGGGTGAGCGGCAACCCAAATCTACAAAATAACCCGGCTAATCAATATACTCTCGTATTGGGCTCCGTGGTTGCGTCGTTTTCCCATGACTCGGTCAGTGGCGAACATGGGGTAGAGCGGATCCCATATTCAGCATTTAAAGCCCCCTACCTGACCACTCAGGCATACCGGGATCTGAACTGGACAGTCACGTTGAATGACTCCAAAGGCCACCCTGTCGAAGGCGCTGAAGCCACGTTTAAGCTGATCCGAGATTTTGACTCAATTGATGACGTCAGAAACCCATATGAAGATTTTGTCGTAACATCTGATGCAAATGGTAAAGCATCTGGTGGTGTTAACTTAGGCCGTTGCTTTAGTGATTACACCGTAGAGCACTCGTCATACAGCATGGGCTACAGAAATACCTGGCGCACAGACTTCCTGGTCGGTGCATGGCGGATTGAAATCGATTCTTATGAAGAGAAAGTCATTGGCATCGGTGGTACTCAGCACCCATATGTCTACATTGGTCACTTGTGTGATCAGGATTTAGTATCGAGCACTCGTAATTAATCCACATCAAAACAGGCCAGTCTGCTGGCCTGTTCCGTATCAAAAGCAGTTATAGCTGTCTGGCATTGCGCTGCAACTGACCACCAATACTATCTACGAGTGTAAACTGGTTAAGTCTCGCATCACCCAGTTTAACTTGCGCGTCACTCTGGCTACTTTCTTCCATCAGCGCTTTAAAGTCGATAATGTCGGCAAAGTTGCTGCGATTAATATCGTATTTGGCCCAGTAGTCCCCACTTTCATTGGGGCCTTTAAGCAACTCAATCCCTTCCATCATTGTATCCTGAAAGGTTTTTGCCAAAGCCACGAGCTCTTCGTTTTCATTCAGCTTCTCTTCGAGCAGTTGCTTTTCACTGTCTGTCAGGTCATCACCGCTGACCACCAGAGCCCCGTCTTCATTGACGGAAAAGCCCCAGTCTTTGTCACTCAGCCCCGGAGATAGTTGCTCAATTTCCTTAGTCACTTTGGCAAACTCAGCACTCATATCCTCTGCAATTTTAGGGATCGAAACAGCAAACAATAGTCCAGTTGCAGCATCCATTCGCTCACTGTATTGCTCTGGTGTTTCTTGGTTTTCCGATGAGGTGATAGCCAGAGGCCGATCATAAACGAGTGCCGGTGATGGTGCTTGTGCGCCGTGATATACATCTTTGGCAAGTGTGCTTTGTGCTGAGTCGGGTGAGCTGGAAACGGGCTGTTTTGCGTCTTCAAGGTTACCTGAAGAGGCCACCTTGCTTTGCAGATCAAGTTGCGCTGCAGGCCCGCCACTGTGCGTGTTCACTTTCATGCTATTTTCCTTATAGATGTCTTAACTTGTCGCTTAAACCAAACGCTTAAACTAACAACAATGGCTTACATTATAATCGTAATCGACCCATAACCGTTAAACTTTAGTACTAAATGACGATATAAATGCAAATTGAGTCCTTAGCCCCAAAATCGGTGATGTTTAATTGATATATGCGCGTACACAGCGTCAAACTCAGGCTAAAGTAAAAGTTTGTAAACATTAACGGTACATTAAACCTAAACTAACATATAGGGTCTACGCTGAAAAGGAAATAACAAAAAAGGACCTAACATTATGACTAAATCCGCACATCATTCTGGCACTTCTGACGTAACCGTAGACATGAACCCCATGTTGGATATTGTCTTTATTTTACTGATCTTCTTTATCGTTACCGCAAGTTTTATGCGGGAAACTGCCCTGCCAATCAATCGAACCGATCAGGCCGTAACCTCAATTGTGCCGAGCCTGACACCCGTCTTTACAATTGACGCAAAAAACCAGATTTATCTAAACAACAGAAAAATCGATATAGATACTGTCAGTATCAATATTGCCCGTCTTGGTGCGCAAGGCGAACTTACCAGTATCAGTCTTCGCGCACACCCGGATAGTCAGCATGCAACGCTGGTCGGTGTCCTCGATGCCATCAAAGCACAAACCTCAGCACCTGTGTCTTTGGGTGACACTCTCTAGTAAGTAAAATTCTATAGTAAATAGCGCAGCCAGACCCGGGACTATACCGGGTCTGGCTTAGTGTTTTGCAACCTGAATATAGTCAAACCATTTTTGCTGTATCCCAGCTAACTTGCCGTTACTGCTGATGGTCGAAAACGCATCACGGTAGCGGGCAACCAGCTCAGGGTCAGAGGCAATGTTGAAGGCAATACTGAGGTTTGTATTGAGCTCTGTCAGCTCCGCAACTTTGGCCAGGGTATTGAAATCCATACCTGCCTTGTTCGCTCGTTGCCAGATGGTTTGCTCAGTCCCGACCACCAGGTCAAGGCGATCTTTTTCCAACATCCGCAGCAGCTGATCTTCATAACTGAGTGGTTTAAGATGAGAAAACTGACGTTTCGCCAGATACTGAGCAACATTAGAGCCTCTCAGAACCGCCACCCGATGATTTTTAAGTAACATCAGCGAGTCAGATTGCGCGGGAAAGCGTCGAGCCAGACCCCATAAATAGATTGGATCCGTTTTGACTTCACCAATCCAGTGAAAATAGGGACTTCTGGCTTCGGTGTGAACTATCGAATAGATCAGTGTATTTTTTGTCATCACGGCTGTTTGGTAGGCACGCGCCCAGGGCATCACGCTAATATCGGGTATATCACCGGCCTGCTTGCACAGCGCGTGAACGACTTCAGTCATAAACCCACCTAAACTGCCATCTTCATTTTTGATTTGGTAAGGGTATAAATATTCGGTGACGACCTGCACTGTTGCCGCTTTGACGGGTGATATTATGGACAGCCAGATCACCACACCCATACATGCAAAAAGTTTCACGACGCCCCCGGTACCACACTGACCTTACTGTTAGTCTAGGGGGGACACCTATAATTGCAAATAACCCAACAAAATTAGATATGCCATATGAAGTGTCCGCGCATTGACGAAATAGCCAGGCTATTTTATTTTCTTCCAGATCTCCCGCTCCACAAACTTGCCATTTTCATACAATTCATGGTGCCACAGCTCCCCTTCAACCTTATAGGTAAAGGCCATCTTCCTGCCTAACAGGGAGCTGACATTGCCATATTCATAGGTCTCAATAAACTGGTTACCTCTGAGCACGTAGGTGCCCCCGCCCGCATATTTAAATTTCCCCTCGCTCTGGGTGATGTAACTGTGGTGAGTGGGTGTGATCAGTTTAACCGAAGTTAACTCGGGCGCCTTGGCAGAGACGATACCCGATTCTGTTGCATACTGTCCTTCAACGAATTCCCAACTACCCAACAAAGGATTGGCCATCGCTGTACCACTCAGTAGTGCGGTAAAAATAAGAGATTTCATTTAAGTTCCTTGAATAACGAAGTGTCCTTAGGAGTGTTACATACTCATCGTAGAAAAACAGTTGAGGATCTCTCATGTCGGTACACGTTAAAGATGTTGAACACAATTACCCCGGATGTATTCAGGATCCCACAGGGAATGTATGTTTTTCGTACAACAATGAAATAACCTTGTTGGCTATCGGGTCTTCTTGACAACATCCTGACTCATCAACACGAGGCCAATATGAACATAGCAAGTATACCATTCTACGCTTTTGTATTATTTACTCTGAGTGCTTGTGGTGGAGGGGGGGGGGGTGAACCATCCAGCACCAGTAACACGGTAAACACAGAGGCCAGTGATACGACCAGCACAAATACGCAAAATAACACGGATACAAGCTCAGACTCAGACATCAGCGGCAATGACAGCACAGATGCCAATAATGGTGATCAGGCTGCAGAAACCGTGACTTATCAACTCACATTTACCCGGACCTGGGAGTCCGACAATTTTCCCACCAACTTCCCGGGTAATTCGCACTTTTCTCCTTTGGTCGGACTCACCCATAATCAAGATGGGTTTATCTTTAAACCTAGCACCACGGCCTCTGCCGGTATGATCAGCATGGCTGAAACAGGATCTAAGACCGCACTAAAAGACGAAATCAGTACCATTCAGAACGCAGGACATTCAAATTATCTCATTGATGAATCAGGCGTCTCAGGCAGTGCCAAAAGCGTCACATTTACCTTTGAGGCCAGTCAGCAATTCCCTCTGTTGAGCGTCGTTTCCATGGTTGCCCCGAGTCCGGACTGGTTTATAGGCCTCGAAAGCTTCCCTCTGTTTACAGACAACCAGTGGATTGACAGTCAGACCATTCAGCTTAAGGTGTATGATGCAGGCAGCGACAGCGGACCGCGTTTCAGTTCAACGAACCAGGCTACCAGCCCCGCGGAGCCGATTATGTTACTTACCAGCGACCCCAGTGACAGCGATTTTTCACAAGGGGTGCATGCCCAGTCAGGTGACTACATAGGTATGATAGAAATAAAGCGCCTGTAATTGTGTTCGTCTTCCACCTGCCAGCTCAGGGTCAGCGCTAAATCAAGCGTTGACTCCCTCACTTCAAGCATAGCCAATGGAAAAAGTTAACCTTTAAATTCAATATCTTAAATTGACACCTTCGCCTCTTCTGAATCTTATACTTGTGTTTCCTTATCGATCAGGACACTCGCCTGCAAAGCGGCTGATATAACCGGAATAAAACAACAAGAGGCAAAGCTATGAAATTTCCTTCAATGATGATTTGTACCGCCTGTCTGATGCTAAGTGGCTGCGGCAGTGATAATAACGTGACCCATTCCTCAAAGCCTAAGTCGGCTGATATGCCCGTCACGCTCAGTGATTCCATTCAACCTATTCAGTTTGATATCCATGCCGATTATCAAAGCTTGCTTGATCAGGTCGTTGAGGCAGGATTAACTGGCATATCGGTTTATATAGATACACCTGGGTGGTCTTCAACTTACACCAGTGGCCTGGCCAATAAAGATACCAATGAACCACTCAAACCGACACATTTGTTCCGCATTGCCAGTAATACTAAGAGCTTTGTCTCGACGCTGGCACATCTCATGGCCCAGCAAGGCCAGCTCGACCTTGACAGCCCTATCAACACTTACCTGCCCGAAGAGATTAACGCTCGTTTACCTAATACCAGTACCATCAGGGTCCGTCATCTGCTGCGTCATACTAGCGGCCTGAAGGACTATCTGAGTGTTCCGCAGTTCTGGCATAAAATCAAAGCAGAGCCCAATCATGATTGGCAAGCCACTGAAATGTTGAGCTATATTTATGATGAGCCAGCACTGTTTGAAGTCGATAGTCGTTTCGACTACTCCAACACAAACTACCTGTTGCTGGGAATAATATTGGATGACTTACTGGGCTACGATCTTGCTATTGCGATTCGCCAGCAGATCCTGGAGCCACTGGGGATGACCGAAACCTATTACTATCAGAGGGAAGCTTTGGGTGACGAACTGGTACATGGCTATGAAATGGAAGAGGACGGCCTCACTAGCTACCGCCACATCAAGCTGGGGTATCGCGCTGCAGATGGGGGAATGGTGAGCACACCAAAAGATCTTAGCTTGTTTTTCAGCGCCTTTGGTAAAACCCAGGCACCGTTTAACGCGGCGATTAAAACGCAAATGCTCGAAAACCTGAACACCATGGATGCAACCAGGGAGTACGGTGCCGGGATTGTGCGCAAAACAGAAGAAAGCACTTTTTCGTCTTTGTCAGGTAAAGTGGCTTATATGCATGGCGGTTACAACAATGGCTATATATCAAGAAGCTATTATTACCCGAAAGAAGACGTCAGCATCAGCATATTCTACAACCGCGTATTTAACCGCCAAACAGAACAAGACAAGCACAATATGGTTAACGCGTTTCGCGAAGCACTGCGAGCCAAAGTCTTTAATGAACTCTAATCATGGTCTCAGCCGGTGGTCATACCGGCTGAAGCTCACTGTTTTATTAAACAGGCTAACCAGTGATCTCAAGAGAGGTACCCCGACCCTACTCTGGGAATGGGAATGGGCATGGGTAGCGAGTCGCTTCT
Source organism: Pseudoalteromonas sp. XMcav2-N (assembly GCF_024124545.1). Lineage (GTDB taxonomy): Bacteria > Pseudomonadota > Gammaproteobacteria > Enterobacterales > Alteromonadaceae > Pseudoalteromonas. The sequence goes on from NZ_JAMXSF010000008.1 coordinate 33,482, forward strand.
TTTAACACATTAGTATTATTGTCATAATCCTGGTTTTCGATCGCCCCGCTGTTTGACATGTTAATCAGCTCTCGCTTTTGTGCAGGTTCTTTGAATTCGGCAATGGCCAGATAACACTTAAGGTCAGGGCGTTGCAAAAGTCCTGAGCAGGCTTTGTTAAACGCTTTACAGGTACTAATCCGGATTTGTGCAAAAAAAACTGTACGCAGGATTACAACGCGCCCAGGCAACATTATCTGACTGATTGAAAATCTCTCATTTGCACTGTTCCCATAAACACGATTTTATAGACCTCTTTTTGCTCGATGTTTTCAGGGACATGATCACTATGATGACTCATCTTAAGGCTTTGCTTTATGGCGTGTTTATTTGCTTATTGGTGCTTACTACTGGGCAGGTTCAGGCACGTAACCACACGCCTATTTTGATGCCTGCGCCCACCTCACTCGTGCAGTCGGCACAAACGCTTACATTAGACCGGCCGTTGATACTGTCGCTCAAGGGTCTGTCAGCTCAGCGCAGCGCATTTATTCAGGCTTACTATCGAGAACAATTCACAAAGTTTGGTTATCAGGTGTCGCCTGCCGCCTCCGAGCCCTCATTACCCATAATTGTGACTGTACAGACACCACAAGACGCCACTCACCAGCATCCACAACTTGGGCAGAATGAACACTATCAACTCAGTATCAATCAAACTGACATAACGATTAGTGCGCCGAGTGATTTTGGTGCCTTGCATGCGCTGGCCACTCTCAGTCAGCTACTCTATTTTGCCCGCGACAGTCGCGAACTGGCGCTTCTGCATATAGAAGATAGTCCCCGATTTCCCTGGCGTGGACTGCTGCTCGACAGCGTCCGCCATTTTATTTCGGTTCCGGCAATTAAGCGTCAGTTGCGTGGTATGGCCGCAGCTAAGCTCAATGTCTTTCACTGGCACCTGACGGATGATCAGGGATGGCGCTTCGTATCCAAAGCGTATCCCAGGCTACACCAGCTTGCGTCAGACGGTCAGTATCATACCCGGGCCGAAATCCGGCAGGTTGTTGAATACGCCAGCAACCTTGGGATCCGGGTGGTTCCTGAATTTGACGTGCCCGGGCATGCCTCTGCAATTGCGGTTGCCTATCCCGAGCTGATGACAGAAGTGAAGCCCTATCAGATGGAAGATGGATGGGGCGTGTTTGAGCCATTACTGGACCCCAGTAAACCTGAGGTCTATACCTTTATTAACGCCATTGTCGCTGAACTGGCCGAGCTCTTTCCTGATCCTTATTTGCATATTGGGGGCGATGAAGTAGATCCAAAACATTGGCAGAACAGTGAGCGTGTGCAGTCATATATGCATCAGCATAAGCTAAATACAAGTGCAGATCTTCAGGCTCATTTTAACCACAAAGTACAGGCCATCTTGCGTAGTCACAACAAAAAAATGATGGGCTGGGACGAGATATTTCATCCCGCGCTGGATAAAGATGTAATGGTTCAGTCCTGGCGCGGTAAAGCCAGCCTCAGCCAAATTGCGGCTCAGGGATACCCGGTGTTGTTATCAGCCGGCTTTTATATCGACCAGCCACAGCCTGCCAGCTACCACTATCGTAATGAATCGTTCGATACTGATCTGCACCAACCACACCCGGTAAACACTCAGGACGCGATTCAGGCCTGGGACTTTACCATGCCAAGGCTAAAAGGCAGTGCAGTCAGGGGCAAACTGGTACTGGTGACACAACAGCAATCGGTCCGCCATGCCTACATACAACTGAATGACAGGCCGTTTAAGCAAGCCCGACTCGATAGCCACTTGATATCACCCGATGCAGGCCAGTCGCGACTCAATGCCACTATTGACAGTTGGATGGGACCGACCCGCGCCGAGCTGACACTCGATAAAACGGCAGGTATTTCAGGGCGGATCCTCATTGGTAACGCAGTCTATCCGGTGACAGGTAAGTTGGCTGCGCATTTTTCTCATGCTGACTTTGTAAATATGCCCTTCCTGAGTGCCATGAACGCAGAGGCGAAAGGCAATATTTTAGGCGGCGAGGCGACGCTGTGGAGTGAGCTGGTGACGGAACAAAACCTCGATATACGCAGCTGGCCGCGCCTGTTTACAATCGCTGAGCGTCTCTGGTCAGAGCGAAAAGTGAGTCATGAAGCTGCCATGTATCAGCGCCTTCATGCACTGTATACTTTTGCCAATGCCATTGGCTTGCACCATGACAAGCAATTTCGCCGGGGTCTGCAATCACTGCTCAGCTCACAGTCCAGTGATGCAGACCTGGCAGTGCTGGCACGTTTTGCCGAACAGCTGGAGCCTGCCAGCTACTATACCCGCCATCACATAAGATATCAGCAGGGGCTGTATCATCAGAATGTCCCCTTGGATCAGCTGGTGGACTTCCTGCCAGTAGAGAGTCAAACCATGCTGATGCTCTATCAAAAACTGGCACTGTTCAGACAAGGTGATAGCAACGCATTGCAGCACATTACCGCCACACTTAAAGCCTGGCATACTGATTACCGCTTATTAGCGCCTCTTATTGCCAAAACTCCTACGTTGCATGGACTGCAGACAACTCTGACACAAGCTAGTGCCATCAATGAAATAAGCCTGGCGATTATTCGCAGTTGTACAGTCAGGCAATCCGTCTCAACACAGCGCATGCAGCACTTTGCCGAACGCCTGAAGGAGATCCAAAATAAAACTGCAGAGATAGTCGTTGCAGCAGGGGTTTTCAGTGAACATTTGCTGGAGGCGTGTCGTGCCGATGGAGCCTCATCGGATCCCACCAGCATAGACCTTTGATATCAGGATATCGGCGAATATACGCTATAGTTGCCCGATTCATTCTGACTGTGTTAGGGTTAAACCGATATAAGGTACAGTTGAACACTATAAGGAAAATAGAATGAAAATAAGTCTGGTTAAGAAAAAGTTGAAGACATTATCTGCGCAAGAGCAGGCATTAAAACTACAACTCACACCACAAGTATTTGGTGGGTTTGGCCCCTCAAATATGTCCGGAGGGCAAGCCTGCCCCAATCACTGCGGTGGCATCTAGCCCTTACACACGAATAGACTAATCAAGGAAATTAAGATGATACTCACTTTACAAAAAAAACCTCTGAAGTCACTGACGTTGGACAGCACGCATCTCAACAAAGCCGCCACTCGCCAGATTGCAGGAGGTCATTTCTCCATTGTAGATCAGTGCCAAAACACCAGTGGGACGGGTGAATGTGATGATTCCTACACGGAAGATTGCCCTACCAATGAGTGCAACGGCCGTTAGCCGACCAGGCTATGGACTCGCGCCATAGCCACCTTAGTTATTAGCTACTAGCCACAGCCCGATCACTTTTCTGTATCATCACCCACAGTCGGCTCTGCCAGCGCATTCCCTATTAATCCTCTGAGCCATACACTTTTATCATCCAGCTGACGTTTCTTCAGCCACAACATAGCAATGTCGAAGTCCGGCACTGGCAATGGTGGATCAAAGTACCTCAGGCCTGCATCTTCACATGCCAGTTGCGCCATTTTTAATGGCACAATGGCAACCAGGCGGCGCTGACTGAGCAAGCGCTGTATCGTCAGGAAATTACGGCTTGCCACAGTTACCCGGCGGGTTAATCCCGCTCTGGCCAGCAACTGGTCCACCTGAGTGGTTAAACGCCCATCCGGACTGACCAGGGCATGCTCAGTCTCAGCGAAAGCCGCCAGTTCCAGAGGTATTTGCGTTGCAAACTGTACAGGGTCTACCAGACAGACATGACGCTCTGTGTACAAGATAAGGTTGTCAAAAGACTCGTCTGGCTCAGTAATGCTGCCAATAACCAGATCCAACTTCTCTTTCTCGGTCAGGGTAATGTAGTTGCTGCGATTGACGTTAACAAAACTGATCTGCGCTTCAGGCGCCTCTGCACGAATGCGATCGTAAATCACAGGCGCAAAGTTGAGTTCAGCATAATCAGTCAGGCCGATGCGGCAAACCCCGTCATACTTTTGCGGCACAAACTGAGCTTTATTGAGCAACGTCTCGGACAGAGTATCCAGCAGTTGCTCCAGAGCAGGGGCGATCTGATGGGCATATTCGGTGGGCTCCATGACATGTCCTTTGCGCTCAAGCAGCTCGTCATCAAACAAGCGTCTCAGTCTTGCCAGGCTGTGGCTCATTGCCGATTGACTGACACAACTTTGCTCGGCCGCCTGACTGACACTGCGACAACGATATAAATAGGCAAATGCGACCAGTAAATTGAGATCTATCTGGCGCCATGGCACATCATTGAAGCTCATACTCTCAATCCTATATAATTCATAGTCTGAATCAAAACTATTAATTTGAATCATTCTACGTCATTTTTTACTCTATCGGCAGTCCTGATAACAGAGCACACGCTACTATGTTCGCTATTTTTAAAACCTTCTTTTTACTCGGCTGGATAAGCTTTGGCGGCCCGGCTGCCCACATTGGTTATTTTCGCCAAACCTTTGTGGAGAAACTCAAGTGGCTGGATGATGCCGATTATGCTCAGCTGGTAGCACTGAGCCAGTTCTTACCCGGCCCGGGTTCAAGTCAGGTCGGCTTTGCGCTTGGCTACAAACGCGGTGGTCTGGGAGGCGCCTGTGCAGCATTCATTGGTTTCACTTTACCTTCGGTCATGATCATGGTGTTCCTTGCCCTGATGGCCAGCCATGTCACTGACACGGATATGTTTCAAAATCTGGTGCATGGTCTGAAACTGCTTGCCATTGTGGTCGTTGCTGATGCCGCCTGGGGAATGTATAAAAACTTTTGCAAAAGCACGCTCACAGTCAGCCTGTGTTTGATCACGGCAATAGCCCTGCTGCTGCTGCCGGGAATTATGACTCAAATTGGTGTACTGATCCTGGCGGCTCTGGTTGGTATGCTTTACCTGAAAGGGAACACCCAGACGACACGTCCCAGTTCACCTTTTAAGGCAAACTGGCTGCCTTTGGCTATATTTGCCGGCTTATTCTTAGGCCTGCCTTTTGTTGCCCATATGAACCCGTCTGTTGCCCTGTTTAATGACTTTTATCAGGCTGGCAGCCTGGTGTTTGGGGGTGGTCATGTGGTGCTGCCACTACTGCAAAATATCCTTGGCGACGGCCTCAGTCAGGATGCATTTTTAACCGGCTATGCCGCCGCTCAGGCGGTTCCCGGCCCGATGTTCACATTTGCAACTTACCTCGGCTATGCACTCATGCCAGCAAACCCAATCACAGGTGCACTACTGGCAACTTTGGCCATATTTCTGCCTGGCTTTTTGTTATTGCTGGGGGTGCTCAAAAACTGGCAACTACTGTCCTCACACCCCGCCATTGCAGGCGCACTGAGCGGCGTTAATGCCGCCGTAGTTGGCCTGTTGGTTGCTGCTCTCTATCAGCCGGTCTTTACCAGCGCAGTGCAGTCAGCACAAGACATAGCCCTGGTCCTGGTGGGTTTTTACCTGTTAAAACAACTGAAGCTGCATATTGTCTGGCTGGTGATCACTTTTATACTGGCTGGCGTAACTATGGGGCTGGTATAGTGCTGCGCAGCAGGAGGGAATGCACACTCCCCCTGCTGCTGCAAATCCTCTCCTCCTTTGCAATCTAATCCCATTCAGGTTGAACAATCTCGGATCAGCAACTAGTTTTTAAGCGCACAAAGGCGATTCATTAAACTCTAATACCGAGGTTGGTCTATGGACAGCTTTCTAGAACAAATCGATATCAATCAATATTTACCTGTGGCCGTTGACTGGGCGACTAACTTAGTACTGGCATTGTTCATTCTGATCATTGGCATCTGGCTGGCGGGCAAGGCTTATAAAGCCGTGGTGTCTGTTGCGAATCGCTACGATAAGCTGGATGACACGTTATTTAAATTCTTTGGTAGTGTTGCCAAATACACTGTGCTGGCCTTTGTCGGCATTGCAGTGCTTAACCGTTTTGGCGTGCAAACCGCGTCGATCATTGCATTGCTTGGTGCCGCCGGGCTTGCGGTGGGACTGGCACTGCAAGGCACTTTATCCAACCTCGCTGCGGGCGTCATGCTGCTCATTTTCCGCCCCTACAAGGTCAATGACTTTATCGACACCGCGGGCCAGTTTGGCAAAGTGACTGAAATTGATATGTTTACTACGATATTGCAGACCTTTGATAACCAGCAGATAGTGATCCCGAACAGTCATATATGGGGCAGCAAAATTGTTAATCATTCCCATCACAATATTCGTGGTGTCGATATGCGGTTTGGCATTGCGTACAGTGAGAGTATTGATGATGCCAGAGCCGTGATCCAATCCGTATTGCAGGCTCATCCTCATATTTTATCGGAGCCTGCACCGTTTGTTGAAGTGGAGTCACTCAACAATAGCTCTGTCGACTTTTTGGTCAGGCCATTTTGCCAAGGTGCACATTATTTTGATGTGCTCTATTCCGTGCCTGAACAGGTGAAAAAAGCACTCGATGAGGCCAACATCGAGATCCCCTTCCCGCATCGTAAGGTTATTCTGGTCAACGAAAGCGATGCCTGAGACTCATGTGCTGGGGCTGCATACCAAATGCCAGCCCCATAAAAACAGAATCTCACCGTCAAACTTTGGTGCCCTGTTATTCCTTGTCTATAGTGTTTATAGATAAATGACAACATACTGGGATGTGATATGGCACTCTTTGGCTTTGCTAAAACAAAAACTTCGGAACCACAAGTCACCTTACCGCAAACATTACCTTGGCTAAAACTCGACCAGCAAGGCAATATACTCGCTTCCAGTCAGGCTTTCAGGGCGATGCTGGCCTTAGCAAACAGCGCGGTCCCCAAAACGCTGTCGGCTTTGTGCAATCATCAAAGCGAGTATCAGGCGCTTTGTGATGCACTGCGAAGCCCTGAACAACATACAGCCCTGATTTGTAGCATGCATAATACCGAAGGGTCTCTGTACACAGTCTCAGTGCAATTTTGTTTGGCAGATAACGCACAGTCCTTCGCTGTGCTTCAGGACGTTACTGCACAGTATCAGCCTTTGATGGACAGCGCGTTAATCACTCAGGCGCTGTCAGACGCACAAGCCTTGGCAGAGCTGGACCTGCGGGGCACCATACTCAATGCCAATAACCATTTTTCAAACCTGGTGGGAACCCCAAAACAGCATTTGCTCAATGAGCATTATCAGCAGTTTGTGGTCAACAAGCCGCTTGATGAAACCCACTGGGAAGCACTTTGTGCGGGCGAGTCAGTTGAGTGTGACCTTAACTGGCAAATTGATGAACAAACGTTCACCTGGTTACATGCTAAGCTCGTTCCCGTGGCAAACAGCCGGCAACAGATATCGAAAATCCTGCTGTATGCCAGCGATATTTCAAAGCAGCGCCAAACCCTGATCAACCTGACCAGCCAGATTGACGGGATCCGCCATGCACAGGCGGTTATTGAGTTCACCCTGGATGGCACCATAGTGACCGCAAACCAGAATTTTCTCGATGTCATGGGCTATCAGCTGACGGAGATCCAGGGGCAGCACCATCGGATGTTTGTCACTGCGGCAGATGCTGTCAGTGACGAGTACACCGCTTTTTGGCAGGCGTTGGGACGGGGCGAGCTGCAGTCTGGAGAATTTAAGAGAATCAATAAGCGCGGCGATCCCGTCTGGATCCAGGCACATTATACCCCTCTCTACGATGAAAATGGCCGGCTCTGGAAGATCATGAAGTTCGCCTCTGACATCACCGCAGACAAACTCAGGGCTTTTGAAGCACAGGGTCAGATAGATGCCATAAATCACTCCCAGGCGGTGATCCAATTCGAGTTAGACGGCACCATTGTAGACGCCAATGACAACTTTCTAGAAGCGATGGGTTACCAAAAGGAGGAGATCATCGGGCAACACCACCGACTGTTTGTTGAGTCCGGATATGCGCAAAGCGAAGAGTATCAGCAGTTTTGGGCTGACCTTAAAAACGGCCATTTTCAGTCTGGTGAGTTTTTTCGACTTGGTAAACATGCCAAACCAATCTGGATCAGCGCAACTTACAATCTCATCCGTGATGATGAAGGTAACCCCCTAAAAGTCGTAAAATACGCCATGGATATCACGCGTCAGAAACAGATAGCGGCAGATCTGGAGGGACAAGTACAGGCTATTCATAAATCTCAGGCAGTGATTGAGTTTGAAATGGACGGCACTATTGTCTGGGCCAATGACCTGTTTTTGGCCACCATGGGGTATACACTCGACGAGGTAAAAGGCCAGCATCACCGTATGTTTGCCACCGTGGAACAGGCGCAAAGTGACGAGTATCAAAGGTTCTGGGCGCAGCTCAACCGTGGTGAATTTGACTCAGGACAGTACATGCGAATTGCCAAAGATGGGACTGAGGTCTGGATACAGGCAACCTATAACCCCATACTGGACCAGCATGGTCGCCCGGTCAAAGTCGTTAAATATGCCACAGATATCACGGCGCAAAAGCAAGCCGTACAGCATATCAAAGATGCTATTTTTGCGCTTGAGCAAGGCGATTTAACCCACCGTATCACGGCAGAACTGGGAGAGGATTTCTCAGTCCTTACCAAGGCGATGAATGGACTGTTTGATAAACTCAGTGAGCTGGTGCAGACAATTAACAACGGTGCTGCGCAAGTGTTTGACATCGCCAGACAAATCGCCAGCAATAATGAAGAGCTCAATAGCCGTGTTGAAAGTCAGGCAGCCAGTCTGGAGCAAACAGCGGCCACTATGGAACAACTTACCGCAACCGTGAAAAACAATGCGATCAGCGCAACCACAGCCTCTGAACGGGCAACGGTTGTCCGTGAAAAAGCGGTTAGTGGTAAGCACACCATTGAAGATGCCATCAGTGCTGTCGGCAATATCGAAGACTACAGCCGAAAAATCTCCGATATCGTTGGCGTGATTGATGAAATTGCCTTTCAAACCAACCTGCTGGCACTGAATGCATCCGTTGAAGCTGCCAGAGCGGGGGAGGCAGGCAGAGGGTTTGCTGTCGTGGCCAGTGAAGTGCGTAACCTGGCACAACGCAGTGCCAGCGCAGCCAAAGAGATAAAAACACTCATCAAAAACAGCGTCGATGCTGTAAGCGAAGGCAGTAAACTGGTTTACGAGTCTGGCACAACTTTCGATGAATTGACCGAGTCAATAGCGCAGGTCAGCGACATGGTCGCCAACATTGACGATGCCAGCAAAGAGCAGGCATCCGGTATCGCTGCAGTATGTTCAACCATTGCGCAAATGGATGGCATTACCCAGCAAAATGTCTCTTTGGTGGAAACCACGTCAAAGTCGGGCAAAACCATGGAAAACCAGGCACGAGTACTGACCGATCAGGTCGCATTTTTCCATCTGGATGAGAGCCGCTTATCTTAGCGGCTGCTCGGTTGGTAGTCGCGAATAAAACTATACTCAAATTTACCCGTATTGAGTTCGTCACAAACAGGCTCAAAACCGTAGTTACGAATGCTGTCTATCTCTGCCAATATGAGGGATTCATCCGTCAGTTGAGACAAGCCATTGATCAGCATCAGTGCCTGAGTCTTATCATATCGACAGCCAAATTCTATCGTTTTAAACAGCTTGGCATAATCATCCTGGCGCTCTGCGGCCTGCTCAACTTGCTTACTCCCCTGACTGCCACCGTTGATAATACCGAGGATAAATAAGGCACGAGGGTCATTTCTTTGCTCCGTAAGATGACGCAGTATGGTTTTAGCCTTAAATTCGGAGTGTACAAATTGGCCTTTGTTTCTGCCAAACTCATCTATTCGATAACCACTGAAATAGGCATATGCATAATGTAATGCTTGCCTGGTAGACAACGCTTTAATGCCCTCAGGTGAGACATCAATTTCACTTTTCGCGGAACGCTGAGCTTGCAGCTGCTGCTTCTCGAATACTTCCTTTTCCTGCAACAGTTGCTCAGCAATCGCAATACCGTAAATGGCCAACCAACTCGCAGCCAAAGACGTAACCAGTAAAGCGGGTAAGGCAATAAACCAGCGGTTTTTCAGCTTTTTTCGGCTGGCATGCTGCTGCTTTTCGGCCAATTCAAAAAATGCTCTATGTTCGGAAAATGGCACCTTTTTACGCGCCAGAAATACACTTGACCAAACACCAATGACATACAAAATCCCCAGTACCATCAACCAGGTATCATTACTGACGATTAAATCCAATGCCAAAGCCAGAAAAGCCAGAAAAGCCAGAAAAGCCAGCCAGGCATGAAGTATAAAGGCGATGACCCCAAAGACTTTCTGATAACCACGACCGTGTAATCGGGTGACTAACCCAATGAATATGCCACTGACCACCAGCATTAGCGGGCCAAAATCGGCACTCAGCGTAAACGCACCAAACCAGGCACATAAAATGGGGAACACCCACAATCCACCAGCAACAGCCGCGGCCAGTGCGTTTTGTTTGTTTAGCCGGTGTTCGACTCTGGCTAACTCTTGCGAAGAAACCTGCATCTGACTTTCCTTTTTTCGAGTCTGCTCAGCGTGGCTGGCCTTTGCAGACGATATCCACCCTGGCCAGAAGGGCTTGTCAGATGCAAACAATCAAAACGACCCGATACATCTGAGCGGCGGAATTTTAGTGACTTTTTTTCGGCCCCTGGCGTACCAGGTCTTTACCATTGTCAAACACGTCCTGAGTGACCCAGCGGCCGAGGATCAGCTGATGATTGTCATCCAGTACCGCTACAAACGGTCGGCCATTGCTATTATTGGTCGCCAGTGCCACACCTGCGGCATTATTCAGGCCCAGACCGCCACTTTCCACTAACCTCAAAAAGGCTTCCAGTTCATCCAGCGTGCTGATCAGTTCTTTGTCATCAATCATGTTTTATACTCAGTTGTCGCTAAAAGCGCGTAGCATATCAGCTCTGCCATTGTCTGCGCCAGTATTGGGACTGTTGAACCCACTCATCAGCCTTTATCCATATGCCCCTGCTCATCAGTTATTTCGGATTGCATGGCTTGTTTGATGGCCTCTTCAGTCTGGATAAAAAGCTTACGATAATCGTGGTCGTACTGCTGCCCTTCACTGCCATGTTGCCAGGTATCATACAGTTGCTCCGATGCTGCTTTTTCGGTTTCCCAGAAAGCCTGTTTTTTCTGATCGGCAAGTGCAGGTTCAAAACCAAGGCAAGTCAGTGCGCTAGCCCCCAGGTCCAATGCTGAATGATACGTCTCACTGACAATCACATCGGCACCGGCGTGTTTCAATTCATAGTGATGACCCCTGTCGAACGCCCTGGCCAGTACGATTACGCCTGGGTGGTTTTGCTTAACTGCATGCACCAGTGCTCTGGCACTTTCCCGATCATCAATGGCAACAACCAGTAACGCGGCCTGTTCAATACCGGCTGTGTGCAATAGCTCAGGCCGTGTCGCATCTCCAAAGTAGGCTTTGACCTGTATCCGACGCATTGACTCAACCTGATTCACATCGAGATCCATGACCACTGTGTGTACGCCATTGGCGATCAGTAATCGGTTTACAATCTGACCAAACCGACCAATCCCCGCAATAATCACCTGACCCTGCTCCTGAATATCATCATATGCCTGCGGATTAGTGGTCTGCTGATAGCGCGGTAATATGACTTTGTCGTAGAGAATAAACAGCATAGGTGTCAGGAACATGGATAAGGCCACAACGAGTTGTAGCAAGCTCACAGTCGCGGCCGGAATAACATGGTTTTGCAATGCATAACTCAACAGTACAAAACCAAACTCGCCAGCCTGAGACAAACTCAGAGCAAATAACCAGCGATCACTGTTGCGAATTTTGAACAGCATTGCCAGCACCCACAGTACGCCAGCTTTGACCAGCATCACCGTTAGTGTGAGTGTGATGATCAGGAGCAGATGCTCAGACAATATGGCAAAGTTAATACCTGCCCCAACGGTAATGAAAAACAGCCCCAGCAATAAGCCCTTGAAGGGCTCAATATTTGATTCCAGCTCATGACGAAATTCACTGTTGGCCAGCACCACACCCGCCAGAAAGGTGCCTAATGCCGGGGATAACCCCACCAGGCTCATCAAAGCGGCAATACCAATGACAAGCAGCAAGGTGGTTGCAACAAAGATCTCCCGTAGCCCTGAGTTAGCAACATAATGAAACAAGGGGCGACTCAGGTAATGCCCTATCACGACAACCCCTGCGATGCTGGCAAAAATCGCACCGGCATAGGCCCAGGTTGGCAACCCAGCCACTAAGCTCAGTGATTCATGGTGCTGCGCCGTGGTTTGCATCGTCTGTGCAGCACTGACCAACTCGGGCAGTGCCAGAACCGGAATAAATGCCAGTATGGGGATCACGGCAATATCTTGCATCAGCAACACTGAAAAGGCATTGTGCCCGCCTTCTGTCTTTGTCAGGCCTTTTTCATTAAAGGTTTGCAGTACAATCGCAGTAGACGACAAAGAGAATACCAAGCCGATTGCCACTGCGACGCTCACAGGCTGCCCCAGTAACCAGGCAATGAGCGCCAAAAGAACGGCGCTGCCAGTGACCTGTAACCCGCCCAGGCCTAATAATCGGTGACGCATTTGCCAAAGCATCTGAGGGTGCAGCTCCAGTCCGACCAGAAACAACATCATAACCACCCCAAACTCAGCAAAATGCTGAATTGTTATGGTTTCTTCGCCCACCATCCCGGACACAGGACCAATAATCACCCCGGCAATGAGATAACCCAGTACCGAGCCCAGCCCCAGTTTTTTTGCCAGCGGCACCATAATGACGGCGGCTGCCAGATAAATAAAAGCCTGTATAAAATAGCCAGTCATGCGACGCCACCTACTACTTTTACAGCAACCTGGCACACGGCTTTGTTCGCACCGAGGATAATGTAAGGCATTGATCCGATAACACTTAGTACTTTATTTTTTTTCATATTCAGACATCTCAATTTCGCGCAGTGACCTTCTAAACTTTAGTACGAAATGGGTGAATATGCCGACTCAGACTGGTTTACGGATGATGGAATGGCCACACAGACACACTGCCCGGTTCAACCGCCATGGTAACAGGTTCAGTGCATCGGAGTTTTAACCGTGTTTTAACTCTCCACAGCGTAGCGTGAGTAAAAAAAGGACTGCTAAAATGACCTACACAACTTCAACAGATAAGTTTGACCGCACGGCACGTGCACTTCACTGGATCTCAGCCGCCGTGATCCTGTGGGCAATGCTTTCTGGTTTTTACATGGCTTTATTTGAAGTGGACAACATAATCAAGAAAACACTCAGTACCTTCAATGTCTCTTTGACCTTCGTCTATTTTCCGCTATTCCTCTGGCGTCTGGTACATAGAATTACCTGCACACCACCGACTCAGCTCGAACAGCTCAATCAACATCAGGCAAAGCTTGCCTGTGCAGCTCATAAGTTCATTTACTTACTCACAACTATTGTAATGTGCTCCGGTGTATTAATGATGCAGCACTCGTTCTGCGTGTTTGGTCTGTTTACTGTACCGCCTTTGCTCAGCACCACGAGCCTGCAGGACGTATTTTCCCGAGTGCACGTGCTCAGCAATATTCTATTGCTGTTCATGATCACTTTACATATTTTGGCTGTGATAAAGCATCAGCTTGGTGGACGAGCAATATTACAAAGAATGTTGTGAACTAATCACGATAGTGCATATTTACAGGCGCCGCATACCCGGAAGAATAGTAAAGCAGCGGATTTACATTAGTGGAAGGTAATAGAATAAAAATATCGGGAAGTCACAGAAAACACAAGATGCAGCAACTTTTCTGCAAGATGGCTCATCTAATACAGATAAATGAGCCAATTCACTTAGACGGAGCTAAGTATTATTTTCGGATACAAGATAAAGGACCACAACTACCATACCAGGCCTGACTTAAATAGCCGCCCGCGATTTGCGCAGTTTGTTCTTGATTTAGCTGGTCTTTAGTTTTAGACAGGTTTTTGATGCTATTTTTTTTGATTTTTAATTTCATGGTCATTCCTTTCTACACTAATCATTGTTGTTTTGTGTTTATATCTAACCATCCGAAGAATTACTCACAGATGGATAAGCCTGTCAATTTCTTATTAGAAATCAACACACACAAAAATAACACCGCAAAAATAAAAAAACAACACTGTTTACACAAATCAAACGACCCACTTTTACTTCACCAGTCCATAACAAAACCCTCAACCACACTCTGTTCCTATATAGTTGTTCCCTCAAGACATTTGGTGATAATCTGTGCAAAGTTGCAGTTTTTAAGGATAAACGTTATGCAATCATCTCCTCGTTTTCATTATATAGACAACCTGCGTAGTCTGGCTTTGTTACTGGGTGTCGTGTTTCATGCTGCGCTGGCCTATGGCCCTTACTTTTCAAATATCTGGTTTACCGCCGATCCGACCAACCACGTTGCTTTTGACTACTTTGCAATCTGGTCACACTTATTCAGAATGCCACTGTTTTTTGTCATCGCCGGGTTTTGTGCAGCCCTGCTTATCAGTAAACGCGGTAGCAATGGCTTTATTATTAATCGCCTTAAGCGCGTATTGCTGCCATTTGTGGTGTTTTTTCCTCTGACCATGCTGGTGCTGTTCCACGCACTTGGCTGGGGAGCTGAAATTACTCACGAAAAACCAGCCCTGTTTACGGTTTTTCAGTCTGTGAAAGAGCCGATTATCTCGACCATGCATTTATGGTTTTTATGGAATCTGACCCAGTTCTGTTTACTATTTTGGCTGTTGCAAAAACACGCCAGCCTGTTTCAGTCGATATTGTCAGTGGTTGTCCGCCCGGCTTTTCTGCTTGTGGCTTTACCCATTTTGCTTACGGCCGCACTATATCAGCAGCTGGTACCGTTTCCGGCACCGGATAAACTTTATCCGGAGCTTTGGTCCTATGGCTTTTACGGTGTCCTATTCCTGGTCGGTGCCGGACTTTATCACCATCATATCCGGGTGCAGCAGTATGTCCGTTACTTTATTCCCTTGTTGATAATGGCATGCCTGTCATTAGTGCCTTATTTTTATCTCATGCCACCTTCCCCCTCGTTGGAAGCCATAATTCGCGCCGCTAATACAGGAGTAACAACACCTGAGCATATAGATATCTATGTTGTCATCGCTCAATCGATTGCGATTGTGGCCTGGACTGGTGTGGCCTTTTTGGCAGGCTATAAATGGCTCAACCGATTCAGTCAGCTAAACAAATATTTGTCGGATGCCTCTTACTGGATCTACCTGATCCATGTACCTGTGCTAATGTATATCCAGTTCCCACTGAGTAATACCACTTTGTCGCCCTGGCTTAAAATGCTCGTCGCCGTGTCTGCGACCATGGCCCTTGGTCTGCTGAGCTACCAGCTACTGGTCAGACACACTTTGATAGGTGTTTTGCTCAACGGAAAAAGGGTTAAAACAGCCCCCTCTCAGCAACAAGCTACGCCAGCTTCATAACTATAAACCCGGTTAACTGACCGCTGGGCGACGTTCACTAAGCAAATTATTTAGACGATGTAGAAGCAGGTAGATGAGGGCTACCTGCTATCAGTAAAAACACGATAGAAAAACACTAGTCATTTGATTAATATAGTTATAATTCTTTATTTTGATACCGTCCCCCTGCTTTTAAAGCTGTTTTCCCAACCGGCTTCTCGTCGACTGGGCATCGCTTTAAGCGCCTGCTTTCTTGTACCTTGTCTTATAAATTAGGTTCTAAAAGGCCCATTCGAACGACAGAACATTCCCCTGTCAGCAAACTTGCCAACATATTCACAGCTAAGGGGACGTCAAAATGGACAAAACACTCGAAAATGCTTCTCCAGCAGAAGCGATAAAAAAAACAACCGCAATAAAGTCACGCCAGCCTCTGTCATTACAGACCGCCAGGAACGCACTCAGTTACAGTGTTATATTCTGGTTTCTATCCGTGCTGCTCGGGCAATGGTTTTTCTTTTATTACATCATCAAGTTTTACGGATTTTCAGTGATCAATGACAATATGGAGATCTGGAATCGCTGGGAGGTAATGGGGGCGACCCCCTATCATGCGGGAGACTTTGCGGGTAACCTGGCTTTTGCTGCCCACGCAATCGGTGCAGGCATTGTCGCGTTTGGGGGCGTATTTCAACTTATTCCCAAAATGCGCAGCCGCTTCCCAGTTTTCCACAGAATCAATGGTTACGTTTATCTGTTTACCGTCATCTTGCTGGCCCTCTCAGGTTATTATCTGGTGTGGTTCAGAGACACAAGCCCTGTCCAATTGGGCGACATAGGCACCAGTATTAATGGGTCGTTGATCCTGGGGTTCGCCTATTTAACAGTACACAGTGCGATACAGAAAGACATGGCAAGTCACAGAAAGTGGGCCATCTGTTTGTTTCTGGTTTCTAATGCACAATGGTTTCTGAGAGTGGGAGTATTCAGTTACCTGATCACAGGCACCACATTGGGCCTTAACCCCGCATTTGGCGATCCCTTCTTCTCTATGTGGACTTTTGGCTGCTTTCTGATCCCGCTATTAGCAGCGCAGCTATACTTTTATGCTCAGGCAAACCACAAGACATCAGTAAAGCTAGGTGTCAGTATCACTTTGTGTGTATTGACCTTACTTATGCTAATCGGCATCGTGGGCTATACACCTTTTCTGCTCTCAGTTATGTCTGAAGGGCCCATCTCGATGTAACTTCGAGTACTTGCAAGATCACAAAAAACAGGGCGATTTAATCGCCCTGTTTTACTTTTATAAAAACCGATTAGCCGTTTCTATAGTTTTTTGATATCAACACGAAGTGTATCCAAATGTGCACTAATCGCCGGGTCTACCTTGTTCGAAGTACCACCACCCAGGTGTTTGGCAAAAAACCGTTCCATTGCAACAATCGACGCCAGCTTATTACTTTGCTTCATAAAGCCGTGACCTTCGTCTTTCGCAAGAATGTACTCGACGGGGTGGTCTTTAGCAGCCAGTGCTCTGGCGATGTTATCCGACTCAACCTGGGTAACTCGAGGGTCATTTGCACCTTGCACCAACATCAAAGGCGCTTTGATTTGGTCAACAAAGTTAATCGGCGAGCGCGATTCCATATCGGCTCTGTCCCGGGCTACCTCAGGGTCTCCCACTGAAACATACCAGGTACCCAGATAGGGGCGGTAATGCGCAGGGAAAGATTCCATCAAAGTCACCAGACTGGATGGACCAACATAAGAAATCACAGCTTTATATACATCTGGCGTAAATGTCGCACCGGCCAGCGCAGCATACCCGCCATACGAAGCCCCCATAATACCAACGCGCTGTTTGTCTGCGATGCCCTGCTCTATCAGATAGTTTACGCCATCTGTCAGGTCATGCTGCATAGTGCCGGTACCCCAGTTTTTCTCACCAAGCTGAACAAAACGCTTACCAAACCCAAGTGAACCGCGAAAGTTAGGTTGCAGTACGGCATAACCACGGTTTGCAAAATAATGGGCTACGGGTACAAAATAACCGCTACTGTAGCCCCACTGATCTCTCGCCCAAGGTCCGCCATGTGGCAGCACTATGGTTGGCAGATTCTTATTTAAATTCTTAGGTAAGGTCAGATATGCCTGGATTTCAATCCCATCAGATGCCGTGTAGGTAATCGACTTTCTGTCTCCCAAAAGGACGGGGTCAAATCCGGGCGCTTCATTTAACAAACCTGTCAGCTTATCCTGAGCCGGATAATAAGCATATTTTTGATCTGGCTGGTCGGCAAATGACACCGTCAGTAGCCACTGGTCTTCCTTGTGATTAATTTTATCTACTTTTACTTCAATCTCCTGAGAGAAGCGGCTTTGTATTTTGTTCAGAGCATTGGCCGCTGTGTCTGTCAGTGAGTAATTACGCAGTTTACCGCCGTAGTAAGATACAATCAGTGGTTGACCTTGCTCATCAAACACAACGTGATGCAGGTCAGAGCTATTTTCTGGATCACGGTGCACCGTTTCAATAGATTTGCTCGCCAGGTCCACTTTAATGAGTTCCTGTTTATCACGACCTTCGATACTGCCTGCCACAAAAGCGGTATTGGTTTGTTCATCAAAGCTGATGAGCTCCAGTATCTCGCCCGGTTCAGTTGTCATCACCTTGCGCCAGCGTCCATCAGTGAATCTGTACATACTTCTGGAATTGTCCGCATTAAGCGCCAACCCTAATGCTACCTGACCTGATTTACTCAACTGCGTCTCGAACAGGCTCACACTGTTGGTCTGGGTTTGGGTCAGCTTGCCTGTATTCACGCTCAGATGAAAATAATCGATCCGCTCCGGTGTAAGGTGATTCGCTGCAATAACGAGCACATTTGCATCCAGCTCCGATTGCCCCAGCAGACTGTAATCAACCTTGTCATCGTGGGTGAGCCGGGTCATGGTACTGGCTGTCAGCGTCTTATCGTTCAGCGCCAGTTTATAAATCTGACTATTTTCGTTGCCCTGATGATCTTTAGAAAAAATAATTTCGTTGTGATTGGCAGACCAGATAAAACTATCAACTGAGTCTGTAAGATTAGTGACTGGCACAGGTGCCATATCAGGCTCATCAGCAGCAACCACAAACAGGTTATGTGCGCCGTTGTGCATTTTCAGAAATGCTATCCATTTGCCATCCTTTGACATCGATATCGACTTTTTCTCACTGGTACTAAATAAACTCTCAACATCCACAAATGCCGACACATGCTGAACCGACTCTGTCTCGCGGATAGGCTGCTTATCGCTCAGCGTACAACCCGACAACACAGCCGTAGTACCAAGTATGGTGCTTAGTGCAACACTTAGCGTCAGTCTGGTTAATTTATTTTTATTCGTCATCATGTCACTCCTTCTGCTTGTTGAAAAACATCATTACACGATTTTTTATTATTGTAAAACGATAATTTATTTTCTTTTTTCAGAAATTAGTTTCTGTATGATATGATTCTTATCAAGAACAACATAGAAAGAAGGGATCTTTATGGTCAAATCAACAGACAAAATTCAGCGCTGGTGCGGTACCTTCCGCGCTGCTGTGCTGGGTATCAGTGGCATCGTAATTTCGTTTCTGGCTTATCAGCTTATCGTCAACGGGCAAGTGCGTTATCTAGATAGCGAGTCATTCGACTTACTGTGGCAAAGTGAGCAAGTAGGTAACGGCGTTTTATTTGCTCTGTCTGTCCCGCTGCTGGCTGGTATGCTATTGAGTGTGTACTGGATCATTCGGCTGATGAAACTTTTTAGCAAGGGGCTGTTCTTTCACAACAGCTGTTACACTTGCTACCTGGGCTTTATCTGGACAAAAATCGCGCTGGAACTGTATTCATCAGGCCTGACTTTCTCGCTGGATTACTGGTATCACTCGCTCTACCACTCCAATCAGGTGGTGTTAAAAATCCCCTTTGGTGAACTCATGACACTCGGACTATTTGCCATGGTGGCATACCTGCTAAAAGCAGCAAAAGAAATAGAAGACGAAAACAAGGAGTTTATTTAAGTCATGGAAATTGTTGTCAACTTAGACGTAGTAATGGCAATGCGCAAAGTGTCATCAAAGGAGCTGGCTAAAGCCATAGGGATCACAGAAGCAAATCTATCCCTGCTCAAACGCGGTAAGGTCAAAGGTGTGCGCTTCGAAACACTGGCACAGATCTGTCATTATTTAGAGTGTCAGCCTGGCGATCTGCTGGCCTTTAAATCAGATGGGGAATAACAAACCAGGGTTGCAGAATGTACTGCAACCCCAGGCTTCATAAATGAATTAAAACTGAGCGACAAACTTTAAGCTGGTCTCTTCACCGGCATCACGGTCAATGTATTCGACAGTCAGATAGTAGCTGTCGTTAAAGAAGTACTTACCCTGCAACGCCAAATCAGAGTCATAAGAGCCAACGCCTACAGCAATGTTGCGGTTAAAGTAGTAATTTACCAGGGCATTATTGTACGAGACATCTGTGTAACCTAAATCGATCTCATGGTGAGATACATCCACGCTGATGTAACGCTCTGCATCCAGGTGCATAAAGTAGCGGCCAGATACTGTGTAGTTGTCCATCTCATCATCTGTATCAATTGTTACACCTAAATAGTCGGTGTCATTGAGCTGATGATTATACTCAGCTTTTAACCAAGTGCTGTCGGCACCCAGGTCAGATTCATTACGACGAATACTCAGCTTCAGCTTGTCGTTGTACAGATACCCGATCCCGTAAGTATAATGATCGTCTATTTCACCCAGGTCACTGACTTGACCAACCACGAATACTTCTTTGCTGAAGTATCCCTCACCGGCAAAAGAAAAGCGGTTCATATACTCATCGTTGTAGTAACTCAGGCCCACATTGCTGTCCGTATCCAGGTAACCATAATCATCCCAAACACCTGAGTTCTGTTGCGGAGCAAAGAAATAACGGCTGCTTAGCATCAACGCATCGTTATCAAAGGTACGGTCCTGATCAGTATAGGTTGCACTGTTAAACCATTGCTTGGTCTCTGTGGCATGAGCGGATGTGGCGGTAATAACGGCGAGTGCCGCAAGTGTGAGTAGCTTTTTCATAAAAACCCTTTATTTCCATATAGTAAAGCGGTATAGCTCACAACTTAGTGAGCGCCGCGCATAGTATAGAGACTTAACTGAACGTGCAATGACTTTTTCAGTGTTTTACCGTTTTTTGCTTTACGGGTAATATGTTAGGTGACTCTTTGCACAAACAGACAACGACAACATATGAGCATAGTGATAATTGAAGACGAACCTGCGATTGCCGATACGCTGGTTCATATTCTGGAGATGGACGGGTTTGACGTACATTGGTTTACCACCGCTGGCGCCGGGCTGGAGTACTTACAACAACAAACTGCAGACTTAGTGATCCTGGATGTTGGCTTGCCCGATGGCAATGGTTTTGACTTATGTAAACAACTGCGCCAGTTTTCTGCGATGCCCATTATCTTTTTAACCGCACGGGGTGACGAAATCGACCGCGTGGTAGGTCTTGAAATTGGTGCAGATGATTATGTCACTAAACCTTTTAGTCCAAGAGAAATGCTCGCACGGGTGAAGCTCAGATTAAGAAAACTCCAGCCTGCTACCACGACTACACCCGTTCAATCGGTAAAGAAATGGGAGGCTAAAAACTTTGATTATTACTATCAAGGAATGGCGCTGGGGTTAACTGCACTTGAGTTTAAAGTAGCTCATGCCCTGATCACACACTCACCAAATGTGCTAAGCCGAGCACAGCTGCTGGATGCCACTCAAGCCCCGGCAGATTGCGGTTATGAGCGAAATATTGACAGCCATATCAAAGCAATACGAATAAAAATGAAACAATTAGGCTGTTCTGAATCGTTAAAAACTAAGCGCGGATTTGGTTATTACTTCGAGGAGTTTGTGTGAAGTCACTACACTGGCCTCGCATCCCTCTGGGGCTGAGGTTTTTCTTTCTATACCTCATCATGGTACTACTGACGACCTATGTGATCAGCAACACTATGTTGCGTGAAATTAAACCCACCATTCGACAAGCCACAGAAGAAACGCTGGTGGATATGGCCAACTTATTATCTGTTGTTGTGGCGGAAGATTTAGCCCGGGGGAGCGCTGACAATAGCCGGCTGGTGGAATTAATGCGGGTATATGGGCAACGCAAAGTGGATGCCGCAATCTGGGCAATAGAAAAAACCAACATGTCGCACCGCATTTACCTCACCGATCACAACGGCATTGTGGTTGCCGACTCCTGGCAAAAAGACGTCGGCAGTGACTTTTCTCAGTGGAATGATGTCTATCTGACATTGCGCGGTGAGTACGGTGCGCGCTCAAGTGCCACCGACCCGAAGGATCCTTTATCAACCGTCATGCATGTTGCCGCACCTGTGATATATCAAGGTAAGATCATCGGCAGCCTCACCGTTGCCAAAGCCAATCGTTCTGTTCAGCCATTTATCGAGCACAGCCAGCAGCGGATCTTAAAATGGCTCGGCCTGCTGAGTTTACTGGCCCTGCTGATAGGTGCCCTGATCGCCTGGCGCGTCAATTCCGCAGTCACAAAGCTGGCTGAATACGCCAGAAAAATGGGCCTGGGTAAACAGGCCGCGAAACCCCAGTTTCGGATCTTCTACGAATATCGTCAACTGAGTGACGCCTTAGAACAGATGCGAAACCAGCTCGACGGCAAAGTGTATATCGAGCAGTATATAGAAACGCTCACCCACGAACTAAAAAGTCCGCTTTCTGGTATCAAGGGCGCCAGTGAACTATTACAGATGCCCCTGAGCGAGGACAAGCGCCAGCAGTTTGCAGGTAATATAGAGCGAGAAACGCTCCGTATGCAGCAACTGATTGATAAATTGCTCGAGCTGGCCCGGCTGGAGCAATTACCTGCTCTGAACACTCGACAAACGGTGCCGATTGCGCCCCTGCTCGAAAAATGTGAGCAAATACTTACAAACCGACTAATACAAAAGTCTGCCACCTTCAGTACCTCGTGCAGTCAAATAACAAGCGTCAATGGCGATCCATTCCTGTTACAGCAAGCCTTGCTAAACCTGCTTGAAAACGCACTGGACTTCGTCACACCACAGGGCGAAATCCGCCTGTCCGTCACACACAGCAGCGACACCTGCACATTCAGCATTTATAACACGGGCCCGGCAATTCCGGATTATGCCCTGCCCAGGTTATGTGAACGGTTTTATTCCCTGGCACGCGCGAATGGAACAAAAAGTACCGGGCTGGGCCTCAACTTTGTCGAAAGAGTTGCCAGACTACATCAGGGGAAGCTGGCTATCAGTAATCATGAGCAGGGAGTCATGGCTACCTTCACCATAAAATCACCATAAGATCCCCACATAAGCGCCATTTAAACACCAATCAGCTCGGTTAGCCTGTATCTGCATCAGGTTTAACCGAGACACTTATGACACAACAAATTACAGAAAAAACCGGGATTAAATTAGCCATCATCGCCGCAATCATCGTATTGCTGATGATCCCCATCGCCATGATCAGCGACCTAATCGACGAGCGATCATCCACTCAGCACAAGGTGCAACAGGAAATAGCCCGCAGCACCAGTGGCACCCAATCTTTAATAGCACCATTTCTTTACGCCGAATACGAAGTCACCAAGATAATCGACGGCGTGCAAACACCGCAAAAGCATCGCCATGTCATACTTCCTGAACAGTTGACGGTATCGGGCACGCTAGACACCTTTGAAAAATACCGCAGCATCTACAAAGCACAGCTATATCGCGCAGACTTAAAGCTGACAGGCCATTTTGATAAGCAAAAATTGCATGATTTAACTCAGCTACCGTTGACCCGCCTGAGCATGGTAATGGGGATCAGTGATATCCGGGGGATTGGCCAAAATACACAGATCTCGATAAACGGCCAGACACACACACTTGTACCGGGGACCACACTTAACTCAATTGACGAGGGCGTGCATATTCCACTGACTCTGGCAGAACTGGAGCAGACAGCTGTGACATTTGATATCCAACTGCACTTGCAAGGCATGAGCACTTTGGCTGTCGCGCCCCTGGGAGTGCACACTCAGGTCTCGCTCGAAGCCAACTGGCCACACCCCAGTTTTCAGGGGGATTATCTGCCCGTTCGCTCTGATATCAGTGACACTCACTTTAGTGCCAGCTGGGAAACCAGCTACTTTGCGACCAATATGAAAGAACTTTTCTCACGTTGTCTCTTTGGCAACCAATGTGAAGCATTAGAAGCACGTAATATGGGCGTGTGCCTGGTGGACCCGGTCGATCATTACCTTAAGAGTCATCGCGCCACCAACTATGCCCTGCTGGTGATTATTCTGGTGATGTCGAGCTTCTTTTTGCTGGAACTGAGTAAATCCAAAGCCATCCACCCGGTACAATATGGCTTTGTCGGCTTATCTTTGGCGGTTTTTTACTTGTTGCTGATTTCTCTGAGCGAACACATAGGATTTGCCTGGGCCTATACCCTATCCGCACTGGCGGCAATTACATTGCTTGTGAGCTACATTTGGGGGATCCTGCAAAGTGCACAACTGAGTATCAGTTATTTTGCCGGACTCAGTGCATTGTATGCCATGCTCTATGCCATGCTGAGTGCTGAACACTATGCTTTGCTCATGGGCAGCCTCGTTTGTTTTGCTGTACTTGCAGTTGTCATGCTCGCAACCCGGCATGTTAACTGGTACGGTGCCGCCAAGGTGTCTGCCAGACCAAACTCTGAAGCATCGCCTCAATAACGGACATTGCCGGCCAGGTGCCCGAGCCGTTCACTCAGGCGCCTGGCCGTTAACCTGATACCTGAAAGAGCAAATATGCACGACTCTATAATTGAGAATATCAGCACAAATGAGTCAATCAGACTTGCTTTCGTATATCCATCAGCGCCCCTCTTAGTACTTCAAGATGGCATTTGTAACTAAACTCCATCCAAACTCATTATTCCTCCATATTTTTGCGATATACTAAACACTGGGTAAGAATAGGGTAGGAAATACAATGCGCCATTTTACACGTGCGATGTTAGCCGGTGCGATGCTAACCATGCTGTCGGGTTGTGAACTCGGCAGTAATGACGATGCACAAAGCAATATTGCCATCACCAAAGTATCTACAGGTCCGCTTGAAACGCTGGAACCGAATACAACGGTGACGGTCTTCTACGAGGTTGATATCACCGGCTTTAAGGATATTGACGTCGACGTACACTTTTATCTGGTACACGCAGCTGAGCTGGATACCTCAGATGGCGAAGAAGCCGAAATTGAAGAAGTGCACAAAGTTGGCGCATTGGAGTTAACGCAGGTATCTGAGGGCAGCCACAACTTTCAAACCGACATTACCATTCCAGACACACTATTGGGTGGTCACTATCATCTGATAGCACAAATAGACCCTCATGATGACCATGTTGAAGACATCGAAGACGACAACCACCCATCGGTAGATCATGAGCCATTTGCGGATGGCGACTTTCCGTTTGCCGATGTACATGTACGCGTCTTAGAAAGTCACGACTACAAACTCGTCAGTGCTGCATTTGGTCAGGAGGCGCTGATCCTGGATGTGCCCAACACCAATGACGGTACCAGTGAGCATCATTCCGATCTGGTCGGCTATCTGAGCGCGGATTACGAAGGTTCGAACCTGGGTAGTACCGCTATCACAGCAGAAGTGTTGGTAAACGGCAACTGGCAACCAACCCATTTCTGGAATGCCGAAAATACCGCTTACGAGGCGCAGCTAACCCATAACTTTACTGCCGGCTTGCACGATGAGCACATTGGTTTTGACATTGCCCTGGATGACGCCCTGCTGAGCCAGATTTATCAGGGTTATGACGCCACTCAGGGGCAGTCTTTGCAAGTTCGCTTTACTTTAACAGATCTGGCGCAAAATGCAGAGACCATCACAGACAACAATGTGATCGAAACTGAGATCCCTTTGTACTTCTTTACCGCAGAAAACACAGACACAGAGCAAAGCCTGGCAAAACGTGATGCCCAGTATTCAGTGGGTCTGGCGAACATCAAATTAGAAAAAGAATTTGATAAATCTTACGGCGATAAATCAAAATTCAGTGTCGGCGTTGACTTAAGCGGCCAGCTGTTTATTGTACCGACCGGCGATCCGGGCGGGCGCATTGCCGGCGAAGGCGTGGTCGAAGCCTACTTCTTTAACGCGCAAAATACCTTGTTCAGTATTTCCTATGACGGCAGTGCCTATATCAGTGGGCAAAACACCGGCTATGCATCGGAAATGATCATCTTCAATAACGTTGCGTTTGAGGATGAGAAGTACACCACGAAATACGAAAAATCCTGGGAGAAATCCTGGGAAGAGGAAAAAGTGCTGGCCCAGGCTCGCTTTACCATAGGTCCGGTTCCTATGAGTGTTGAAGCTGGTGTCACTGGTAACCTGGGTTTTGAACTCACTGTAGGCTACAACGCAGAGCTCTATGCTGAAGGTGACTTGTTCCATGTCGATTTTGGCGCCTTCGGCCGTGGCGGTGTTAACCTGGGTCTGGTCTCAGCCGGTATCCAGGCGATTTTGACCTTAATCGACAACACTTTTGCCATGGAGTCTAATGCAGGCTTTGCTCTGGTCTCAACCGGTAACAAAGCGCCGCACATTTATTATGGTATTGAACTGAAGAACGACCTGGATGTGATCTCTGGTAAATTTGGTTTATACGCCGAAACCATTGGGGTCAAGTGGTGTAAGAAATGGGGTATTCCTTATCCTTGTGGTAAGAAAACTCACCGTTACGACCTGTGGCTATACCAAACGCCAAGCGTATATAACAAATCCTGGACTCTGTACTCCAAAGAGGACGAAATCGAACTATGACCTTGTGTCGATTGACTCTGCTTGCTGCGCCCTGGGTGGCGCTGACAAGCACTCAGGTAATGGCTGGCACACTCTGCCAGCCACAATACCGGTTTGATATCCAAACCCAGACTTCCTTTGATTATATTAAGCTGCAAAGTGCCCCGCAAACGTCGACGGTGCACTTGCAGGGCAAGCTGTCGCTTAAAGCGGCGCAAAAAGGCGAAGAGAAAAACTGGTGGGCCATCAAGGCCGATCAGGTTGCTGCCATTCAGGGTAAAACGCAGATCCCCCTGCCCAGTTATGAGCATGCCTTTGCCTTTAAATTAACGGACAAAGGGCTTATCAGCGACTTCTACTTTGCCGGTGAGCTCGACCAGCAGACCCAGGACAAGCTCAAAGGGCTAGCTTATTATCTGCAATATCAACGTGATATCAGTCAGGTAAGCAAAGAGCCCGACACTCTGGGGCAGTATCAACCAGCATATCAACAAACTGGTAAACAGTTAAAAATGGTCAAACAGCACTATAGCGACTTTGACCGTACTCAGCTTGCCACTTTTAACCGTATTGAGGTGCTCGACTCCGCCCACCTCATTACGCCCTCAGCTTGCTTTATTAAACACAGAGAAGGTCAGGAAGCCCTCGCTCTGACAGGCACAGATCTGCGCTTTGGTTCACAACAAAGCTATACGCTGACACTGGCCCCTCAGCCATTTAAGAGTACTTTATACGAGCTGGACAACGACCTGGCGGCTTGGCAGACAACTGAGGCAGAACTCAGTGACGCTGAGAAAGCACGGCTGGCGGCTGAGCTAAACCAGTTGATTACCACGCAAGATATTACTCAGATAGACGCCCATACCCTGTCTATTCTGCTGCAAAAATACAATGCTGTGATTGGCACTCTGGCGCCGCTCATACTCTCGGGGGAGTTAAACGATAAAGCTCAGATGCGCCTGTTCAATGCACTAGGACAACTCGACTCGGATACCAGCCAGCAATTACTTAGCCAGTTATTACTGGCTGAAAAGCAACCTTTAACTCAGTTTCGTGCGCTGCGCGCGCTGACTCAGGGCAATGCCCCCTTGTCACAGCAGGCTGCGGACATGCTATTGGGGATGCTGACCGATGGTTTTAGTACTCTTGACTCAGAAGTCGAATCCAGTTTCTACATGACATTGGGGATCTTGCTCAACAATCGTAGCGGATCTGACACAGCCACACAGTTAAGTCTGGCCATTACTGAACAGATCACGCTGGGTGAAAGTGAAGGCAAAACGGCCAGTCTGCTCACCGCATTGGGGAACAGTCGCGACCCGCAGCATGAGCCATTGCTCGCAGCTCACTTGTCTGACAACAGCGCCCGTATTGAGAAAGCTTCTATCCGTGCGCTGGGCATGATGAAAACCGACACGGCTTATCAAAACCTGGAACAGCACTTCTTCAAGTCGCCTGAGCGTAATAAAAAAGCGCTGCTCAGTGCCCTGGGGAATTATCAGATGAGTGCGAAAACCAGTGATACCGTGCTGAATATGGCGGTCAGTGATCAGGACGACGCCGTTCGCCTGGCCGCTATCAAAGCCTTAGCAACTCAAAAGCAAAAAGACGGTATAAAACCCATACTGCGTCAGGCACTGCAAAACGAGACCTCGCGGCGAAACTTTAAGGCCATCATAAAACTGCTACACAGCAAAGAAGAAAAGGCGCAATAGCGCCTTTTCTTCTTTTTGGAAAACGGTGTCTTATGGACAAACCAGATTATGATTTCTTGTGTTCTACAGAGTAAAGCTCGCAAACGGGGTCCGTAGAACCGCTCCATTGCTTATTATCATGACCTCCTAAAATCACCGGTGTTCTGGCATGATACGCCGCAAGCAGCATGCTATAAAGAGATTCAAACCCTACGCTGTCTCTGTTGACAAAATACCCAGACGAGCACTTTGCTCCATTCTTCTTGAGAGAGATGAAAACGTCACCTTTGCCAAATTGTGCGTAGGATATTAAGCGGTTGACTTCACTTTCAGAGGTAAATTCAACCTCTGAAAAACTATACGGGGAAAACGTAAACAACGCTGCAACTGCAAGCTTTGAAAGAACATTTAAATGACTCATTGAAAACACCTTTTAATATAGCCACATCTTGTAAATAAATAGAGGTTTGTTAATGAACGCAGAGCCTGACTAAATTGCTCCTATTCGGGCAGTCACGCTACACAGCAAACGCGCCATATTAACACAAAGAGTTAAACAATATTTTCCCGTTACACAAAAACGACCCGCTCGCAAAGAAACCTTCCAGGAGTACAGGCTTGGACGCTAAGTTTAGACCTTTAACCCAAGCGGTTACTTATGTATACTAAGGCCATTAATTATTCGTAACATGGCTCATTTCGACAAAGCAGCCTATTTTATACTTAACCCAATTTCAGGAATTAGTATTGTGAGCGATACCAAAGCGCAGACTCGTCGGGTGTTTGAACAAAACGCACGTTGCCCCATCCGTAATGTGGTGGCACAGATAGGTGACAAATGGTCAATTTTAATTCTGTTTGCGCTGGTCGATGGCCCCGATCGCTTCAACGCCCTGAAATCACGGATCAAGGGCATATCACAGCGGATGCTGACACAGACCTTGCGCGATATGGAACGCGATGGCTATGTTAAGCGCACGGTTTATGCTGAGGTTCCCGTTAAGGTCGAGTATGAGCTCACTGAGCTGGGTCGGGGGCTTGCCAAATCTGCCTGGCAACTGGTCTCCTGGGCCGACGATCACTTCGAGGAAATAAGCGCCGCCCGTACTCGGTATGACGAGGCCAATAAGCAGTAATTATTTTGCTTGTCGCTGCCTGAGCGCCGAGACCTGTTCAAAGCCAATCCCCCAGTTGTCAGTCGGGACTTCGTCAATGACCACAAACGTCGTCTGTGGATTTTTACCTAATACATCTACCATCAGCTGGGTGGCACCTTTGATCAGTGACTGCTTCTGCGCGTTGGTCACGCCCTCATCGGTGACTTGAATATGAATATAAGGCATCGTTACTCCTGATATGTGTGTGGTAAACTCGCGTACATTTTGTTAACTATCCGCCACTGCCCCTTTTCTTTCAGCAGGCCCAGAAAGTCGATATAGTGATGTTCAAACAGCGGGCATAACACCTTGACCATAGCCTGTTGCCCAAGCCAGTCTATCGCCAGTATCTGATAGGAAAATTCATCGCCTTTTTCTGCCGGTGACGTGCGGTCGCTGACCAGTGTTAGCCATTCATCCCGGGTGCGCCTCAAACCCGGCGCTTTGAGCCAGCAGTCGGGATGAAACAGATTTCGCAACGTCTCACTATCGCCCTCATGTAGCCCCGTAAAGTAACATTGCACCATGGCCCGGATCTCGCTCAGATCCCTTTTCATCTCAACGTGATCCATTATGCCCCCTGCGCCTGTTCAGCCTGTAAGGCCGCGACAAAACTAGGCATGCAAGTAACCGCTTCAATCATGCTTGCAGTGCGAGGGGGTATTATAATGTCGACAGCAAAGGCAGCTCCCCAACGCGAGTAAACAGCCAGCAAAATATCAGCGACACAAGCATGCTGGCCACCCAGAAATGGCTGAGATTGCAACTGAGATTCAACCTGCTCCCATAACTGATTGATCACCTTTGCGGCCGCCTCAAACAGCTGCTGACGCACAGCACCGCACTCAGCAGCCTGAGCCACAAAAAACAATTTGGAGTAGGCTGGGTGCATGGTGGCATTGGCAAACAGCAAGTGCTCCACAGCACGGCGACGAGCGGGCCCTTGCTCTGTGGGAAACAAACGGCTGGGGTGCTTGCTGGTAAGGTGCTGCATAATCGCAGCCCCTTCAACCAGCTTGTCGTCGCCATCTATCAATACCGGTACCTGTAGCCCGGGGTTCACGGCGGCAAAGTCACTGAGGCTGTCGGCACGGATAAGCGTCACATCCTGCCTAAGCTCACGCAATACGGAGTGTACGGCCAGTGAGCAGGCTTCTTGCTTATAGTATAGGGTGTACATAGTCATAGTCCTTCTTGTTGAGTAATTCAGATGAAATAAGCGTTCTTCACCTGCAGATATGTTCAACCCTGTTAGTCTATGACTTGTGCTTTGTTTGATATATAACTACAAAAGAAACCAAGTGTTCACACACAAGAAACAGTATATCCTTGATTTGATATGCTCCACTGCCCCTAAGGATAATTTAAATGAACAAGCTACGTGCCATTGAACTCTTTGTGAAATTGGCGGAGGTTGGCAGCTTTACCCGGGTTGCTGAGCAGTTCAACACATCAAAGTCGATGATCAGCAAAGAGATTAGCCGCCTTGAGGATCAACTTGGTGCGCGCTTGCTCCATCGCACTACCCGCCATCTCCAGCTGACCCAAGTCGGTGAAGGTTATTTACAACGTGCCAGAGACATCCTAAGTAAACTGGAAGAAGCGGACTCCTTTGTTCTGTCAACGCAACGGGCGCCCAAAGGCAAGCTAGAAATTAATTTACCTATGGTGCTGGGGATCACAGATTTGGGGAAAGTATTTGCAGACTTTATGCGAACCTACCCGGATGTAGAACTCGACATTCATCTTGGTGATGAGGATATAGACCTGGTTGAGCAAGGATTTGATCTTGGACTGCGCGCCACCAGCCGACCCATCGACAGTAATTACATTGGACGTGAAATAACCCAATTTGACTATCATATTTGCGCCAGCCCCGAATACCTGGCAACGAACCCAGCCATTGAGTACCCGCGGGATTTAACTCAGCATAACTGCTTTGAATACCGCTACTTTAAAGGAAAAAATATCTGGCCTTTGGATGAGGGGGTGAAGATTTCGGGCACACTCAAAGCGAACAACGTCCTTTTTATGCTGGAGTCCATTAAAGCTGGATTGGGTATTGGTATCTTACCTGAATTTGCCTGCCGGCAAGCAATTGCGAGCAAAGAGGTAATCAGTATTCTGCCAGACAGTAAGAAGCCACAACTCACCCTGTTGGCACTCTATCCTGCCCGCCATCACGTTCCGGCCAGCGTGTTGCAATGCATTCAGTTTTTACAGCGCTGGTTTACGCATCATTATCCGCATACTGACCAAATACTCCGATGACGTATGAACCGGATCAAAGCGCTATCTCAATCACCCGCAATTGCTGAGACTCGTCTCCCTGTGCCAGTACCTTTCCTTGTGGGTCTACAATCAGACTGTTGCCGATAAAGCGCACGCCCGTTTCGCAGACGTGATCCATACCAAGGCGATTGGCTGCTATCACATACACCCCGTAGTCCTTTGCAGCCTGAGTGATCACCTCAAGACTGTCCTCACCACAAAAATTCGATGGGTTAAGAATGATTTGAACCCCTTGTTCTTTCAGACTGCTCAGGCCATCTTCGAACCAAATGTCGTAGCACAATAAAACGGCAATTTTAACGCCTTTCACTTCATAGACCCTGAACGCCTTCCCTGCGTCAAAGCGCATTTTATCCGTTGGCGCAAGATGTACCTTACGATGCACACCGAGCACCCCCTCAGGGTCGACAAGCAAAGTACTGTTAAAAAGCGCATCGGCATCTCGTTCAGCCAGGCCCGCGGCAATACAAGCCGAATTTTCCCGGGCCAGGGCTTGCAATAGCTGCGAAGATTCACCCTGGTGCATATCCTCTGCCAGTTCACTTACCTGTTTACGGTCAAAGAATAAACTGCCGGTAGTGCACAACTCTGGCAACAACAGAAGATCAAACTCATCACTTGCGAGTGCTTGTTTAATGATAGCGCGATTTTGCGCAGGTTCCGCAAACGCCACATCAAACTGAAAAAAACCGACTTTCATTGTTATTCCTTATGGCTAGTTTTGGGCAAACTGACGAAAAGTCAGGTTAAAGCGCGGACCGGTTCCTTGGGGGCCACGCGCTATCGCATGCTGATACTTGCTCTGAAAACCTGGGCCCATCAAAAACAAAGAGCCGTTTTCCAGTTCAATTTCATAGTGTTCCTGATGATCTGTTTCATTGCGGATCAAAAAGGTTCGCTCAGCACCTATACTGAGCGATGCAATGACGTTGGTGGGTCCAAATGCTGACAAGTCGCAGTGAAAGTCCATAGACTGTTTACCATCGGGGTAATAGAGGCAAACACATACAGCAAACTCCAGCCCGGTCAGCTCGGCAATGCGCTGATGAATTTGTTCGATTAAAGGAAACCAGGGATGTTGTCTGCCATGATGACGCTCAAATTTCCCTGACTCAGCCAGTGACGGCGCCAGCAGGTTTATTTTCCATGGTAAAATAGGCATGTCGGTGCCATTCGGTAAGGTAATGATTTCAGGCTGTGATACATCAAAGTGCTCTGTCAGCAACTGAAACAACGCCTGGCTTTGTGCGTCACTCAGAAAGTCGGGGTCATAGCTGGATTCGCAGTGTAATGGTAGCTTCATACTTGATTCCTTTACGCGCTTAAGTGTTGCACTTTCACTTATCTTCTGACAGGTGTCAATAACAAGACATTACGTGTATTGTGATTGGCCTTTTCGCCTCACGCTAGGTAAAATGTCGGCCCTTGAAGTCGATGCCAGTTGCAGGTTATTTGTGTTAGTCAATTACGCTCCTCCCACCGATCCCTATCTTGATATTCTCTATCAGGACGAACACATGCTGGTGTTAAACAAACCCAGTGGCTTGCTGAGCGTGCCGGGTAAAGATCCAAAGCACTGGGACAGTGTGATCAGCCGGGTTAATCTGGTGTTTCCCAACGCAAAGATAGTCCATCGTCTGGATATGGCAACATCCGGTGTGCTGTGTCTGGCCATGCATAAAGCAGCGCATCGATTTCTGAGTATTCAATTTCAGGATCGTCTGACCGCCAAACGTTATATTGCCCGCGTGCATGGTCATCTGAAACAGGAACAGGGTTCTGTGGATCTACCACTGATCTGCGACTGGCCAAACCGTCCAAAGCAAATGGTCTGCCACGAGACCGGCAAACCTTCATTAACCCATTTTGAGGTGTTATCACACGAAGCCATGGCAACCCGCGTCAAGCTTACCCCGATCACCGGACGCTCCCACCAGTTGCGGGTGCATATGCTGTCACTCGGCCACCCCATCTTAGGAGATCGCCTCTACTCGCAAGGTGAAGCGCTGGCAGCAGCATCGCGGCTTCAGTTGCACGCAGAAATGCTGCAGATCAGTCACCCTGAATCTGAACAGAGGATGACCTTTATTGCACCTGTGCCGTTTTAAACAGATCCAGCGCGCTGGCGGTCATGGCACGTACGCCGGTTTTTATGGTCAGCGGATAGTCCGGTGCAAACTTGCTCGAGTGCAATGACGGCAGTGCTTCACCTGAAAACTGAGCCTGCTGGTATGCTTCGGGCTCAACCCCACCCAACCAGAAAATCGTTGCCGGGATATTTTCCGGAGTACGGCCATACAAGCCAAAATCTTCACCAGCCATCACAGGCTCTGCCTTGACAACGTGTTCATCACCAAGCTCAGTACGAATGCTCTTTTCAACCCGCACGGCGAGCTCAGGCGTGTTATAGGTTGAAGGAATGCTCTCTTCTTCATGAACATACACAATTGGGGCGAGTTCAGGCGGCAAGCCCGCACTTTGTGCAATCCCCCTGGTCATGCGCTCCAGTGCGGCAATTTGCTGCTCACGGACAGCGGGGTCATATGAGCGCAGTGTCAGCTGAAGTTTAACTTCGTTAGAAATGATATTGTGTTTTGAACCCCCATGAATGGAGCCTACCGTGATCACCGAAGGTTTTAACGGCGAAATTTCGCGGCTGGTAATGGTTTGCGCCGCAAGAACAATGCGTGAGGCCAGCACCACTGGGTCAACTGTGGTGTGAGGGTATGCACCATGCCCTCCCTTGCCTCTCACAGTGATGTCAACTGAGTCCACATTCGCCAATGCATAGCCCGGTGCAATGGCAACCTGACCTGCAGGTAACGACGCACTGACATGTAGCCCCAGAACATGATCGGGCTTAGCAAAGCGGCTAAACAAGCCTTCCTTAAGCATGGCTTTCGCACCAGCCCCGACTTCTTCTGCGGGTTGAGCGACCATCATCAGGGTACCCTGCCACTGATCACGATTATTCGCCAGCTGCTGAGCGGTACCAATAAAGCTGGTCATATGAATATCATGGCCACACCCATGCATGACACCGACTTCGTTGCTGTTGGCATCTTTAACCCGCACTTTAGATGCATAGGGTTTACCGGTTTGCTCAACAATTGGTAAGCCATCGGTATCGGCGCGGATCATCACTGTTGGCCCCTCACCGTTGCGCAGCAATCCAACCACGCCATGTCCGCCGACCTGCTCGGTCACGTCAAATCCCAGTTTTTGAAGTTCATGCGCCAGTCGCTTTGCGGTCTGCTCTTCCTGGTAGGAAAGTTCGGGGTTTTGATGCAAATGCAAATAGAGTGCCTCTAACTCAGGCAAAGCCCGGGATACTTGGGTATCCAGTTGATAGGCCAGCGCGCAATGACTTGCCAGCGCCAGCGATAGTGCAGATAGTAGTGTTTTCATCGTTATTATTCTTACCGTTTTTTTTGGATAACCAGCTTGCGAAGAAATTTTTCTAATTGCAACCTCTTTGCGGTATCAGGGCGATGATAAAAGGCGCAGCCGCACCGATTATTCCTTTCTTTCTGCATAACCTTTGCTAAGCTTAAAGTCTGAACAACCATCAAATTGCAGCCGTGAAAACGATTACTATCAATGACTTAAAACCTGGTATGTTTGTGGTCAGTGTCACCCGACAGGCAGGACACGTACGCGTTAAAAGTCAGGGCTGGGTGCGCACCGAAGGCGCCATCGGCTCTTTACAAAAAGCGGGCGTGCTCGAAGTAGAAATCGATCCGGACAAAACCCTGCAGGCCAAAACCAAAGTTCAGTCTGAACCGCAAAATGAGCAACATCAGGATAATGTCACGGTGCATGACCCCTGGCACATAAGCACCAGTGTTGAAGCCGAGCTGGACCATGCAAGTGCCTTATACGAGGAAGCCAAAGGACTGCAGGAAAAAGCCTTCGCTGACGTCAAAGCGGGTAAAGCCATTTCGGTTGAGGAGTTTAAACAAACGGCTTCGGGGTTTATTGACTCCATTTTTCGCAATCAGGACGCACTGGCCTGCATTGCCCGGATCCGTGAAAAAGACAGCTATTTACTCGAGCATTCACTGAATGTGTCTATTCTGATGAGCATTTTTGCTAAACACCTTGGCCTTGAACGTGACATTATCGAGCAACTCGCCACCGGCGCCTTGTTGCATGACATTGGCAAAATCAAGGTGCCAAACGAAATCCTTAATAAACCCGGTAAGCTCACCGACAACGAATATCAGCAAATGATGGCCCATGCCAAATACAGCTATGAAATTGTTGGCGAAAGCGGACTGGGCCAGATAGCCACAGAGATTGCGGGCTTTCACCATGAACGTCTGGATGGTAGTGGTTACCCCTTTGGTAAAAAAGGTGATGACCTGTCTCAGTATGTTCGCATGGCAGCCATCGTTGATGTTTACGATGCCCTGACAGCAGAACGCGTCTACAAGGTAGGGTTAACTCCAATCCGCGCCTTTCGTATTTTAAAAGAAGGCACACCGGCGCATTATGATGCCGATCTGTTGGCCCATTTTATTAACTGTATTGGCGTGTACCCGGTTGGCACTCTGGTCAAACTCAAAAGTGAGCGCATCGGCATAGTGGCCTCAAGTAACCCCAATGAGCCTCTTAAGCCAGTGGTGAAAGTGTTTTATCACGCCAAAAACATGCTTTATACCGAAGTAAAAGACATTGACCTGGCAGATAAGCGTGTGACCGATGAGCTGGAAGCGGCGATCAAACCGGAAGAGTTCAGCATTGATCTGATCCGCTTTTTCCGCCACACCATGATGCCCTGAATAATAGCAATGTGTAGTTGGTATAAGTATTACTGGTTATCAGGCCAGTCCTGCATCGCCTGCAGGGTAAACTCTATCCCATCAAAATCGAACATGGCTTGCTCTGGGGTGATTTCTACCAGCTGCAGGGCACCCATGTTATCGCCTTCATACAATTCACGGTTATTCAGTTTGATCCAACGCTTTTGAGCATCGGTGGCGTAAATATGAGCCTGGTAACGCAACCTTGGCAGGCTGTTTTGTAGCTGCTCTGGCAGTAACTCAACGGGCGTTGCTCTGGCCGACCCACGGGTGCTGGACAAGACTTCAGAGACAATACGATCCGACTTAGGTGCGGTTTCTTCCACAGCCTGTTCAAACGCTTTCTTTAATTCATCAGGCACGCCAGCAAGGGCCTCGGCTTCCTGGCGTTGTGCTTCTTGTCGGGCAGCATTGGCTCGAGATTGCTCCAGTGGCACACCCAGTACCCGATAGCCGCTTAGATCTTCCAGCGGCTGCTGATTCGGGAGCCCCTGACTTGTCGCATAAACAGGCTGGTTAGTGGGCCGGAAACCTTGCTGTGCCGCTGTATACTGATTGCCGACTGGTTGCTGAACAATCTGCCCATTGGCAGAGACCGGCACCAGTTGTTGCGAATAAACCGGTTGCCCCTGAGCATCAAAACCAACCTGGACTGACATCCACTGATAGTGGATCTGACGCTGCGCGTTATGCATGACAGGATTAATCGCCGGATTGACACCCTGACTTACTGGTTGACTGACAACCTGACCAGTCTGAGTAACAACCGGATTACCCATAGCAACCTGATTATGGGGCACCTGAACATTTGCCGGTACGCTCGCAACTTTTCCTGCGGTATTCACCGGGCTGTCTTGCTTTTCTGCCTGACTCGCCACTGTAACATCTGCCGCGTCACTGTGTTCAGCGTCTGTTTTCGCAACCACCGCGTCGGCCGGCACCTCCTGAAAGGCTTCACCAACAAAATAACCAGCGCCCAAAGCACACACGCTGATCAGTGCGCCACCCAGTGACAGACTTAAACGGCGATAAAAACGGACCTGCTGCTCATGACGTGATTGTTGATAATCCTGCTCGGAGTCGATTTGTTGAGATTGTTTTAATGCATTGATTAGGTACGACATATCACACCACTAAAAAATATACGAAAGACCGATGCCACAAATAAACATGGCAGCCACCCAGCCAGAGACCAGTACCGGCATGTTCACCCTGCGCTCTTTTGCCTGCGGAACCAGGTCCAGTGGCAAGGCTTCTTTGGCTGCCTGCACGGCAACGGCCTTAGTCACCACTTGTTGCTGTGCAGAGTAGGTACCAAGCAAACAGCGGTCAGCCAGCAAGTTAATCAGCCGCGGAATGCCAGCTGTCACTTGATGCATATACGCAATGGCCTGAGGTTCAAACAGGCTGGTCTGGCAACCAGCCTTATTGAGACGATGTTTCACATAGGCAAAAACCTGAGACTCTGTCAGCGGCAATAAATGATACCGAGCCGTAATACGCTGTGCTAACTGACGCAACTCATTGCGTTTGAGTAACTGCTGGAGTTCCGGCTGACCCACAAGCACTATCTGTAATAGTTTTTTATGGTCGGTCTC
Organism: Pseudoalteromonas sp. XMcav2-N; assembly: GCF_024124545.1. GTDB lineage: Bacteria > Pseudomonadota > Gammaproteobacteria > Enterobacterales > Alteromonadaceae > Pseudoalteromonas. The sequence continues at coordinate 71,388 of NZ_JAMXSF010000008.1, forward strand.
CAGATTAGTAAGTAATCGCAATTGCTCCAGCACGTCAGCAGCAAGGTGCTGCGCCTCATCAATGATCAACATAGTGTGGCCACCCTGCTGATGATTCTCCAGCAGGCGTGCTTTAATGACATCGGTCAGTGACTTGAGCGTCGCATTGTCTGCGTCATACTCTATGTTAAGTTCATCACAGATACTTGCAAGCAGCTCCATTTCCGACAACGCCGGGTTGAGGATAAATGCCACCTGCGTAGATTCAGGCAACTGTGCCAGCATACTGCGGGTCACTGTGGTTTTACCTGTTCCCACCTCTCCGGTCAGCAGCACAAAGCCACCGGCATCGCCCAGGCCATAAGTCAGATGAGCAAGCGCTTCCTTATGGCGTTCGCTTAGGAACAAAAACTCCGGGTTTGGTGCTATCGAAAACGGCTTTTCGGTCAGACCAAAATATCGTAAATACACGGCTCGTCTCTTTCTTGTTAGAATGGGGCCTATAATGGCAAAAAAACGGCACAAGTTAAAACCTTGTTTGCTTTTTCAATACGGAATTTACCATGAAAATTTACCTGGTCGGTGGCGCAGTGCGTGATCAACTCCTTGGACGCCCTGTTCTGGAGCGCGATTATGTGGTGGTGGGTGCCACCCCTGAACAAATGCAATCTCTTGGCTATCAGCAAGTTGGGAAAGACTTTCCGGTATTTTTACACCCCCAAAGTAAAGACGAACATGCCCTTGCCCGCACTGAGCGAAAACAGGGCCAGGGCTATACCGGGTTTATTTGTGATTTTGCCCCAAGTATCACGCTGGAAGAAGACCTGATGCGCCGTGATCTCACGATCAATGCCATTGCCCGGGATCAGGATGGTACATTAATAGACCCGTATCAGGGGCAACAAGACCTGGAAGCACGTATCCTGCGCCATGTCAGTGATGCCTTTGGTGAAGATCCTCTGCGCGTGCTGCGAGTGGCCCGCTTTGCTGCTCGCTATCATCATCTTGGTTTTACCATCGCACCAGAAACGCAGGCTTTAATGCACCGCATGGTTGATGAGGGTGAACTCGCTACCCTGACCAAAGAACGGGTCTGGCTGGAGATTGAAAAGTCACTCAAAGATGGTGCCATTGAGGTCTTTTCTGAGGTACTGAGCAGCCTGAATGCGCTCTCTTTGGTCATGCCATGGCAGGATACCTGGACAACTGACGACAGCCAGCGCCTTAAAACCTGCACCAGCAAACTCGATACGCAAGATGATGACTACCTGCTGACAAGCTTTGCACTGTGGCAGCATCGCGCGCAGCTCAATGGCTATAACCTCGAGCAGGACTTTAAAATCCCCAAGGCCTATGGCGAAGCGCTGCGTGACCTGCAAACGGCGTTACCTTTATTACACAGTGATGACTGGCAGACGCACACGATAATGCAGCTTTTCAGTGCGCTGGATGCCTGGCGACGACCACAACGCCTGACACTGATGTGCAAAGCCGCCAGGACCTTGAGCGATAAGCTGGCACGGCGCTGTGACATGCTGGCACAAGCCCACCAGCTTGGCGCAAAAGTGAATGCGCAAGATGTAATTGCACTCGGTTTTAAGGGCCCGCAAATCAAAACCGAAATGGACAAGCTCAAAACGCAAGCTATCAGTGCCTTGTTTGAGGGTTAGGACATTACAGCAATCAGCGAACTATCGCCTGCAACGATCCTGGCGGTATTGCGCTTGATTATGACAGCTATTGCTATGCAAACTGACAGAGCAAAGCAATAGCTTTACTACCTTTAACTATGTCAGTACCCGCCAAAGATTCGTGTTCAGTCTGACAGTACACGCCCATACCGCCAGGCACCCTCCCCCGAGCTGTTTGACATAAATCGTAACCTTATGAAAGTAATGCTTTTAATATAAAAATAAAAAATTCAGCCGAATATCAAGGAAACATCATGCGTTTTTCCGGCTGGCAAATACAGTGTCGTTATCCGCGGTGACAGACTTATTCACGCCGTGACCTTCAACAACTGAGGAACGACCATGACACAAAGTATTCTTATTTTGATTTTTGCACTGCTGCTGCCAGTGAAGCTGCAGGCCAGCAACGAGTCTGTGCCCTATGAAATACCCCGTACCCAGGTTGTTCAGCTGACTCAGGCTGGCACCGAACGGACGTATGAACTGGTTATCCAGCTACCCGAGAATTATTCAGCACAAAAGCAACACCCGGTGCTGTATTACACCGATATGACCTGGCACATTGAAATGCTGGCCTCTGCCGCCTACTTTTTGATGGAAGACGCGATCCTGGTCGGTATTTCCTGGCAAACCAATATGCCAGCGCCTTTGCTCAAAGAAGAAGGCGCACACGTCAGCCGTTTCCGTGATTACTCATTTGCGCCCTCTACCAAACCCGACAATCAGGCAAAATACCAATTTGGCGGAGCCAATGCCCATATCGATTTTATCCGCAATCAGGTCAAGCCTTATATTGAGCAACACTATCGTGTTAAGCCCGGTAACGACAGTTACTTTGGCTACTCCATGGGTGGACTATTTGGCGCCTATACTTTGCTGACTCAGCCCGATACCTTTGATAACTATCTGCTTGGCAGCCCGTCGGTGTGGCGCCTTGCGCAGCTTCTTGAAGCACGCAACCAGGGGGCACCGAAAACAAAAGCCAACGTCTATTTGTCGCACGGTACCCTGGAAAACAAGCTAAGCCCGCATATCAAAGCGCTATTTAACTTTCTGAAAAAACAAAACAACCCCCAACTGCATGTTGAGCTGGCCGAAATAGAAGGCACCCACCAAAGCGCCGCTCCCCTGACTGGCGTGTATGCAATCAAATGGTTATCGGAACGCACACCGCAAGGAGACACACTATGAAACCTGTAACCCTGACAACTATCGCATTAAGTACCTTGCTGTCCAGTACCTTGGTGCAGGCGAAGGGTGAATTCGGCACCCTGACAGGCCCGTTAATGGGCCAGAAACCACCAGGCATGACTGCTGAGCCCTTTGCCCCGGGTATTATTTCAAAAGCAGACTGGGAGCTGGAAGGCGTTTTTGCACCCGGCATGCAGGAGTTTTACTTTACCCTTGACCGGGGTGTCTATGAAGGGCCCAACAAAACCGGTTTTCGCCCGACTGTGATTGGGTTCAGACAACAGAACAATACCTGGGTTAAGTTTACCGAGTTTTTACGGATCGGCGAAGTGAGCTTTTCGCCCGATGGCAAGCGCATGCATATGGCCGAAGGCTACCGGGACCGCAAGGGCAACGACTGGACAGAGCGGCAAAGCCTGGGCCCGATGTTTGACCGCGAGGACTTTGGCATTATGCGCTTATCTGCATCCAGCAAAGGCACTTATGTCTTTGATGATTATAAAAATAAAGTAGTGCGTATCTCCAAGATCAAAGATGGCCAGCGACAAGCGCCAAAGGTCATGAGTAAGGTGGTGAACTCAGGGGCCATGACCGCCCACCCCTTTATCGCGCCCGATGAGAGCTATCTTATCTGGGACAGCGAACGCGAAGACGGCTTTGGCGATTCCGATCTGTATATCAGCTTTAAACAACAAGACGGCAGCTGGGGAAAAGCAATCAATATGGGTGAGTCCGTCAACTCAGATAAATGGGATGCCTACGCCACAGTGACACCCGATGGTAAATACCTGCTTTTTAACCGCGGCGTCAGTGACGACAACAAGAATGTTGATATCTACTGGGTCGATGCCAGCATCATAGATACCCTCAGAGCCCGGCAGTAACACAGCGACACTCTGCCTGCGGCTGACACTCAATTGGGTGTCAGCTTCAGGTAATCTACAAAAGTAAAACCCGGGAGGCAGTGAGTTGAGCGATTTGACACCAATTGATGAGCCCGCCTCCGATATTCCTCGCATAACGGCACTGTCGTTACCTTACCTCCACAACAGCCCCGGCAAAAAAGAATACAGGTCATCGACTGGCCAGACGACAAGCTCCTAGCAAAAACCAGATACCGGCTGCAATGCCCTGTAATGCCGACAGCAGAATTAACGAATAATCCCCAGGGACATACGCGATAGCGCCCCTCTGAAAACGCTTAACATCATATAGGCGCTCCAGTGCAGTGGCTTGGCGCGTGCCACCGGATTGGCCAGCAAACGCAGTGCATGGCCGTATAAACGATGCTTAATATTGCGTTTGGCCAGGTCGCAGATGTGGGTCGCCACATATTTATGGGCCATGGCCGTGTGTGCCACCTCACCGTTTTTGATGGCCGTCAGTAAACGCTCAGCAAACGGACACAGCTGCGACGGCGGCGCTTTATCACAGGCACTGCCCGGTGCGCCCAGAAAGTAAAAGCTCTCAATTGCAGGAGAATACGCAATACGCGATTTCAGGGCTGCCTGTACATAGAAACTTTGATCTTCTCCCATCCATTCACCCACCGGAAAACCGCCCAGCTGGTTAAATGCCGTTTTATCAACCACTAAGCTCGACATAGTAAAAGGTAGGTCACCGTTCGCCGCCACTTCAAAGTAGTTGTCCATCTCATATCCCTCTGGTGCCCAATTGGTCAGTGCGATTTTGGCATCGATATACTCACCATTGTCCAGCACCTTTTGATAGCGTGAAGCAAACAGGCCCGCCTGTGGAAAGGTCTGGATCAATTCCGCCATACGTGCCAAAAAGAAGGGGCTCCAGGTATCATCGGCATCAAGAAATGCCACATACTCATTGCTTGCAGCTTTAACGCCTTTATTGCGTGCAGCAGAGACGCCCTGATTGCTCTGACGTACCAGGCGCAGATTAGGCAGGCCCAGATCAATCACTTTTTGCGGACTGTCATCAGTAGAGCCATCGTCAACGACTATGATTTCAGCGGCCTGATGGTGTTGTGTATGAACACTTTGCAGCGCCCGGACAATACACTCGCTTTTATTGTACAGTGGAATAACGACTGTGAATTGAATGCTGTTCATAGTTTTCGCTCCAGTTAGAAAGTGACAAAGTGATGGCCTGACCCAGGCCCAGAGTTGGTGCATCGAAACCGCGCTCAAGGCCGCGATACATTACCCGGAACAGGGTGTCCGGACTGAATTCGTTGGCGTCAAAAGCGTACTGCTCAGGCAAGCCAATCTGTTCACACCACTGCGTGCATTTGGCGTGATATTGCAGGCTGATAAAAGGCGTTTGCGTCATATAGGCATAAATTTGTGCATGTAGCCGCATCCCCACCATGACCCTGAACATCGCCATACACTGTAAAATACTGGCCGGATTCGCCACATAGTGGATCCGCTTAACCCGCACATACTCAGGCAGGCGAGCCACTATTTTGTCGTGGATTGCTCTGTCACTGCCTTTTGTCTGGTCGTTCAGATCCACCAGATAAATGTCTTCGTTGGTAAAACTCCACACTGTGGTAATAAGGTCAACGGCTTTGGCAATCCGGCGCAGTTCATTGTGCTCGTTGACATTGCCAAACGCATCTATAGATTGCGGGCAAAAGTTAAAAGCAATTCCCTGACGCGCCACCGGGTTCAGTCTTCCTTTTAGGTGATGCAACAAAGAAGGTGCAAGGTCAAAGGTGTGCTTCAGGTTAGCGTGAGGTGCCAGTGACTTGGCAATCTCATAGCTTTGCTTGTCACGCAGGGTAACCAGCCCACATTCGTTTAAAAACTTCTTACACTGCTGTTCATCATCCAGGGTTTTGAATGACTCAATGCCCACACCCAGCGCCATGGCCTGTTTGCGACCACTCAGAGCCATCATGTGGCGCTTAAGGGCGATATCGCGGCTGCTGTGCAATACCGAGCCACCGCCAAAAATGACATGGTTTGCGTTATAGGCATGACGGTAATGCCACAGCCTCTGGTGACCGCGAAACAGCAATGGCTGTTGTCCACTGCACCCCAACTGATTGACCAAAGGATCGCTGTCTGGTGCGCTGATGGTGAGCTGTTCACTGCCCAGAAAATGCCGGGCGCCCATCGCCGCTGCCAGCATAAGCGCATCGTCACCGCTGTTACGCATGCCATAGTAGCCGACAATATAAGCTTTGTTTTTTGCTGTCATTGTGCTGCCTCGCTAAGTTAAGATACTAAGTGACTGCAGCTCTCATGCCAAAACTTAAGCGGTTGTTTTTAAAGAGGTTTGATCAATTTCCACGCTTATACAAATGCTAATTTGCAAAAGGCGACGCGTTGTCACACTGCAATTACCAAAATAGAAATGGACTTTTAAAAAAGAAAAACCACCGACTGAGCGGTGGTTTTATGGGAAGGTACAAATCGGGTTCAAGATAGTGCTCCTGCTGAGTTTAATAAGCGCCTTTGGCACCAATAACACACGGAATGGTCTTGAGCAAAATGCTCACATCATTCAGCGCGCTTTGCTCCATAATATATTGCTTGTCCAGCTGAACCTGTTGCGCAAATGTCGTATCAGCACGGCCCGTCACCTGCCACAAGCCAGTCAGACCTTGTTCACTGTTCAGGCGCCCTAATTCATGCTGCTGGTAAGCATTCACCTCTTTTTCCAGCGCCGGACGCGGACCGATTAACAACATGTCTCCGCGCACCACATTCATCAGCTGGGGTAACTCATCAATTGAGTACTTACGGATAAATGCGCCAATGCGGGTAATGCGTGGGTCATTACGATACTTAGCACAGACCCCTTCACGGTCGCTTTGAGCCGGATCAGGGTTACGGAAACGCGGATCTTCTGGCATATACATAGAGCGAAACTTATACATAGTGAAGCGACGACCCAGCTTACCCACCCGGACCTGCTTGTACACACAGGGACCCTGACTTTCCAGTTTGATTAACGCTATCAGAACCAGCAGAAACGGGCTGAGCAGCAGTAATCCGGTTATCGCAGCCAGGCGCTGTAAGCAGGCCGGAATACCATGGTGACGACCATCCAGTTTAACCTGCGCAGATGCAGGCGGGGTTACTGGAGTGAACTGAGTTGCTGTGGTTTTTTTGATGCTATACATGATTAAAATCCTCGCAGAGCTTGTTGTAAAACGTAAACACGGAATAGAAAAATCGGGTTACCTAGCACATATCGGTTAAATTTAGCTCTGGGTTCCTGGATCAGGCGCCAAATCCACTCAAGACCCAGCTCTCTCATCCACATTGGCGCACGCGCTATATTGCCAGAGAAAAAGTCGAACAATCCGCCCACAGCCAGTGCACATTGTGCCTGGAGTTTATGCTTGTTGTTATCTATCCAGATTTCCTGACGAGGCGACCCCAGCGCCACCAGCACTATGTCGGCGCCGCTTTGATTAATGGTGTTGCAGACTTGCTCGTCATCATCGAAATAACCATGATGAACACCGGCAATGTGCAATCCGGGATACTGCTGACGTAAATTGCTGGCCGCCTGCTCGGCAACACCCGGTTGTGCACCCAGCAGAAATACAGAACGCTTGCGCTCAACGGCGGCTTCGCAAAGCGCCGGCAGCATGTCTGTGCCGTTATTGTTATCGGCCAGGCCCATTCCTGCCTGACGCGCCGCGATACGCATACCTGACCCGTCGATAAAGTTGCGGTCGCTGCTCTGTAGCGCCTGATAAAGACGGGCATTCGCCGCCGACAAATTAACTGAGTTTACGTTGATGTAATAGGCCGCTCGGCATGCAGACTGTAACGGTTGCTGCTGGGCCCCCTGAACAATCCAGTCAACCGCCGTTTGCATGCGTGTATTACTGAACGGGATGCCAAATAGTTTGCTGTGTGATGGCATGGGTGCAGACTTGCGATACAAGCACAGGCACAGCATCACCTTGATAACCAAACAGGTGTCAACAAACACACTCTGATCTCTTTGCTGCTGCAGCAACGCTAAAGGCGCTTTAACACTGAGTCCGGTCAAACTGTACAGCCACAGGCTGTCAAACAGGCCAGGTCTGCTGCAGGGGGAATGGAAACGCCTGATCACAGGAATACTCACACCGTCGCGTACTAACGGATTGCCTACCAAGCGTATCGTGCCACCCAGCACATTTAAAATGGCAGCGCTGCGTTTAAACAGCCCTGCCTGCCAGCAATATAAACGCACTGGCTGCGCGCTGATGTCAATCCAGGTCAGGCGTTTTAGCGGCGCTTTAAACCACAGTAAAGCCAACACACAATTAACAGAGAACACGGGCAATAATGCTGCAATCAATATCAGGGCAACACAAAAACGCAATGCTTTACGTACTGTGGCCTCGCCTGACTCTGGTGATGATGTAGTGAGATTAAATGACATCGCGTCCTCCGGTGCTTATCTGTTCACGACAAGGATGTAGCGAGGACCATGCCAAATTTTAAATACCTGATTAAAAATGAGTTTGTTGGTTTTCAGTGTTTTTTTAAGAAGCAAAAGTGCGTTGCATTTTGGGAATTTTTTTATTTTGAGAAGCGCCGTGCGGCGCTCAGACAGAGGGAAAATAACGCGGATATAGCAGCTGAATTTGCGCCAGGGTTGCAGGAATACGCAGCTGAACTACACCCAGCTTGCCTGCCTGCTGATCAGGTCGGGACAGACTATAGCCCAACAACAGACGTGAACATTTAAAAATAAGAGTGTGGAAACACTTATCCAGCCAGGAGCATTTCAGCGGTCCATAGTTAAAGTGGCGGATGTAGTCAGTCAGCTCTGCGTCATAGGTGTTGTTCCAGCGCCGGTCCAGCTCCGCCACCCCGTCACAGTTGCTGGCATAATGGATCACATGGCCATTTTCACCCCAGCCTATTCCTTGCGACTCAGCCACAGGCTGAGTCATGGCCGCAATCAGGGTGTCGAGCCACTCAATTGCCCGGGCACAGTTGCGCATCAGCATCACCCCGGAATTAAACGCGCCACTGTAGCCTCTTGCCAGGTGTAAAAAGGTGTCTTCGTCGTATAATGTTTCTAGTGCCGGGCACGTCGTCTGAATACAGGCATCAGCATCCACAAACAGAACCTGTTTATAGCCAGAAAGCAGTGCGGCCTTGAGCAAGAATAATTTGAGCCAGCAGCACTCCGCCCCCAGCCTGTTAAACCAGGGACGTGTAACCACCACATAGTCGTACCCCATACGCCTGGCGTAGCGGCGCTGGCTGATTAGATAACGTCGGTAACGCCACTGGTAACCATTCAGGGCAACACTAAACACCAAAGTGTGTGATCGATTAACGCTCATACTCACCTCCTTTATCGTTTTCCCTGCTCAAGCAAGTATTGCACCGATCGCAAAAAACAGCACATTAAACACAATTTCTCCCTACTTGCCCGGGTGGTTTTCAAAAATGGCTGGCTATTTTTTTGTTTGCAAAGCGCAATGCAGTGCAATTTGCGAAAAACGCGCTTCCCGTTCAAATCAAAAACATAATGCACTGATTATAAGAGCATTATTTTTTGGCATGCTTCGTGAAATGGTCCTTACAGAATCAATCTACACCCTTTTCATTTGGAGCGACGATTATGAAACGATTTAACCTGCTGTATCCCTTACTGGCCTCAGGGCTTCTCTCTTTCACCGCCGGCGCTGTCCAACAAGTTGATGGTCAGTATGTCTGGCAATTCCAGTCTGGACAGGCGTGGCCCGGTGGCTACAACCAGTCCACGGGTAAGCCTGATTCGCTGATTTACACACGCGACCAGTACAACCCGACGTTTTTCCAGCGTATCCAAAATGCGCTGCCAGAGGCCAGAGTAAACGAAGCCTTTATCACAGGCGATGAAGGCTCGACTATTCACCTGAGCGAAGACGCCGAGGTATTTGTTACCTTCATTCATGAAGGCGCAGGCTACAAAAACTCTTTTGGCTACTTCACCTTTGATCCGCAAAATCCGCCTCAAACCCCAGAGGAAGTGCAGGAAACCATTGTCTTTCCCAACCTCAGTTATCCGCACCTGACTAATGGTCACCGCGTAAGCATAGGTGAGTTTCCGGCAGGCACCAGTATCGGCTTCTTCATCGCTGCGAACGGCTTTTGGTACTACACCGGCGTAAAACCTTTTAAAACTCCCTACTATTATTCGTTGTCTGACCTTAACCCGGAAAGCGACGAAACCCTGCGCCAGCATTGCGTACTGTTACTGGATGAAGAACAACAGGAAGTGGTAATCGGGTTTGAAGATTTACCACGTACCTGGGGCGATAACGATTTCAACGATGCGGTTTTCAGTGTTAAAAGCTCCCCGGCCTCTGCGATTTCGGCCCTTAACCTGACCGTTATGCCAGAGCAAAACGACAGCGATGCGGATGGCATCGAAGACGAACAGGATGAGTTTCCCAACGACTTTAATCGTGCGTACAGCCAGTACTTTCCCAGTGCACAAGGGGTGACAACTCTGGCATTTGAAGATAACTGGCCCGCACGCGGCGACCACGACATGAATGATTTGGTCGTCAAACAACGTATCCGAATGACCTACAATGCCGACAATCAAATCAGCGGCTTTATCATCAACGGCTGGATCACTGCGCGCGGCGCAGCTTATCAGAATGGCTTTGGGCTTCGTCTGATGAACAGCGATCCGGCACTCGTAAAACAAGCGACCTTGACCATAAATGGCCAAAGCTATGACAAACTTGCTGAAGACGGGCAAAGTAATGCGGTTCTATCGCTGTGGAGTAACGCCCATGTATTCACTAACACAGGTCAATCTGGCCAGTGCCAGCACTTTAATACCGTGATGACCTGTGACTATTTTGAGCCCGTGCCCTACACCTTCGATGTCAGCTTTGAACAAGGCCTGGATACGCTCAGTGTGAATGACTTCGATTTCTTCTTGTACCGCACACAAGACCGTTCTCTGGAAATTCATCTGGCGGATTACCCACCGACAGACAAGTTTGATACCAGTCGCTTTGGCAATGCAGACGACACATCCAGTGCGCAGTCGGGACGCTATTTCAGAACGGCCGAGAACCTGCCATGGGCACTGATGATCAGTAATGACTGGCATTACCCCAGAGAGTATCTCGATGTAATTTGGGCGTATCCCGCTTATGAAACCTGGGTAGAAAGCAACGGCGAACAAGCTCAGGACTGGTTTATGACCAACGAACGCACCACCCATACTTTCAGCGCACACTAAGAGGATACGATCATGAATACATTCACTAAACTTTTTACCCTAACGTTTGTTTGTTTCACCCTGAGTGCCTGTGGTGGTGGCGGTGGTGGTGAGGGCGGCACACCAAGTTCCGCAACCTCAAGCAGCAATACGACCAGTACGTCTGCGAGTAACACCAACACAGCAGTGTCCACGGACACGACTTCAGACCAGCAGGATACGAGCGTCACACCCGCTGAGTCTGCCCCCAGTTACGAGCCTGACCCCAGTTTGCTCGACAGCCAGGCCGAAACCTCCAACGACTTGCATGTGAGAGCAGATTTTAACTTTAGCACCAGTAAGAGGGTTACACTGGATCTGAGCGGACAAGACGTTTTAGGTGCAAGTCTGGCAAATAAAATGGTCAAAGTGTATGCCCTGCACGAGGTTGTAGAAAGCTACGAAGACCAGGCTATAGCAGACAAAGCATTACTGGCGACCACCCGCTTCAACAGTGCCGGTCAAATCACCATGACTCTGGACGTTCCAATTAATTACAAAACACTGCTGATCAGTGTGGACGGCATGCTGCAAGACAACCATTTGCTCAGCGAACTGAGCATGCAAACAACCACAGTGGCACATCAATTCAACTGAGCCGACAAACCATTCCTCGCAAAACCGTCTGCCATTCACCTCTGGCAGGCGGTTTTATTTATCACCACAAACTCCGTTGTATAAATGCTTCAATTTGCCTAAGACTGTGTAATACTTCTATTAACACGCGTTAACTCTGGCAGGATTACATGGAACCGGTTACTAACATTACCTTGCTGTTTGTCGATGACGAACCCCTTATTCTGCGCTCGCTCAAGCGCGCGCTGCAAAATGAGCCCTACACCGTATTTATCGCACAAAGTGGAGAAGAAGGTCTGGCCTTGTTAGAACAGCACCCTATCGACGTAGTGGTGTCGGATAAAATGATGCCCAACATGTCAGGCATTGAGTTCCTGGCTCAGGTTGCAGAGCGATTTCCCGATACCATTCGCATGATGCTGACCGCCTTTACTGAAGTAGAAGACCTGATTGACGCCATTAACCAGGGTAAAGTCTGGGGTTACATGCAAAAGCCGTTCGACATGAGTAATATCAAGTTGACCCTCGAACAGGCCATACAGACAAAGATGCTGGTCGCTGAACGTAATATGTTACGTGCCAGCCTGCAACGCTACCGCAGCTCAATTCGCTCGCAGTTTTATCGCTTTGTTGGCGACTCCATTGCCATGCAAATGGTCTATAAAGCCATTGAAAAAGCCGGCCCCAGCCAGGCCAACGTGTTTATCACCGGGCCCAGCGGAACGGGCAAAGAACTGGCCGCCGATGCCATTCACCGTGCCAGCACCCGCAAAGACAAACCTCTGGTGTGTATTAACTGCGCCGCGATTCCCAGCGAACTGATGGAATCCGAGATCTTTGGTCATATCAAAGGCGCTTTTTCGGGTGCCGTTACCAATCGGGATGGTGCAGCGACGCAAGCAGATGGCGGTACCCTGTTTCTGGATGAAATTGGTGAGATGGACATGAATTTGCAGGCCAAAATCCTGCGCTTTGTGCAGTCGGGAACCTTCCAGAAAGTCGGCAGCGGCAAAGAAGAAAAGGTCGATGTCCGGTTTGTCTGTGCAACCAACCGTGAACCCCATCAGGCCATTGCAGATCAACGTTTACGTGAAGACTTATTTTACCGTCTCAATGTCATCGCCATTGATTTACCTGCACTGCATGAACGCGATCATGACGCATTACAAATCGCGCAGCACTTTCTGAGTAAGTTCAGTGAACTCGAAAACAAAGTCTTTGTTGGTTTTTCACCTGCCGCTGAGCAGTTGATCTTAAACTACGACTGGCCGGGCAATGTACGCCAGCTCGAGAACCTGGTTCACAGTTGTGTGGTGATGTCAGACGGGCCACTGATCACCGAAGACACTTTGCAAATGCAGCTTAAGCTCAAGCCCAGCGATGCCCAGGCTTTGCTCAATGGTCAGTCTGGTGGCTCTGGGCCGATACAAAGCAGAGCACCGCAGCAATCAGTCAGCGTGCAGGAAAACGGCTATGCATCGCCTCAGCAGGCAGCCGACATCCCATCTGAAAATCAAATCTGCTCGCTGGCCGAGGTAGAGCGAATTGCCATCGAAAAAGCCATTGCAGCATGCGATGACAATGTGGTGAAAGCTGCCAGCTTACTGGAAGTCAGCCCGTCTACTTTGTACCGTAAAATACAGCAGTGGGGAGACAAGAACACAGGCGCCTGATTTTATCGGCCTCTGCCAAATACGCAGATTGCAAATTGCAAAAACCGGCGTCGCAAAATGCAATCTGCGTGCATTTATCTTTGCCAATGTCTCCTCATCACATCAGCTTCGATTTTATAGCCGCTCGGCTATAATTGATTAAAAAACCTTTATATTCAAAACATTAAACAATTCTCACAGGTTGATTGCGAGCATTTGAGCGCCTTGGTACGGATTTTGGTTAGTAAAGGTATCCGATATCAAGAGAGCGATGCCATGACACACCCAACCAGCACAATGCGGACCCTGCTCAGCAATACCTCCTACCTCATAGGTGCAGAGGTGGTTGCCAAGGCGTCGCGGCTGATCAGTATCATGGCGATGGCCGCTTGCCTGTCTGCCACCGAGTATGGCACGGCGATGCTTGCCCTGACGGTACATGAAGTGTTGAGGCTGTTACTGCGCTCTGGTGCTGGTGCTCAGGTGATCCGCGCCAGCGATGACGAATTACCCGCTTTTCTGAACAACGGTCGGTTACTGCAATGGCTGTTATGTGGCGCACTATGTGTCGTGCAGATTCTGGTCGCACTGGCCAGCAGCTGGATGTTTCCGGGTCAGGACATGACTTTGCTGATTGCCCTGATGGCACTGACTTACCTGGTATTTCCGTTAGTCTGTAATCAGGTGTTTCTGATGCAACGCCGAAACCAGATGGGTCTGTTTGGCCTGATCAGCAGCGTGTGTATTATCACCGAAAATCTGGCTCTGGCTGCGGCACTTTACCTCGATGCAGGTCTGCTGGCCGTCGTGATCGGCAAATGGGCATTCACCCTGCTTTGGCTGGGATGCTTTGCCTTCGTCCCTTCATCGTCTATGGCGGGACATTACAATAAGGCTGTTTTTTCCCGCTTACTTGGTGCATCAACACAGCTTGCGGGCAGCGAAATCTTGCGCTCACTACGTGTGAATATGGACATGTTCGTGGCAGCACGTCTGCTGACCCCAGAGCTGTTCGGTCTCTACAGTTTTGCCAAAAGCGTGGGCGTGGGTCTGGCGATATCTGTCGCTCAGGCTTACACCACCGCACTCTACCCATTTGTTTGCAAACTTAAAAACGCAGGCAATTTTGGCACAAGACACTGTCACCTGCTGCTCGCGATCACTGCGGCTGTGTCTGCAATTTTTATTCTTCAGGCCGTGCTCGTTCCCTGGTACGTGCCGGTGTTATTCAACGAACATTGGCAGGGTAGTTTTACCACCAGTGCGCTGCTGTGCCTGATAGCCACCAGCACAGTGTGGACAGACAGCTACGCCGTCATGCAACGTGCCGCAGGCCGGTTTGCCCGAGAGTGCCAACTGAATGCTTACTGTTTAGTGATTTCACTGGTTGGGCTGTTAATGATACAGCCAGACCAACCCGATTTACTTGCCGCCGTACTGGTCAGCTGTAGCGCCCTGTGGCTGCTCTTTCCATTGGCAGACTTTGCGCTAAGACGTTGTCACGCTGGCGCAGCAAAATCTTCTTTATGATCCGGAGCCCATTATGACTAACTATGTGATTAACTCGAAACCCGTTGTCAGCATCATCATACCTATGTACAACGTTGAAAAATATATTGATAAATGCATCTGCTCAGTGCTCAACCAGACCTATCAAAATTTTGAGGTAATCTGTGTTGATGATGGCTGCAGCGATAATACACTGAGCTATCTGAGAGATTATAAAGATCATCGGATCCATATTATTCGCCAGCAAAACCGGGGCCTGTCCGGAGCGCGCAACACTGGGATCCGCAACGCCCGGGGCGTTTATATCGCCCTGCTGGATGCCGATGACTACTGGGCAGTCAATAAACTGGAAAAACACGTCGCACATTTGAATCGCCATCCCAGTGTTGATGTCAGTTATTGTCCTTCTTTGTTTGTGGATGATGATAATAAACAACTGGGCATTGGCCAGTTTCCGAAATTAGACAACATTGATGCCAAAACCATTTTTTGCCGCAATCCGGTTGGCAATGGGTCAGCGCCGGTGATCCGTGCAGCCGCACTGGAAAAAGTGGCGTTTCACGATGAAACCCGCAGCTGGCGTCAGTATTTCGATGAAAACCTTAGACAATCAGAAGACATAGAGATGTGGCTGCGCCTGGCGCTGTATACCGATGCGACTTTTGCGGGGATCCCAGAGCCGCTGACCTTTTATCGCGTCAATGCCAGTGGTTTGTCAGCTAACCTGCAAAAGCAATATCAGAGCTGGGAAAGCGCGGTCAATAAACACCGTCGCAGCCATGCGCAGTTTTTTAAGCAATGTGGCTCGCTGGCACGCGCCTATCAGCTCAGATACCTGAGCCGCCGTGCAGTGCAATCTCGTAATACTTTTGCCGCACTTAAACTGATCCACAAAGCGCTGTTTACCGACATTCGCATTTTATTGGAAGAACCTGGCCGCACCGCATTGACCTGGTGCTGTGCCCTGACCAGCCTGTTGCCAAAATCCTTGTACGATCGTGCCGAGAAGCTGGCAATGCGCACAATAGGACACGCCAGTAAACATCCTGCGGGCTAACCCTTCGCTCCCGGGCCTGTGCGCTTATCTGCTGTTACCAACTCAGTAAGATAGCGCACCACGCATCGATGGCCCTTAAGCCAGCTTTCGCTGGCTTCTTTTCATTTTGAAACTGCTTTGCAAAATAGAAAAAAGCCCTCTTAAACACTAATCAAAAATCAATCAAGCCATTGAATTTTAAAAACTTTAAAAGTTGGCTCAGTTTATGCTGCTATCTCATTAAGACCACCAAGTGAGAGCCACTGCCAAGGAGCCCAATATGAGACAAGTAACTTCAACCACAGCCCTGATGACCCGTATCTCTGTGTTTGTACTGTGTGTGCTTGGCTCAGGATGCACGCTCAGCCCGGACTATCATGATGACGAATTTTACGGCATGCCGCATGCGGCCGGTACCCAGTTCAACCAATCGAATTCTGTCTTCGCTTCACGTTTGAACTGCACTGACGCTGACGACTTTGCAGCCGCGGCAAACTTTCGGGTTGACCAACCTATACCGCTTGCTGCCCCCGGCCTGAACCCCAATGAATCAAGTCACCGTGGTGCATTCGGCGCCGCGCCATTGAGCCCGGGCGACCTTATTCAGGTAAAAATGGAGTATGGCGAAGGTTTCAACGGCGACTACGTGCTGGACAGCTCAGGCGCACTGACTTTGCCTGTGATTGAGCCAATTTATGCCGCAGGCTTAACCACCAAAGTGCTGGCTCAAAAAGTCGAGCTGGCGCTTATTCGTGCCAAGATTTTTCGTGCTCAAACGCTGGATGTCACCGTCAAGGTAAAAACCTGGGCCGCTATCGAAGTGCCAGTATCCGGAGCTGTATTTTCACCAGGTCGCGTCACCATCAATGCCAAACTACCGGAACAGTTGTTGGATCAGCAGGTTGCAGCCTCTGGTGACCACTCAAAACAACGCCTGCTTTCTGAAGCCATTCGGGCAGCAGCCGGTGTACGTCCCGATGCCAAGCTGGATCAGGTGATTTTAGTTCGTCAGGGCTGGCGTATCGAGGCCGATTTGACCGGTATTATGACCGGCCAGCCGGTGTCGGACCATGTGCTCATCGCGGGCGACCAAGTCATCGTGCCCAGCACAGGGTGCTTTCAGCCCAACCTGGTAAAACCCTCGCAGATCACGCCTAAAGGTTTTCGGGTCTTTATGTCTAACCTGATTGACTCATCAATGAGTAACGCCAATGCAGCGATCGGCCGCTTTTCCAGTAACCTGCCCTACGGCACACGCTTATTACAAGCTGCGATCTCTGCCAACTGCGTTGGCGGTAAAGAATACACCAATGCGCCACGTCGCGTTGTACTGGTCAGCAACCATCCTCTGACCGGAAAAACCCAGGTCGTCGAACGCTCAGTGGAAGATCTGATGCGGATGTCTTATCGCGACCATATTAACCCTTATGTCATGCCGAACGACGCGATAGCCTGCTATGATTCAGATATCACTAACTTGCGTGATATAGCAAAAACGCTACTCGATATCGTGGCACCCTTCTCTTTGCTGAGTAAGGAGGATTCATGAACACGCAACTTCAGGTAACTACGCCCTATTCACGGTTCAGGGCGGCGATTTATCGCACCCTGCATAAGCCTTACCTGGTCACCTGCCTGGTTAGCTATGCCGTTATTTTGCTGCTGGTATTTGCCTATCTGCAACAACCTGCAAAGTACCGCAGCGACCTGGACATGGTACTGCCCGGAACCGGTGCAAACAGTAATGTCTCTCTGGATGAGGTTGGTCAGGTCGTGTCTTCAACCACCGCACCGTTTGGTAAAGGCTATAACCCCAAGGTCAATTACAAAGAAATGCTGATGAGTAAAAACCTGCTCGACAATGCAGCCAAGTCTATGGGCATGACTGCCGCAGAATTTGGCCGCCCAAAAGTGCGCCTGACTGAGCAAACATCCATTTTGAAAATCGAGATCACCGGGGCCAGTCCACGGATCGCCGAAAACAAAGCCTGGGCCCTGTACGACGCTTTGCAAAACCAACTTGATTATCTCAGGGCCGACGAAGTAAAACGCCGTGACGCCAGCATCAAGTCTGTCTTAGATCAGTACAGGGAAAGACTCAACTATACACGGAACAACATCACGGATTTTCAGCAGCGCTCTTTACTGATCAGCCGGGATCAACTTGACCAGCAAATGCGCACTCTGTCCAACCTCAAAGAGCAGGTTGCCATAGTGAAAGCTGAGATTGGACGCGCTGAATATTATGTCAGTCAGCTCAGTGTCGACTTAGGGGTCTCCCCGTCCATGGCTGGTCAGGCGTTTGTATTGCAAACGGACGGCGAATTCAGGGCCTACCTGTCTGAGCTAGACAACAGTGCCGCGCAACTGAGCGAGTACCGTTCACGCTGGGACGATGGTCACCCAATGGTGAAAGCGGAACTAGCCCGTTTTGACCAATCAAAAGCGGCACTTATAAACCGTTCGGTGGGACTGGTAGGCATCAATGCCGCCCACGCCTTTCATACTACCGATTTGGCCAGTAACCCAAACCGGGCACAATTGTTTGCCGACTTGATAAGCGCTTTCGCCGCTAAAAAAGGGTCTGAGGCAAAACTGGTCGAACTGGAAAATGCTGTTCAGTTGTTAAACGAAAAACTAAAAGTCTATGCCCGTGAAGCCGCGGAGCTTGAACGTCTGGAACGTGAGTTTGACCTGGCAAAAGCCGTTTTCACCTCGGCAGTCGCCAGGCTCGAAGCTAGCAAGGCCGACATCTTCGCCTCTTACCCGGTAATCCAGTTGATGTCACCGCCATCACTGCCGGTTAATTCCTATTCCCCGAAAAAGTCCATTGCCATTGCAGCAGCGCTGGCCGCGATGATCTTCTTGTCCATGGGCATATTGATGATCAACAAGCGTCGGGTGATTATTTCCGCTGTGATGAAACAGCCTGACTAACCGGAGCTGCGCATGTTATTCACTGCCTACTTACCGTTTAAGGAAAAACGCTTCATCAGCACAGAAGAAAAGCTGGTCTGGGCAGGCCTGGTGCTGACCTACCCAGCCTTTTTACTGGGTATGCTGTATGTCATGGGCTCCGTCATCGGTTGGCTGATTTTTATGGTGGTCTTAATGCGCTGCTACCTGGACCTGCGTGCTAAACCTCGCCCACTGTCACCGATGATCTGGATGTGGATCATCGCCATGTTACTGATGCTCGTGGCTTTGCTGGTCGCACATAGCGAATGGTCGCTAGGCATAGGAAAGACCATAAAGTCTACCATTGGCTGGATGAAAGGCTGGGCGTTACTCGCAATTTTCCCTGTTATTGCAGCCTTGGCCAAAATTCGCAAAGAAGTGGTGATCCGTGGCGTGTGTATTATCGCCATTCATACCCTGATCTTTTCATTCATTTCCATCGCGTTTTACATTGTGAAGCTACCGGGCGATATCTTTTTGTCGCCCCTGAAAGTAATTGGCGGACCCGGGGAAACATTCTTCATGGTCAGCTTTTACGGCATTAACCCCGAGACTGGCGCCGGGCGCTGGCGTTTCTTTACACCCTGGGCACCGGCTGCCGGATTTATGGCCTGCATCTACTTGGTATTTTGTCTGCAAGAAACAAACAGCCGCATTCGTCGCTGGGCCATTGCAGGCTGCTGGGCCATGTTGATCTTGTCGCAATCCCGCGCAGGCATCGCCATTTTCATTATGCTGTTTCCTCTGGTGCTGTTCAGCGATAAATTTAAAGAACCCTGGATGCTGCTGCTACTTGGGATTACCGTCCCCATCATATTGCTACTCGGTGAACCCATCTACAATTCAATTATGGATTCTTACGAGGCCGTGAAACAACAACGCCCGGGCTCTACCAGAGTACGAAAAGCGCTGGCCAACATTGCCATTCAACGCTGGCAGGCAGAAGCGCCAATCTGGGGTCATGGCATTGTTGAGCGCGGGCCCAAAATGGTGGAATTTATGCCGATTGGCTCGCACCACAGCTGGTATGGGCTGTTGTTTGTCAAAGGCATGGTTGGCGCGGTTGCGCTAGCAGTCCCTATGCTGGTTTCGAGTGTCTATTTACTGTGGGCATCGCAAGATTCAAAAACCGCGCAGACCGCGCTGTGTCTGATGGCTGTGTTGGTCTGCTACAGCTTCTTTGAGAACTTAGAGATCCTGTCGTATCTCTACTGGCCAGCTCTGTTGTGGTTTGGTTTTGCATTTAGCAACAAACGCTCATCAATGGCAATGTAACGGGTGGCCGCGCGCTTCAGCGAGTTAGCGGTGAGCTGAGGCACGCCGTACACTTCGACCTCACAGTTATGACGGCTGCGAATACGCTCGGCGAGTAAGTCAAAGTCACCATCCCCGGTCAGCAATACCACCACATCACAATGTGGGGCACACTCCATGGCATCCAGGGTGATCCCCACATCCCAGTCACATTTGGCCGAGCCATCGGCGCGCTGAATATAGGGTTTTTGTTTAACGTCAAAGCCGATGGCTCTGAGAATATTCTGAAACTGTTGCTGCTTAGGCGCATTAGGCTCGCTGGAATAGGCCAAAGCACGATACAAAGTGCGGTCTTTTAATACCGTCTCCCAGAAGCCATTATAATCAAAGCTTCTGCCATAGGCCTGTCTGGTGGTGTAGTAAATGTTCTGGACATCGACCAAAATGGCGATTTTTTTCATGGTGTTACGGACCTTTTAGATTCAGTCATGATGACAGCCGTGCACCACACCGAGTGTTGATGAATGCATTGATGCCGTCGTAATAAAACTGCTTGCCAAGCTCGGGCTGTAGCTTAATTGCCTTGTCCAGCGCTGCAAGCAAAGTATCCGGGTTCCAGGCTTGCAGACACTGGCCATCAACTCCAAGTGGTGGATTCAGTCTGAGCGCATCAAGAAAGCCAAATAAATAGCCCTGACAACCCTGTCTGAGTGCACTGTGCTGCTCAGAACGACAATCATCGACAAAGTGCATAAGCCGGCTTGGCTAATAAGCCTCACTATGAAAACATAACCAAGCCAGCATAAAGGTCACACTTACCCGCACATTTGACTCCTGTATATCGGCTGCATAATGTCCCTACTATATCACAGACTTCTGCCAGTTGAGGTCATAAATAAGACCTCAAAAATTCACATCATTTACACTTTTAATACACTAGTTCCCAGGATAATCCCGCGTTTCGTTCAATTACCAAGGAAACTAACATGACGTATAATCTACGGGTATTGTCGCTGAGCCTGTTGCTGGCCATTAGCCAGTCCCATGCCCACACCGAAGGGCTGGCGGTCCATCCCTATTTGCAATCTGCAACCCCGACCAGTATCTGGATCAAATGGGAAACCAGCAGTGGTGATGAGTCCATTGTTGAATGGGGCGACACAGCAAAGCTTGGCCAGCAAGCCAGCGGCACCAGCGAAACGGGCTATCTGCTGAGCCGCATTCACGAAGTTCAGCTTACCAACCTGGCACCAGATACGGTGTATTTCTACCGGGTGAGAACGGGTGATACCTACAGCCATGTTCACAAATTCAGAACACCTCCGTTGGCTTCTGCAGAGAAAAGCAGTCGGATCCTGGCTGTCAGTGATATGCAGCGTGACTCGGGAAATCCGGGTAAATTCGACGAGATCATTAATCAGGGCGTGTTACCTTATGTGCGGCAAGCGCTGGGGCTGGAGTTACAAGACGGTCTTAATATGACCCTGATCCCCGGCGACTTGGTCGACAACGGTCAGGATTACAACAGCTGGCGCACCAGCTTTTTTTCACCCATTGCGGCGCTGGCCAGCTCAGTGCCCCTTTACCCTGCCCCGGGTAATCATGAACGCGATACACCGACTTACTTTAAATATTTTCATCTGCCCGAAAACGGCACACCTGGGTATGAAGAGCACTGGTGGTATCAGGATCATTCCAATATTCGCGTACTGTCACTCGACACCAATACCAATTACCGGATCGATGAGCAGCTGATCTGGCTGGACAAAGTGCTGGCCGAAACCTGCCTGCGGACACAAACCGACTTTGTCTTCGCCCAGATGCATCATCCGCATAAGTCGGAGATGTGGATAGCCGGAGAGACAGACTACAGCGGTAAGATTGTTGAACGCCTGGAAGCCTTTTCTACCCGCTGTAACAAGCCCAGTATTCACTTTTTTGGCCATACCCATGCCTACTCTCGCGGTACCAGCCGGGATCACAACCACACTATGGTGAACGTGGCCTCCGCAGGAGGCAACCTGGATTATTTTGGTGAATTTGCCCAGCGCGACTACACCGAATTCTCGGTCAGCGAAGACGAGTATGGCTTTGTGATGGTCGATGTTACCGCCGGTGACGACCCGGCCTTCGAACTCAAACGCATTTCAATGGGCGATGAGCAGGTGCCACTGAACAGCCAAGTCAAAGACACATTGACCGTCCGCTTAAATAACACCGCGCCGTTTACGCCTGAAATATTGGCGCCCACAGCCAACATTTCAGCGAGCTGTGCCAATGCGGTCGCCACTTTATTTGCGGATCCAGACAAAGACCGCTTTGGTGCTGCACACTGGCAACTTAGTAGCCGCTGTGATGACTTTGGTCAGCCATTGGTCGATACCTGGTATCAACACGAAAACATCTGGGATGGTGTCGATACCCGAGCGGGACTGTCACCAAACCGCTTTGCACTCGGCCAGCTGGAACCCGGTGCTCAGTATTGTCTGCGAGTACGAATGCGAGACCGTTCACTGGCGTGGAGTGACTGGTCTCAACCACACCCATTCACCACCACAGACAGCACACATCTGACCGATAATCTGTTGCAAAACCCGGGGGCAGAGCTCGGCACCGACAGCTGGCAAGGTGAAGGACCGCTGGAAAGCCTGACAGATAAAGCCTGTGGCTCGGTGTCACCCTATCAGGGCGAGCGTTTCTTCGCCGTCGGGGGCGTGTGTGACAATGAAAGTGACCAGGGTCGGGCATATCAGCGTGTTGATGTCGGCAACTGGGCTGCCAGCATTGACAACGGCACGCTCAAAGCCCTGTACATAGCCAGGCTTCGCAGTTGGGGAGGCAGCGATATTCCCGCTGTTGCGCTTGAATTCCGTGATGCGAGCCTGACGCTACTGAGCCGTACAACCGAGGTCAAAGGCAGTAGCGCCAGCTGGCAGCAACATCGCCATGAAGCCCAGCTCCCTGCGAACACTCGCTATATCGATTTTGTGCTGACAGGTCAGCGTACCAGCGGCACTGACAACGACAGCTATTTTGACAACCTGGAGCTAAGACTGGCTGAGCAAAGTAGCTGCACAAGGGTGCCAGACAGAGGGCCTGCTGGCGTAGCCGATGAGTTTATTACCCAAAAACCAGGCAACTCTGAAAATTTACTGCAAAACCCCGGCGCTGAAGCGGGTATTCAGGGCTGGAGTGGTGCAGGTCCGGTAGAATCGTTGACCAACTATCAATGTGATTCAATCCCCGCAGCAACCGGCCAGCGCTTTTTTGCTGTAGGTGGTGTCTGCAATGGGGAATCAGCTCAGGGACAGATCAGCCAGAAAATCTCGGTGCAACACTATGCCAGTTTAATCGCTGCTGGCCAGGTTAAGGTGCTGTACGGCGGCAAGCTTCGTAACTACAGTGGTAAAGACACGCCCTCGGTACAGCTGCGTTTTCTTGATAATCGCGGCCAGTTGCTTAATGACAGTGAAAAACTCAGCACGACGGCTGCACAATGGACAACCGTATCCGGGCAATCATTGCTCCTCGCAAACACAGCCTATATTGAGTTTGTCTTGCAAGGAACACGTAATCAGGGCAGCGACAATGACAGCTACTTTGATGATTTGATATTAAAGGTAGTGGTTGATTAAGACTCCCGCCGCCGATCCAAATCGGCGGCATCTTGAACTTTTTGCATCATGACACTTTTTTGCTTGTGTTTCGCTCATCCCCGGTCCGATATCTGATACATTCAACTTGCGTAAAAAGCACTCAATTTACGCGCCCTCACAGATACAACATAAAAAGGATATGTTTATGAAACAAGAAAAAAACCGCTCTGGCATTAACCCCAACGTTAGCTCCAGACGTCATTTTCTCAAAACCTCTCTGGCAATGGGTGGCGCCATCGGCGCAGCCCCACTGATGCTCAGTAACCCGGCAGCGGCCAGCTCTCAGTATGGTCAGTACCACAAAGTGTACGCCGACGATGCCAGATATGACTCCATGTTAACCGGTTCCAATCTGAGGTTCCCCAATCAACCTGGCTATATTGCGGTGTGTAGCTCGGCACATGAAGTCTATATGGCAGCACGAGAAGCCGTTGCTAACCACCTCAGGATCACAGTGCGCTCGGGCGGCCACTGCTATGAAGGCTTTGTGGTGAATGATCAGGGTGTGGTGGTCGACCTGAGCAATATGGATCGCGTCTATCGCAGCGATGACTATTATGTCGTCGAAGCCGGCGCCTCTTTGGGGCATACCTATAAAACCCTGTTTAAGGAGTTTGGCGTGATCATGCCCGGTGGCTCTTGCTTTGGTGTGGGTGTCGGCGGCCATGTCTGTGGTGGTGGGTTCGGCATTCACTCCCGACAATACGGACTGAGTAGTGACTATCTGGCAGGTGTTGAATTGATATCCTTTGACCAGTGGGGTGGGCAGGCCAACTATCCACGCACCTACTTTAAGGGACAGTCTGCACGGGCTGACGAAATTGTCTGGGCACATCAGGGGGGAGGTGGCGGCAACTTTGGAATAGTCACTAAGTATTTCTTTAAAGACTTGCCACCGGTGCCCGCTTACCTGCACTTACAGGAAATTGCTTTGCCCTGGCATTTGTTCGACTATGACCAGTTTGCCATGCTGCTGCGCAACTTTGGTGAGTTCTGGCAAACACACAATGGGCCCGACAGTCGCTTTAATCCGCTGCATGTTTCGATGGCCATACCGAACTCAGTGGGTGGCAGCGGTGAGATCCGGCTATCACTGTATTGTAGTGGTGATCCTGCGCTCATTGACGAGTTTATCGATATGCTGTTCACCCCAGCGCAACTGAAGGTTGCCAAAAAAGGATTACGCATCACCAACCACATGGGCTTACAGGAACAGGAAAATGCGCCTCAGCGCCCGGTACCGCCCGGTAGCTACTTCAGCATGCCCTGGTGGTACGGCACCCAATATGGGGCGGGCACTCTGGTTGGTGCGCGCGGTAAAAATAAATCGGCTTATATGAAAAAACCTTTTCCTGAGGCACAGATCCAAACCCTGTGGAACACACTGCGCCATGGTGACTACCTGAGCCCCGGTGGTATGTTGCAGCTGTCATCTTATGGTGGTCAGATCAATGCGCTATCTCAGACAGAAACCGCTGTATCCCACAGAGACTCTATTATGAAGCTGCAATATCAGACCTACTGGTTTGAAGCTGCGCAGGACCCCTATCATATTGGCTGGATCAACGGCTTCTATCACGCAATGTATGGCGATGCGGGTCCGGTACCCGATGAGGTGATGGATGGCTGTTATGTCAACTATGCCGACGTCGATATCCCTGACTGGCAGCATTTATACTACAAACACAACTACGTCAGATTACAGCAGGTGAAACGTCAGTTGGATCCCAACAACCAGCTCCACCATGCTCAATCGATAGAAGTTTAACGCATTAACTGTGAGGCCTCTCCATGGCCTCTGCTACCGCGGCGCTATTTAGCTTGCGCCATATAGTCCAGGGTAAACTGGGTGAGTGCCCGGGTGCCCAGTTTAAACGAAGACTCATCGGCAATGAAATACGGTGAGTGGTTACTGGCAGCGTCTTTGGGGTCTGTGCCTTTAGGAGTGCCGCCCAAAAATACGAATAATCCGGGCACTTCCATTGCATAGAATGAAAAGTCTTCAGCGCCTGTCACTTTAGGCATTTCAATCATGCCCTGAGCACCAAACACTTTCTCAAGCGTGGGCAGCATTTGCTCAGTCAGGGCCGGGTCGTTCACCGTGACCGGATAACCTTCAATGATCTTTACTTCTGCCGTGTTGCCGGAGGCCTGAGCGATATGCTCTGCGGTATGGGTCAGTTTTTTAAATATCTGCGCGCGGTTATCCATATCAAAGTTACGTATGGTACCGACCATATTTACCTCTTCCGGTATGATGTTGTTGCGCACACCACCGGCGATTTTACCGAATGAGACAATCGCAGGTTCTTTGGTGATATTGATCTGACGACTGACAATGTGGTTAACCCCAGAAACTATCTGTGCAGCAGCAGCTATCGGATCCGCGCCAGCCCAGGGTGTAGAACCATGAGTTTGCTCTCCTTTGACACTGATCTCAAAACGGTCGGCACTGGCCATGGTTGGGCCACTGCGATATCCCAGCTGACCCACATTGAGCTTAGAGGTAATATGCAAACCAAACGCCACATCAGGTTGGTGTTTCTTAAAGATCCCTTCTTTGAGCATCAATTCAGCGCCACCTTCTTCGCCCTCAGGTGCGCCTTCTTCGGCAGGCTGGAAGACAAACATCACATTGCCTGCGAGCTCATCACGCATGCCGGCAAGTACCTCGGCCGCGCCCATTAACATGGCCACATGGGTGTCGTGGCCACAGGCATGCATAATGCCTACATCCACACCCCGGTAATTAGTAGTTTTGATGGATTTAAACGGCAGATCGTTCTTCTCGGTCACCGGCAGCGCATCCATATCCGCACGCAACATCACAGTCGGCCCAGGCTTAGCGCCTTTGAGCATACCCACTACTCCGGTATACGCTATTCCGGTTTCTACTTCCATGCCCAACGCTTTAAGGTGTTTAGCCACCTTAGCCGCTGTGCGTACCTCACGATTACCCAGCTCAGGATTTTGGTGAATATCCCGGCGCCATTCAATCACTTTAGGCTCCACCTGCTTAAGCAAACTGGCATGCTCCGCCGCCTGAACGCTCATACTCAAAGCCCCCAGAATAGACGCCAAACTCAGACTTAGCATAGATTTGTTCATTACCCTTCCTTTTATATTTGTTATTAGTCGCCAAACAAAATAACAGACAAAGTTATTAGAGAAAGAGATTTGCGACAGAGCTGGGATGGCTGCGGTGAGCTAAACTGTGCTCGCAGGGTAGTAGTCGGACTGGGGATCAATTGAAGCCGTATTAAATGCCACCCAGTCCCAGTGAATGGCATAGGCGCAGATACCGCCAAAGCCATTCAGACACACTTAACTCCCCCTCCAGGATGACAAAATTTTTATTGTCGTTACCATATGGCTATAAATTTTTTGTCAGGAGAAGTTATTATACTGGTCAACAAATTTCGGACAGTAAAGAAAGTTTTCCTTCCACAACTGCTTGCGCGAGTATTTCGTCGTTGCTGGGTGGCCTTCATATCGTCAACTCTAAGGTCTCCTCCGTCGCCGGTATTTACTCACAGACTACAAGAGGGTTATCTGAGCTTGCCTCGTCAAGCGCAGGATGGCAGTGAGTGATGCCAATCTAAAAATATATTTAAATATCTATGTGTTAAGTTTTTTACGTCATTCACTCAGACGCTGTAAATGGCGCATTTGCCAACATCAGGCTTCGCATCCAGTACTTCAAGCATTCTAGACGTAGCCAAAACGGCTCTCAACGTTCACCCAAGCAACATTCACCCAATCAAACACAAATACTCACCTTGCACCACAAAGCCTGATGTTATGTGTTCAAAAAAAATACTAAATATTTTTGATTACCTACCGTCAATGAACACAAATAAAACACCAAAGTCACACAAACAACACATAGAAACGTTTTTATAAACACAAGGGCAAGATGGCCCTTACAGTAAAATCCCAACAACTAAAAAGGAATTACAATGCGTAAAAAGCATCAACTCGCCGCAACCATAACCGGCATTTTGTTTACTACACTGTCCAGCACATCTGCGTCGGCACAGGTTACTCATCCTAAACTGATGGCAGCCTCCGCGAATAGTCAGGTCGTGAAAGACAGTTACATTGTTGTGTTTGAGACCCCAAAAACAATTGCTGCAGATTCGCTAAGTGCCAAAACCGACTTTACCAAAGTTCAAAGTCAACACTTGGCAAATCAGTACAATATACAACTTGAAAAAACCTTTTCTGCCAGTCTGAATGGTGCCCTCGTAACGGCTTCAAAAGAGCAATTGGCTTCGTTGCTTGCCGATCCAAACGTTGCCTTTGTCGAGCCCAATCAGGTCGTTCAGCTGGATACCCGCATCAGCGCTACACAGGAAAACGCTACATGGGGTCTGGACAGAATAGATCAACGCCAGTTGCCTCTCGATTCTACATATGTATACAACTACACAGGTTCCAATGTCACAGCCTACGTTTTGGACTCAGGTATACAGTTTGATCATGCAGAGTTTGGTGGACGGGCTGTTAGTGGGTTTGATTTCATCGATAACGACAACAATGCCGCCGACTGTAATGGTCACGGTACCCACGTTGCGGGTACGATTGGCTCTGAAACCTTTGGGGTTGCCAAAGACGTCAATCTGGTCAGTGTCAGGATATTTAACTGTGGAGGAAGTAGTACAACAGCAACGATCATCGACGGTGTAGAATGGTTAACGGCCAATGCAAACTTACCCGCAGTGGCAAATATGAGTTTCCGTACACCGGTCAGTGCTGCGTTAAACAATGCCGTTCAGGCCAGTATAAACGCGGGTATCACTATGGTCGCTGCAGCCGGTAACGATAATAATGACGCCTGTAGAATTTCGCCTGCAAGTGCACCGAATGCGATCACCGTAGCGGCATCAACCAATCAAGACGCCAGAGCCTGGTTCTCCAATTTCGGTAACTGTGTTGATATTTTTGCGCCAGGTCAGGACATTACCTCTGCATGGCTCAATGGTGGCACCAATACTATCGATGGCACCTCAATGGCTGCCCCCCATGTTGCAGGTGTTGCTGCACTGCATTTACAACAATCGCCTGATTTAACTCCTGCCCAGGTCACGGCCAGAATTATTGGCGATTCAACGGCTAATGAGATTGGCGATCCCCAGGGCTCTCCTAATCGATTGCTGTTTTCTATTCATGAGACACAACAACCACCTTATAGTCAGTGGGTCGGCTCATATGGTTATAATGCCGGTGGCTGGCGTGTTGAAAACCATCCTCGCATGATGGCCGACGTCAATGGTGATGGTAAAAAAGATGTGGTTGGGTTTGCCAATGCCGGTGTGTACGTTTCATTGTCGGATGGTAATTCGTTCTCATCTCCAAGACAGTGGGTTAACAGCTTTGGCTATAGCGCCGGTGGCTGGCGAGTCGCAAATCATCCGCGTATGATGGCCGACGTAAACGGTGATGGCCGTGACGACGTGGTTGGCTTCGCCAATGCAGGCGTTTACGTCTCTTTGTCAACAGGTAGCAGTTTCACTGCTCCTCAGAAGTGGAACAGTGGTTTTGGCTACACGGCTGGAGGATGGCGTACTGATAAACACCCTCGTATGATGGCAGACGTCAATGGCGATGGTAAACAAGACGTCGTTGGGTTTGCAAATGCAGGTGTTTACGTTGCTCTGTCTACCGGTACAAGCTTTAGCGCTGCGAAACAATGGGTGGGCAGCTACGGTTACACCGCTGGCGGTTGGCGAGTTGAACAGCACCCGCGTATGATGGCTGATGTCAATGGTGATGGTAAACAAGATGTCGTCGGATTTGCTAACGCAGGTGTATACGTCTCTTTGTCCAATGGCTCTTCGTTCAGCTCACCCCAAAAATGGGTAGGCAGCTTTGGTTATAATGCAGGTGGCTGGCGAGTTGAGAACCACCCTCGTTACATGGCTGATGTCAATGGTGATGGCCGCGATGACGTTGTTGGATTTGCGAACGCCGGTGTGTACGTAGCCCTGTCAACGGGCTCTGGGTTTAGTGCAGCACGTCAATGGGTTGCAAGCTATGGCTATACCGCTGGTGGCTGGCGCGTAGAAAATCATCCCCGTTTCCTGGCTGACGTGAATGGCGATGGCAGAAAAGATGTCGTTGGTTTTGCCAATGCTGGTGTCTATATCTCCACTTCAAACGGCAGCAGTTTCTCAGCACCGAGACGCGTTGTTGATAATTTTGGCTATTCAGCAGGTGGCTGGCGAGTTGGACAGCACCCTCGGATGATGGCGGATGCCAATGGCGATGGCACGGCTGATGTCGTCGGGTTTGCTAACGCAGGTGTATACGTCGCACCAATGCAATAGTCATCCTGATTCAAGCTAAAAACCCGGCACAGCAACATCAGCCGGGTTTTTTAGTTCTCTCAGAACGAATGAGAGTTGACCTTCACAGCTTAAACAGCGGCTTGCCCTTACCCCGATACAGCCCGACTGGGGTCAGACTGGTTTTGCCTTCAGCCACACTGAGCTGGTAGTAATTCTGCGTGCATTCAAAAGAAAAAGCGTTATTGGCTCTGGCGACCAGTTTACGTTTTTCGCCTTGCCCTTTTTGCCCGTACAGAATCCCCTCCTCAAACGTCACTTTCAGCTGCTGCTTGCCAGCTGACTGATACTCGCCAACTAAAGTTTTAGCGAAATGGTCCATCTTGACATCTGGTAGTGGCTTTGGCGTAATGTTCAGATGCTGCGAAACCATATCCAGCAGTGCGGGGCCCGGGTGTAAAGTATCCTGATTGCTAAATACAGTGGCGAATAAATCGTCCTCAGGAAAATACACCGACATGGCCAGGAATCCGGGCACCCCCCCTTCGTGAAAATAACTTGGCTGTCCGGCAAGCTCAAAGGTATAAAAACCATAGCCATAGTTGGCAACAGAGCCATCATTAAGTGTAGCACTGGTGATCATTGCCTGATAACTGGACGGACTGACGACTTTGCCGGCTTTCAGGCCACGGTGCCAGCGGCTCATGTCGGCCAGTGTTGTCTCGATGCCACCGGCTGAATAGATCCAACTGCGATCAACATAAAAAGGGGCGACAGGTGTCTTTTTATCGTCTGTAGAGCTGTAGCCTTTTACTTCATCGCCGCCGGTCCCCTTGATGAGTACCTGAGAGTGTTTCATACCCAGCGGTGTAAAGATATGCTGTTGCAGATAGTCTTTGTAGTTTAACCCGGATACCTGCTCGATAATCTTGCCAAGCAGCAGATAGCCAGTATTGGAATAGGTATGGCCTTCACCCGAAGGATACAATACAGGTGCTTGTACAATCTCTGCCAGGATCTGATCTAAAGTGCGATAATGCGCCATTTTGGCGCCAATCTCAGGGCCTTCATTATAATTTGGTAATCCTGAAGTATGTGACAGAACCCTATCCAGAGTTAATTTACCATAGTCGGCGCTCAAAGAGGGTATGAACTTTCCGAGCGGATCCTGGAGTGAGAGTTTATTGCGCTCTGCCAACTGCAAAATGGCCGCAGCCGTAAATTGCTTAGTGATCGAGCCAATCTGAAACACTTGCTCAGTATGCAGTGGCTGCTTACTTTCGATATCAGCAAGGCCGTTTGCAGCACTGTATAACAGCTTACTGCCCTGCTCAATACGCACGGCGATCCCGGGTTGTTCAGCTTGCGTATAACACGCCAAAGTGGCGTCAAAATCACTGTTATCTGCATGTACATGACAGCTCACTGCCAACCCCAAAATGCCTGCATAATACGGTTTAATTCCCATGACGAAGTCCTTGTTATAGTTATTTTTATAGGTCCATCCACGTTAACATACTGGCCAGGTACTCACAATGCTGTGTTGTTTTGAACCGGATAATTTGGTGTAAGGGTGTCTTGAAGATAAACACCATGCCCATAGAGCTAGTGCTGTGAGGCTATCTGTAAGCGCTGTATGCCGATGGAATCGGATAATGCCAAGTGTCCGGAAGGTGATGATATGATGTAAAGAGTCACACAATATAGCGAGCAACAGACACAAAAAACCCGGCCAATTTAAGCCGGGTTTTTTAGTTCAATAAGAAGCGTTAATTACTTCTTCTTTACTGCCTTTTTGTTAGGCAGGTCAGTGATTGAACCTTCGAAGATCTCAGCCGCCAGGCCGATTGACTCGTTCAGCGTTGGGTGAGCGTGGATAGTCAGTGCCACGTCTTCTGCGTCTGCACCCATCTCCACTGCCAGGCCGATCTCGCCCAGCATTTCACCGGCGTTGATACCAACCATAGCACCACCGATAACGCGACCAGTCTCTTTGTCGAAGATCATCTTAGTCTGACCTTCAGTACGTGCAGAAGCAATTGCACGGCCAGAAGCTGCCCACGGGAATACCGCAGTTTCAATGCTCAGACCTTGCTCTTTCGCTTCTTTCTCAGTGACACCAACCCATGCGATTTCTGGATCTGTGTACGCGATTGAAGGAATGCACTTAGGATCGAAGTAGTGTTTCTTACCAGAAATCACTTCAGCAGCAACGTGTGCTTCGTGAACCGCTTTGTGTGCAAGCATAGGCTGACCTACGATGTCACCAATCGCGTAGATGTGGTTTACGTTGGTCTTCATTTGCTTATCAGTGTTGATGAAGCCACGTTCGTCAACCGCAACGCCCGCTTTGTCTGCGTCAAGTAGCTTACCGTTAGGCGTACGGCCAACCGCAACCAATACTTTGTCGTAACGTACCTGGCCTTCTGGTGCTTGCTTGCCTTCGAACGAAACGTAGATACCGTCTTCTTTCGCTTCAACCGCAACAACCTTAGTAGACAGCATCACGTTGAACTTGTCTTTCACGTACTTCTGGTAAATCTTGATAACGTCTTTGTCAGCCGCAGGAACCAGTTGGTCTGCAAACTCAACGACGTCGATTTGAGAACCCAGTGCACGGTACACAGTACCCATCTCAAGACCGATGATACCACCACCCAGAACAAGTAGTTTTTCTGGTACGTCTTTCAGCTCAAGTGCGCCAGTTGAATCAATGATACGCTCATCTTGTGGGATGAAAGGCAGGTTTACAGGCTGAGAACCCGCAGCGATGATAGCATTGTCGAAGTTTACAGTCGTAGTGCCGTCAGCACCTTCAACCGCAATAGAGTTAGAGCCGGTGAATTTACCGTAGCCACTAACTACTTTCACTTTACGCATTTTCGCCATGCCAGACAGACCGCCTGTCAGCTGACCAATTACAGACTCTTTCCAGCTACGGATTTTGTCCAGGTCGATTTGAGGAGCACCGAAAGTTACACCGTGTGAAGCCATTTCAGCTGCGTCGTCGATTACCTTAGCCACGTGTAAAAGTGCTTTTGAAGGAATACAACCTACGTTCAAGCACACACCACCCAGGGTATCGCGAGATTCGATCAATGTAACTTCTAAACCTAGGTCTGCTGCACGGAATGCTGCAGAGTAACCACCAGGACCACCGCCTAGTACAACAACTTGAGTTTTGATTTCGTTGCTCATGTTATTACCTTAACTATTATTCGAACGGGACTCTACTCGAGTGAGTATCCGCACCCAATTGTGCCTGATCATCGGCAAGCGCTGCCACCAACAACCAGAGAGAGTTTTTTGTTGCGCGAAAGTGTATCATTCGCACCCACAGATGTCCCGCCCAAATATCAGACAGGACAGTAAAAATATGACAAAACCGCACAACCTGAGGTCATGCGGTTTTGCTTTGGCTTACATTACCAGCTGACGAATGTCGCTCAGGTAATTGGCCAGCGTCACAGTAAAGCGGGCTGCCAGTGCACCGTCAATGACACGGTGGTCGTATGAACAGCTCAGCGGCACCATCAGGCGCGGCTCAAACTCTTTACCATTCCACTTCGGCTTCATCTCAGACTTAGAGACACCTAAGATAGCCACTTCCGGTGCATTCACGATAGGCGTAAATGCCGTACCGCCGATGCCACCCAGGCTTGAGATAGTGAAACAACCACCCTGCATATCAGCGGCAGTCAGCTTGCCTTCACGGGCCTTCTTAGATACGTCCATCAGCTCGCGAGACAGCTCGATGATGCCTTTCTTGTTGACGTCTTTGAAGACAGGCACAACCAGACCATTTGGCGTATCAACTGCCACACCGATGTTTACATACTTCTTCAGGATCAGGCTTTCACCGTCTTCTGAAAGTGATGAGTTAAAGGTCGGGAACTCTTCCAGTGCTTTGGCCGCTGCTTTCATCACGAATACCAATGGAGTGATCTTCACGCCCATCTTCTTCTTCTCAGCCAGCACATTCTGCTCTTTACGGAATGCTTCCAGCGTGGTGATGTCGGCTTCGTCGAACTGCGTCACGTGCGGGATCTGAACCCAGTTACGGTGCAGGTTAGCGCCTGAGATCTTCTGAATACGAGACAGTTTCTTCTCTTCTACTTCACCAAACTTGCTGAAGTCAACTTTCGGCCAAGGGATCAGACCCAGCTCGCCGCCACCTGTGTTACCGCCTTTGCTGATTTCGCCAGACTCAACCTTACGAACCAGCTCTTTCACATAGTTCTGCACGTCTTCTTTCAGTACACGGTTCTTACGGCCAGTACCTTTAACGCGTGCCAGGTTAACGCCAAACTCGCGCGCCAGACGACGTACCACAGGCGAAGCATGGGCATAATCATCATTAGCCACAAATTCGTCTTTGGCTGCACTTGGCGCAGGAGCCGCTGCCGGAGCCGTTTTGGCCGCCGGCGCTGGTGCAGCTGCAGGCGCAGCAGGTGCTGCCGGAGCTGGTGCTGTAGCTGCAACAGTTTCAAATACGAAGATCAGTGAGCCCGTTGACACTTTGTCGCCAGCAGCAACTTTGATTTCTTTCACAGTACCGGCAAATGGCGCAGGCACTTCCATTGAGGCCTTGTCGCCTTCAACGGTGATCAAAGACTGTTCTTCTTCCACGCTGTCGCCTACTGCCACCATGATTTCAGTGACTTCAACTTCGTCGCCACCGATATCTGGTACTTGTACTTCCTGCAGTGAAGGCGTTGCTTCAACCGGGGCTGCGGCAGGCGCAGTTTCTGCTGCAACCGGTGCTGCTGCACTCGCAGTTTCAAACACAAAAACTAAGCTGCCGGTGGCCACTTTGCCGCCAATCTCAACTTTGATTTCTTTCACAGTACCGGCAAATGGTGCAGGTACTTCCATTGACGCCTTGTCACCTTCAACCGTGATCAAAGACTGCTCGGCTTCAACACTGTCGCCAACCGCAACCAGAATTTCAGTGACTTCAACTTCGTCACCACCTATGTCTGGTACGTGGACTTCTTTCACTTCAGCCGTTGCCGGTGCTGGCGCTGCTGCGGCCGGAGCCGCCGCAGGTGCTGCCTCAGCAGCAGGCGCATCGCCCGCTGCTTCGAAGACCATGATCAGTGAACCGGTCGACACTTTGTCGCCTTCACTGATCTTGATTTCTTTAACCGTACCCGCTTGCGCAGCAGGCACTTCCATTGACGCTTTGTCGCCTTCAACGGTGATCAGCGACTGCTCTTCTTCTACCGTGTCGCCAACGCTGACTAAAATCTCGGTTACTTCAACCTCATCGGCGCCAATATCTGGTACATGAATTTCGATTGCCATCACTTAGCCTCTTATGCGTAAAGTGGGTTGGTTTTGGTTGTGTCGATATCAAATTTCTTGATAGCGTCTGTTACTACTGACTTTTCAACTTTGCCTTGCTTAACCAGCTCGCTCAGCGCAGCAACCACGACATAGCCTGCATTCACTTCGAAGTGACGGCGCAGGTTTTCACGGCTGTCAGAACGGCCGTAACCGTCGGTGCCCAGCACTTTGTAAGAAACGCTTGGCATGAAAGCACGAACCTGATCAGCATAGCTCTTCATGTAGTCAGTGGCCGCAATTGCTGGGGCTTCGCCCAGTACCGTGCTGATGTAAGATACTTTTTGTTCTGCATCCGGGTTCAGCATGTTGAAACGCTCAGCGTCCTGACCGTCACGTGCCAGTTCATTGAATGACGTGACAGAGAATACGTCTGACGCAATACCGTAATCGTCGCTCAGGATCTGCGCTGCTTTACGTACTTCGTTCAGAATAGTACCTGAACCCATCAGCTGCACCTGAGCCTTGTCGCCAGTGTAGCTTTCCAGCTTGTAGATACCCTTACGGATACCCTCTTCGGCGCCTTCTGGCATAGCAGGCTGATGATAGTTTTCGTTCATCAGCGTCAGGTAGTAGAACACGTTTTCTTGGCTCTCACCGTACATACGACGGATACCGTCTTGCAGAATAACCGCCACTTCAAACGCAAATGTTGGGTCGTAAGAAATACAGTTAGGGATCGTGCCCGCCTGAATGTGCGAGTGACCATCTTCGTGCTGCAGACCTTCACCGTTAAGCGTTGTACGACCTGCTGTTGCACCTAGCAAGAAGCCGCGTGCCTGCTGGTCACCCGCCATCCACGCCATGTCGCCAACACGTTGGAAACCGAACATAGAGTAGTAGATGTAGAACGGGATCATTGGTAGATCATTGGTGCTGTAAGACGTTGCCGCAGCCACCCATGAAGACATTGCACCCAACTCGTTGATACCTTCTTGCAGTACCTGACCAGACGTCGCTTCTTTGTAGTAAGAAACAATATCGCGGTCCTGAGGGGTATAGTTCTGACCGTGTGGGTTATAAATACCAATCTGACGGAACAGACCTTCCATACCGAAAGTACGCGCTTCATCGGCAATGATAGGTACGATGTTTTTGCCAACGCCTTTGTCTTTCAGCAGGATGTTCAACGCACGGACATATGCCATAGTCGTTGAAATATCACGCTTTTGCTCTTCCAGCAGCGGCTTGAACGCATCCAGTTCAGGCAGCGTCAGCGCTTCTGTGAAGTTAGGCAAACGCTGCGGCGTGTAACCGTGTAGTGCTTTACGACGTGCGTGCAGGTATTCGTACTCTGCAGACCCTTCTTCCAGTGTCAGGTAAGGCAAGTCTTTGATTTGCTCGTCAGATACCAGGTCTTCCAGGCCCAGACGTGAACGCAGGTGCTCAACGTGCGTCATGTCCATTTTCTTCACCTGGTGGGCGATATTTTTACCTTCCGCCGCTTCACCCATGCCGTAACCTTTTACAGTCTTAGCCAGGATCACCGTCGGACGACCTTTAGTCTCTTGTGCCGCTTTGAATGCAGCAAACAGCTTAGACGGCTCATGACCACCACGCTTCAGCGCGAAGATCTCTTCGTCTGTCATATCCGCAACCAGTGCCGCTGTCTCCGGGTAACGACCAAAGAAATGCTCACGTACGTACGCGCCATCTTTGGCTTTATACGTCTGATAGTCACCATCGATGGTTTCATTCATCAGCTGTAGCAGCTTACCTGTAGTGTCCTTCGCCAGTAGCTTGTCCCAGCCTGAACCCCAGACAACTTTGATGACGTTCCAGCCAGCACCTTTGAACAGACCTTCCAGTTCCTGAATGATCTTACCATTACCCATTACCGGTCCATCCAGACGCTGTAGGTTACAGTTGATCAGGTAACACAGGTTATCCAGCTTCTCGCGGGCCGCGAAAGAAATCGCACCACGAGATTCTGGCTCATCCATTTCACCGTCGCCCAGGAAGGCGTATACACGCTGCTCGGCAGTGTCTTTCAGACCACGGCCGTCAAGGTATTTCAGGAAACGTGCCTGATAGATAGACGCGATTGGACCCAGACCCATAGATACAGTCGGGAACTGCCAGAATTCAGGCATCAGTTTAGGGTGCGGGTAAGAAGACAGACCTTTACCGTCTACTTCCTGACGGAAGTTGTCCAGCTGCTCAGCAGTCAAACGACCTTCAACGAACGCACGGGCATAAATACCCGGTGAAATGTGGCCCTGATAGTAAACCAGGTCGCCGCCGTCTTTTTCATTCGGTGCGCGGAAAAAATGGTTAAAACACATTTCATAAAACGCTGCAGACGACTGGTACGACGCCATATGTCCGCCCAGCTCCAGATCTTTCTTAGAAGCGCGCAGTACGATCATGATCGCATTCCAGCGGATGATAGAGCGGATACGACGCTCCAGATTCACATCCCCCGGATAGGCAGGTTCCTGATCTGCCGGGATAGTGTTGACATAGTTGGTCGTAATACCGGTTGGCATATCAACGCCGTCCAGACGCGCCTGCTCAAGTACCTGCTCAAGCAGGAATTGTGCGCGCTCTACGCCTTCTTCTTTTACAACCGACTCAAGCGCCTGCAACCACTCTTGGGTTTCTAGCGCGTCTACGTCAAATTTATTGACTTCAGACATATGGAGTGTTCCTTATGTTTAAAATACGAATTTATTCTATAGCGTTAGCTTATGGCTCTGTTTGTGTACTACTGTGCTTTGGTGCGACGCAAGCTGCGCTCAATGCGCGACCGCTCCCGCCCGGCTTCCAGCAACGCCTCTTCAATAAAGGCTAAGTGCGCGTTACTGGCCAGTCTTGCCTGCTCAGGCTTACCTTCGATCACGGCGTTTTTTAACACCTCGCGATGATGGGCAAGCTGTGCGCTGGCATCCGGCTTTTGCACTAACACCGTTAAGTTCTGCAATACATTTTGTTCCAGTAAAGACTGCATGCCCCGCATCAGATGCAACAACACCACATTGTGTGATGCTTCTGCTACGGTAAAGTGGAAGGTATTGATGGCTCTGGCCTTTTGCACCAGGTCATCGCCAACGCTGGCAATATCATCAAAGCTTTGTTCCACTTTATCGAGATCCGTTTGCGTGCCACGCATGGCGGCGTAATACGCTGCAATGCCCTCCAGGGCATGACGAAACTCCAGCAAATCAAACTGCGACTCGGGGTGTTTACTGATCAACTCGAATAAGGGATCAGTGAGACCTTCTTCAAGCTGATTTTTTACATAGGTACCGCCACCCTGACGTCGGGTAACCAGCCCTTTGGCTTCAAGCTTCTGAATTGCTTCTCGCAGCGATGGCCGCGACACTTCAAACTGCTTGGCCAGTTCACGCTCCGGCGGCAGCTTTTCCCCTGGCATCAACGACCCTTCGAGGATCATATTTTCCAGTTGTTCCAGAATGACATCTGATAGTTTCGCTGCTTTTATCTTTAAAGACATTGATTAAACGCCGAGTTTATAGGTGAAACCCCAAGCCAGCTGTTTCTGTTCCTGCCCGCCAAAACACCGGCAAGATACTGATCCAGCTCACTCTTTACTTAAACAGATCCGGTAAGGCCAACCCTAAAGGTAAATTGGTCATACCAAATTTGAGCACTACGTTATCAAAATCAAGCGCAACTGTCAAAAATCGGCGCTTTGCGGCTAAAAGTAGTACAAAAAACGCCACCACAAAGTGTCTAAACTTTATACAAGTTAGATGATTTAAAAAAGGAAAATAAAATGGTCAGACCAGATGGGCGTGGAGATGAAAAAGACCCGTCATAATTGTACGCTGACGGGTGCGCTTTATTGGTTTTGCGGCCTAGCTATTAGACCCACATGTAACCTCACCACACCTTGGTGCTGACTACCACTTTCAAAACTCGGCTCGGGATAATAATGCAAAAAGCGCACTCAGCTGGTTTATCAACTTGAA
Source organism: Pseudoalteromonas sp. XMcav2-N (assembly GCF_024124545.1). Lineage (GTDB taxonomy): Bacteria > Pseudomonadota > Gammaproteobacteria > Enterobacterales > Alteromonadaceae > Pseudoalteromonas. Next base: position 110,666 of record NZ_JAMXSF010000008.1, read on the forward strand.
CCTTTTTCAGGTAAAAAGCGTTACACAATAAATCGGGAATAAGATAATGTTAAATCCAAACGAACAAGGTTGATAAAAAGTAAAGGGATACAAGAGAACAATGAAGCTATCCATAGTCGCACTGAGCGCGCTCACACTGAGCAATGTCAGTCAGGCCACCACCCTCACCGAATCACATTTTAACCGCTATCTGGATTTTAACTGGGGCGCGTGTCCGACGCAGTTTCAATCCACAGATGGTAAAAACACCTGTACACTGGCCGATGTGCCTCTGAACTGGCAGGAACCAGACGGTAAAAAAATCTCCGTGCTGGTCTCTAAATACCCTGCAAAGTCGGTAAACAGTAAAGGGCAAATTTGGTTGCTGCAGGGCGGACCGGGTGGCTCTGGCAGCTTTTTTGTTCAGCAATTAAATACCACTTTGGCGCCTTTTACCGAGCAATATGATTTATACGTGCTGGAACATCGTGGCGTTGGCTGGTCTACTCATCTGGCGTGCAGCAATCCGCTTGACGCCGATTATGCTCAGTATGCCCAAACCTGTTTTGATGATCTCCATCAGCAATGGGGTGATGGTCTGTTTGAGTTTAATACCACAGCAGCAGCACGGGATCTGGATTATGTGATCGGCAAAAGTAAGGTGCTCAACTGGCAACCCAGCTATGTCTATGGCGTTTCTTATGGCACGCTGTGGGCACAAAGGTTCAGTCAGGTTGCCCCAACCGGCGCTCAGGCCATTATCCTCGACTCAGTGCTGCCACCTGCCGAATTTGGTAATGACCTGTGGGATGAGAACTTTAACGCAACACTGGACGATTTACTGGCTTACTGCCAGCTTGATACAAGCTGTCAGTCGCGGTTAAATTTCAGTTCGCTGTCGCAGCTCAAACAGCGCCTTATTGATATTTTTACCGCCCAGCACTGCCCCGGACTGGACTTTGACCGCCGGGCTTTGCATATCCTGGCGTCCCTCGGCTTGTCTCGCTCTGTGGAGCAGATATTGTTGCCCGCGCTGCATCGCCTGAACCGGTGTAATAACGATGACGTCGTGGCCCTGAATAACCTGCATAATTTTGTCTTTAAAGGTCTGGGTAAAAAAGTGCTGCCACTCGGGGAAAAAGATCCTTTGAGTTTTTCGCAAGTTGTATCAAAGCTTATCACCCACAACGAAATTAATCATGTGCAACGCAATTTGCCAACCAAGCTTGCTTATTGTCAGGATGCCATTGCCTGCTACCCTGACTTTATGAGCTATCGTATACACATAGATAAGCAGATCTGGGGCAACCGTTACAGCGACCCTTATGTCTATCAGCCAATGCACCATTACATGCCGACCCTGGTACTCAATGGTGACCTGGACCCACAAACGCCCCATACCTATATACCGCTGATCCAAAACGCGTTTACTAACATGAATCAGCGTTATGTTGAGCTGCCACAGACGCATCACGGGGTACTTTTTGTCAGCCAGACCAGGGACGCTACCACCCACACCTGTGGCGCAACAATCATGCAAAACTTTATTGAGGATATCTGGAGCCAGCCAGATACCAGCTGTATCGCAGATTTGCAGGGGCTTAACTTTGACGCATCCACCATGGCAAGCCAGGTGTTGTTTGGTACGACCGATGCTTTTGATGGCCAGCCAGAGGTCATGTCAGAGGCCGATATCATGCAGCTAAAGGCATCTGATCCACAAGCATTTGCGCAGGCATCCGCCACCTTTATGCCACTAATTGACTTCTGATAGATTTATTTCACATTTAACACAATGACTGAAACCACGTTATCCGGTTTCAGTCATTGGTTCACAGGGTATGTCAAAATCAATATGATAGTGTTCATCATGACGGACCCAGGACGGCTTTTTAGAAAACTGAACCTGAGTTTTCAGATATTCCCCATACTGTGTGCTAAATAAGTTCGGTTGCAAATTAGGGTCGAAAATAACACGCCAGATATCATGACCGCGACGTATTGCCTGCTGATGTAACGCGACAATGTGCGCCGCCATCGCATCATAGTCTATTCTCAGGCCATCAAACTGCTCCTGTTCATCAAACTCGATAAGGTAGCCAAACTTATTGAATGGATGTGTTGGCAAGTGTACCGACTCACCTGCTGTATTGATAACGGGCGTCATAAAATCCACCGATAGACCATTACGATGGGTTTTATGTGGCCTGAACTGTCCGCCTGCGGCAAAACCTGTCTCAGCATACTTGTACACTTTATCCGGGTGCGTTTGTTCCAGCGTCTGATAGGCGGCTGTCACAATTTCATATACTTCTGAATGCACATAGGTACGCCCGGCCAGACGCGCAAGCCGGCTGTAGCCTTCGAAGTTATTCCCTGAATGCGGTAGCTCGACCCCATCGCTCAACGCGCCTCGTGCCGTTGTGCCATAACAGGTGCTGGTTTTAGCATTCACAAGCACAGGGACGAGAATAATGAATGGTAATAAATATCGATATGTCATTACGGCAAAGTAACTGCATTGAGCTGAATAAATGCTGACAAAATTTGCGGTTGTCTGGCAGCTGCCAGCATGCAATAACTACTCGGCTGGGTCCAATAAGACCCAGCCAGTTTAGGGGGTTAAGGATAAGTTACTGTTAGTGGTGCCAGTTTAAACGCGCCCTGCTTTGCCTCATTGAGACCCGTTAACGCAATAAAGCTGGTTTGGGTTTGGCTCTGGTAGTGATCCTCCGAATAACCAAGGCGTTTGGCCTGCTCAGGGCTGCCAAGCGGGTTATGTTCAAACGCCAAGCTCATTAGCCAATAAGTTTCATAATCGCGGGCATAGGTATTCGGGTTGTGAAATGCCCCATACTGCAACGGAATATCCCAGGCAATTTTGGTCTGGATCTGCTCAGAGTCCGGCGCGCTTAGATAGCTTAAAGTAAAAAACGGTGCCAAAAAGGCTTTGGCATTGCCACGCAGCGCCCCCAGTTCGTAAACCGGGTTATCCCAATTCCAGACCCCAAAATCGGTTGCTGCGACGCTCAGACCACCTTGCTCCACGTCTTCTTTAAACAACAAGCGGGAGATATAACCATCCAATACTACCTCACCCTTGATAGGCAAGATCAGGTGTTCAGGTTCACCATAGCCTGGGTGGCTGTAGTCGCATTCCCCAAACCGTGAGTTGAGACAATATACAATGTTATTGTCCGACGAGGCTTGATTGAGGTCGCTGGGATGCTTCATTTTCAGAGCATAAGGCAGGCGTGTTGCATCATGATGTTGTAATAACTTCAACAGTGCAGTTCGGCTGTAAGACAGCTCAGTTAAAAAGCTCTGCGATTTCCCTTCAATCAGTCGATCGCTATTTACCCAGATATTCAGCGTATTGCTGTCTTGCAACCGACTTAGCGCCTCACGCACTGGCAGCTCTGCAGCCCAGGCTTGCCTTTGAGCCTGAACCCGCTCGGGGATAAAAATACCACAGTGCAAAGAGTGCTGACCTGAGTAGATATCAAAAAATGCAAACTCCAGCCCACTTGCGGCAAAGCGCGCCCGAAGATGTGGCTCTCCTTGCTTATCTATAATGTCAAAACCAAGAAAACGTAATGAGGAGTCTGGGGTCAAAGCAGATTGACTGAGCGAATACTCACTCTGTGCGCCACTGTGCGCGCTCAGTGCAGTGCTACATTCGTTGTCTACCAGATGAACACTGGCCAGACTTACCTGACTGCATACTACAGCAGCCAAAAAGAAAAAACGTGATAAAACTGTCATGATCTAGTCCTTGAAGTGATTAAATGTTACTCAGCAGCCAAAACGGCTCCTAGTAATGCGGCACTGCGTTACTACCAAGCTGAGATCTAACAGCAAATACCGCAAGCCACAGACCAACAAATTAACATCAATCACAACATTTTAACAGCGGAAAGTTTTAAGCCTCTAACGCGCTGTCTCTATCTATGCAAATCTGGGGGACAGATGAAGAGCTGATTGTCGCCTTGAGGAAATAACAGACTCTTTAAAGTAAAGAGTCCGACGGACCAGCCACAACCTCTTTAACCATAAAGTCATGTCTAGCCATAGGAATGGGGCAAATCACTTTACCCCACTAAAGTTTATCGTTTAACGCATCCAAAGTAGCGCGAAATTCTGGCCATTTGGCTCTACTTTAGAAATACAGGAAGTGGAGCCCAACTTATCCGAGTTGTAACTGCCGCGGGCGACCCAACAATGCGTCGTACCATACAGGTCAATCTGCCAGCCCACCTGATAGCTGCTGCGATACACATCATCATCCCAGGCCAGATAGTCCGGATTCACACAGCCGACTTTAGCTGTGCTGGCGTCATCATAATCGGTGCGACAGCTTGGGATCTCTCTCAGCTCCTTCATGTAATCACCTCGGTCGAGGAAGCCCCATGAATACCGGATCAAATCCAGCTCTTGCGTTGTCAAGTTGTCAGCAAAGGCATTCTTATTGTTATTACAGCCCGCGCCTACTGGGCAGGCAATTTGCTCACGAGCATCCGCAAAGCGGGTTAAATCGCCCTGATACAACCACAACTTAGTCGGTGCCAGAGGGTTTGTTTCAGGGTCTGAGCCGTAATCTGAGATCCGCGCTTTACCGCCCGGCTCCTTATTAGGGTAACTGCCAACCAGTGTCCAGCCACCGCCATGGGTTGTCATATCACAGTACACAGAGAGCGGTTCGTCGTTATCATCGACAATCTGATACACACCATCGCCGATACTCGCACCGGCATCCAAAATTTGTTGACAGGTTCTGAATGCTTCATCAGCCGCATTCACCATGCCCCAGTCCCCCGCGCGGCCATCGTCACTGTGCCAGCTTCCCTGATAGTGTCCTGATGTACCGCGGTGGCCAGAAAAATACTGACTCTGACCTGATACTAGATCGCTCACTTCAAAACGAATACTGGTGCCATTCAAGCTAGTGGAGCCAGACAGGATTTTGTTCTCTGTCGTGGCGATAAAGTGTCTACTAAACCCCTGCATTGTAAAATCAAAGGTCAGGTCATTGACCAGTACACCATTGTGATGGTTATCCATATTGAGTAAGTAGGTACCGTCAAATTGTGTCGACGTCTGATTCGCGAAAGCACTGCCGCTGAGTACGGCAAGTGATAGTAAAGTCCGATAAGAGCTCATAGTTAAATCCTTAACTTATAAAGAAAATGTACTTTAAAGTCATTTGTTTCACTATTCAATACGACGACATTACGAAAAATACCCTATTCCTGCAGCGATGAATTAGACTCCTCCAACCTCTCCCCCTTCTCCATTATGTTTTCATAATTATGTATTACGGTTCGGTGTAATTATCATACTCGGGCATTGATCCTTGATTCAGACACTCTCAGGCGACACCAGCCCAAACCAGTTTCCAGCCATTTCAGCGCAACAGCTGGGTGCCGCATCGTTTCGGCGAGACTATGGCGTTAACTATGCCTATGCCAGCGGCGGCATGTATCGGGGCATTGCCTCGGCAAAGCTGGTTATCGCCATGGCACAAGCCGGCTTGCTAAGCTTTTTTGGCTCGGGCGGCTTGTCTGTCGATGTCGTTGACCAGGCATTGAGTGAAATACAAAACGCGCTCTCAAAAGAACAACGCTTTGGCCTGAATCTGGTCTGTAATCTGACCCAGCCTGAGCAGGAAATGGCGTTGGTTGAGCTGTGCCTGAAGCGCCAGGTTCGTTGCCTGGAAGCCGCGGCTTTTATTCGTATTACCCCCGCGCTGGTACTGTATCGCCTGCGCGGTCTGGTGCGAGATGAGCAGGGCCAGGTGGTGTCGGCCAATAAGCTGATGGCCAAAGTGTCACGCCCCGAAGTCGCCAGTGTGTTTTTAAGCCCGGCCCCGGACAATATCGTTTCCCAATTGCTGACAGATAAACACATCACTTTAGAGCAGGCCGAGTTGAGTAAACACATTGCCATGTGTGACGACCTGTGTGTAGAGGCTGACTCCGGCGGTCATACCGATCAAGGGATGCCAGCGGTGCTGCTGCCTGCCATGCAACAGCTGCGCGACACACTCAGTGCGCAGTATCAACTCAACACTGTGCCCCGGGTCGGACTGGCCGGTGGCATTGGTACGCCGACCTCTGCCGCAGCCGCGTTTATGATGGGGGCGGACTTTATCCTGACCGGCTCAATTAACCAATGCACGGTCGAAGCCGACACCTCAGCAGCAGTGAAAACCCTGTTGCAGGACATTAATGTTCAGGACACCGACTATGCCCCTGCCGGAGATATGTTTGAACTGGGTGCCAAAGTACAGGTACTGAAAAAAGGCGTATTTTTTCCGGCCCGGGCACAAAAGCTGTATCAGCTTTATCAGCACTACCCCTCTCTGGATGCCATCCCCGCGGCGCAGCGTGCGCAACTGGAAAACAAAGTATTTAAAAAGACCTTTGCTGAGATCTGGCAAGAGACCAGTCAGTACTTACATCAGCAAGGGCGCAGTGAGGAAGTCATGCGTGCGGAGCAGGACCCTAAGTACAAGATGGCCCGCGTGTTTCGTTGGTACTTTGCCCATTCAATGAAGCTGGCATTTGCCGGAGCAACCCAGGAGCGGGTCAATTTTCAGGTCCATACCGGACCGGCACTGGGGGCGTTTAATCAATGGGTGAAAGGCACTGACCTTGAGCCGTGGCAACAGCGCCATGTGGCCAGCATTGCTCAGCTACTGATGACAGAGACCGCCACCGTGCTGACAACCCGAACCCGTCACTGGCTGGCGCCAGCACACGTCGATTAACCACAGGCGAGGCAACAATGAAGAGTTATTTATTTCCCGGACAGGGCGCACAATACGTTGGCATGGGCAAGGCCTGGTTTGACTTGTTTCCCGAGCAAACCCAGACAGCCAGTGACATGCTGGGTTACTGCATTAAAACCTTGTGTCTGGGCGACCCACATAACCAGCTGAACCAAACCGAGTACACCCAGCCTGCCCTGTATGTGGTCAGTGCGCTGGCATTTTTGGCACACCAGCAGCGCGACCCGGCGCCTGCGGACTTTATGGCCGGGCACAGCCTGGGCGAATACACCGCGTTGTTTGCCGCCGGTGCGCTGTCTTTTGAAGATGGCCTGCGACTGGTGCAACAGCGCGGCGCCCTGATGAGCCAGGTGAGTGGCGGTGCAATGGCCGCGGTATTGGCGTTAGACGAAGCTGCGATAAGAGCGACTCTGGCAGAGCACCAGCTGGATGCACTGGACATTGCCAATCTGAACAGCCCGCAGCAAAGCGTGATCTCAGGCCTGAGCGACGATATCGGGCGCGCCCAGCCAGCCATAGAGCAAACCGGTGGGCGGTTTATCCGACTTAACACCAGCGGCGCATTCCATTCCCGCTATATGGCCGATGTACAGGCTGACTTTGCGCGCTGCGTGGCAGAGGTTGAATTCAAAGCCCCCGCAGTACCTGTGATTGCCAACGTCAGCGCTCTGCCCCACCAGAGCAACACTATCCAGTCACAGCTGGTCGCTCAGCTGACCCACTCAGTACGCTGGACCGAAACAATTACCTACCTGCTGGCGCAGGGTGACATGACATTTGTCGAGCTGGGCCCGAAGAAGGTCCTCACTAAATTAGTGGCGGAGATCAAACAACACGCAGCAGAGTACGCTCGAAGCGATACCCAAACGCTGGCGCAGCAGGTTGAGCTGTGGAATCAAACGCATGGCGTCGGTACAACAATCAAAGTCGCCCATATTAGCGAGCCGATGCGCACCCGTACCCCGGCCATGTTGCTGTTTGGCCACCGACCCGCGGTGTATGTGGAAGGCGCGCAGGGCTATATCGCATTGGATGAAGCCACAGCGCTGTAACAGAGAAAGAATATGCCCCGGCCCAGGCCGGACACAGAATAATGACCCAACTTTTGGACTGAAACGATGAAATACTATATTGGCCTTGCCACTTCCTTTCATGATCCTGCCATTGCGATTGTCAATCAGCAGGGTGACGTGATTTTTGCCGAAGACGCCGAGCGTTTTCTGGGCTACAAACGGGGCCTTTACTGCCTGCCGGATAACCCCTATTACATCGAGGAAGTCCTGAAGACCTATTGCAGCGACTGTACTGAACTGGTGATCGCCAAAACCTGGAGTAAAGGCCGCGAGAAAAGCACCAATATCCTCGAAAACGTGGTGCTGAGCATTCTCGAAACCTTCTCGTTTAATATCGACGTGAACACCCGCGATATCAAGGATCAGTTCTACTTTGCCAGAGCGTCACAGGCCGCTGCAGGGCGCACCCTGTCGCGCTTTTTTGAAGCCTCATGCCGTAACTTTATCGTGGGTAACTACCGTAATAAAAAGCCCACCGAAGTACGCTATTTTGACCACCACCTCACCCATGCAGCCAATGCCTGTTTTAACAGCCCGTTCAGCGAAGCATCCTGCCTGGTGGTAGACGGTATGGGCGAAAAAAGCAGTATCGACTATTTCACCTATAAAGACGGCAAGATCACCCCGGCGCCTATCAGAGTAAAACGGTCATTCAAAAGTCTGGGCCTGTTTTACACCATTATCTGTGAGAATCTGGGTTTTGATCCGCTCAAAGGCGAAGAATGGAAAGTCATGGGTCTGGCGCCTTATGGTAAAAAAGATCAGAAAATCTACGATCTGCTGCGCGCGTCTTTGCAGGTGAAAAACGGTAATTTCGTGGTACCGAAAAACCTCAATGCCATCATGAAAGAGATTAAAGCCATGGCGCGCGAGCCAGGTGAGTCCATTGAAGCTTACAAAGATTTTGCCTACACCGGACAACTGGTATTCAGTGAAATCTTTATGGATCTGATCGATGCCATCTACGAGCATGCACCGTCGAAAAATCTCGCAATTTCCGGCGGCTGCGCACTGAATTCTTCCTTTATGGGCACCGCGCTGGCGAAATCCAAATTCGACAATATCTTTGTACCTTCAGCCCCGGCAGACGATGGTAATGCCATTGGTGCCGCCTTGCTGTGCTACCAGCAGGACAACCCAAGCTGGCAGCCTTCTACGCAAATTCAAAGCCCCTATACCGGCTCTGAGGTAAGGCAAAAATCACTGGATAAACTGCACCGTTACAGCCACCTCAAAGCCACCGACTACGGCGAAGACGTGTATAAGAAAACCGCTGAGTTCCTGGCGGAAGGTAAAATTATCGGCTGGGCACAGGGCCGCGCTGAGTTTGGTCCGCGTTCTTTAGGCAACCGCTCAATCCTGGCTAACCCGTGTCTGGTCGACATTAAAGACACAGTGAACGCCCGGGTTAAGTTCCGCGAAGAATTCCGCCCCTTTGCGCCATCTATCCTGCATGAATATGGCGACGAGTATTTTGAGGACTATCAGGAGTCTCCTTATATGGAGCGTACTTTGGTGTTTAAAGAGGCAGTGCGCGACAAAGTGCCGGGCGTGGTGCATGTCGACAACACCGGCCGTCTGCAAAGCGTGAAGAAAGAATGGAACGCGCCATACTATAAGCTGATCGACAGCTTCCGTGAAATCACCGGTGTGCCGGTACTGCTGAACACCAGCTTTAACATTATGGGTAAGCCCATTGTCCACTCGGTTGAGGACATGCTGGCGGTGTTTTTGATGTCCGGCATTGATGTGCTGGTGATCAACAACACCATTTACGAGAAGTAACCCTGTAGCAGTCACGCCATAAACGTGGCTGCCCGATTGAGAAAGACCCGCGCGACGCATAGACAACAGCGTTCGCGCAGCCCGACTAGACGTTTATCGAGACAGATCATGACAAGCAAACACAACCCGCAGACTCCCTCTTTGCCAGACAAGACACCGGATATTGCCATCGTCGGCCTGTCTCTGCGTTTTCCGGGCGCCGATAACAAACATCAGTTCTGGCACAACCTCAGTCAAAAAATCAGCAGTATCAGAGAAGTGCCCGTTGAGCGCTGGGACTGGAAAAAATACTACGATCCAAAGCCTGATAAACAGGCGCAAAAGTCTATCAGCAAATGGGGCGGCTTTATTGGTGATATCGCCGGGTTTGATGCCGGCTTTTTTGCCATCTCCCCCAAAGAAGCGCAGAGCATGGATCCCCAGCAGCGCCTGAGTATGGAGCTGGCCTGGGCCTGCTTTGAAGATGCGGGGCTCACGCCATCGCAGTTTAAAAATACTGCCACAGGTGTCTATCTGGGGTGCAGTAATACCGACTATCAGGAGTTTTCTACCGGTAATATTGACCCGCACTTTCTGACCGGCATGTCGACCGGGGTGTTTGCCAACCGCATCTCACACTATTTTAATTTTCAGGGACCCAGTGAAACCGTCGATACCGCCTGCTCTTCGTCTTTAGTGGCCATTCACAAGGCCATAAATGATTTTCGCTCAGGTGAGATCAATGCCGCGCTGGTTGGTGGCGTTAATCTGCTGATCACCAAAAACCGCTATGTCAGCTTTAGTAAGCTGGGCGTGCTGTCACCGCAGGGGCGCTGTAAAACCCTGGATGCCGAGGCCGATGGCTATGTCCGTGGCGAAGGCCTTGGCATGGTGTTGTTGCTGCCGGTAGAGACCGCCAAAGCGCTGAATGCCACCATCTATGGCATCATCAAAGGCAGCGCTGTGGGGCACTCAGGCAAAACCAATACCCTGACCTCACCGAGCCCGTTTTCACAGTCGCGGGTGATCCAGCAAGCCATCGACAATGCCCGGGTTGGCTCTGATCAGATTGGCTTTGTCGAATTACATGGCACCGGCACCGTGCTGGGCGATCCGCTGGAGATCCAGGGTCTGAAACGCGCCTTTCGCGCCAGTAAACAGCAAACGCCCGATGCGCCTTGCTATCTCAGTACCGTGAAAACCAATATCGGCCATTTAGAGTCAGCCGCCGGTATTGCCGGGGTGATCAAAACCTTGCTGGCCTTTGAACATGAGCAGGTGCCGCCGCTGCAAAACTTTGCGACGCTGAATCCGAAAATCTCTCTGGAGAAATCGCCGTTTAAGTTAGCCACCGAATGTATGCCCTGGCCAGGCGAACAGCGCCTTGCCGGCATATCCTCCTTTGGCTTTGCCGGGGTGAACGCCCATGTGATCTTAGAATCACCACAACGCCTCAACCCAGAGCGCCAAGCGTTAGACTCCGCCCTGCCGATCGTGCTGTCGGCCAGAACCCGGACCGCGCTCACGCAGCGCGCCACAGACTTGCTTGCCTACCTTGAATCGGATAACCCGGTTGAGATGCTGGATTTAAGTTATACGCTCACGGTGGGCCGGGAATCGATGAAACACCGGATGGGATTTGCGGCAGACTCGCTGGCTTCTGTCAAAGTGCAACTGAGCAAGTTTGTTTCAGGTGAGGCTGGCGACTGGCACTATAGTAAAGTTGCCGCCACTGCAGAGCACAGCGAAGTCACTCACGAAACACTCGCTGCACGCATAACCGGCTGGGTACAGGGCGATATCATCGACTGGCAAGCCAGCTATAGCAAACTCTGCCCGCAACGCATTAGTCTGCCTGCCTACCCGTTTGAGCATAAGCCTTACTGGCTCGACGCGGAAAACGCTGCGCAGCCCTCACACCTGCACCCGCTGCTGCATCGCAGTATACCGGCGCTGGGTGAGCTGATCTTTGCCAGTGACTTTACAGGCAATGAATACTTTTTACGTGACCATCAGGTGCAGGGCCAGGCTATGCTGCCCGGCGTCTGTACGCTTGAAATGGTCCATGCCGCCATGACTTTGTCGGGCCAGCTGGCGGATAACCAGTCGCTGCGCCTGAGTCAGGTGAACTGGCGCAGACCGGTAACCGTCGACGCGCAAAGCGGCCCGGTTTATTTGTCGCTAAAACAAACCGGTGATCGGGTGACATTTGAGTTATACCGTGAAGCACACGATGCACGCCAGGTGTATGCCAGCGGTCAGGCTGAAGTCACAGAGCACAGCGTCACAACGCGCGCCATCGAAGCACAACCTGACGCCCGCATAGTCGCAGCCACTGAGTTATATCAGCAATTCAGCGCCGCAGGCGTTGACTATGGTCCGGATTTTCAGCGCATCACCACATTATCTGTGGCAGGTCAAAAGGCACAGGGCGAACTAAACCCGGTTATTGCCCCCGACTTTGCCTTTGCCCCCGAGCTACTCGACAGCGCCCTGCATACCCTGCTGGGTTTTTCACAAGATGCCCGCCCGGGGTTGCCCTTTGCACTGGAACAGGCTGAATTACTCACGCCGCTGCCATCGGGTAAAACACTGATAGCCTGTGCAACCCAAACCACCCATGCTGATGCCAGCAGCCAGAAGTTTGATGTAGATATCTGCGATGAACAAGGTGCGGTATATGCGCGTTTGCGTGGTTTTTCGACCCGCTCAATGACACACGATGCCGATGCGACCCAGCTGTTTACGGTACTCCCTGGCTGGCAGCATCTGACAACACTGCCACCTGCTGAAACGACTCACTACCGCTTTGATTATCAGGGGCCGTCATCGCTCAAACCAGCCTGGTGTGCAGACTCGACAGAACCTGCTGATCACCTGTTGTGGGTCGCCAAGGACGAGTACGCAGAGCCACTAAAACTGTTTACTTATCTGAAAGCCCTGATCGAACAAGGTAAAGGCACTGAGCCGCTGGCCATCACTTTACTTACCTTCCAGACACAGCAAGTGTATGGCGAAACCGTCGATGCACACGGCGCCGGGCTGACTGGATTGCTGCAAAGCGTAGCTCAGGAATACCCACGCTGGCATGTGCGCATTGTCGATTTAAGTGCTGAATGCAAAGAAGAGACAAGCCACTGGCAACAGGCGACGCGCTTGCCTGCGGGCTTTTATGCACATCGCAGCGACATTTGGCATACCTTCAGCGCCTGCGAACACACCTACCTGGATTCAGGTGAGTCAGCCTATCGCCAGGATGGCGTCTATCTGGTGCTGGGCGGCGCAGGGGGTCTGGGTCAGGTCTGGAGTGAATGGATAATCCGCCAGCATCAGGCACAAGTTGTCTGGGTTGGTCGTCGCGCGCTAAACGAAGACATAGAGCAGGCCATCGGCCGATTGAGTGAATTGGGCCCTGTACCGCAGTATATTCAGGCCGATGCCTGCGATGAAGCGGCCATGCGAGACGTGATGGACACCATTAAGCAAGATTATGGGCAGCTCCATGGCGTGGTGCATTCCGTATTACACCTGGAAGATCAGAGCCTGGCCAACATGGACGACGCCCAGTTCCTGAGAGCTTATCAGGCCAAACAGGCCAGTGGTGAAACTCTGCTTAGCGTGTGTAAAGACCTGTCGCTCGACTTCGTCCTGCTGTTCTCTTCAATGCAGTCTTTCTCGCCTGCCCCCGGCCAGAGCAACTATGCTGCGGGCTGTCAGTATCTGGACAGTCTGGTCCGCTCGGCCAGTACTGAACTGCCCATCAAGGTGGTTAACTGGGGTTACTGGGGCGACGTTGGCCGGGTCAGCGACCCGTATTATCAGCGTAAAATGCGCCAGGCCGGGATTGGCTCTGTCGACGCGCAATCAGGCATGACGGCACTGGCAAAGTTCATGTCCTCTTCGCTGACGCAGGTGGGCGTCGTGAAAATGACACCAGAGCGGGCACAGGCGGCGCTGGTGCGCAGCAGCTATTCTTCAGAGTGCAGTTATAACGTATTTCAGTCTGAACAAGCAGCTCCTGCGCTGGCACTCGATACCCAACCTGCTGACACCGAGATATTTTATGCGTTGTGCCAGGCACTTACCATTGCAGGCTGGCAGCATCCGGCTGAGCGCACCAAGGTGCTATCAGCCTTGCCGGATTACTTTGAATTATGGTGGCAAGAAACCGCGCGCTACCTGAACGAGGCCGGTTTACTACAAGACGACGAGTTGACTCTGCCCGAGCCACCAGCCAATCTGACCTTACTGGAACAGGATGACTATGCGCTGCTAAACGCGGCGTTGGCGGCACTGCCCGAGATCTTATCCGGCCAGCGTAAAGCCACTGATGTGCTGTTTCCCGGCGGCTCACTGGCGCTGGTTGAATCGGTATATCGGGATAACCCGGTGGCCATGCACGCCAATCAGGCGCTGGTTACTCAGCTTACTCACTATCTGGCAAGTTTAGGTGAGCAGCCCATTAGGATTCTGGAGATTGGTGCAGGCACCGGTGGCACCACGCGCACAGTGCTGCCCGAATTGCGCAATTTTACTGTCACTGAATACGCTTACACCGACTTGTCGCAGGCCTTTTTCAGCCATGCCAAAGCGCAATTTCAGCCAGACTATCCTTTTGTGCAGACCGCCTATTTTGACGTCAGCAAGCCACTTTCTGAGCAACACATTGACTTAGCCAGCTATGACGTGGTGATTGCTACCAATGTGCTGCACGCCACTCCTGACATGCTGAGCACACTAAACAACGCCAAGGCCTGCCTGAAGCGCGGTGGTCTGTTATTAATCAACGAAGTGACTCAGCCATCGCTGTTTACTCAGCTGACCTTTGGCCTGCTCGAAGGTTGGTGGCTGAGCAAAGACACCACTCTGCGCCTGCCAGGCTCTCCTTTATTGTCGCAGCCACGCTGGCAACAGTTACTGAGCAGCAATGGCTTTGCTCTGGCAACCTCTGTCACAGACGCTCAATCACCGCAGCAAGTGCTGTGCGCGCAAAGCAATGGCCATTTGGTGCAGCAACGCTCAAAACCGGCTCAACAAACAACACCAATTTCAAACCACAAGACTGCAATGCAACAACCCGAACAGACACAGGTCAATTCACAGCCGGCAACAGACAGCGCAACCCTGAGCGATTTCGTCGCCCAAACCCTCGCAGGGATCGCCAGCCAGGCGCTGAGCATGACGACGGATGAATTAGACCCGGATGACTCGTTTGCCGATTTCGGCGTGGATTCGATCCTGGCCATCCAGATCCTCGATGAGATCAATGCCCGTTTTGCTCTGAGCCTGCCGCCAACCTTGTTGTTCGACTTTCCGTCCATCACGACGCTGAGCGCGCACATAGTGGCTGAGCACAGCGATAAGGCAATGGCCCTGATGCACAAAGCGCAACCTGCCATGGCGGCTGCGCAACAGGCTACGCCAAAGTCAGTTCAACCCGCTACAGATGAAGTGAAACCGACTCACAAAGCCAGCCATAACAACGCAGACAAAATTGCCATCGTGGGCATGAGCGGTCAGTTTGGTGATGCCAGCAATGTCGACGAGTTCTGGGAGATGCTGAGCAACAAGCGTACCTCGGTGCGTGCGCAGCAGCGCTGGGATCTGAACGACTTATCGCCCGACGCACAAAACTGGTGTCGCTACGCCAGCTTGCTGGATGACATTGCCAGCTTTGACGCGCCGTTTTTCTCCATCACACCGCAAGAAGCAGAGGTGATGGATCCGCAGCAGCGACTGTTTTTACAAGAAGCCTACCGGGCGCTGGAAGACGCCAATATGATCACTCAGGCTGCGGGCAGCAATACCGGGGTTTATCTGGGCTGCGCGCAGGGAGACTATGCCTCGCTGGCACCCCAGGATGCCCCGGCGCAGTTGTTCTGGGGCAATGCCGGTTCAGTGATCCCGGCACGGGTTTCTTATTATCTGAACCTCAAGGGGCCGGCGCTGGCCATAGACACTGCCTGCTCATCGTCACTGGTAGCCATGCACAGTGCCTGTCAGGCGCTGAAAAACGGCGAAATAGACGCGGCACTGGCCGGGGGCGTTGCCACCTTGTGCACCCCGCAATTCTCACAACATGCCGGTAAAGCAGGTATGCTCAGTGCCGATGGCACCTGCTATACCTTTGATGACAGAGCCAATGGCTTTGTGCCGGGTGAAGGTGTCGGTGTGGTGGTGTTAAAACGCCTGAGTGATGCAGAGCGTGATGGCGATCATATTCTTGGGGTTATTTTAGCCTCAGCCACCAATCAGGACGGCACCACCAGCGGGATCACGGCGCCCAGTTCAGTCTCTCAGCAGCAGTTGCATAGCCGTATCTACGAGCAATTTGATATTGCCCCGGACTCTCTGAGCCTGATTGAAGCCCATGGCACCGGGACCAAGCTCGGTGACCCCATTGAATTTCAGGCCCTGACCCGGGCATTTCGTGCAGCGACCCTGCGCAGCCAGTTCTGTGCTCTGGGATCGGTCAAAACCAATATCGGCCACTGCCTGACCGCCGCAGGCGTCGCCGGTGTGATCAAAACCATCCTCGCCATGCAGCACAAAACCATTCCGGCTTCACTGCATTATCAGCAGGGTAACAGCCATATCGACTGGCAGGATACGCCGTTTTACGTCGCCCAGGAAACGCAACCCTGGAGCGTGCCGGATGGCCAGCCACGTCGCGCCGGTATCAGCTCATTTGGTTTCAGTGGTACCAATGCACACCTGATCCTCGAAGAATATCAGCCGACAAAAACCGCAGTGCAAGTCGCCAGCGCACAGCCGGTGATCATCGCACTGTCAGCCAAATCCCCGGAGGTGCTGCGCGACAAAGCCCGTAAACTGGCAGACTGGCTCGCTCAGGCGCAATTGAATGACAGCGCACTTGAGGCCCTGGCTTATACGCTGCAAAGTGCGCGCGAAGCCATGGACTGTCGTATGGCCTTTGTTGCCGACAGCCTGGCCCAGGTGCACACCCAACTGAATGACTTTGCTAACCAACAAGCAGGCACCTATAAACAGGGCAACAGTAAACAAGGCAAAGCCATTCTGGCAGCGCTGGACAAAGACGATTTTAACCGCTGGACGCAAGCCGGTGAGCTGAACAAGTTGCTCGCTTTATGGGTGGTCGGCGCCGAACTCGACTGGTCTGCGTTTTACGCCGCTAAGCCAACCTTACTGCGCCTGCCGACCTATCCGTTTGCCAGCACACCGTACTGGCTTAGCGGGGCACCTAAACTCAAGCAGATGAACCCGCAACCGGTACCGACTGCCATCGCAGAAGACTCGCTGTTGCACCTCATCCCGCAGTGGCAACCGCTGGATGTGACTTCACAGGCAAGCTGGTCTGGCAAACGTCAGGTCATCGCGCTGGCTCCACACAATGACATGCCAGATGCCATTGTGCTGCAAGATACATCGGGTGACACAGCACAGCGTATTGAGGCGCTAACCATCGCCCTGATTGCACACATCAAACAGTTTGCCAGCACCACCGAGCCTTTGCTTATCCAACTGCTCGTGCCTGCGAGTGAACCTCTGCTAATGGCGTTGGCAGGGGTGTTGAAAACCGCCGCACTGGAGCATCACTTACTGAGTGTGCAGCTGATACAAAGCGATACACCTGCACAATCTGCGGCGCACCTTATTCAGGCAAGCCAGCATACCCAGCACACAATGCTGCGTTTTACTCAGGGTCAGTGTGAAGTACAAACGCTGACGCCTCAACATAGCGATGTGCCAGATTTGATGCCGTGGAAAGAAAATGGTCTGTATCTGATCACCGGCGGTCTTGGCCAGCTGGGTCAGTGCTTTGCCAAAGAGATCCTGACTCATACCCGCCATGCTCAGGTTATTATCACAGGTCGACGCACCGCACCTGAGTCGCTCGGGATGCTTGGAGATACAAGCCGAATTCATTATTACCAAACCGATATCAGCACTCAAACCCAGTGTGCTGAGCTGCTTAACCGCATTGGTGCACAGCACGGTGCCCTGACCGGGATTTTGCACAGCGCCGGTGTGATTGACGATCAACTGATTGCGAGCAAAACTCCGCAGGCAGTCCGGTGCGTGCTGGCCCCTAAAGTCTCGGGGGTGATGGCGCTGGATGAGGCCAGCAAAGCAGTACCGCTGGATTTCTTTATCTGCTTTTCGTCTATCGCTGCGTGCTTTGGTAACCCTGGTCAGGCCGATTATGCCACCGCTAATGCTTTCCTGGATGCCTATATGCTCAAGCGCCAGCAATGGGGTGAGCAGGCTCAGCGCCATGGTCTAAGCCTGTCGGTAAACTGGCCGCTGTGGGCACAAGGCGGCATGCAAATGGACGCCATTAAACAAAGTTTGCTGCGCTCGCAGGGCCTTGCCGCCATGCCTGATGAGCTGGGCCTGAAGGCCTTTTACCAGTTGTTTAGCGAGCCCCACACACAACAGTGCTTTTTATACGGTAACCCGGGCAAGCTCACTCGCTGGATAACTCCGCAAGCCAAGGTTGAAGCCCAGACACCCGAAGCACACAACACGGCCACACTGAATGACAACGCATTAATGGACCACCTTAAAGCCGTGGTGGCGCAAGTCAGTAAACTGCCGGTGGAAGAACTCGACAGCGAGCTCGACTTCAGAGACATGGGCTTTGATTCCATTATGCTGATGTCCGTCGTGCAGCAGCTTGAGGCCGATCCTCAGCTTGGCCTGAACGCCCTGCCACCAGCATTGTTATTTGAGGTGAAAACCCTCAACCAGTTGCATGCTTACCTTGTTAAACAGCAACCCAATATCGCCACGGTGCAGGTAACACACGAAAAGCCACTCAGCCAACAAGCGCCATTAGGGCAACTGCCACTATCAAAAGCCCAGCAGGGTCTGTGGCTGCTGCACAAGCAAAACCCGACGCTGTGCAGCTACAATATCCCGCTGGTATTCGAGCTTGCCAGCCTGGATGTTGCCCGTATGCAACAAGCACTGGACAGTCTATGTCAGCGCCACCCGGTGCTGCGCCTGCGTATTCACGAAACGCAAGGCCGACCCACGCAACAGATCCACCCGGACACAATCCGGATTGAGCAAACGTCTCTGGCACCGACCTCTAAAACGGCCCTGACTGACGCAATACAACAGACCATTGCGGTGCCTTTTGATCTGTCAGGCCCACTACTGCGCGCAAGCGCCTGGCAAGTGACGTCGGGCGCTCAGTCACGCCATGTAATGGTAATTGTGCTGCACCATCTGATCATCGATGGGGTCTCTGCCACTCAGCTGTTGTCTCAGTTGTGGCAGGCCTATCATGAAGGCATCCAAGCACCAGCGCCCGACCTGGGCTTTTTCGACTACCTTGACTGGGAGCAGCAGCTGCTGACCAGTCCAAATGCAGACACACTGAAACACTTCTGGCAGCAGTCATTGAACCCTGCGCACGCACCGCTGGCCCTGCCCGGCAAACACGCAACGCAAGTAAACCCGGACGAGCCAAACAGTGCGCGCGTGACGCTCAACTTGCCAGCCAGCACGCAGCAGCAACTCGAGCAGTTTTTAGCCCGTCACAAACTCAGCACCTCAGTGTTTTTCTTAACCGTGTTTCAGGCGTTACTGAGCCGTCTCACTGGTCGCAATGAGCTGATACTGGGTACGCCTGTGATGCAAAGGCCAAAAGCCAGTATGGCGCAGTCGCTGGGCCTGTTTGTAAATCAATTGCCGCTGCCACTGACCCGCAATAGCAGCACAAATTTTGTCATCCAGGCACGGGCGAACCAGACACAACTGGACGCCGTGATCAGTCACAGCGCCCTGCCCTTGTCTGAGCTGCTCAGCGCCGTCAATGCGCCGCGTATACTGGGTGTTCACCCGCTGTTTCAGATAGGCTATGCCTGTCATAATTTTATTCAGGCCGACTGGGTAGAGGGCAATCAGGCGCTACTGGGCGCGCTGTGGCAAGAATTCCAGCAGGATGCTGAGCTGGACCTGAGCCTGGAGGTCACCCCGCTGGGTGGCACCCATCAGCTGGCCTTTAAATTTGCGACCAACGCTTATGAACGTCATACCGTGCAAACCCTGGCAGATAATTATGTGCAACTACTGGAAGATGTGCTGCTTAGCGGTGACTTACCACCCGATGGTCAGCCACAGACACCGAATGTAAAACCCGCTACTTTGGTTGACAGCTTCACCTTACAGGCCGCGCAGCACCCAACCCAGACGGCGGTCTCGTTTGCCGGTGCCACGCTGAGTTATCAGGCACTGGAGCAGCAGGCCAACCAGCTGGCCCATACCTTAATTGCCAAAGGCGCGCGGCCCGGCAGCCGGGTTGCTTTGCTGTTGCGCCCGAGTGTGGAAATGATAGTTGCTATGCTGGCGGTGCTGAAAACCGGCAGTGCCTACGTGCCGGTCGACCCCAACTCGCCAGAGGACAGAGCCCGCTTTATTCTGGCCGATGCCGATCCGGCGCTGGTACTGATGAGCGACGAGCTAACACTGCCTGTCACACATAGCCAGGCGTATCGCCTCAGTGACTGCCTAAAAAGCAGCACTATGGCACCTGTCACTGCCCCGGGGATAGCTCTGGCACCGCAAGCGCTGGCCTATATCATTTATACCTCGGGTTCAACGGGTCAGCCCAAAGGGGTGCTGGTTGAGCATAGCAACATTACCGCTTTACTGAACAACACCCAGCCTGGGTTTGGGTTTAATGCCCAGGATACCTGGTGCCTGTTCCACTCGTTTGCGTTTGATTTCTCCGTATGGGAGATCTGGGGCGCGCTGGCCCATGGCGGCAAACTGGTGATTGTGGATGATGCCTGCAAAAAAGACAGTGCTGCGTTCGCACGCTTTATTCACGATAATCAGGTGAGTATTTTAAATCAGACACCATCGGCGTTTTATCCGCTGATGACGCATTTGCTGGCACACCCCGCGCTGACACGCTCTCTGCGTACCGTGATCTTTGGCGGTGAAGCGCTGGAGCTGAGTAAGCTCACGCCCTGGTTTGAGGCAGCACAGCCGCTACCAAAGCTGGTCAACATGTATGGCATCACAGAGACCACAGTGCATGTCACCGAGATGGAAATTACCCGCGAGCTGGTCGAACAAAACCCGGGCAAGAGCATTATAGGAAAGCCACTGCCCGGCTACCGCCTGTACTTATTGGATGAACAACACAGCCCTGTCGCGGCGGGTCAGCCCGGCGAATTGTATGTCGGAGGCTGCGGCGTCAGCCGAGGTTATCATCAAAGAGCAGTGCTGACCGCAGAGCGCTTTATCCCTAATCCGCTTGCCGGGCAGAGCGAGGATCGCCTCTATCGTACCGGCGACCTGGCACGCCTTAATGCGCAGGGACAGTATGAATATCTGGGCCGCTGCGACGATCAGGTTCAGATCCGTGGACACCGCATAGAGCTTGGCGAAGTACAACACGCCCTGCTGAGCAACCCTGCCATTCAGGATGCCTGCGTGCTGGCTGCCAGCAAACGTCATGGTGACGTGCTGGTGGCTTACCTGGTCGCCCAAATGCCGCTATCCGATGAAGCGATCCGTAGCGAATTGTTAAAGCTTGTGCCCGAGTACATGGTGCCGGCGTACTTTGTCTCAGTGCCCGCGCTACCCCTGACCAATAATGGTAAAGTGGATAAACAGGCGCTGCTCAGCCAGTTGCCGTTTAACTCACACACCGCGCAGGCCGAGCTCTCAGCTTTGGAAGCAAACCTCAGCACACCAGTACCGGAGCGAAACCTACAGGCCGAGGTCTCGGCCGTCTGGTGTGATGTGCTGGACGTGGATCAAGTTGCACCGGATGCGCCCTTTTTCACGGTTGGTGGCGACTCCCTGCTGGCCAATGTACTGGCCACCAAACTGAGCGCCAGATTCAATATCGACCTGCCGCTGACGGAGGTGTTTCAGTACAGCACCATTAACGCCCAGTGCGACTATTTATCGACCAAAGTCACCAGCCCGATTGCAGCGCCTGTACAAACGCCAGAGCCGGTGCGCCCTGCAAAGCCGACAACCACTGATCAGGCCATCGCCATGATAGGTTTGTCTTGTCATTACCCGGACTCCCCCGACGCGCAGATATTCTGGCAAAACCTCATTGAAGGCAAAAACCTGGTGCGCCACAGCCAGCGCGCGGAGTCAGACGCGTCTATGATCTGGCTCGATACCTGGATTGAAGGCCAGGATGCATTCGACCCCAGCTTTTTTAATCTCTCGGAAAAGCAAGCCCGAACCATGAGCTATGCACAGCGCCAACTATTACTGCATGCCTGGAAAGCGGTGGAAGACGCCGGTTATCGCTGTGACCAAATCCCCAATACCGGCGTGTATATTTCCGCCTCAGGCGGCGACCTGACCGATCTCAACCTGCACGATAAGTTCAGCAACGGGGAGTTTGTGCTCAATGCAGAGGACTATGTCGCGTCAACGCTGAATCAGCCAGGTACGCTACCAACCAGCATTTCCTATCATCTGGGTCTGACTGGTCCGAGTCTGTTTGTGCACTCCAATTGCTCTTCATCCCTGAGCGCACTGGCACTGGCCTGCTCGGCGCTTAAAGCCGGTGACATTGACTATGCCATTGTTGGCGCAGCCTGTTTATTCCCGCAGCGCAGCACAGGATACAAAATAGAAAAAGGCCTCAACTTTGCCCCCGATGCGCGCTGCAAAGTCTTTGATGCCCAAGCCGATGGCATGATAGGCGGCAATGGCGTCTCTGTGGTGGTACTCAAACGGGCCGATGAGGCAACCCAGGATAGCGATCACATTTACAGCCTGATTAAGGCGGTGAAAGTGAACAACGATGGCAACAACAAGGCCGGTTTCTTTGCCCCGGGCACGGAAGGCCAGATGCAGGTGATCACCCGGGCACTGCAAAGCGCCGACGTCTCACCGGCGAGTATCAGTTATGTCGAAGCCCATGGCACCGGCACCGCGCTGGGCGACCCCATTGAATTTGCTGCGCTGCAACAGGTTTATCAGCCGCATAGCGAAGAAAAACAATATTGTGGGCTGGGTGCCGTAAAATCGAACCTGGGCCACACAGATACCCTGGCAGGGCTTACCGGACTGGTGAAAACCAGCTTGTCGCTGCACCACAAACTGCTGCCCGGCACCTTGCACTACAGTGAGCCGAATCCACATATGGAGCTGGCTAACTCGCCGTTTTATGTCGTCGACAGCACGCGCTTGTGGGAAACCCCTTTGTTACCAAGACGAGCTGCGGTCAGCTCATTTGGTATTGGCGGCACCAATGCCCATGCCATTTTGGAAGAAGCCCCGGTTGCGCAAACACAGAGTGCGTTAAGCAGCCAACCTTCCATCGTGGTGTTGTCGGCAGCCACACCAGAAGTACTGCAACGTCAGGTGAGCGAGCTGCTGAACTGGCTTGAGCGTACCCTGTGCGATGATGCGCTGAGAGTTAGCCTGGCCTACACCCTGCAAACCGGTCGCCAGGTGATGGCGCATCGCGCAGGCTTTGTGGTGTCCTCTCTGAATGAGCTTAAAACCCAGCTGACGAATTACCTGGCAAGTAGTGAACAAACATCTTTGAACCCAGTTCCCACAGGCACACCGGCCAGCTGGCTTGCTCAGGGCGACTATCAGGCTATTCTGAGCCACTGGCTGGACAGCGGCTTTGAGGACTGGGACTTTATGTATCAGGGTCAGGCAGTCAGCAAACTAAGCCTACCCACTTATCCGTTTGATCTAAAGCCATACACACTCCGCCTGAGCCAGACTCAATCAGAAGAGCTGGTAGCATGCACGCTGAGTGTGCCAAAGTGGCGCCCCCAGCCTGTGATTACAGACAGTGAGACAGCTACGCCCGACAGCACGGCGTCACACTGTGTGGTGCTGTGCGGCCTGCCGGAGTTGGAAGTCGCCGGTGCTATCACCCAGGTGCTTAGCTCAAGCCATTACGCACCGGAGCAGCAAGTCAGTGACTACGGCATTCAGCTGCTCGACATCATACAGTCGCTCGCGAAAACCAGACAGCCGACCTTGCTACAGCTGGTGATAGGCAACACTCAGGCCGAGCCGCTGGCTAACCTCAACAGTTGCCTGCACGGCCTGCTGAAAACCGCCAGCATTGAACACCCTATGCTGCGCACACAGCTGTTGCTGGTAGACCCGACACTGAGTTCAGATACGCTGCACACTCTGCTGACCAATAACCGCAATGCGCCCGACTCCGTCATTGCTTATCAGGGTACAAGCCGCACAGTACTGGGCTATCAGCCAGTGAGCAACGAAAGTTCGCTCAGTGCGTGGCAGCCCGATGGCGTGTATCTGATCACCGGCGGGTTCGGTGGCATTGGTCGTCACTTTATTGCCGAACTTGCCGCTTTGCCGTTTGCCACCACAGTGATAGTCACAGGTCGCCGATCCGCTGATGACGTTCAGGTAGAGACGCAGCTGCGCAACAGTAAGCAAGGTCAGGTGCAACTGGTTTATCGTCAGCTGGACGTGGCTCAGAAGATGAATACCTTGCTGCTGGTGCGCGACATAGTGCGCGAATTTGGTACGCTCCATGGCGTGATCCACGCGGCCGGCATGGTGCAGGATACTTTGCTGTGTAACAAAACCCCGACCTCCTTTGCGCAAGTGCTGGCGCCCAAGATCACAGGCGTGGTGGCGCTGGATGAGGCCACAGCAGATCTGCCGCTGCACTTCTTTGCCTGCTTTGCCGGGCTCAGTGGCGTACAGGGTGCCGCTTCTCAATGCGACTATGCCACGGCCAATGCGTTTCTTGACAGCTATATGCAGCAGCGTCATGCCCAGGTTGCCAGCGGTAAGCGCCATGGCCTGAGCGCCAGTATCGACTGGCCTTTTTGGCAAGACGGCGGTATGCAGCGCAATGCCCAGTTTGCCTATACGGATGCGGCCATGCCCACCAACAGTGGCATAGACGCTTTTTACCGGGCACTGCAACAGCCTCAGACGCTGGTGCAATATACCCCGGCCGACACAAACCATGAGCAAGTCAGTGACTCCGCTAAACCAGCGGCCCAGTTTACCAGTGAAGCCGCGCTGGACGCTGCTCTAACTGAGCAGCTGAGCACTATGGTGGCGGCTTTGCTCGGCGTGCAGCCGGATACACTGGACGGAGATACAGATCTGGGCGAGTTTGGCGCGGATTCCATCGCTTTCATTACCTTTATCAATCAGCTCAACAGCCGCTATCAGCTTGAGCTGTCACCCAGCGTGCTGTTTATGCACTCGACCCTGAACAGTCTCAGAGCCCATATTATCGCCGAGTATGGCGATACGCTGATCGCCACGACTAACGAGACGCAAACAAGCTCAACGGATACAGTAGCAGAACAAGTCCCGGTGAATGCATCATGCGATGAAGCGATTGCCATTGTCGGGATCAGTGCGGCCTTCCCAGAGGCGAGTAACCTCGACGAATTCTGGCACAACCTGAGCACAGGCAAAGATTGTGTGACCCGCCACAGCTGGCCACAACCGCAAGACAGCGAGCTCAGCTGGCCTGGCGAAATTAACTGGCTGGGCCGCCTGCGACGCGACACCGAGTTCGACCCCTTATTCTTCAATATTGCCCCGGCAGAGTGTGAGCGCATTCAGTTGCAGGAAAGCCTGCTGATAATGCATGTCTGGCAGTGTATTGAAAATGCCGGATACGATCCAAAATCGCTGGCAGGCACCAGCACCGGGTTATTTATTGGCTGTCAGTCTGGATATCACGAAGGGCTGATCACCTCCCCGGCATTTGCGCCAAACCGCATGAGCTACTTCCTCGACCTGCACGGCCCGAGCGAAGGGGTAGATACCACCTGTTCATCATCACTGGTGGCCGTACACAAGGCCATAGCGGCGATCCGCATGGGTGAATGTGAGCAGGCTATTGTTGGCGGCGTCAATATCATAGACACCCCGACTGCCTCAATGGCCATGCAGGAGATAGGTGCGCTGTCGCCGGATGGACGATGCAAAACCTTTGCTGCCGATGCCGATGGCATAGTGCGGGGCGAAGGCGTTGGCATGATCATGCTGAAAAAGCGCTCGGCAGCCGAGCGCGATCAGGATGCCATTTACGCCACCTTACTGGGGTCGGCGGTTAACCATGGCGGTAAATCACAGGGCTTTACCGTGCCCAATGCCCGGGCACAAACTCAGTTGCTAGATAAAGCCTGGCGCAACGCCAACATCGACCCGGCCACACTCAGTTATATCGAATGCCATGGCACTGGCACCACACTCGGCGACCCGGTTGAACTGGATGCGCTCAAGGCAGCCTTTAATACACATCAGTGGCCAACCCGCTGTGCGCTGGGTTCAGTGAAAAGCAACATAGGCCATACCGAGATCGCGGCGGGTATCGCCGGGCTTATCAAGGTTGTGCTGCAACTTAAGCATCAGACCCTGGTACCATCGCTCCATGTGCAGGCACTTAACCCCTATCTGGCACTCGAGGATACACCGCTCACGGTACAAACCCAGGCGCAGCTCTGGGAGCACGGCGATACACCACGGCGGGCAGCCGTCAGTGCCTTTGGGATCAGTGGCGTAAATGCCCATGTGGTACTCGAAGAGTATCAGCCGAACACCACTGAGCAACACACAACTTTGCCAGACTCGCCGGCGATGGTGGTGCTCTCGGCCACCAGCAAAGCGGCGCTGGGACAAAAAGTCACTGAGCTTGCCAATCATGTTGCGACTTTGCCAGACACGCCGCAAATACTGGCACAACTGGCCGCGACCCTAGCACAGGGCCGCACCGCGCAGGCGTACAGACTCGGCTGGGTGGTGTCCTCACTGGACGAGCTGCGCACAGCCCTGAGCGAGGCCGTGCCTGATCAGGCTTCCAAGGTCAGCAATAACACCAGCGAGCAGCTAACAGCAGAGCAGTTATTGACACTACACCAAACCCAGGAATATGCCGCCATAATACGCTTGTGGCAATCCGGCAAATTCGCGAGCTGGCAACCGCTTTACCCAACTCCTTTGCCAAAATTGCACCTGCCTGGTACGTCTTTTATCAGCAAAAACGCGGTTGAGGCTGAACAAACAAGTCCCTGGCTACTGCTCGACAACCAATTTCAACCAGCTGCACTGGCTCTGCCAGATGACTGGCAAACGTCACTGACTGCACAGCTGGCACACAGGCATATTTTGCTGGTGTCAGACACGCAGGCGCGGCTTGAAACCCTCAGTAAGCCCCTACACGCAAGTGGCTGTAAGGTGACTTCGCTGTGCTTTGAACAACTGGACAACTCAGCGCTGGATCCAGAAGATCTGCCAGATACCATTTTTGTGCAGGGCTGTGGTTCATTGCTTGAGCCGCAGCAGCAGATCAAACCCCTGTTCGAGCTAATGCAACTGACCGCCCGTTACGACACTCACGCGATGCAGCTGTTTTATACCACTCAGACCGACTCGCAGACTGAAACCCGGGACGACCTGAGTGCTCTGCTGCGTTGCTACAACCTGCGCAATCCGCAGCACAGCTGGACGTTAGTCGAGCAGCTCGATGAGGCTGCTTGTCTGGGCGAATTATTGCTGCGGGAGTTTGCCAGTACCTTACTGAACACAACCGAGCATCAGCCAAATCAGGTGCAATACCGCGATGCTGCGCGCTTTGCGCTACAACTGACGCAACTGCCGGACACAAACGACTCGGCTAAGCCAGAGTATGAAGTACGTCACGGCGGTACTTATCTGATCGCAGGGGCACTGGGCGAACTGGGCATGGCACTGAGCCTGCGCTTACTGGAAGGCTTTGATGCGACCCTCATTTTACTGGGTAGACGCGATGAGCAAGCCGTGCAGCCACAACTGACCCAACTCAGAGAAGTGGGCAATGGTACAGTCCATTACCTGACGTGTGATATTGCCGACGCCAAACAACTGAAACCACTCAGTGACTTACTGAGCGACAAGTCATTGCAGCTCAACGGCGTGTTCCACCTGGGCACCACATACACGGAAGAAGAAAACAGCTGGGCCGACTTTGCCCGCTCAATGCAGGTCAAAGTACAAGGCACGCAGCAGCTGGATGCCCTGTTGAGCAGCTGTGAGCTGGACTTTTTTGTGCTGTTCTCTTCCATGGCCGTGTTTGGCAGCCTGAATCATCTGTCGTATTCGTACGCCAACGGCTTTCAGAATGCCTTTGCCCGGGCCCGAAATCAGCAAGTGGATAAGCAGCAGCGTCATGGTCAGACTCTGGCAATTAACTGGGGCTACTGGCATTCAGATGATCCGCTAAAAAGCATTGAAAACAGCTTTGCCGAGAAAAAGGGCTATCAGCTGATCCAGATGCACAATGCCTTTACACAACTGCCCAAGCTGCTCAGCACCGGACGCAGCACCCTCGCGGCCATTTGCACTTCAGAGCCCGAGCGTATCAAGCATAACACCACGGCACTATTACAGCGTAAACGCCTCCTACAATCCCGCCTTGAACACGGTTCAGAGGCAGTAACTGAGGCGTCTCAGGATATCGCTGGCACTGTGGTGAGCATTGTTGGCCAGGTGCTGGGAATAGCCCCCGATGAGCTGGATCTGAATTGCGATCTGTATGATTATGGCTTCGACTCCATCTCATTGCTGAAAACCTTCCAGCAACTCAAAGCCCGGCTCAATATTGATATTCAGGCCGATGCCTTCAAGAACATGAATACCATTCAGGCACTGATCGACGAAATCGACAAGGCCCATGGCCAGGTTCAGCATGAAGACGACGCATCGTTACCTGAGTTTATTGTCGATGCGGGCATTGACTTGCCGACGCTGCCCGATGAGATAGTGCATGCCTATGAGGGCGACGTCCGTCATGTGCTGCTTACTGGAGCAACGGGCTTTTTAGGCAGTCACCTGCTAGCAGAGCTGCTGGCCACCACCAAAGCAAAAATATACTGCCTGGTGCGCGCCAACAACACAGAGAAAGCCCTCACTCGCATTGCCGATAATGCCAAGCAGTATGCGCTGACTCTGGATCTGGAACGCATCGTGCCTGTCCCGGGAGATATGGAGCAATCCCGGTTAGGCGTATCCGATGAGCACTGGGCACTGCTGTGCCGGGACATCCAGCATGTGGTCCATACAGCCTCGTATGTGAACCATATCCAGCCCTACTTTGCCTTTAAAAAGTCGGTGGCTGGTACTAATGCCCTGCTAACACTGTGCTGCACGGACACGCTGAAGATGATCCATTTTGTCTCCAGCACCACCGCCAGCACCCAGATAAAGGACTCCCACTTCTCAGTAAACCCGCGTGAATCCTTTATTCCAACTGACGAAGCGGCCTTGCTGTGCAGTGGATACGGTCAGTCAAAATGGGTGCAGGAAGAAAACATTCGCCAGGCATCACATATAGGTGTGCCCTACACGGTTTACCGCTTTTCAGAAATCTCGGGCTCATCTAAAACCGGCATTGGTAACACGGATGATGTCTTCCACCGTATCTTGAAAATGATGCTTAGCCTGGAGGTGCGACCGGATGAAAGCCCCTACATGCTCGATATCATTCCGGTTGACCGCGCGGCTACTTGTATTGTTGCAGGCATGAGTGACCCGCAAAAGCGCAACCAGGTCTATCACGTCGCCAACCCCGCGCCACTGAACATCGCAGCCTTTTATGACTTTGCCGCTGAGCGGGGCCTGCGCTTTACACGCACGGATAAAGCGGAGTTCATTCGTGCCTGTGAAGCCTACGCGGTGCAGCGTGAGGGCAAAGATCAGGTCATTATGCAAGGTTTATTGTCATCACGCCCCGGTTACGACGAATACCTGTTTGAAGCCTATTTTATGCCGATGGACCCGTATGATAAGGACAACTTTATTGCGTTGACAGAGCGCTATAATATTACGCTGGGCGACTGGGAGAGTTTGTTTGATACCTATTTTGCACAGTGGCTGGAAGACAAACACTATCGGGAGATCTGGCAGGAGAGTTAAGCAAGTTCTGTGCGGGCTGCTAGCCCGCACTTTAACCACCCCATTGTGACAAAAGTTAAATCAAGCGCGTACAAGCTACAATACTTTTCCTGTCAGCAGGAGTGAGGAAACTAGATACCCTTTCGTTACTCGCGACATTTAATTTTACCCATCTGACTGGGTAAAGTAACATCATGCGCGGAACTGAGTGAAGGAGAATGCTCACCGCTAATACTCAACTCATTCGAATGTGTGCTGAGCTCAATCACCTCATAACCTGATACACATAACTCAGCAGCTCGCCTGTGCCAGTATTTATTAACCTGCTCGGGGGTACTATGACCATTACCGTGAAAAGCCACACGATGTACACCTCCACCGAGATCCCAGTCATCATAACCACCACCCACACCATTTTTTTTGTATGGTGTAGCACACCCAATCATGAGTAAAACCGCGGCAAACGGCACAAATCCGATCTTCATCGGTACGGCCCCCTAAATAAGTAAAATCGAGTTAAGACTCGCTACATGGTACAGCCAATAAGTATAGCAGCTGAGTCAACGACCCTTGGGTTATCGCGGCATCGGCCTGCTCGACCACTTTAGGTTTGCCATGTACAGCGACGCCTAGCCCGGCAGTAGCCATCATGATTAAATCATTGGCGCCGTCGCCCATGGCCACGGTTTGTTTAGGTGCAATACCAAACTGTTCAGCCAGAGATTTAAGCACCTCGGCTTTTTTGCTGCCATCAACGACCTCGCCCAGCACTTTGCCAGTCAGCTTATCGTCGGCAATTTCCAATGTGTTAGCAAATACGGCATCCAGCTGCAACGGCGCTTTTAGCGCTTCGGCAAACCAGGTAAAGCCACCAGAGGCAATCGCCAGATGCCAGTGATGTGCTTTGAGCACCGCACACAGCTGGGCGACCCCCTCCATCAGCGGCAGGTTGTCTTTGAGCTGCTGAATAAGCGGCAATTCGACGCCGGACAGCTTAGCAACACGCTGATACAGACTATCGTTAAACGCCAGCTGCCCGGCCATGGCCTGTGCGGTCACCGCAGCAACCTCATCATACACCCCGGCCAGTCTGGCAATTTCATCAATACACTCGATGGTGATTGCCGTTGAGTCCATATCCATTACCAGTAACCCGGGCTTAAGCAAACTGGGCGGCTGGCTGATAGCCGCACCTTGCAGGCCACATTGAGCCGCTACAGCGCGTATGGGCGCACGTACATCGCGTGCCGAATGCGTGTATACAACCAGGCCAGGCGTCATCGTTGCTGTTGGCTGATACAGCGCCAGTTTGGTGACCTCAATATCCGCCTGCTGACACAAGCGCAGAATCTCCTGGACATTCGCACTACTGAGCTCAGCGCCAAAAAAACACAGGTACTGACCATCTTCAGACAGCGGGCTGCTGCCAGGCCTTAGCTGATCTTCGTTTTCAATCTGGTACCACTTTGCTAAGGTAAGAAGCTGCTGAGCAGGCTCAGCGATGGCACGCAACTGGATTGACGCGAGTGACTTTGACATGGATACTCCTGATTGGGGTCATATCCGGCTCATTGAGCCGATGTGTGATTACTTGCTTGGTAACGGTATGCGCCCTTTGTAACATCTTAATCATGGCATGTCAGCAGGCAAACAAGATCTATGAAAAATACACAAGCCCTTGAATATCTCTCCTCGTCACGCAACCGCCGTTTACTGCGTCTGCTGGTCGCGGCAATGTGCTTTTTAACCGTTACCTGGCTGGCCTTTAATACCAGCTTTCGTTCTCATCAATTGTTACACACCAATGCTGATCACACAGGCCGTAGCCTGACTAAACAACTGGCGCTGAATGCTGCCTTGCCGCTCAGTCGCATGGATACGCCTCAACTCAGGGCTTTGTGTAATCATCTCGCCAGTGACGCATTTGTGTTGTCGGTCAGGCTCTACAATCAACAAGGCCAATTTATTATCGGTAATGATGGCCAGGATGCACCACCTGAGATAACCGACTTGCCTCGCCATTTAGCCGGGTTGACTCAGTCTAAGCAGCCCATTGTTGAGCCCATTTATGATACGGAGCAACAACCCCTAGGTTTTGTCAGCGTCGAGTATTTAACCGAATCTGCCATGGCCGAAAGCCACCGCCATTTCCACGAGCTGGGTCGCGTGGTGCTGCTGATGCTGGTTATTGCCTGTATTTTTACCTGGCAAATTGGCCGGGCCTTAAAGCGTTGGGAAGTGAAACGTCAGATCCGCAATAGCGTTGCTGATGAGCAATAGCATTGCCAGTAACCCTAAAAACCTGTATGAACAACCCCAAAGAAAAAAAGTTAAAAATATTGATATTTGGTTGAAATTAAGATAATTTTTAACTTCAAGTTACCAGAATGGGTAATTAGCATACCGCGCTGAGCAATCAATTCAGCGTTGGCACAATTTCAAGTTTAAGGAAAACAAAATGAAATTACAGATCAAAAAGAAAAATATGAAGGTGCTGTCTAATCTAAGTAATTTAGATGCTCAGGCAACGCCAAATGTGGCAGGCGGAACTATTGAAACTCGCCCTGTTTCCTGTCGATACTGGTGCGGTAACAGACAGTCTGACTTCAACTGTAATACTGAGCCAGGCAGACACTGTGTAACAGACTAAGACAACACATGAAGTCTCACAAGAGGGGTGAACCCCTCTTTGCAACAATCAAACCTATCAATATTTGTGCAGCCAAATCCCGGTACTAACATATTCATCCTGGCCGTTATAGGCTTAATATTTCCTGAGACGTCTTGTAAATTACCTCTGCAATGTCTTGAGGGGATTCTTCTCGCATAGCACACAAATGCTCAAACACCTCCACCACCCTTTTAGGTACATTCGGCTGGCCCTGATAACCCGCTAGCGGCATAGAAGGCGCATCGGTTTCCAACACTAACGAGTCTAACGGCACTTGAGTCAGCGTAGTGCGGGTTTTCGCCGCCCGCGGATAGCTGATGGTGCCCCCCACGCCAAGTTTAAAACCCAGTTTGAGATACGTGTTGGCATCTTGCAGTGAGCCGGAAAAGGCATGAATAACGCCGCCGTTTTGAGGGGGCAGTTGCTTAAAGGCCGCTGCCAGCAGATGATGGCTTTTGCGGTGATGGACAATCAGCGGCAACCCAAGCGCATTGGCCAGCGCAATATGCTCAATAAACAATTGCTGCTGCGCGGCGATGTCCTCCACCATGGCATCAATTCCACACTCACCGATGGCCACCAGCTCAGAATAATGCTGATGCGCGAGCTCGGCCAGTTGCGCCATATCACCCGCTTTATGCTGCGCCATAAAATACGGGTGCAACCCAAAAGCGATTTTGACGCCTGGGTACTGCTGTGCAAAAGCGGGCAAGGTGCGACACTGCGCCAAGGTCACGCCCGGCACCACACAGCGCTCAACGCCCAGCGCCTGCGCATCAGCCAAATGCTGTGGCAACTGGTCTCTGAGCTCATCAAAGTCCAGGTGGCAGTGGGTATCAATAAAGCGCATAAGGCACGGCACTATGGGTTCAGACGCTCAACCAGCCACTGTCCGCTTGGGTCTTTTCGATACATAAAGCGATCGTGCAAACGGTGCTCTCCCCCTTGCCAAAACTCAATCTGGTGGGGTTTAACACAGTAGCCACCCCAGAAATCCGGCAGCGGAATATCGCCTTTGGCAAACTTGGCTTTCATGCTGTTAAAGGTTTGCATCAGAGCCTGACGCGAAGACACCGGACGCGACTGTTGTGATGCCCAGGCGGCCAGCTGGCTTTCCTTGGGACGAGACAGAAAGTATTTCGCCACTGCGGTGGTTGGCAGCGGCTCGGCCTCACCATACACAATTACCTGACGCTCCAGATTGTGCCAGGGAAAGTGCAATGAAATTTTGTTATTGCCTTTGAGCTCCTGTGCCTTACGCGACCCGGTGTTGGTGAAAAACACAAAGCCGTTATCGTCCACCTGCTTGAGCAACACAATACGCTGCGACGGCTGGCCGTGTTCATCCACCGTGGCCACTACCATGGCAGTCGGATCGCTGAGGTTGGCGTCCACCG
Source organism: Pseudoalteromonas sp. XMcav2-N (assembly GCF_024124545.1). GTDB lineage: Bacteria > Pseudomonadota > Gammaproteobacteria > Enterobacterales > Alteromonadaceae > Pseudoalteromonas. Next base: position 144,212 of record NZ_JAMXSF010000008.1, read on the forward strand.
CCTGTTGCAGCCAGTGTTCAAACTGCACAATTGGGTTATCATCCAGCTTCTCGCGGGAGAGGCCATCTTTGGTATATTCGCGACGAATATCATCAAGTTTCATGGTGGTCATTCCTTATATAACACAAAAGGCCGCAATATTGCGGCCTTAGTCTAACATGTAATACGCTGCATGAGCTGTATGAACTCACCCAGGGCTTACATCTGCTCCATCACCTCGATGCCCAGCAGCTCCAGACCTGTGTGCAGTGTTCTGGCAACCAGGTTACACAGCAACAGTCGGCTTTCGCGTACCTCAGCAGCCACATCGTCTTTGAGGATTGGACAGGCCTCGTAGAAGGTCATGTACAGACTCGCCAGCTCGTACAGATAACCACACAATACGTGCGGTGTTGCTTCGCCGATCATCAAGTCTAACACTTCTTCCAGTTGCAGAAGCTTGAGCGCCAGCGCCTTTTCCTGTGGCTCAACAATACTGATGCTGCCACTGAGTGCGGCACTGTCTACTCCGGCTTTGCGGAAGATACTGCGCACACGGGTATAAGCATATTGCAAATAAGGGGCCGTGGCGCCTTCAAAGCTCAGCATGGTATCCCAGTTGAAGATGTAATCACTGGTACGGTGCTTCGACAGATCAGCGTATTTTACCGCACCAATACCCACTTTACGGGCGATTTCAGCACGGGCTTCTTCGCTCAGCTCTGACGCGCGGTCGGCCAGTTTCTCGCTGGCACGGCTCACCGCTTCATCAAGCAGCTCCGCCAGCTTCACCGTACCGCCGGTACGGGTCTTAAATGGTTTGCCATCGCTGCCCATCATAGTACCGAACGGACAGAACTCATAGCTGGTTTCGTCGCGCAGCAGACCCGCTTTGCGGGCAGTCAATTCAACCTGATTAAAGTGCAGGCTCTGACGCGCGTCTACAAAGATCAGGATACGCTCGGCACCCAGCTCATTGGAGCGATAATCACAGGCTGCCAGATCGGTTGTGGCATACAGGAAACCACCGCCAGATTTTTGCACGATAAACACCGACGGCTCACCATCTTTGTTTGCCAGCTCATCCAGGAACACCACCTGCGCGCCCTGATCTTCAACCGCAATGTTTTTCTCTTTTAGCAGCTCGATAATACCGGCCAGACGATCGTTATAGGCACTTTCGGCCATGATGTCGTCGCGAGTCAGCGTCACATTAAGCTTTTTATATACTTCTTCAGAGTGCTTCACTGAGGTGTCGATAAACAGCTGCCACAGTTTCTGACAGTGCGCATCGCCGCCTTGCAGCTTAACCACGTAGTCACGTGCTTTATCTGAGAAACCCTCTTCGTCGTCAAAACGCTTCTTGGCGTCACGATAGAAAGTTTCTAAATCGGCCAGGGCCACATTTTCCAGGTCAATGCCTTGTGTCAGCATGTCTTCCAGATGGGCGATCAGCATACCGAACTGAGTACCCCAGTCACCCACGTGGTTCTGACGTGTGACTTTGTCACCACGGAACTCAAGGGCGCGTACCACCGCATCACCAATGATGGTCGAGCGAAGGTGACCTACGTGCATTTCTTTGGCCAGGTTAGGCGATGAGAAGTCCACCACCACATTTTGTGCCTGAGCGTGTTCAGCGACGCCCAGCTTGGCATCCTGATTAGCCGCTTCCAGGCTGGTTGCCAGGAACTCAGGCTTCAGGTGGATATTGATAAACCCCGGGCCGGCGATTTCGGTTTTTGCAGCCAGGTCACTGACATCCAGATTATCAATGATCTTCTGTGCCAGCTCACGCGGGTTGGTTTTCAGTGCTTTTGCGGCGCCCATTGCGCCGTTGATCTGATAGTCACCAAACTGTGCGCGGGTGCTTTGCGTGACCGCCGGGTTAGTGCCTTCAGGGATCCCTGCCGCGGCCATCGCAGACAGAGCTTTTTCAATCAGAATACTTTTAATGTTCATTGTGTTTCCTTTGGGTCAGTGCCAGCCTGGGCACTGAGCAAACATCATCGGCGCCTCGGGGCGCCGGAATAAAACGCAGCTTTAAACAGTCAGCGAACAATCGGGTCGAATGCACCAGCTTATAGGAAGCGGCGGAGTCAAATCAACCCGAAGCAGGACTTTTGGGGCCACCAAACAAACGGATGCCCCAGTTTAATTTAGTGTTCGCGCGTCTGATGGAATTGTACGTCCGGATAACGCTCCATCGACAGATTCAGGTTAACGCGACTTGGCGCAATATAAGTCAGGTTATCGCCCCCATCCAGCGCCAGATTCTGCTCACACTTACGACGGAACTCTGCCAGCTTCTTCTCATCATCACAGTGCACCCAGCGCGCCGTCTGCACGCTAATGCTTTCATAAATGGCATCGACGTTGTACTCAGACTTCAGACGAGCCACAACCACATCAAACTGCAGCACACCAACGGCGCCTACAATCAGGTCGTTGTTGATCAGCGGACGGAACACCTGCACCGCACCTTCTTCCGACAACTGTACCAGGCCTTTCAGTAGCTGCTTTTGCTTGAGCGGATCTTTAAGACGAATGCGACGGAACAGCTCAGGGGCAAAGTTCGGGATACCGCTGAACTTGAGCTTTTCACCCTGAGTGAAGGTATCACCAATCTGGATAGTACCATGGTTGTGCAAACCAATGATGTCACCGGCAAAAGCTTCCTGTGCACGCTCACGATCACCGGCCATAAAGGTCACGGCATCGGAAATGCTCACCTGCTTACCAAGGCGTACATGGTTCATTTTCATACCCTGAGTGTATTTACCCGACACGATACGCATAAAGGCGATACGGTCGCGGTGTTTCGGGTCCATGTTAGCCTGAATTTTAAATACGAAGCCGGTGAACTTCTCGTCGTCGGCGCTCACTTCACGCTCGTCCGTCTGACGCGGCAACGGCGACGGTGCCCACTCTGTCAGGCCATCCAGCATATGGTCTACACCAAAGTTACCCAATGCTGTACCGAAATACACCGGCGTCAGTTCGCCGCTCAGGAATAGTTCTTTGTCGAATTCATGTGAGGCACCAATCACCAGTTCCAGCTCTTCACGCAGCTGCTCAGCCAGGCTTTCGCCGATGGCGGCATCTAAGTCGGCGTTGTCAAGCCCCTTAATGGTGCGGACGTCCTGAATGGTGTGGCCCTGACCGGTTTGGTACAAAATGGTCTCGTCACGATGGATGTGGTAAACCCCTTTGAACTCTTTACCACAGCCGATCGGCCAGGTAATGGGCGCGCACATGATGTTCAGCTCAGTCTCAACTTCGTCCAGCAACTCCATCGGGTCGCGGATATCCCGGTCCAGTTTGTTCATGAAGGTCACGATTGGCGTATCACGCAGGCGGGTGACTTCCATCAGCTTACGAGTTCGATCCTCAACACCTTTCGCAGCGTCAATTACCATCAGGCACGAGTCCACAGCAGTCAGGGTACGATAAGTATCTTCCGAGAAGTCTTCGTGTCCCGGCGTATCCAGCAGGTTTACCAGGCTGTCGTTGTACGGGAACTGCATGACTGAGGTCGTCACTGAGATACCACGTTCTTTTTCCATGTCCATCCAGTCTGACTTTGCATGCTGGTTGGAGCCACGACCTTTAACCGTACCCGCTTGTTGCAGGGCCTTACCGAACAACAATACTTTTTCTGTGATGGTGGTCTTACCCGCATCCGGGTGTGAGATGATAGCGAAAGTACGTCGCTTATTTATTTCATTGAGGAAAGTCTGATCTGCCATTAGTCAATTCTTTTGGTTATACGCGGATCCATACATGCTGCGCAAAGTGTGCGCACGACACTTTGCAGGGTCATCCGGCGGGTTCATTTTTAATCGTGCACTATTTTCGCCGATCTTGGCACTTTTAACAATCAATGAAGGCAAGTTCAATCAGGATTTCGTGCAACACTAGGTCAATTCTGTCCTGTGCATCTGAAAGTCTGAGTATTATGTGAATATTTTTTGAATAAAATGACGCGGCTGAATATCGTCTGGTAGGATAGTTCCCAATTCCAGAAAAAGACATAACGATATGAACAGCAAGCTTTTTGTAATACCTAAACCGAACCCCAATGCAAAACTCAGACTCTTCTGTTTTCCCTATGCCGGGGGCTCTCCAGCGATATACATGCCCTGGAGTAATGAATTGCACCCCGATGTAGAGCTGGTATTGCTACAGTTCCCCGGCCGGGGCGCTCGAATGGGAGAAGCGGCCCATGTTGACATGCAGCGTAAAGTCGACGAACTACTTGCACATCAGGCGTTTCTGACCGAAAAACCTTATGTTCTGATGGGTCACAGCCTGGGTAGTCGGGTTATTTTTGAAACCACTAAACACCTGGCTAAGCGAAATGCGCCTCTGCCACGCCACCTCATTGCTTCAGGCAGCCGCGCTCCTCATACGTCCTCAGATAAAGAGCGGATCCACAACCTGCCTCACGACGCCTTTGTAGCTGAGTTATATAAGCTCAACGGGACCCCTAAGGAGCTGCTGGAACACAAAGAACTGATGGAGTTGCTGCTGCCCTTACTCAGAGCTGACTTTCAGATTGCCGAGTGCTATCAGGGCGAAGCAATTGCCCTGCCCTGCCCAATCACCGTATTTCACGGATATGAGGATAGTGATATCAGCTCTGAACAGCTGCATGGTTGGCAAGACCTCAGTGACCATACAATTGATATTCACTACTTCCATGGCGATCACTTTTTCATTAATCAATGTCGTGATGAGGTGATCCGAACGGTTAATCAGGTGCTCAGTAAAATACTGTAGTGGCACTTGCCAAAACACCTCTGCTAACCAATGATAAACATACCTGATTACCTGTAGGGATTGAATATGGAAGGCTTACTTCATGCGCTTAGCCTCAATGGTCAGGGTGGCGCGGTGCCTGTCACTGACCTGGCACAGGCACAGGCACAGGCACAGGCACTCCAAGATGAACAGCCAATGTGGTTGCATTTCGACTATACCTGTGAGGCCGTACAACACTTTCTCAGCCAGCTAGATTGCTTACAAGAGTGGGAATGGCAGGCACTACTTGCCGAAGAAACCCGCCCACGCGTTACCCGGGCCAGTCAGGGCTTATTGCTTTTTTTACGGGGCGTTAATCTAAACCCGAGGCAAAATCCCGAAGACATGGTTTCAGTCCGCTGTTTTGTCAGTAAAAACCTGTTGATCACCTGTCGTAAGCGGGTGTTGATCTCTATCGAAGATTTACGTGATGCCTTACTAGATGGTGCAGGTGCGCACACAATTAGCGACCTGACTTGTGCTTTGATTGATCGTCTGACGCACCGTATGCAAGATACACTATGGCAGGTTGAAGAACAGCTGGACGAATTTAAAGAGCAGCTGGATAAAGAAGAATCTCAGCCTGACTACCATCAGATTACCCTGCTTCGGCGCCAGGTGATTTCGTTGAAGCGCTATATTAAACCTCAGCGTCAGGCAATCTATGACCTGATCGATACTAAGGTAAACTGGCTCAGCCTTGAGCAGAGACGGTTATTGGGTGAAGCCAATAATACCCTGAGCCGCTATATTGAAGAACTCGAGGCCAGCATAGAACGCGCGCAGGTTCTACAACAAAGCATCGCCAATCAGCTCAATGAACAACTAAACCAGCGCATGTATATCATGTCCGTTGTCGCGGCCTTATTTTTGCCATTAGGCTTTTTAACGGGCTTGTTGGGTGTCAATATTGGTGGTATCCCAGGCACAGAGAACCCCTGGTCATTTACTGTCTTTGTGATTTCACTGGTGGTGTTAACCGTTGCAGTTGCGATACTATTTAAACGTAGAAAGTGGATTTAAGCGTTTGATATGAAAATAAAAAGAAAGCAACATAAAATGGCGCTCTCGCTAGGGATCGAACCTAGAACTTGGCCTCCGGAGGGCCACGTGATATCCATTTCACCACGAGAGCAACATCTTAGTGGTGCCAATAATAATCATATCGGGCGGCAAATACTAGTCATTGTTGTCTATATGCTTAATTTATGGCCTAAAACTGGAAAAAAGACTTCACATAGAGCGAAATTCGCGATATTTAACTATGCTTAAAACAATAACAATAATGACGACCTGTTAATACAAGGGAAATTGGTCTTCCTGTATTAACATGACATCATCTGAGAGGACCGTATTATGACTCCAATGACCACTGAACAAGTTGCTGAATTTTTAGATGTTAAAGTGGAGCGCGTCAGACGACTGGCACGCGAAAACCTTCTGGTTGCCAAACAACAGGACGACCAGGGCGAACCGATTTTTGATAAAGAAGATGTAGAAAAGTACAAAGAACTGGCACAACGGTTGGGAGGTATTTAGCCCCGCGAAAGGCAGCCCCATCATTTCTTCCCATTTGCTTCGTTTTCAGCCTGTTTTATTGCCCGAATGGTTTCGGGCTGACACGCCTGAGCGAAGCAACTAGCCCCGCCAGACTTTTAGTTGTACCCACAAAGGTCTTATATACTGCTCCAACCCGCGCTGCTGATACCAGGCAATGCTTAGGAGCAGATAAACCTGAACATAGCACTTGAGCTTGTCTTGGGCATAAGCAGGCATAGCAGAGCCAGACAGTGCATAGTACTGACCCAACATAGCATTGCCCTGATGCACTGTCTGTGAAAATGACGTACACAGAGCCGCCAAATCAAAATACCGATCATTATACTGCGCATATTCAAAATCGATAAACACTGGCCCCTGAGCTGTAGCCAGAATATTGTCCCTGACCAAATCATTGTGACAAAAACAGATGTCCGCCTCAAACTGCGCCAACTTCGAGCACAGTTGTGCAGCATATGCAGACTGTGTCAGCACCTGACCCGCCTCTGCCAGAGCAGCATTCAAACTCAGATGTCCGATCTCAGGGAAAGCAAACTGATGTAATGTGTGTAGCCTCGTTAATAGCGCACCATTGAGACGTATAGCCTCATCGCTCTGCGTAACAAAGTCAAATAAGGCCAGCCGGGTGTGCGCATCATAGGCGACCGGAGATTGCGCCACGCCAATCTTTGCCAGCTGACGTTGCGCATCCAATGCCAGTGTGGGCAGCGCATTGGAGTAGCACTTTAGCAGATAGCTCTGCTGCCCTGCCTCCAGGTAGTAATTCTTATTACTTAACCCTTTATCGAGCGGTCGCAGCGTACGGATTGAAACATCTTCAAAGGCCTGCCTGAGCAAACCTTCGAGTTGGGCATTACAAAGCGGCAAGCGGCTTACCCTCTTTGTTTTGATGGACCTCATACCAGCGTACATAGCCCCAACAGACCATCACCGTATAGAAGCCGAACAGCACCAGCGTGGGATAATAGCCCTTGAGATAGTATAGATACATAGAGGCGGCATCGATCACCACCCAGTATAACCAGTTCTCCAGTACCTTGCGGGCAACAAGATAAGTTGTGACCACAGCAAAGCAAGTCGTCAGGCTATCCAGATAGGCCAGTTCAGCATGGGTATAATTGTCCATTACATACCCTATCGCCAGTGCCACAACTAAGGTACTCAGAATGATAACTGCATGGCGTAACAAGGACCAGGACACGATGGGCAGTGACTTGTCCTGCCGACCACTGCGCCACATCCACCAGCCAACCACCGCCATAAACATATAGTAAAAGTTCAGCAACGACTCCATCAGCAATGCACCATTCCAGTACATCACGGTATAGATAAATGTACTGACAAACGCCGCTGGCCAGCACCAGGAGTTTTCCCTAATTGCCAGTAGCAAGTATGCCGCGGATAAAATAACTGCCAGGTACTCCCACATTGACATAGCGGTAAACCCGGCCAGAGTTTCAGTAAGCCACTGCATCATGACTGAGGTGACAGATCGCCACTGATAAATTTGCAGACAAACACTATTTTTCCGAACTGTTCAAATGAGTGCTTCATTTGCTTAGATAATACCGCCATCAGCAGATCATAGTCGCCAAACACTTGGGTAGACATGGTATTTGTTACCACTTTGAGTTCCGGATGTTGATTCAGCCGCTCAATAAAATCTTTGATAAACGGAATATAGTCCGAGTGTAATGGGTATTTGCTGATCTCAACAGAGAGTTGCATAGCAGAGTCCTCGCCAGAGTTATAAAGGTGTTAGTTGCTTAGAAGGTTTAAATTACTGCCACCGTCCGTCAATGTGAGAGGCCGGTAGTTGATCCAATCCTGCTGATAGGAAATCTTATTATCCGAGTTAAAATGCAACACGGTTGTAAACCGCCAGGGCCCCATTTCCCGCCCTTCATACGTAAAGCGGGCGTAGGTACCACGAATAACAGCACGTCTTTGCTGCTCATTGACGATCACCTCGTCCAGTGTAAAGGTTTGTGAGCCATCCAGAATTTGAACATTTCCCGCTGACCAGTTAAAAAATTCAGCAAGCCCCTGCTTATCTTTGACGGCAAACCCATAGAGCATGTCTTCAAGCTGCACATCATCGGCATAATAAGACAAAAAGTGTTCAAAGTCCTGGCGCGCCTGATAGGTCGCGATATAGTTATTTATTTGCTGTTGAAGCTTACTGAGATGGTGTGTTTGCCGGGCGCTGTTTGGGGTCATACCACAGCCCATAGCCAGCATAGTGATCAATAAGATCAGACACAAAAAGACATGAGTTTTAAATGATCCGCGCAAACCTACCTCCGAGTGTGGGTATCTATAAGGTGTCAACCCCGAAATGATACCACACCCGGATTGGATGATCTGTGTTGGCAAGCAACTATGCGCCAACTATCCCCAATGGTTTTGCACTTTCCCACGCACCCCGGGTAAAGTCTGGAATAGTGACTGACTCACTGCGATTTGCAACTGACTGGGCCGACAAGGGCGAGATCACTGACCAGGCCGCGCCATCATAAACATCCTGATCCAGCGGCTCGCCATTGCGTAAACAATAAATCATCCGCCAGAACATTAAGAAGTCCATGCCACCATGACCGCCATTGCGCTCAGCTTCTGCCCCCATCTTCAGCCACAAGGGGTGATCATATTTGGCATACCAGGCACTCATATCCTCATCCCACTCATGAAACGATTTAGTGCCACCGTGTTCCAGCGCAATGCGATTAGGGAACCCGGCAAACACGCCATTGGTGCCCTGGATCAGATTGTGTCGGGAGTAAGGGCGAGGTGTCGTCGTATCATGCTGGATCATGATAGAGCGTCCTTTTACCGTTTTTACCAAGGTTGTATTCATATCACCGGCCACATATTGCCACTGGTTGCGCTGATGGTCCGGCGCAAATTCACGCGCTGCGTAAGCTGCCCGGCCCAGTGCCGGCGAGCTCATTGAGGTTAAATAATCAAACCGGTCACCCCGGTTGATGTTCATATACTGAGAAACCGGTCCCAGGCCATGGGTAGGATAGAGATTGCCGTTACGCTTGGTATGCCACTCAGTGCGCCAGGAGCCGGTTTTATGTTCCAACTCTTTCATCTGCCAGCGCAGCTCATGAATATAAGCCGCTTCACCATGTAACAGTTCACCAAACAGGCCCTGACGCACCATATTCAGCACCATCAGTTCATCACGGCCATAGTTGACGTTTTCCATCATCATACAGTTTTTCTGGGTACGCTCTGCGGTGTCAACCAGTTGCCACATTTCTTCAACTGTCAGAGCCAATGGCACCTCAACAAAGGCATGCTTACCACTTTCCATGGTATCCACAGCCATAGGTGCGTGCCAACGCCACGGAGTTGAAATGATAACGATGTCAATATCATCCCGGGCAAGCATTTCCCGGTACGCAAATTCAGACCCCTGATACAGCGCAGGCGCTTTTGCACCACGCTCAGCGAGGTAGTTTGCTGAACGCTGCAGAACGGCATCATGCGTATCGCACAGGGCAACTATCTCAGCCCCGTCGATATGGCTCATGCGTTTAACATGACCATACCCCCGCTGGCCCACGCCAATGAAACCGACACGAACAATGTCCATTTTTGGCGCTACCAGGCCAATCACTGATTTACCCTGGCGCTCGGGTACATATTGCAACGGGTCTGCTTTGCTCTGTGCACACCCAGATACGACGCCTGCGGCCGCTGCAACCCCGGCAGCTTTGAGAAAATCCCGGCGATTTAAATTTGTCATTATTATTATCCTCGAAGATACTTCCCCTGAACGCTAACGGATTGTACACAGGGTTGCAAAAGCATTGCGACAAACAGATATCTAATCGGTACAAAAGGATGTTCAAGATCACCACAATGGCGCGATGCGTGTTTCAGGCGTAAAAAAAGCGCCATTGCGGCGCTTTTCCCATCTTTTAAACATTCAGGCGGCATCAATAATATGACTCAACTGAACCTGCTTCGCGACGATATCCTGATACAACGCAAACTGGTTTCTCGCGCGTTGTAGGTTGTGCTCAGAATGTTTAGTGGCAAAATAATTATCTCCATCCAGGTAGTCTGTCAAAAAGCGTAAACCAATCATAAATGGCATAACTTTCGCGCCAAGAATAAAGCTGTGCTTTTCTGTGTCGGTCAGGCTCGCTGACAGAGGCCCTTTGTAACCTTTTACCAGCGCAGCAAATATCTCTTCTCGCACCCGAACATTCGTCAGATTAGTTGAATCCTCTGCTTCCGGAGAACAGAAAGTTCGAACCATGTCACCAAAATCATAAAGCCAGTAACCAGGCATACAGGTATCGAGATCAATGACGGCTCGAGCTTTGTTTGATTCTGAACAGAACAGCATATTATTGATCTTGGTGTCGTTATGACACGCTCTCAATGGCAATTGCGCTTCCACCTCGGCCACCTCTTGCGCAAGTGAAAATTGTGCTCGGCAGAACGCAACTTCCTCCTGACACAAAGCTGCACGCCCCAGCGGATCACGACTGAGAGTGTTTTCAAACATCTCTATGCGCATTGCCAGATTGTGAAAATCTGGAATCACGTGATGGAGCTGAGTCGCATCAAAATCATCTAATGCAGAAGCAAACTGACCAAAAGCACTCGCTGCAACAGCAGCCTTCACTTCGCTGTCGACGACATCTTCACTGTAACTACCACCTATAAACTCCAGTGCCCGCCAGACTTCGCCCTCGATGTGTACCAAGTAATCACCGCTAACTGTTGAAACATGACGAATGATTGCTAATTCATAGCCTCCATCTCTGGCTTTATTCTCCAGGTGTTGTTCGATTTTTCTCGCATTTTTGACTAACTGCTCAGGCTCTGGAAAAACAACTGTATTGAGTTTTTGCACAACCAAAGCGCGCTGCTTGTTCTTTAGCAACATCGTTGTATTGATATGTCCATTGCCGATAGGACGAAGAGAAACAGACTCTCCATGCAGACCAAATTGCTGCGACAAGACTTCTGCAATTGCGCGATTTTTCATTGTAACCTCATTGCCACTCTCAATACTGTGACAGGTGATAGGCTCATCCGTGACGTAGTTCATATAATAATCCTGAGACACTCTTTAATTCTTCTTTGTAAGTGATACCAAACCAGCGGTCACAGGTGCGGTGCACTCGAACTTGGAGCAGGCCTTGCTGGACGCAACTTTGGATACAGTCAGGCAAATAATACTCGTTTTTGACATCGCTGTCATAGCTTTCTAGAAACTGTGAAAACTCAACTTCAAGCTGTACTAATAAAGTCTGCGTTACACCCCAGCAAGTCATCGATGCCAGAGCCGATCCAGGTATAGTTACCCGACTTCCCTCTGGCGATTTACCCGACAGACCATCAGCACCTCTTTGAATATCCAGATATTCAACAACTTCTGTTAACCAGTCATTGTGAGTTTGGCATATTCCTCGATTTACGCCACCTTGCTGTGACAAAGTTTGCTCTAATGGATAGCCGACAATAGCCATGTCACTTTGCTCTGACTCTGCAAAGTGGCAAACCAATTGTTTATAAGCAGCAGGGCCGTAATAGTCATCTGCCGTTATCACAATGGCTGCGCCTGGGATATGCGGTTTTGCACACAGCAGTGCATGTCCGGTTCCCCAGGGCTTTTGACGCAATTGTGCTTTGGTGTTAAAACGTGGTGGCACATCCATGATGGCTTGCTCAACTAGCTCAACCTGCAGGTCGCGCGAAAGTCGCGGTAAAATTTCCTGCTCTATCAATGGCCTAACTAGATGATTAATGACCAGCACCACATGACGGATCCCAGCTGCATGTGCGTCCTGAATACTCAGTTCCATAATGGTGCAGTTAAAATCTGGCAATACCGCAATTTGCTTGTTACCGCCAAACCGCTTCCCCAGGCCCGCAGCCAGGATCACCAAAGTCGGCTCCTTCCCAGTGTACATAGACAAGCTCCAGCCAATCAAAATTTAAACGGCTAGTGTACATAGCTTAGACATAAATTAAAAGTCGTTGTAAAAATCGAGATAACAGTCACGCTTTAAATATAACAAAGCGGCGGGAACGCAAATCATTAAAAAATTGAAATTTATAGGGTTATTTACGTTTTTATGCGAATAAAGCTGTAACTCTATTCGCACTACCAACAACGGGTCCAAATAAAAGTTCCAAATTACGGAACAATCATACTTAGAACTTCTGACACACGTATTTGGTTTCAAGGAATTCCTGAAGCCCTTCTCTGGCTCCTTCGCGCCCCAGGCCAGATTGCTTCATCCCACCAAACGGTGCAACCGGATTCGAAATAGCACCCTCATTAATGCCAACCATACCATATTCAAGCGCCATCGACACCCGATGGATCTGAGACACATCCTGAGAATAGAAATAAGCAGCAAGTCCTTCATTGACTGTATTCGCCTGACGTATAACAGACTGTTCGTCATTAAATACAATGATGCTAACAACCGGCGCAAAAATCTCCTGATGGTAAATGTCCATCTCCTCGGTAACACCCAGTAAAATAGTCGGTGCCATAAAGTTGCCGGCTCCGTCCACTCCCTTATAAGTCCGTTGAGCCCCTTTGCTAAGCGCATCCTCAATCAACTTCTGCGCCTTGTCTTTAGCCCTTTGGTTAATCAGAGGCCCGATATCGGTATTCGCCTCTAACCCGTCGCCGACCACCAGTTTGGCAACCGCCTCAATGAGTGCATTGGTAAACGCCTCTTGTATATCCTGATGGACAAAAACCCGATTAGCTGCCACGCAAGTTTGCCCGCCATTTCGAAACTTAGCCACCATCAAGCCTGCCACCGCCTCTTCGACATCCGCACAGGAGAACACAATAAAGGGCGCATTGCCGCCCAATTCCATTGAGGTCCGTTTTACCGTGTCGGCACTGTGTGCCAGCAGTTTTTTACCCACTAATGTGGAGCCGGTGAAAGTCAGCTTACGCACCACCGGGCTTGCCAGTAAGGGGGCGACCAGCGCCTCAGCATCATCCGTTACCAGAACCTGAAAAGCGGCATCTTCAAACCCGGCTTCTAACGCTAATTTGGCCAAAGCAATGGCGCTCAAAGGCGTTTCTTCTGACGGCTTAAGAATAAAGGGGCAACCCGCAGCATAAGCTGGTGCCACTTTGCGCGCGATCATAGCCAATGGAAAGTTCCAGGGCGTGACCCCCAACACCACACCGACGGGCTGCTTTATCGTTGTCAGCTGATGCGAGGGACTGTGCGATGGTATCACTTCGCCATAAGCACGCTTAGCCTCCTCGGCAAACCATTGAACAAACCCCGCTGCGTATTTGACTTCAGCCTGCGCTTCACGAAGCGGCTTGCCCTGCTCTTTGGTCATCAGCTCAGCAAGCACCGCTTCATTATCCAGAATAAGCTGATGCCAACGCGCCAACACTTCCGTCCGCTGCTGGGCAGGGCGCTGTTTAAGGGTATCAAAACAAGCTTGTGCAGCACTCAATGCATGCTCTGCCGCCTCGTGATCGGCAATGGAAACCGTCGCGATGGGCACATCGTTGGCCGGGTTGTGCACCGTTAATTGCCGCTCTGACTGCCAGGGATTGCCATTCACCCAGGAGTGGTTTTGTTCGGTGATAAGTGTCATAGCAAACGCTCCTTCCATCACTGAACAGGGCCGCTAAATGCGGCCCTGTAGAGACAAAGATTAATGTTCTTCGTTGACGATATTGAGGTTGTATTTGGGGATTTCCACAACCAGGTCTTCGTCGGCAATCACCGCCTGACAGCCCAGCCGGGATTCAGCTTCCAGCCCCCACGCTTTATCCAGCATATCGTCTTCCAGTTCGTCGCTTTCTTCAAGCGAGTCAAACCCTTCACGGATCACCACGTGACAGGTCGTACAGGCACAGGATTTTTCACAGGCATGGGGAATGCTGATGCCGTTTTTCAGCGCCACATCCAGTACGGTTTTGCCTGACTCAGCTTCAATGGCTGCACCTTCCGGGCAAAGTTCTTCATGGGGTAAAAAGATAATCTGTGGCATATTACACCTCGTCTACCGACTGACCTTGCAGTGCGTGTTTAATTGATACATCCATACGGCGTGACGCAAACTCACTGCTTGCCTCATCCACCTGTTCGATTGCCGCTTTGATCGCTTGTGGATCCGTGGCCGTTAATCGTGCGTTATCAAGCCCGGCCATCGCATCGCGCAATGCCGTCAACTCTTGCTCATTAAGCAGCTCGCTGTCGGTCGCCAGAGAGGCCTCCAGTGCTTCCAGTACACGCAGTGCCTCAACTTGCTGTTCTTTCAGCATACGTGCTTGCATATCTTCTTTGGCATTACTCATGGAATCTTTGAGCATCTGTGCAACCTGATCATCGCTCAGACCAAACGACGGCTTAACCTGAATTTCAGCCTGTACCTCAGTGGATTTCTCCATTGCAGACACACTCAGCAAACCGTCCGCGTCCACCTTAAAGGTTACGCGAATGTGTGCCGCACCTGCCGCCATTGGCGGAATGCCTTTAAGGCTGAACTTAGCCAGAGAGCGACAGTCATCAACCAGCTCACGCTCGCCCTGCAAGACATGCAGTGACATGGCCGTTTGACCATCTTTAAAGGTGGTAAATTCCTGCGCACGGGCAACCGGAATGGTGGTGTTACGCGGGATGATCTTCTCAACCAGCCCGCCCATGGTTTCCAGGCCTAAAGACAATGGCAAAACGTCCAGCAACAGCATATCCGAATCAGGCTTGTTGCCGACCAGAATATCTGCCTGAATAGCAGCGCCCAGTGCAACGACCCGATCCGGGTCAATCGACGTCAATGGGGGCTTAGCAAAGAAAGTTTCAACGGCGCTGCGGATCACAGGCATGCGGGTTGAACCACCCACCATCACCACTTCCAGCACTTCTTCTTTTTCAACGCCCGCATCTTTGAGCGCGCGGCGACACGAACGCAATGTCTTCTTAACCAATTCCTCAGCCAATTCAGCAAACTGATCTCGGGTAACCGTCACGGTAAATTCCTGCTCACGCACGGGCAACTTCACGTTTACCGTTTCATAGCTGGTCAGCGCTTCTTTACAGGCTTTGGCTTTATTGATGAATAAACGCAATTCTTTGGCAGTCAGGTCGGTTAATCCGGTTTGCTGTTTAAAGGTATTCACCAATAGCGCATCAAAGTCGTCACCGCCCAGACTTGAGTCGCCGCCGGTGGCCAGTACTTCAAATACGCCTTGATTCAAACGCAGGATAGAAATATCGAACGTACCACCGCCCAAATCATAAACGGCAATCACGCCTTCCTGACCTGAGTCCAGACCATAAGCGACTGCCGCAGCGGTTGGCTCATTCAATAAACGCAATACTTTAAGACCCGAGATTTCTGCTGCGTCTTTAGTACTTTGACGCTGTGCATCATCAAAATAGGCAGGTACAGTGATCACCGCGCCCATCACATCTTCACCACCAAAGCTTTCAACCGCGCGCTGATGGAGTGATTTGAGTATTTCAGCCGATGCCTGAACCGGACTGATTGGCCCAGCACAAGTCTGAACCGCCAGGCTGCCCTGATGCTCAACAAAGGTATAAGGCAGCTGACCATAGCTGCTGGCAATTTCTTCGGCCGTTTTACCCAAAAAGCGCTTTACTGAGATCAGAGTATTTTCCGGATCCAATGCCGCTTCTTGCTGCGCCAACTTACCAACACTTACCTGCTCACCGTGATAACGAACCACAGAGGGCAGCATCGCCTCGCCATTGATGTCGGTCAGGGTTTTGGTTTCGCCACTTTGGACCGTAGCAACCAACGAATTCGTGGTGCCCAGGTCTATCCCGATGGCCAGTTTATGTTCATGAGGTGCCGCGCTCTGCCCCGGCTCAGCAATTTGCAGTAATGCCATAATGCTCTTTCACTTTGGTGAAGCTGGTTGTCGCTGCACTTTACAGCCACACAGTATCAATCAGTCGAACAGACTGTCTTCAATTCTAGACAACTCGTCTTTCAACTTATAAACAAACTTGAGTTTGCGAATATGATCCGCCGCACGATGCAGCTGCGCTTCGTCGTTGCTCGCTAAAAGCTCACCCAGGCCAGCGCTATATTGCTGCTCCAGCTGTTTAGCTTGCGCTTCAAATGACTCGATTTCTGCTTCCGGATCGCCACTATGCTGAATGTCTTCCAGCGCTTCACGCAGCTCCATTTGCTGCATCAAAAAGGCCGGATCCTGCAGGGTTTGTTGCTCTGCACGGATATCGACACCGCGTTCACTCAACATGTATTCCGCGCGTTTCACAGGGTGTTTTAGCACTGCCAACGCATCGTTGATCTCTGCGGTCTTTTGCACCGCTAACAGTTTTTCACGCTCACCAAGATGGGCAAACTTGTCCGGATGAACCGCGCGTTGCAGGTCAAGATAACGCTGATTCAAAACGTTCAGGTCAACCTGGTAGCTGACAGGTAAATCGAATAATTCAAAATATCGCATACGCATCCAATACAGCAAAGCCCTACCAAGGCAGGGCTTTCTATTTTTTAATCACAAGAGAGATTAAACGGTGAAACTTTCGCCGCAGCCACACTCGTCCTTTTGATTCGGGTTGTTAAATTTAAACCCTTCATTCAGACCTTCTTTGGTGTAGTCTAGCTCAGTGCCATCGATATACACTAGGCTCTTGGCATCGACGATGAGCTTGACGCCCTTTTCTTCAAACACCTCATCGCCTTCGTCCAGCTCATCGACAAACTCAAGTACATAGGCAAGACCCGAACAGCCGGTCGTTTTAATGCCGACTCTCAGTCCAATGCCTTTACCGCGGTTGGCCAAAAAAGTCTGTACTCGGCCTGCCGCCGACTCTGTCAGTGTCACTGCCATAGTTATCTCTTACTTCGCCTGTTTACTCTTGTAGTCTGCAATTGCAGCCTGGATCGCGTCTTCTGCCAGAATTGAACAGTGGATTTTCACTGGTGGCAACTCTAGTTCAGCGCTGATGTCGGTATTCTTGATTTCACCCGCTTCGTCAAGCGTCTTACCTTTCACCCATTCGGTGACCAGTGACGATGACGCAATAGCGCTACCACAACCATACGTTTTAAATTTCGCGTCTTCGATGATACCTTGATCCGATACTTTGATCTGTAGCTTCATCACATCACCACAAGCCGGTGCGCCAACCATACCAGTTGCCACATTCGGGTCATTTTTGTCTAATGAACCAACGTTACGTGGGTTTTCCACGTGGTCAATTACTTTATTACTGTACGCCATAATTCTTTCCTCACTACCTGCCTATAGTATTAACTTGCTATACACGGATTTGCTTAATGGTGTGCCCATTCAACTGCATCTAAATCCACGCCATCTTTGAACATTTCCCAAAGTGGTGACATCTCGCGCAGACGGCCAATCGAGTCTTTGATGAGTTTAACGGTATAATCGATTTCTTCTTCAGTGGTAAAACGGCCGATGCTGAAGCGGATAGAGCTGTGTGCCAGTTCATCGTTACGACCCAGTGCACGCAAAACATAAGATGGCTCAAGGCTTGCAGAAGTACATGCAGAACCAGATGACACGGCGATGTCTTTAACTGCCATCAACAATGACTCACCTTCAACAAAGTTGAAGCTCAGGTTAACAATACCCGGCACAGACTGGTCGATGGCACCGTTGAAATACACTTCTTCCATATCCATCACGCCGTCCAGCAAACGCTTACGCAAGGTGCTGATGTGGGCATGATCTTTTTCGAAATCTTCTTTGGCAACACGGAAAGCAGCACCCATGCCCACGATTTGGTGGGTTGCCAGTGTACCTGAACGCATACCACGTTCATGGCCACCACCGTGCATTTGCGCTTCAAGACGTGCACGCGGCTTACGACGGACATACAATGCACCAATGCCTTTAGGGCCATACACTTTGTGGCCAGAGAAAGACATGAAGTCGACTTTCAGTTGTTGCAGGTCAATCTGTACTTTACCGGCACTTTGCGCAGCATCAACGTGGAACATAATTTTGCGCTCACGACACATTTCACCGATTGTGGCGATATCCTGAATAACACCCAGCTCGTTGTTAACATGCATGACGCTGATTAGAGTGGTGTCTTCGCGGATAGCGGCTTCAAGCTTTTTCAGATCCAGCAGGCCGTTTTCTTCCACTTCCATATAAGTGACGTCGAAGCCCTGACGCTCCAGTTCACGGCAGGTGTCCAGCACAGCTTTGTGCTCGGTCTTAACGGTGATCACGTGCTTGCCTTTCTTCTGATAGAAGTTAGCCGCACCTTTGATAGCCAGGTTATTTGATTCTGTAGCTCCTGAGGTGAAAACAATTTCACGCGGATCGGCATTGATTAAATCAGCGATATCATTACGCGCCTGGTCAATCAGCTCTTCTGCCTGCCACCCGAAACGGTGCGAACGTGAGGCTGGATTACCAAAATTACCATCCATCGTCAGGCACTGCATCATTTCGTCTGCAACACGCTGATCAACCGGAGTGGTCGCTGCATAATCTAAATATATCGGTAATTTCATTTCTTTCTCCGCTAGACGCCAGTTTACAGCTGGCAACTCACTTGAATATTCTCTAATTGCTTCATTGCACTGTTAACCCCATTGTCCTGACGTGTGGCAACAGACTGCACATCAGAATTGGCGACTAACTCGGCGAGGGAAATACTGTTTAAAAACTCTTCAATACGCATACTTAAGTCCGACCACAGTGTATGTGTCAGACAGCGCATGCCGCTTTGGCAGCCGCCGCCTTCTCCGTGACATCGGGTTGCATCTACAGATTCATCTACCGCAGCGATCACATCACCAACCGAGATAGTATGCGCGTCGCGGCCCAGCAAGTAGCCGCCACCCGGTCCGCGTACAGAGCTGACTAAGCCATGTTTGCGCAAGCGGGCAAATAATTGTTCCAGGTATGACAGGGAAATTTCCTGACGTTCGGAAATATCCGCCAGAGGCACGGGCCCAATATTTGCGTGTAGTGCGACGTCCAGCATCGCTGTCACTGCATATCTGCCTTTTGAAGTCAGTTTCATGCGTGCCCCCAGAAAAGTTATCAAGGCGCAAATTGTAATTACCTGACTAAGATAGTCAAGTATTAACCAACAACGAATCGCCCCGTACCATGCGGATATCACGTAGGTAGGTACTTACCTGACGTATTTAATCTGCGCTTATCGTAATACCTGACTAATTTCCTCAGGTATTACGGACATTGTAATTACCTGAGTAATTTAGTCAAGTATTTGCGCAAGAGATTATTGCAGCGCTTTGGTATATCTCATACCAAAACCCTAACTCTTTTATTTTATTGATTTATTTATTGAGCTCAAAATCCCACGCAGGATGTTTAATTCCTGATCTTCCGGACGCGCGCGGTTAAACAGGCGTTTTAGCTTGGTCATCACCATGCCTGGATGCTGTTTAATGATAAAGCCAGTGTCGTTCAGGGTAGACTCGAGGTGCTCGTAGAACAGCTCCATTTGCTCAGATGTCGGGTACTGAACATCGTCCTGCTCAACAGGTTGTTCCTGACGGTCAAGGTAGGTCATGCGGGTTTCATAAGCCAGTGTCTGCACCGCCATAGCCAGGTTCAAAGAGCTATACTCCGGATTTGCCGGGATGCAGACGTGGTAATTACACAGCTGCAGTTCTTCGTTGGTCAGACCGCTATTTTCACGACCAAAGACCAAAGCTACCGGCGTCTTTTCTGCCCCATCAACGAGTTTTTGTGCGCATTCACGCGGACCAACCATAGGCCACGACAGCGTACGAGAACGTGCACTGGTCCCTATGGTCAGGGCACAGTCTGCAATGGCGTCTTCGAGTTTCTCTACTCGAACCGCATTGCCCAGTACATCTGTTGCACCGGCCGCCAGGGCGCTGGCATGACTGTCTACTTCACACGCGGGGTCTACCAGGTAGAGTTTTGATAACCCCATGGTTTTCATCGCGCGTGCAACCGAGCCGATATTGCCTGAATGGGAGGTATTAACCAATACAATGCGAATGTCTTCTAATGCCATGTCTTATGCCTCAGGAAAAAATAATGGCGGAGTTTAACACAAACGCGAATTCGCCAGATAGTAAAATCAGGGCCAACCGCAAGTCGGTAACAGAAAGGCTGGTAAAGCGTAAAATCATTCAACAAGAGTGACTCAATAGAACTGCCTGAATTTGAGTCACTTACTCGTATTGATTAAAAAAAGCACACTCTTTTTAGTGCAGGGTTATTTACTTTGCAGGAAAAATCGCTAGAATACGCCGGCTCAAAAATTTTAGTTCTTTTACAATTCAAAGGTAATGCTATGCATCCAATGTTAAACATTGCGGTACGCGCTGCGCGTAACGCGGGTAAGGTGATTCTACGTGCTTGTGAAAACATGTCTCAGGTTGAGACGTCACAAAAAGGCGCAAATGATTTCGTTACAAACGTAGACAAAGACGCGGAAATGGTTATCCGTGACACAATTTTAAAAGCCTACCCGGAGCATGCAATTGTCGGTGAAGAACTTGGCCATACCGATGGCAAGCAAGCCGATTACCTTTGGGTTATTGACCCGCTTGATGGCACCACTAACTTCATCAAGGGCATTCCTCACTTCGCTATTTCTATCGCGCTGAAAGTTAAAGGCCGCGTAGAACAAGCCGTTGTATACGATCCAATCCGCGATGAACTATTTACCGCCTCTCGCGGCCAGGGTGCACAATTAAACAGCAAACGTATTCGCGTTACTAAGAGTAACGAGTTGGCAGGTTCTGTACTGGCAACGGGCTTCCCATTCAAGCAAAAGCACCACCTGGACGCATACACTGAGGCCTTTAAAGCCCTGTTTATCCAGACTACCGATATCCGTCGTGCCGGTTCTGCAGCGCTGGATATGGCCTATGTTGCTGCGGGTCGTATCGATGGTTTCTATGAAATCGGTCTTAAGCCGTGGGATACAGCGGCTGGTGAACTATTGATCAAAGAAGCGGGCGGGATGCTGATGGATTTCGCTGGCGGTACCAACTACAACAACAGCGGTAACATCGTCTGTGGCGCACCTAAGCTGTGTCAGGCCATTGTAAAAGAAATTCGTCCAGTGCTGACTGAGTCACTACTTAAATAAGCCGGATGCAGAATTAAAAAAACCCAAACAATTGTTTGGGTTTTTTTATGTCTGATGCTAAATGTGAGTTACTTGATTTCAACTCGGGCTGAGCGCATTACCACTTCATCATTCAACTCGATGCCAATGCCTGGTGCTTCAGAGACCTTGAACACGCCTTTCTCTGGCTGCGGATCCTGAAGACACAGTTCCCGGTTCCACTTTTTAGTCGCATAAGTATGATGCTCATGGATCAGGAAATTAGGAATGGCCGTTTCAAGGTGCAAAGAAGCCGCTGTCGCAACCGGGCCACCGCAGACATGCGCCTGAATACGGATATCGAAAATGTCGGCGTAATCACAGACTTTTTTCGTTTCAGTAAAGCCACCACACAGACCGATATCCGGCTGCAGAACATCAATACTTTGATCTTCAAAATAAGGACGTACATCCCAGCGATTATACAAACGCTCACCGCCGGCAATTGGCACCGCTGTTTTGTTAGCTACTTTGGCGTGCAAAGAATGGTTAAGATAATTAACCGGCTCTTCGTAATACATACAGTCAAACTCTTCTGCAATCTCAGCAATTTGAATCGCAGAGGTCGCGCCTGGCAAACTGTGACATTCAAAAATAATATCAACTTCATCGCCCACGGCTTCACGGATCGCCTGCATACGCGCCCGGTATAATTTCATCTCGGCGCGGGAGATCAGCTTGGTGCGGTCGTAGTAAGTATTTCCGTCTTTGTCGTACATGATAGGGTCAACTTTAACCGCATCATAGCCTTCAGCCAGCGCTTTGTGAGCTGCCTCAGCATATTCGTGTGGCTGAACCAGCGCCTTAAATTCATTGTCCCAGTCAAACTGAAGCTGTGATGCATAAGTGCGCAGCTCGTCGTTCACCTTACCGCCAAGCAGTTGATAAACAGGCAGGTTTAAGGCTTTACCTTTAATGTCCCACAGCGCCGTATCAATGGCGCTCATTGCAGCATACACCACAGGTCCACCACCGAGTCCCCAGAAACTCTCTCGTAACATACGAGCCCACAGCATTTCAGTCTGGAACGGGTCGTGGCCGATTAAAAAGGCTTCTGCCATTTCTTTGATCATGGCAGCCGCTGCGCTGTGGCCCAGATCATAGGCAAGGCCCGCTTCGCCCACTCCGGAAATTCCCTCATCGGTATGAATACGAACAAATACCGGGGTCCAGGCTGGTCTGTCCGGACAGTGAATATCAAACACTTCGACGCGATTAACTTTCATTTTGACTCCTATTCGGCAAAGCCAGGATCCAGGCGGTATGCCTTTCTCAACATGGCAGGCCAGGCTAATTGGCCACCGGTGCTACCACTGTGCACCACCTTTGCCTGATTATAAATATTGTCCTGAATGGGTTGCGGAACTTCAATGGCTTGTCGACCTGTTGCCTGAATCGCGACCTGGATCTCACAGGCGCGCTGTAGATCATAAAAGCGCATAAAAGCATCACCGACTGTTGGTCCGACTGTCAGGCCGCCGTGATTCACCAATAGCATATGGTTGGTTGTGCCAAGGTCATTTTGCAACCGGGCTTTTTCAGCATCATTCACCGCCAGGCCTTCGTATTCGTGATAAGACAATGAAGGCAAAGAGAACATACTGTGCTGGCTTAGGGGTAATAACCCACCTTCCAGGCTCGCAACTGCAATGGTCTCTTTGGTGTGCAGATGGATCACACAGTGCGCATCTTCACGCACTTCATGAATGGCACTGTGAATGGTAAAACCGGCTGGGTTAATTTCAAACGGCGTATCGTCCAGAATATTGCCTTGCAGGTCCACCTTTACTAAGTTGGAGGCCGTGACTTCATCAAAACTCAGCCCAAAGGCATTAACCAGATAATGATCGGTACCAGGGAGACGTGCAGACATATGTGTATAGATCAGATCGCCCCAGCGAAAGTGCTCCACCAAACGGTAACACGCTGCCAGATCAACACGTAGTCGCCACTCTTGCTCACTGACTTTGTCTTTTACGTTGAGTTTCGGCAATTCAAACATGGCCCTTCCTTTTGTTATAAAGCCCAATTTATTTTGGATGTATAGAAGTCTAAAACACTCATCTCCGGGATGCAATAACTCAAGCCGGGAGAAAGCAGAATAGTCGATGTGGATCAAAAAACCACCGACAAGCGGTGGTTTTTTTATTAACTGTCAATGTTACTGAACTTTTGACAGGTAATCGGCAATGGCTTCCAGCTCTGCGTCAGATACATTTGCTGTCATGGCCTTCATCGCCGCAGACATACCATTGCTACGCGCACCTGATTTAATGTCTTTCATCTGTGCCAACAAGTATTCTTTATTTTGTCCAGCCAATTTAGGATACACAGGCATGATAGGTGCTTTACCTTCTGCGCCATGACATGTCTGGCACATTTTTGCAGTATAAAGCGCTTTACCATCAGCTGCACTGGCAGTACCAGCTGATAGGGCAGCAACGGCCAACGTGCTGGCCAACATCAGTTGTTTCATCTTGCTCATATCTTTTCTCTTCTTATATAACGGATCAATTCAAGTGTAGTCTATGCCGCACTGTTATCCATACTCTCATGACGGTGAGCTTACAGGTACGGCTGCTGTGCCTACCAGATCAGATCATCCGGGACTTCGAAGTCCGCATACGGATCATCTTCGTCTTTATCTTTCTGATCATCTTCAACATGAAAGACAATGTACTTTTCATCTACTTCAGCAATCTTACGTGCCGGCTCGTCCTGTAAGACATAAAACTGACCTTCCAGTACGCATATCGCCAGTCTGCCTTTTGCTAATGCCTGCTGAGTTTGTGCATTCACATCCAGCTCTTTAATTTTACTTTCATAAGTAAAGTTAAAGGTCACATTGCCACGGATCTCATCCTGATTATGGTGCTCCAGGATTTGTTTCACCCTGGCAACCTGCTCACGCTCTTTGAGTTCTGCCTGTTTTGCCTTGTTGAGCTCTTCCGCTTTTTGCTGCTGAGCTTGCTTAGTTTGTTCAATGTGTTTTTGCAGATCGCTGACGTCGCTGGTCGCGCCTTTTTTCTTCTTTTTCTTTTGCGCTTTGCGTTTTTCGCTCTTCGCAACTTTGGCTTTGTGCTCGGTGGTCAGGCCCGCTTTCAAAAGTTGATCTTGTAGAGATCCCATAATGCCACTCCATAAAACTAGACTGACGCTATTTTAACGCAGTGGACGAATTTGACCACTGCTGGTAAGCATTCCGGAAGAAAAATTTTACACCTCAAAAATCTAGCAGAGTCGGCACTAAAAAATATGATTTAACGCAAGTTTTCTGTGATTTACTTCGCAATTCTGTGATTCGGCAGGCATAATTTGAGCGCGATTTGATCATTATGGATAGATTATGTCTCTGCCGCACTTGCTGCTGTGCTCTGTTGCCATTTTTTGTGTGCTGTACGCCCCTCAACCCTTGTTGTCTTTATTTGCAGAGTCTTATCAGGTCGCGCCGGCAAAAGCAGGTATGCTTATGTCGCTGACTATGCTGCCACTGGCTATTGCGCCTATTTGCTATGGATTATTATTTACGAAACGTAATCCATTGCGGATCATCAAAGGGAGCATGCTGATGCTGGCACTATGTTGCATTGGTTTTGCGTTCAGTGGGGATTTTCAATGGATGATGGCAATACGCTTTATGCAGGGTCTGTTACTTCCGGCCGCCCTCACCGCAATGACCGGTTATCTGGGCCGAACTTACCAGCATAACCAACTGAAGCGGTCAATGAGCTGGTATATTGGCAGCACCATTGCCGGAGGTTACCTTGGCCGCACATTAGCTGCCAACTTTGCGGTGTGGTTCGACTGGCAGAGCTTTTACCTGCTCAATGCCGTTGTCCTGATAATACTGGCTTTGTGGATAAAGCCACAACGAGCTCAGGTCGTCAACAGTCCGGCCAATCACCCTTTAGCATATCTCAAACCACTCAAACAGGCTGATTTGTTAGGTCTCTATGGGGCGGTGTTTTGTATGTTTTTTTGTTTTGCCGCGCTACTCAACTATTTGCCCTTTATCCTCAGCAACGACTACAAAATAAGCGATCCTCGTCTGATCGGCTGGGTCTACACAGGTTACCTGGTTGGTGCTTGCCTGTCTTTGTCTACGCCATTGCTGAGTAGGCTGCAATCCAGTATGTGGCTGATCCTAAGTGGCTTATTTGCCGTGTATTGTCTGACTATTGTGGGTATGTTGTGGCATAACTTCTGGCTGTTTCTGGTGCTCTTTACCTTGTTTTGCGCCTGTATGTTTATGATCCATGCCAGTGCCGCCCCTCTTGCTAATCAGCTTAGCCGTGCCGAATCCACTGTGACCAATGGCGCCTATGTTTCATTTTATTACTGCGGCGGTGCACTGGGTTCCTACCTGCCGGGTCTCATCTATCAGCGCTGGGGACTGCCTTATTTTTTGCTGTCTCTACTGATAATGTGTATCGCCGGGTTAGTGTTGATATGGCGTAATCACCATTATGCGCGGTCCAGCAGAGCCAGCCTTCCTCTATAGCTGCTCTGTGGTTCAGGTTTGTCGTTCAGGTAAGGCCAGCCACTGCGGCTGATGGCCTGTGTGCTGCCACACTAGCTCAAGATCAGCCAAGGACAACACCCAGGTTTTATCATTTTCGAAAGGATGGCATTGCCATAAAGCAGCCTGACGTAGATTCTCATCCAGCCACAGCTGGACATGCTGCTGGGGGTCATTGGCCGTCGCCAGCGCGGATACACACCCTGGCTTTATGCCCAGATAGTGTTGTAGTCGACTGTCAGAGGCAAACCCCAGGCGAGATAAGCCTTGCTGTTTGGATAATGCCTTCAAATCAATTTGCTTACTCGCAGTAGTGATCAATAGAATGTGTTGCCGACCGTAATTATCTCGCAGAAACAGGTTTTTCAGACGCGTGCCTTCACGCGCCAGATCGAGCCGGTCAGCATCCTGACAAGTCGCCAATGGAGGATGCTGGTATGCCTGATAGGATATGTTTAGTCTGTCCATGAGTGCTGCCAGCGCATCGACAGTCAATACGCTCACTGACACACCCCACGCAGCTGGACACTCCGATTACGCCAGAACACCCGTTCTATCTTGTAGCCAGCTCCACAGTAACTGGCATCCTCCAGTGCCTGCCTGAGTCTGACAACCGCTTCGTCTTCCAGTTTGAGCTTAAGCTCCGGGGAGTCCTCTACCCTTTGCTGCTGCGCAAAGCGTTTCAACTCGCGTCGGGAAACCGGTTTGCTGGTATCCAAATTCATTTGTGGGGTGGCTTTCACCGTGACGACAAAAGCAAACTCATCTTGTCCTTTGGCGTTCACACGTTGATGTAATTGCTGGCTTTCAACTTCCAGAAGTGGTGCCTCTGGCTTACTACTACAAGCACTGAGCAGTAGGGCGGCGCCGAACAGTAGACTCACACGTATCATAAATTTCTCTGTGTTTTTTGCCCAGTGTAACAAAGCAAAGCGGCATCTTGGCAAGTTTTTTGAGTCGAAGGCTTGACGCTGGGTAGAAAAATGATTTAAATTCTCACCGTCAAATCGACACCGGAAGTGGGGCTATAGCTCAGCTGGGAGAGCGCCTGCCTTGCACGCAGGAGGTCAGCAGTTCGATCCTGCTTAGCTCCACCACTTTCCGCCTTTCCTTTCTCATTAATCCCAAACTCAAAAGCCACATAAACAGGCTGTCTGTTAGGCTATTTTCAGGGCACATCCTTGTACCCAATAATACCAATTTGCTTAATTAAGTGTTCCATTTTGAGGCGAGAAAATATCGTCGATAACACCGCTCACGCGTCCTGCTATCGCTGAGGTACCTACGTCCATATAGGCAAGGCAAAAATTTTGCTATTTAGTTGTTCTAAATAAGAAATTTTTAACACAGTTAGCGTCATATTTGCTCCTTCAAATTGAACAGGTATTAAGTGAAATTGGTATTAGATACTAATTTCTTATCTGGCCTTCACCATTGACCAGATATTTTTCTGTTGTCAGCGATTCCAGTCCCATCGGACCATAAGCATGCAGCTTGGTCGTTGCAATGCCAATCTCAGCGCCTAAGCCCAGCTGACCACCATCACTGAATCGTGACGAGGCATTCACCATAACAACAGAGGCATCAACACTGCGCTGGAACAGCTCTGCCGTTTGCGGATCCTGAGTACAGATCACTTCAGTGTGGTGGCTACCAAAGCGATCAATGTGCGCAATGGCGCCGCTGAAATCAGCCACTTGTTTGACTGCAATCTCCAGACTAAGATACTCTTCACCAAACTCATCGTCTGCCAATACGGTGGCACCGTCGAAGTAACCGGCACTTGCCTGATCAGCATTGATCTTAACGCCACGCTGCTGCAGGGCTTGTGCGGCCTGCGGCAAAAACTGCCCGGCAATATCCTGATGCACTATCAAACCTTCGAGTGCATTACAAACCCCAGTGCGCTGAGTTTTACCGTTGAGCAGCAGTTGCAGTGCCTTGTCGAGATCGGCTGCTTTATCGATATACAAGTGGCACACCCCTTTAAAGTGCTGGATCACCGGCACGGTACTGTTTTGTGTGACAAACTGGATCAGGCCTTCACCACCACGTGGAATGATCAGATCTATGTAATCTTTTTGCTGCATCAGTTCCATCATCAGGCTGCGATCCGGGTCGGGGATCACGCTGATCAGCGCCGTAGGCAAACTGTGAGTTTCCAGCACACCGTGCAGGACTTTGGCGATGGCCAGTGAGCTTTGCAGGGCTTCTTTACCGCCGCGCAGGATAACACCATTGCCCGACTTAAAGCACAAAGCGCCGGCATCAGCCGTGACGTTCGGTCGAGCCTCATAAATCATGCACACCACTCCCAGAGGAACGCGCATTTTTCTGATCTCGATACCGTTGGGCCGAGTGCCCAGCTCCCGAACGGTGCCAACCGGATCGGGTAATTCGATAATGGTTTCTATACCCTGCGCCATATCCTCTATGCGCTCAGGCGTGAGTGTTAAACGGTCAATCATGGCAGCAGGCAACTGGTTTTCTCGCGCAGCTTCGAGGTCCTGTTGATTAGCATGAATGATTTCATCCATGCTGGCTCTGAGTGCGCCAGCCATACCGCGCAATACCGCATCTTTTTGTGTGGTCGATAGCAGCGCCAGGGTTTTTGCCGCCTGCGCAGCACTATGTGCAATTTCTGTAATTAAACTCATGAATTTCTTTCCTCAAATACTGCAATATCATTTTGTGAGATGACCGGGCCTATACTGTCCTGAACTTTCTCGGTCACTATATCTTTGTCTTGCTGGGCAATGAAGTTGAGTAAGCAGCTACTGTAATTGCTGTTTGCCTTGGCCAGCTTCTGGCCATCTTCGTTTCTCACCAGCACGGTTTCACCCGCCGAGAAGTCACCATTGACTGCTACTATGTCATCACAACTCAGTTCATCAAACTCGTTTGCCTCGACGATCAGCTCCCCCTGCTCCGACGCGGTGTGCGTCATCCAGTGCACAGCCTCCTGCATCGGCGTATCATAAGGCAGGAAACGTGTACCAGGATTCGCTCCATTGAGTAGCTCAGAGAAGGTATCTTCGTTAAAACCATTCACGATATAGGTCACAATACCATGGGATGTAGCCTTTTCCGCCGCCTGTAACTTGGTCCTCATACCACCAGTACCTACACTGCTGGTAGGGCCGCTGGTCATGGCATAAATCTCTGGCGTCAGCTCACCCACCGTGTCCAGCAATCTGGCATCCGGATTTTTATTGGGATCTTTATCGTACAGGCCGTTCACGTCAGAGCAGATGATCAGGCAATCGGCATCCGCCGCCGCTGCCACCATGGCTGACAGATTATCATTATCACCGACCTTAAGATCGTCTGTCGTTACCGCATCGTTCTCGTTGATAATAGGCAGGATCCCTTGCTCCAGTAAAGTGAACAATGTTTCACGAATACTGTTGTAGCGATCACGGTCACGTAAATCGCCGTGAGTCAGCAATAACTGGGCCGACGGAAAATCAAAAAAGCGCTCCCAGGTCGAGATCATTTCTGTCTGCCCTGCTGCCGCCATGGCTTTTTTCACCGCCACCGAACTCTTGTCTTTGTTTTTGAACAGGTGCGACCCGGCTGCCACAGCACCGGACGACACCAGCAGCACCTCTTTGCCTTTGGCGCGACACTGCACAATAAACTGGGCAATGCTAAGCAGGTAACGAGAGCGGCAACCGTCCTGCTCTGGTGCGATTAACGCACTGCCGATTTTGATCACTATGCGTTGAGATGTTTCGATTGACATGTTTTTTCCGTTTTACCTTATATCCTCATGCGCGCAGTATTCTGGTTGATACTACAACGCTTCTTTGTCAGCATACGCGACCATATAAAAGATAAGATAACAACGGCTTCGAAATACCCACTCACACGGATACAGCATACATTTCGAAACGGTAAACAGACAGACCCCTGACGAGCACGCACTGAAAGATTCAGTACTAACAAGCAACTGTGGCTGCGAAAACTAAGAAAGATTGATTGTGACCTGAGAGACCAGCTCTCCGGGTCGGACCGTTTTTTGCAGGCTCACCATGGTTTGGTGCGGCAAAAAAGGTCTGATCGCAATGAATAATTGCGCACATGAGTAGATTGATGATGGGCGCAAAGCCCGCTCGAATAAACGCTTTATACCTTAGCGCGGATCTACCTTACATTTCAACCCTGTCACGTGATTTTGATTTATAACCATCATAAACAAAATTAATAGTCTATATCTTTCATAATATTACAAGGGTGTAATTATCTGACTTACTATTTAGCGATACCGCCAGACATGCTCGGCTCATCACACTTAAAGCAATGTAAACACTTTATTTGTGGTTTGTCTGTGCTATAACCAAGCAAACACTATAATTATATTTACCCCAACTTGCGGGAGCAGCTATGTCAGCTATTTATATTGCCGGGATTGCGTTATTTTCTGTTTTAGCCCAATGGCTTGCCTGGGTCTGTCGGGTTCCGGCTATTTTATTTTTACTTCTCACCGGCTTGTTGCTGGGTCCAGTCTCAGGACAATTACAACCAGACCAGCTGCTTGGTGATTTACTCTTTCCTGTTGTTTCTTTGTCTGTTGCCATTATCTTATTTGAAGGTGCACTCACACTACATTTTCATGAATTAAAAGGCATCGGCAAGGTGGTGCGAAACCTGTGCTCCATCGGCATGTTAACGACCTTTGCTATCCTCACTGCCAGTGCTATCTGGCTGTTGGAACTTGACTGGCGGGTGGCTGCGGTACTGGGCGCAGTACTGGTGGTCACAGGTCCGACCGTGATAGCCCCGATGCTCAACGCCATGCGACCGGAAAAAGACATTGATCGGATCCTCCGCTGGGAAGGTATTGTCATCGACCCCATCGGCGCGTTATTTGCTGTTCTGGTGTTTGAAGCGGTCAACCAGGTGGGAGAGGCCGCCGTGTTCAGCCATACCATGTTAGCGCTGTTTTCAACTCTGGGTGTGGGCACCTCTGTGGGGATCGTAGCTGGCTGGCTGACTACCACTATCATTCGCCGAGAGTGGTTACCATACGAACTACACAAATTTGGTATTCTTGCGCTGGTACTGTTCAGCTTTACCCTGGCAAATCACCTGAGCCATGAATCCGGACTGCTTGCGGTGACTATCTTTGGTATCTGGCTCGCCAATCAGGATGACCTGGAAATCGATTCGGTGCTGGAATTCAAAGAAGACTTGTCGATGATCCTGATCTCCAGCTTGTTTATTCTTCTGGCCGCTCGATTACAACTGGAAGATTTGATGCTGCTCGATAGTGATGTGTTCATCTTTCTGGCCATCGTGCTGTTCATTGCCCGCCCTTTGAGTATTGCAGTATCGACATTTGGCAGTGATCTACCGCTGCGCTCTCGGTTACTGCTAGCCTGGATAGCGCCTCGCGGTATCGTTGCGGCAGCGGTGGGTTCCGTATTCGCACTGAGCATGATGCAGTCAGGCTATCCCGATGCCAACAAAATGGTGCCTTTAATCTTCACTGTGATCATCATCACAGTGATACTGCAAAGCCTGACGGCTACGCCTTTGGCGCGTCTGCTCAAGGTCCGCCAGCCAGCGCCTAATACCCTGTTGCTGATTGGTGCCAACCATGTATCCCGGGCAATCGCCAAAGGCTTAAAGGAGCAAAGTGTCGACGTCTACCTGTCTGATCCGGCTTGGGAAAACTGCAAAATGGCACGCATGGACGGCCTGCCCTGTTATTATGGTAACCCGCAATCGGAGCATGCCGAACGCTACCTGCCACTCACCAGCTTAAAATCAGTCATGGCACTGTCGCCCAATCGCCACCATAACGCACTCGGTGTACAGTATTTTTCTCA
This sequence comes from Pseudoalteromonas sp. XMcav2-N, assembly GCF_024124545.1. Classification (GTDB taxonomy): domain Bacteria; phylum Pseudomonadota; class Gammaproteobacteria; order Enterobacterales; family Alteromonadaceae; genus Pseudoalteromonas. The sequence continues at coordinate 176,029 of NZ_JAMXSF010000008.1, forward strand.
CCTGCTGGGGGAGCAGAATGTATTTTCTCTTAAGTCCTCTACGAATCACGCCAAAGCAAACAAAGACAGTGCAACCTTCCTGTCGCGTCAGTTACTGTTTGGAGATGAGGGGAATTATGCCAAATTAAGCAGTATGATGGCCAAAGGGGGAAAGGTGAGCGCGACCCGCTTATCGGAAGAGTTTACCTGGGCGCAATATCAGGATGTGAATAAAGAAGCGATACCGCTGTTTATCATTGGAGAAGCAGGCAAAAATGACGACGGTCTGCCAGTGCGGCCCTTTACAACGGATATGAAAAACGCCCCCGGCAGTGGAGAGCGGGTACTAGCACTGCAACCTCCCAAGTTGTCGGTTCTGAAAGATCCGGCGCAAAAAGAGGCCCCGATCGGAGAAAAACTGGGAGATTAGTATTACTTACATCGGTAGCCGGGCACGTTTAACCACACTGTCCGGCATTTTCTGCGCCAGTAACGCCAGGGCTGTTTCGATACGCTTGTGCAGCTTTTTGTCTGCGACAGCTGCATGGAACAGCCAGCGATAAGCATCTTCGTAATCTCTTGGGCTGCCATACCCTTTGTTAAACAAATCGACCAGTCGTAGCTGAGCCTTCAAATTGCCCAATACTGACGCTTCACGCAAATAGGTGATCGCCATGCGTTTGTCCATCTGTACCAGTTTGCCCAGATCATAATAGCGGCCAAGCTGCTCCAACGCAGGCGCTAACCCCTGCTCTGCAGCCTTACGCATATAATACAGCCCAAGCTCGACATTGCGGTCTACACAGACTGCGTAGGCCAGCATATCGCCATACAGAAATTGATAAGATGGCAGCGCCATTATTTCGGCACGGGCCTCAATATCCTGCACCAATTGGCATTCATCGTCTTTAACACGCTTGAGATGAGCATTGCGACTAATCAGTTCCAGTAACTCAGCTTGGCTGTAAAGAGGCACAGCTTCAATCGCCTCCTCTGAATTAGAGCATACGCTAAAAAGTAAGCAGGTACTTACAATCAGAGTTGAAAATAGACTTAAATGCTTGTTCATGTTCAATACGTATCTGTGACACACTGATGTTAAGTATACAATAAATGTGCCACTACGTCGGTTGGTGTGGCGGGTAAACTTCGGACATAAAAAAAGCTGCCGAAGCAGCTTTTTTCTTGAATTCTTATTCGCCGAAAGGGTTACGAACAATCATTGTCTCAACACGGTCCGGGCCGGTTGAGATGATGTCGATTGGTACACCAGTCAACTCTTCAAGACGCTTGATGTAGTTGATAGCGGCTTCTGGTAGCGCCTCAACGGTGGTCGCACCAAAAGTGTTTTCAGACCAGCCAGGCATTTCTTCGTAGACTGGCGTGACTTTTTCATAGCCTTCTGCGGCCAATGGTGTCACATTTGTTACCGTGCCATCTTCCAACTGATAACCAGTACAGATCTTGATAGTTTCAAGACCATCCAGTACATCCAGCTTAGTCAGACAGAAGCCCGAGATGCTGTTGATTTGGATTGCACGACGCATAGCAACAGCGTCAAACCAACCAGTACGACGCAAGCGACCAGTGGTTGCGCCAAACTCATGACCTTTCTCACCTAAGTGCTTACCAACTGGATCTTGCTTGTCCAGGCCGTCGTATAGCTCTGTTGGGAATGGACCTGAACCAACACGTGTGGTGTAGGCTTTAACAATACCCAGTACATAATCCAGGTGCAGAGGACCAAAACCAGCACCCGTTGCTACACCACCTGCTGTGGTATTCGAAGAGGTAACATATGGGTAAGTACCGTGGTCAATGTCAAGTAGCGTACCCTGAGCACCTTCGAACAAGATGTTGTCGCCATTCAGACGCGTCTGATCCAACAGCTCAGTTACGTCAACAACCATAGACTTCAGGATTTGAGCAATTTCCATTGCTTCATCGTATGTCTTCTGGAAGTCAACTGGGTCTACTTTGTAGTAGTTAACCAGGCTGAAGTTATGGTACTCAAGTACTTCTTTCAGTTTCGCAGCAAACTGCTCAGGGTTGAACAGGTCGCCAACGCGCAGGCCACGACGCGCTACTTTATCTTCGTAGGCTGGGCCGATGCCACGACCGGTTGTACCGATTGCTTTGTTACCACGGGCCAGTTCACGTGCCTGGTCTAAAGCAACATGGTATGGCAGGATCAACGGACATGCTTCACTGATCAGCAGACGTTCACGTACAGGTACGCCGCGCTCTTCCAGCATACGCACTTCTTTCATTAGTGCGTCCGGTGCAAGTACCACACCATTACCGATAACGCACTTAACGTTGTCACGCAAAATGCCTGACGGGATAAGGTGCAGAACGGTTTTTTCACCGTTAATGACCAGCGTATGACCAGCGTTATGCCCGCCCTGATAGCGAACAACTAAAGAAGCTTTATCTGTCAGCAGGTCTACAACCTTGCCTTTACCTTCGTCACCCCACTGGGTGCCCAATACAACGACGTTTTTACCCATTGCAAAATCACTTAGAAAAAATTAGGCGCAGATTTTATCAGAAAAGCCCGATCAAAACACCCCATTACGGCTATTTTTTCCGCACTTGCTGGGATCCCAATGAAATTAAGAGGTTTTCTTCAACTAATACATTGCCCACAAGCAGTGGTGATTTCCCTATAGCAGCCGGGTATGAACATGCAGGTACAAAAAACCCCGCTGCCGCGGGGTTCTTACGTTGACCAGGCTGTGTCATCTACTGAACACGTGCCCTGTCTTATTCACCTTTTTTGTTCTTCATATAATCGAAGAACTCACTGTCAGGTGACAACACCATGACATCACCTTTATTGGTGAAGGTATTCTTATATGCTTCCAGTGAGCGAACAAAGCCAAAGAATTCAGGATCTTTGTTATATGCATCGGCATAAATCTTTGCCGCTAGCGCGTCACCCTGACCACGCACAGCACGTGCATTACGCTCCGCGTCCGCCAGCATAACCGTTACCCGACGGTCTACTTCAGCACGAATGATCTCTGCTTTTTCCTGACCTTCAGAGCGGTGCTCTTTTGCCACCGCGGTACGTTCAGCACGCATCCGCTGGAAGATAGAGTTACTCACTTCATTTGGCAGGTTGATTTGCTTAACCCGCACGTCCAGTACTTCAATACCCAGCTCCCGAGCACTTTCAGAGGCCTGTACCAGTGCTTCTTCCATCAGTTCACTACGTTCACCCGACACGATCTCTTTGATGGTACGTGAACCAAAGTTGGTTCTCAGACCATTGTTCACTTTCTGCTTCAGCAGGGTTTCAGCATATTGCTTGTCACCTCTGGCACGCAGATAGTACGCGGAGAAATCATTAACACGCCATTTCACGAACGAATCGACGATCAAGTCTTTTTTCTCGCTGGTTACGAAACGATCTGGTGCGCCATCCAAAGTCTGAATACGTGCATCAATACGACGTACCTGACTGAAAAAAGGCACTTTCAGGTGCAGACCAGGTTCATAGACCACGGCATTGTCCTGACTGTCTTTTTGCACTTTACTGAATAGTAAAACAATGGCACGTTGCCCTTCTGTCACAACAAACACCGATGAAAAAGTCAGAAATGCAACAACGAGCAATCCTACGATAGTCATGTTTTTCATGTCAGTTACCTCCCACCATTGTTAAAACGGTCACGCGAAAAACGGTCATCACTACTGTTTACCGTACTATTGCGTGACTGGCCCAGTGACTGACGTAGCTGATTGATGTCGTTCTGGCTTGGCAGGGTAACCTGCGTGCCCGGCTTACCTTGCTGCATAATCTTATCCAGTGGCAGATACATCATGTTATTGCCGCCTTTTACATCAACCAGGACTTTAGAGCTGCTACCCAGCACTTGTTCCATGGTTTCGATGTACAAACGTTCACGGGTAACCTGCTTGGCAGCTTGGTATTCTGGCAGCAGCTTTTCAAAGCGCTCAACCTCACCCTGCGCTTCCAGTGTGATGCGCTCTCGATATGCTTCCGCTTCTTGCGTCATACGCGTTACCTGACCACGAGCACGCGGCTCAATTTCTCTCGCGTATGCTTCTGCTTCACGAATGAAACGCTCTTCATCCTCTTGTGCTGCGATGGCGTCATCGAACGCATCTTTTACTTCTGCAGGCGGACGTGAATCTTTAAAGTTCACATCGGTGACGATGATACCCAAATTATAAGGCTCGATGATTTTGGTTAGTTCATCCCAGGTGCGCTGACGTACCAATTCACGGCCCGTTGTTAAGACCTGGTCCATGCGAGAGTGACCCACAACATAACGCAATGCACTATCAAGCGCCTGCTGTAAGCTGTGATCGGCATCGGTTACGCTGAAGCGATACAAAGTCGGGTCAACCACTCGATACTGCACTTCGAACTCAACACTCACCACGTTTTCGTCTTCAGTCAGCATAAAACCGGATGCCGACAAAGAGCGAACCGCTTCAATATCAATGGGGATAACACGTTCTATAAAGGTCATTTTCCAGCGCAGACCCGGCTCGGCGATACGGTTAAATTCACCGAATTGCAGCACGATGCCCCGTTCTGCTTCTTTTACTGTGTAGATACCACTCAGTGCCCAAACAACAAAAGCAATCAGCAGCACAAATACCGTACCGGCACCGCCTATTCCGCCGCCTTTGCCTGGCTTACCGCCAAACATGCCGCCAAACTTGTTGTTGAATTTGCGGAATACCTCGTCTAAGTCAGGTGGCCCCTGATCACGACCACCGCGGTTTTTCCACGGGTCGTTATCATTGCCATTATTACCCGGTTCGTTCCAGGCCATAGCTATACTCCATTGTTATAAAATGAATTAATCTAAATCTAACAAAAAACACAGAGATCTAATAGAGAAATGCGTGCGATATATGGCTTTTTCAATCCCCAACCACAAATTGCTCTATTTCCTGCCCCTGCTCTTTTTTAAGTCTTTCCCAGTCTGCCTGTGGCAATCTGACGTCCAGCAGCCAGTTTCCGGTCTCGTCATAAGACTCACCATTGACTGCATTGAGGTTAAACAAAGCCCCACGTAACTTGCCAAAAGCAGGTGGTACGATGAGCTTATGGGCAAAAATTTTCTTTGCTAATAGCTCTGAAATCGCCTGCTCAAGCAATTCACTGCCTTCACCAGTATGTGCAGATAACCACACACGCACTGGTACGCCTTGATCGTCTCTGTCTATTTTAGGGTTGATCTCCTCAACCAGATCAATTTTGTTGTAAACCAGCAACTGAGGAATCTCATCCGCCTCAATTTCTTTGAGGACCGATTGTACCTCTTCTATGTTCTCTTTTCTTCTCTGATCAGCCACATCCACGACGTGAAGCTGCAAATCTGCTTCGCGGGTTTCAGTCAGTGTAGCTTTAAACGCAGCCACCAAATCATGAGGTAAATGGCGAATAAAACCAACGGTATCGGCAAAAATGACCGGCCCGACATCGGCAATTTCAAGCTTACGCAATGTCGGGTCTAAGGTCGCGAACAGCTGATCCGCGGCATATACATCGGCATGCGTGACATGATTAAACAGGGTTGATTTGCCCGCATTGGTATAGCCGACCAGAGACACCGTGGGGATCTCGTTCCGGCTGCGCGCCCGGCGCCCCTGCTCACGCACCGTCGCAACTTTCTCCAGTCGCTTACGGATGCTTTTGATGCGCTCTCTGAGCAAGCGGCGGTCGGTTTCAAGCTGCGTTTCACCCGGCCCGCGCAAACCTATCCCGCCTTTTTGTCTTTCAAGGTGGGTCCAGCCACGGATCAGACGAGTTGAAATATGTCGCAACTGTGCCAACTCAACCTGCAACTTACCCTCGTGGGTTCGTGCTCGCTGAGCAAAAATATCTAAAATTAAGGTCGTTCTATCTAATACCCGACAACGGCAGACACGCTCTAAGTTGCGCTCTTGAGAGGGACTGAGTTGATGATTAAAGATGATGACATCTGCATTGTGAGTTCTGACAATCTCAGCGATTTCTTCTGCTTTCCCCGTTCCGACAAACAATTTCGGATGAGGCGCCTGACGGCTGCCTTGCACAACCGTCAAACAACTAACACCAGCAGAAGACACTAGCATTTCCAGTTCGCGAAGATCTTCTCGATCTCCTTCATTCGGAAACTCTATATGTACTAAGACTGCCTGTTCGCCGGCTTCATAACGGTCAAACAAGCATTACGCTCCTACTATCGACTAAAAACGATTAAAAGTTACCATCTTCGCCATGTTCTGCACTGTCATTGCCTTGTGTGTTCTGGAAATTTACAGCACGAGCAGGCACCACGGTCGAAATGGCATGTTTGTAAACCATCTGGTTTACTGTGTTTTCCAGCAAGATTACGAACTGATCAAAGGACTGGATCTTGCCTTGTAATTTGATACCGTTAACTAAAAAGATGGAAACGGGAATGCGCTCACGACGTAAGACATTCAAAAATGGGTCTTGTAACGATTGGCCTTTTGCCATGTTCTTATCCTTCGTTCTAGGTGTTATTATGTTGAGATAGTTGAAGTAATCTGAATAAAAAAATTTCCCCAACCTCTATTAGCTTAGCGAACTTAATACACGTTGCAAGTTTTCTTGCCCGTCCGTTTCAAGCCAGGTGACATCTGGCCAACTACGTAACCAGGTTAATTGGCGCTTCGCTAACTGCCTGGTCGCTGCAATCCCTTTGAAGAGCATTTCTTCATAATCGCACTCGCCAGCCAAATGCTCCCACATCTGCCGATATCCCACACAACGAATGGAAGGCAAATCCGGATGCAAATCGTTTCGCTGATATAAGGCCAAAACTTCGTTTTTAAAGCCCTGATCCAGCATTATTTTAAATCTTTTTTCTATCCTTTCGTGCAGTATCTTACGATCCTTGGGGGCAATTGCAAACTGATGAAACTGATAAGACAAAGGCGCTTGTTTGGCTTTTTGCAATTCAGTCATGGTTTTACCCGTTAAACGGTGCACTTCCAGCGCTCTGTTGATACGCTGAGAATCATTCTCGCTGATTTTCACCGCAGCCTGCGGATCTATCTTCATCAGTTGTGCATGCAAAGCCGGCCAGCCTAGCACTTTTGCTTCTTGCTCTAGCGCCTCACGCACTTGTGGACAGGCTTCAGGCAAGGGCGATAAGCCTTCAATCAGGCCTTTAAAATACATCATAGTGCCACCAACCAGCACAGGCACTTTGCCCTGCTCATGCAACCGGTCAATGCAGGCAATGGCATCACGGCGAAAATCTGCAACAGAGTAACTTTCAGCCGGATCCAACATATCAATCAGGTGGTGCGGTGCCAAAGCCTGCTCAGCAGCATCAGGTTTGGCGGTACCTATGTCCATGCCTTTGTATACCAGTGCAGAATCCACACTGATAATCTCACTATTTAAATGCTGACAGAGCTCAATAGCCAACGCGGTTTTACCGGCGGCGGTTGGCCCCATCAAGGTAATAACGGGTTTTGCTTGCACACTGTTTCTCTACTGCTGTTGGTGCTGCAACACATCAGGGTTACAGCCAGGACAAGATCTTATGACTCTTGTTGGGACAAGCTTATTAGCTTGCTTTGGTCTATTGTAACCGCTTTTGCTTCGATTTGAGCACAGCTTCTGGCATTTTTTAATATTTTTTCAATGACTGCCGCAAAGTGCTGAGAGTCAAAGTAACTTGCCGGCGTCGTCGTTTGCAGCCAGTTTAACCAGTCTTCCAATGTCTGCGCCTCTGCCGAACAAGCATCGAACACGCTATCCAGACACTGGGGCACATCCAGACTGTACAGACTTAAAGGCAACTTTTTCACCATCACATAGCGTTCGTGTGCCTGGATAGCAAACCCCAATAAAGTCAGCCAGGACTCCTGCTGCGTAATACGCGCAATCTCCTGCGCACTCAAATTAACGCGCACAGGCAATAGTAATGCTTTGCCCTGCAAAGTACCGTCTTGTTCAAGCTGTGCCTGCCAGGTTTCTTTCAGGCCATCTCGACAATGGCCCAACCTGAGGTCACCAGCCTTAGTGAAAAGGACTGCGCCGCTATTCAGAGGCAAAAACTGGGTGACCACCGTCTCATGATGGACTGTGGCTTCTTCAACTCCGGGTATTACCTGCACTGCTTCTGCCGGGGTAAACATCCCCTGATACAGCTCTTTGACATTAACCTGAGGCGGCTTAGCGGAGACTGAACTGGTGTTGCTTTTCGCACCACTTCGGGTGTTTTGACTCGTCCCCCGCGCACCGGATGAGGGTTCGTGGTCTGACGAAAAAGTATTATTCCGTACCCCGCCATATTCGCTTTGTAGTGGTGTTCGATAAACCTGATGCTGATGTGTCTGCTGTGAGGTTAATTGCTCAGACGCAACAGGCTCACTCTGACTTATAGTGTCAGTTACCATGTCCGCAGTCACTTGTGTATCCGGTTGGTGCAATGGCAGCTCAGGTCGTTCACTTAGTACAACTTGTTTTACAGCCTGAACGATAAAGTCATGGATAAGACGTGCCTGATGAAACCGCACTTCATGCTTGGCAGGATGCACATTCACATCAACCTGAGTTGGGTCGAGTTCCAGGTAAATCACAAACCCCGGCGTATCAACGCTTCCTACTGTTTCTTCAAACGCTTGTCGGATAGCATGCAGGATCAATTTATCTCGCATCATCCGACCATTTACATAAGTGTATTGGGTCTGATTACTGCTTCCCACTGGTAACACCCAGCCATATAATTTCAGGCCATCGTGACCAGATTCCACAAAGCTTGCCTGCTGTGAAAACACTTTACCTGCTACCTGAGCAACCCGCTCCACACTGTATGGATCCGGTCGGGCACGAAATTGCCTGATCACTTTTTGGTTATGCGTCAGCGTCAGGGCCAGATCAAAGCGACTTAATGCAATGCGCTTAATCAGTTCATCGATATGACTAAACTCGGTTTTTTCAGTACGTAAGAACTTTCGTCTGGCTGGGGTATTGAAGAATAGATCTTTGACTTCAATGGTGGTGCCATTAGGGTGAGCGGTCGGCTGGATCTGCACCGTCATATCACGCCCCTCGGCAAACGCCTGCCAGGCCGTTTCCTGATCGGCAGGCTTAGAGCTTAACGTCAGTCTGGATACAGAACTGATCGAAGCCAGCGCTTCACCGCGAAAGCCCAGCGACGAAATACATTCCAGGTCGTCCAAAGTTTTAAGCTTGCTGGTTGCATGACGAGACAACGCCAGTGTCAGCTCATCTTTGACGATACCGGCACCATTGTCCCTTATCCGGATGAGCTTATGACCACCACGCTCTATGTCTATTTGTATGCGTGTCGCGCCCGCATCAATGCTATTTTCGACCAGCTCCTTGACGACAGATGCCGGGCGTTCAACCACTTCCCCCGCAGCTATCTGGTTCGCTAATCTGGCTGGTAAAATTTCAATGGCCACGGTCTACGCCTTAGGAATGGTCAGCACCTGACCAATATACAAAGTATTTTTTGTCAGTCGGTTGGCCTTTTTCAGTGCAGACACCGTAGTGCCATAACGAGCGGCCAGCACACTTAAAGATTCTCCCCGCTGTACTTTATGACGCAGAGGTTTGTTGTTTCTCAGGCTCGCAAACAAAGTATTGTCTGGCGGGTTTTGCTGATAATAGCGCTTGATCGACTTGAATATGGCGTTCGCCAGGCGCTGCTGGTGATAGCTGGTTTTTAGCTGTTTTTCTTCCTGCGGATTAGAGATAAAGCCAGTTTCGACCAAAATAGAGGGTATATCCGGTGATTTTAGCACCCCAAAGTTCGCCGCCTGAGGGCGTTTCTTATGCAGTTTCGTCACTTTTTTCAGTTCGGTTACCACCTCTTCCGCCACTTTAAAGCCGGTTTTCATTGAGTGGTCCATCGACATATCCAGTAACGCCTTGGCCAGGTATTTCTCGTTCGCGGTGTCCTTTATCACATCCGCCGCACCGCCCAGTAACTGGGAGTGCTTTTCTTTGTCTTCCAGCCATTTACCGACTTCGGAGTTGGCCCGGCGTAATGACAAGATCCAAACCGAGGCACCACGGGGTTCCGGGCGCGAGAAGGCGTCTGCGTGGATAGACACAAAAAAGTCGGCCTGACGCTCTCTGGCCCGCGCGGTACGGGTGTTGAGTTTAATATAGTAATCACCCGTGCGGGTCAGGCGTGCCTGCATGCCCGGCTCTTTATCAATTAAGCGTGCAAGCCGTTTAGCAATCGGCAGTGTGATGTTCTTTTCGTATGTCCCCGAAGGCCCAATTGAGCCAGGGTCTTCCCCACCGTGGCCTGCATCGATGGCAACGATGATGTCTCTGTCTTTGACCAGTTCACGCTTTTTGCTTTGTTTAGATTTACTGGCATAAAGGCTTTTTTGCTGCCCATATAAGTCGACCACCAGACGATCTTTGTATGGCCCGGTCGGCGCAAGCGCGAAAATCACCGGCTTAGCAGTGCGGCTCAGTTCCATGACCACCCGGGTGCTGTTGCGACTCTTGGCCTGACTGTAGCGGAGCTTTTCAACGATTTTGTGCTCTTTGGGCAAGGAGGGAAGTTGCTTGAGTTTGCTGGTATTTTCCAGATCGATCACCAGCCGTAACGGGTTTTTCAGCATAAAGTAGCTGTATTCAGGCTTTTCAGACAGGTCAAATACCACGCGTGTGCTTTCTGGTGAAGGCCACACACGTACACCGTTGATTTTATTTTTTGCCTGCGCAGCGCTGGCGAGCAGTAACACACTCAGCGCAAACAGGGTAAAACTAATTTTTATTATCGCACTACGCATATCGACTTATAGCCTGAGCAAGCTGCCTGCCTCGTTCTGTGTGTGGCCTTAAAACAGCACGGCGCCCTTCACCATGATAGGCCAGATCAATATCCATATCTGCAGTTGGGATCACACCCGCCCCTTTCTCTGGCCATTCGACAATACAGACGGCATGCGGCGCAAAATAATCCCGGATCCCCATAAACTCAAGTTCTTCCGGGTCGCCTAAACGATACAAATCAAAGTGATAAATACAGACATCCTCCAACTCATATGGCTCAACTAAGGTATAGGTCGGGCTTTTCACATTTCCCAGATGACCCAGCCCTTGTACAATACCGCGTGTCAGAGTCGTTTTACCGGCGCCCAAATCACCATGCAAATAGAATACCGCCCCTGAATCAATCAACTTGGCAAGTTTATTTCCCAAAGTAATGGTTGCGGCTTCATCAGCCAGCTCAATTTCTAATGTCGCATCGACACTCATCCGATAATACCTCTAATATGGACAAATAAATCACTTGCCAGCAACCCATGTGCGCCGTCATGTGCCGCTTTTTCAGCCGCAAGACCATGAATATACACCGCCAACATAGCCGCATCAAATTTACTCATGCCCTGCGCCAACAAAGCGGCAATTATACCAGATAATACATCGCCCATCCCAGCACTGGCCATGGCGGCACATCCTGAGCGGTTGATATTTAACCGCTGTGCCTGCTGAATCAATGTACCCGGCCCCTTTAACACCACACAGGCCTGAAAATACTGTGCCAGCGCATCGCACATTTCGAACCTGGAACTGCGCTCAGGTAAGGTCGCAATAGCAGTACCGAGGCGCTTTGCCTCTCCCCAATGTGGGGTCAAAATAGCATTCTGCCACTGCCTGGGTTGTCTCGCCAGCAAATTCAGCCCATCGGCGTCAATAACCATTGGGAGAGAACAATGCATCACCTTATCAAACAGTGATCTTGCCCACGCTGATTGTCCTAAACCGGGGCCTATGACTAAGGTATCAGCCTTGTGCAGCAAAGGGGTCAGTTCATCAGGTCCTGTCACACCATGCACCATTAGTTCATAGCGCCCCTGCAGAACCACAGCCTGATTATCTGGATGAGTTGCTACGCTGACCAAACCAGCACCAGCGCGTAAACAGGCTTCAGCTGCCAGGCGTATCGCGCCCGCCATGCCAGGGCCTCCACCAATTAACAGCACATGGCCACAGCGGTTTTTATAGGTGTCAGCTGGGCGCACAGGACGCTTTCCCAGCAAAGCCTCTGCTGACAAGTAGTGACTTGAGGGAGATACCAGTTGTGCAAGTTCGGCCCCAACGCCCAGTTCTGCCAGATAGACAGTCCCGCTATGGTGTCTGGCTGAACCGGTAAGCAGGCCTTGCTTGAGCGCAATAAACGTGATGGTCACGTCTGCAACAAAGGCATCCCGGGCAACTTCACTGGTCGAGCCATTCACACCACTGGGAATATCAACCGCAAGCCGATGTGACGCGCACTGAACAAGCTGTCTAAAAACCGCTGCGACATGTTCTGGCAAATGGCCACGAAAGCCGCTACCAAACACGGCATCCACGATTAAAGCGGGTGCTGACTCCTGCCAGTTAACACAATCACGTGACACCTTGCCACCGCCGCCCTGATATTGATGATAAGCCGCGCGTGCATCGCCCTGAAGTTGCTCCGGGTCGAACAACGCAAGTACTTCAACAACAATACCAGCCTGATGACACAGATGTGCCAGCACGTAGCCATCTCCCCCATTGTTTCCCTTACCAGCAAGGATCAGTACAGGACCGCTAAGTGTCAGACTACTGACATACTCGAACAGTGCACCTGCGGCACGTTGCATTAATGCACTTAACGTGGTTCCAGCCAGGCGCGCCGCTTTGCCTTCATTGACTTGTACCGCTTGGGCCGTATAGGCAACTTGTGGTAAATTAGTCAGGTATTTTGCTTGTGATATAGACATGCCGTGACAACCACTACTCATTCTTCTGTTGATATTAACTATACTGAACTTGCGCAAAAAATTAAGCTCTGGGGCAAAGAACTTGGCTTTGCTGAAGTTGGTATCACCGACATAGACCTCAGCGAACACGAAGCGCAATTACAGCGCTGGCTTGATAATGGCTACCATGGTGAAATGGACTACATGGCTGCCCATGGTATGAAACGTGCCCGCCCCGCTGAACTGGTGCCCGGTACTCAAAGGGTGATCTCAGTCAAAATGAACTACCTGCCACCTGATGCCAGTTTCGCCCGTGCGCTTAAAAATAAGCAAACGGCCTATATCAGCCGTTACGCTCTGGGCCGAGACTATCACAAGGTTATCCGTAATCGGTTAAAAAAACTTGGACAACGCATAGCACAGGAAGTCGGACAGTTTGGTTTTCGCCCATTCGTTGATTCGGCGCCGGTGCTGGAACGCCAGCTTGCCGAAAAGGCCGGACTGGGCTGGCGAGGCAAAAACAGCTTGCTGATCCACAAGCAAGCCGGCTCCTGGTTTTTTCTTGGCGAGTTGTTTGTTGACCTGCCTTTGCCCACAGATGATCAGCCACAAGAAGAAGGCTGTGGCAAATGTAATGCCTGTATCACGCTTTGTCCCACCGGCGCAATTGTGGAGCCCTATGTGGTGGATGCCCGCAAGTGTATTTCTTATCTGACCATTGAATTACAAGGCCCGATCCCCGAGCAGCATCGCTCATTACTGGGCAATCGAGTCTATGGTTGCGACGACTGCCAACTGGTTTGCCCATGGAATCGCTATGGCCAGCTCACTGACGAACAAGACTTCCACCCCCGCCAGCAGCTCAAAGATCAAGAGCTGGTTACCCTGTTCAACTGGGATGAACCCACGTTTTTGAAAAATACAGAAGGCAGTCCTATTCGCCGTATTGGTCATGAACGCTGGCTGCGTAATTTGGCCGTTGGACTGGGTAATGCCGACCCCGACCCCGGCATTATCAGGGTACTTGAGGCACGTCTTGAGTCGGCCTCCGAGCTGGTCCAGGAACATATTGTCTGGGCACTGGAACAGCAACGCACCAAACAAGCTCAGCAACAACGAAAAAGCGCCAGATTGCTCCGTATAATCGAGAAAGGCCTGCCGCGAGATGCTTGATAAAATCATTATATTTCAATAATTTAAATCACTTTAACATCGAGCTGCAAACTACACCGCTATGGTGAGCAAAATACGCCTCACCTGGGGTCACCTGGAATATTCGGCTGTGTTGTTACAGCGGCACTTCAAAGCTCACTCTTCTTTGTTACTGTGATTGCTTTCCCGTCGAACTGAGCAAGGACAAATCACTTTCGATTTCAGTGAAGGCTTCACGCACCTGCATAATGGCTTCTTCCCGGGCAATTGAACCCTGAATGGCTTCGTCGACATGCTGATAAATGAATACTTCCTGATCCTCATCCAACCCCATGGTTGGGATCCGCTGCTCAAACACTTCCTGAAGGCGGCGAAAAATGGATTCATTCTGAGAGCGGTTGTTGTTGAGTAAAGCCAGCAATCCGGTGAACTTACTGTGGATCATAGAAATGGCATCATTGAGCTCCGCTTGCTGAGACAACAGCTGTTTGCGCGTTAAAATCGCCAGCAATTGCTGCTCGGTGACACTGGCAATAAAACAAATATGATCTCTGAGTCGACCATGCTTGTCCGCGTCTTCTGAGGGCATATTCAGGATCAGTACACTCACCAGATTGTAGTTCACCAAAATCCGGCTGGTAAACTCATGCAAACGACCCTTCGAACGTAATATTTCAAACAACTCCAGTACAATTGGAGAACACAGTCCCGCAGTGGCAAAATGATGGCGCTGCTCATCGACCCGAAATTCAATATTGCAGCTTAGCCCTAAATTACTGAGGCACTGGATCAAGGCCTTGGCTAACGCCTGAATGTCATCAATGACCCCTATCTGTTCAATGTAACTGACGATAAATCCCATTTCACTGCTGGTCGCCATGGCATTGAACGCAGTGGAAGTTGCGTCTTCGACCTGCTGCTCCAGGATGTCGCGCTCCAGCAACATCTGTCCTAAATTAAGCAATTTAGCTTTCAGTTCACTATGGCCAAAAGGCTTAACGATGTAATCCTCCGCGCCAACCGCATAGCCTTCCATACGCTCTTCAACCGAGCCGCGTGCCGACACAAACATCACGATGATATTCTGTGTCTCCAGGTTGGCTTTGATCTTTTTACACACTTCATACCCATTCATCTGCGGCATGCTAACATCCAGCAAGACAACCTGAGGCGCGAAATCCTCAATAACATCCAGGCATTGCTGCCCGCTGGTTACAGTCAGGAGTTCAAAGTCAAGGTCTTCAAGTATTTCTTCAATGATTTCGAGGTTGAAAGGTTCGTCATCCACCGCCAGGATTCGTTGCAATGCCATTTCTCAGTTCCTTTTCCGTTGCCAAAGCACCATCATCTGCAAACACATCTTCAAACGTGAGAAATGCCCCCGCAATGACAGCTTTCATTTAGTTATAGACAGGGATCCCCCATGGCGCTAGTCATCCCTCTAAATTGGCAGCTCAATATGAATACAAGTACCCTGTTCCGGGTTGTTTTCGGCATAAATGCAGCCTTTATGCAGCAATACAAATTCTTTGCAAATGGCCAATCCTAACCCGGTTCCGCCAGCCCCGCTGTTGGTTTTGCTACTTTGGGCAAACTTATCGAATATATGCTCCAGTTCATCCTCGGGTATACCCACCCCCTTGTCCCGCACCAAAATATGGACATATCCCGCGTTAAGCGTAACAGAGACGGTCACTTCGCTGTGCTCGGGGCTGAACTTCAGCGCATTACCCAACAAGTTTCTCATTACCTGAGTCAGTTGCTCAGCATCACAACACAGCACAATATTGTCCTCTTGTGCTTGCAACTCGATATGAATATGCCGCGCCATCGCCAGGCCCGACACATCTTCTTTTGCGGTATGTATTAACGTCAGTAAATTGTGCGATGCCGGATTAAAGGGAAAACGGCCAGCATCCAATTTGGACAAGTCGAGCAGATTGTTCAGCAGTAACAGCAGGCGTTCTCCACTGGTCTCAATGCGTGATAAATATTTCTCCAGTTTGTTCACCGGTATCTCACCACACGCCAACTTATCAATCCCAAAGCGCGCGAAACTCAAAATGGAGTGCATGGGAGTTCTGAGTTCATGGGACATATTGGCAAGAAACTCAGATTTACTGATATTCGCGGCTTCTGCGGCCTCTTTAGCTGCCTGAAGTTGTGCCGTGCGCGCCTGAACCTCGACTTCCAGCACCTCCTTGGCTTCTTCCAATAACTGCTGTTTACGCTTTAGCTGAGCAACGTTCTTAAAAATCGCTGCTACCGCAATTTCGCCATGATGATCAATTTCGATAAAAGTGCCCATCAGGGGAATGCTGGGTCCTTCTTCCTGTGGCAACACCAGCTCACAGTTAAAATGGCGCAAGATACCGCCATTATTAATCGCTTCTTTCAGTGCTGCGACTGATGAGGGTTCAAACAAATTGAATATCGAATGCTGCTGAAGCTGATCGCTGGGCAGGCGCAACAAGGTCGTGCAACCATCGTTTGCCTCAATCACATAGCCATCCAGATTAAACAACATGATGGGGTCCGGCGTATGCTTATAAATCACCCGCAGTAAGCTATCCCTTTCAATCAACGCATCGACCGTATCCTGTAAACGCTCAACCAGTTCCTGATTGTGTCGACGCAGCAACTCGCTCTGCCACAGTTTATGCAGAGATTGCAGCAGCGCCCCTTCATCGATGGGCTTAGTTAGCACATCTTCCACCCCCTGACGGATGGCTTCCATCATATCAACCTGATCTTGTCGCGAAGTCATCAACAAACAGCGCGTATCACGGTGAACTTGCCGCACCTTCTTAAAAACATCCAGCCCGCTTCCCTGTTCCAGGTTGAAATCACAAATCAACAAATCGACATCATGGCTACTTGCCTGTTGCATAGCCTCAGCAATACAGTGCGCTGTTACCACCGTAAGTTGTGCGCCACGCAGACTGGCCGCCAGACGGGCAAGGCGCTCCTCTCTGTGATCAACCAATAAAATTTTGGGCAGCTCAAGACGGTCATGATCGCCCGTTTCAAGCACTCGTTCCAGCAAGCTAGTGATTTCTTTATTACCAAAAAAAGGGTAAATCACGATGGCATTGCACAGCATCCGGTTTAAGCGACTGAATGCCTCGACATGTTCCGAATTTTCTGGTTTGGGAGCTAATAAAATCAGGCGGTCATGGTCTTTAAGCGCAGACAGAGCGTCGAACGTAGTATCAGGCAGTCCATGGGCAATAGCGACAACATGGTAGGCAAAAAAGTCCTGAACTTTGTGCAACACCTGAAAGTGCAGATGTACCACTTCACAACCCAGTAACTCAAATAACACCTTCAGTCTCATAGCCAGCACACTGCTGCTATCGATAATCAATACCTTGTTGTTTTCCATAACTAAACCCTGTTGTGGTAAGCCAAATTACCAGAATATTCTTCTCAATCATTGCATTCAGTTTAGTCAAGAATTGCCGAGACGATACTCAGTGCGGTTGAATCATGCTGTTTAAGAGGTAAACTGTGAACTGAATACCATCACGTCGCGTATACTCAGGCATTGAATTTAAAACAGTTTCAGGGAGCTCCCCAATGATAAAACCGCTACTGATTTCATTAGCACTGCTCACCAGCGCCAGCATTCAGGCCAGTGATACCCCGAACTTCTCAAAGAGCACAGCATGTGATGACTTCACGGGCTACGAATTCCGAAAGCTGAGATCAAAAGACACCGTTGACTTGTGTGCTTTCAAAGGCAAACCCTTATTGGTGGTCAATACCGCCAGTAATTGCGGCTTTACCGGTCAGTTCGATGGCCTCGAAAAGCTGCACAAAGCCTATGCAGATAAAGGCTTGGTCGTGCTGGGGTTTCCGTCTGATGACTTTTTCCAGGAAGAGAACGACGAGAAAGATACCGCTGAAGTGTGCTTTATTAACTATGGCGTCACCTTCACTATGATGGCAACCGGCGCGGTCCGAGGCAGCGATGCAAACCCGCTCTTTCACCATCTGGGCGAGCAGAGTGGGGCACCAATGTGGAACTTTTACAAGTATCTGATCTCTGCCGATCGTAAGACCATACAGCAGTTCAACAGTAGAACTAAGCCCATGTCTGAGCCACTGATCGCTGCGATTGAAAAAGAACTTGATCTTAAATAATGCGCTTTAAATCTAAGTATATTAGAATAATGTATGAGCATTAATTAACCACCATGGAGAGATAATGACACTAGCCAGCGCAAGACATATTTTAGTCGATAACGAAGCCCAATGCCTGGAACTTAAGCAACGTATTGCATCAGGCGAAGACTTTGCCGACATTGCCAAACAGTATTCAAGTTGTCCGTCCGGTCAGGATGGAGGAGAACTGGGCGAGTTTGGACCGGGTATGATGGTCCCCGAGTTCGACAAAGTGGTTTTTTCTGCACCGATCAATGAAGTACAAGGGCCAGTTCAGACTCAGTTCGGATACCACCTGCTTGAAGTGACAAGCCGGGTCGACTAATCGGCTCGTGCCCATTTGCTACTGGTAGCTTACTGCTGCTGGTAGCTCTACGTGATATTTCTTAAATATATCCTGCCCTGTTTATACCCACATAAAAGTAGTGCTATAGTCATTGCGCATCCAACTAAAACATAAGGATTGAGTGATGATCTTATACGGCTCGGACACATCTCCGTACGTCAGGCGCATCCGCATCTACTGCCTTCGCCATGACATTACCCTGGACTATCGAAAACTGGACATCTTCAGTGATGAAGGCAGAGCAACGCTTAACCGATACAATCCGGCACGAAAACTGCCTTTTCTGTTAGCTGACGATCAGCCTGTACTCGACTCAAACGTCATTGCCCGTTATTTACAACAGAAATTTTCTCTTCCCCACCTCAACTGGGCGCAGGAAAATCTCTTAACGATCCTTAATGCCTGTAACGATTCCCTGGTAGAGCTTTTACTGTGTCAGCGCTCAGAGTTTGACACCAACGAAGACAAGCTATTTTTCAACCTTCAACGTGGCCGAATAGCTGAAACCTTAAAAGTATTAGAGCAGCGTTGTCAGGAAAACGTATTTTTAAACTGCGAGTATCTTCAGATCAGTTTATACTGCCTGCTGGATTGGATCCGCTTCAGAGGCTTGTTCGACTTAACTGCGTTCAGTGCTCTGGGGCAGTTTTATGACCAATGGCAGTCTCTTGATGAGGCACGTCTTACAGATCCCAGAGCATAAGCTCGTTAACTTTGGAAATACACCATGAGTGACATCGAAATAGAATCGGAAGTAGTCAGTTTTGTCGTTGCAGCGAAAAAACAGGAGCAAGTTTGGGCACTGGGCTCAGAGGATGGCGGCCTGGTTGTCGTTGACTCTAACCAGTTTGAAGAATCAGACGTGCTACTGCTGTGGGATAACGAAGACAATGCAAAAGCACAATGTCGTGATGAGTGGGCTGATTTTAAACCTATCGCCATCGCACTGGATGAGCTGCTTGACGAATGGATTGAAGATTTACGCGACGATAACGCGCTGCTCGGCCTTAACTGGAACGATGACAACGTCTGTACAGAAATCGAGCCAGTCGGCCTTGCCCGGGCACTGTCTGAATAGCCCCGCTTAGTCGGCGCACACTAAGGCAACCAGGGTGCCTTCTATAGAGCGCACATAAGCCTGTGTGTGCTCTCCTTTTTGGCAAGGTGGTGACAAAGGCTCTGCCCCCGCAGCAACCGCCCTGTCGTAGCTTTTTGCAACATTCTCACAGCCTAATGTCAATTCAAACCCCAGCGCAGGCTGCTTAGGCTGGCTACGAATATAGCTTTGTTTAAACTGTGCCTGAGCGACTGGGTGTGTGGCGAATGCCAGCAGCACTTCTCCGGTATCCAGCTCTCCATAATCCCCATCCTCGCTGAGACCACAGGCACTCAGGCCAAATGCCTGATAGTAAAAATCCAGTACCTCTTCGACACTATCAACGTAGATCACGGTTTTCAGAAACTGCATGGCTAATATTCGGGCTAAATAAATATAAATAAAGCATATTTTTCGTTCAGCGTAAACCGATTTAGGATCCGGACAGCAATGACGCAGACAGTAAAAAGGGCGCCATTGGCGCCCTGTTATCAAGCAATTACTGCTTATTCTTTTGCTCTTTCGTAAATGCCCTGAGTTTACGCTTCTGCGACAGGGTCATTTTATTGGTGCGACCGGAATACGGGTTATCCCCTTCACGGAACTCGATCTTAATCGGCGTGCCCATGATATTCAGTGCTTTACGATAGTAATTCATCAGGTAACGCTTATAACTGTCAGGCAAGTCATGCACCTGATTACCATGGATCACGATGCGCGGCGGGTTATACCCCCCGGCGTGCGCATATTTCAGCTTAACCCGGCGACCACGTACCAGAGGTGGCTGGTGATCGGCCTGAGCCATGTCCATGATACGTCTAAGCATTGCGGTGCTAACACGCTTGGTTGCCGATTCATAGGC
Organism: Pseudoalteromonas sp. XMcav2-N; assembly: GCF_024124545.1. Classification (GTDB taxonomy): domain Bacteria; phylum Pseudomonadota; class Gammaproteobacteria; order Enterobacterales; family Alteromonadaceae; genus Pseudoalteromonas. Next base: position 196,363 of record NZ_JAMXSF010000008.1, read on the forward strand.
TTCTTCAACCGATTCAAACAGGTGACCCACTCCAGTCCCGTGTAATGCCGAAATAAAATGCAGGCGAGCAAAATCAATAAAGCCAAGACGACGATCCAGTTCAGACTTAATACGCTCTTTCACGTAATCATCCAGACCATCCCATTTATTTACCGCAATTACCAAAGAACGGCCCGCATTCAGGGCAAAGCCCAGCAGACTGAGATCCTGGTCAGAGATACCATCACGGGCATCGATCACCAATAAAATAACGTTGGCGTCTTCAATCGCTTTTAGAGTTTTGATAACCGAGAACTTTTCGACCACATCACTGACTTTCTTACGCTTGCGGACACCGGCGGTGTCTATCAGTACATAGTCGCGCTCATTACGGGTCATCGGAATGTAGATGGAATCCCGTGTGGTGCCTGGCATATCATACACAATGACCCGCTCTTCACCGAGAATACGGTTAGTAAGCGTCGATTTGCCCACATTTGGTCGACCAATAATCGCCAGCTTAATGGGTTTGTCTTCAAAGCCGGTTTTCCCCTCTTCCGGGGCTTCTTCTCCTTCCAGATAAAGCTCTGTCAGCAGCTCATCGTCCTGCTCAATCTCATCTTCTTCTGCAGCCAGTTCGGCAATTACCGGACCCAGCGTGGCTTCAAGGAGTTGCGTCACGCCTCGACCATGCGCTGCGGCAATATGATATACCTCACCCAGTGCCAGCTGATAAAACTCAGCACAGTTAGAATCAGCATCAATACCGTCTGTTTTATTGGCAACAACAAAGCTCTTTTTCTGTTGCCTACGCAAATGCTGCGCAATGGCTTGGTCAGCCGCGGTCATGCCGGCACGGGCATCAACCAGAAAGAGCACCACATCGGCTTCTTCAATGGCCAGCAAGGATTGCTCTGCCATTTCCGTTTCGATACCTTCTTCACTGCCATCAATACCGCCGGTATCGACCACGATAAATTCATAGCCATCATAGTTTGCCTGGCCATATTTACGGTCACGTGTCAGGCCCGGAAAGTCCGCCACCAACGCATCACGCGTGCGGGTCAGACGGTTAAATAAAGTGGATTTACCCACATTGGGTCGCCCGACGAGAGCGATCACAGGAAGCATAGACTACCTCTTTTAAAAACAACAAAAGGCTTCGCACCGCGAAGCCTTACTTCTATTTATACCGTGTAAAGTGATTACGGAATTTTTACCGCACTGACTTCACCATCACGGGTGTACAGGATCAGTTTGTCATCTACCACGATTGGCTCGACAAAAAAGCCCGAACTATCAAATTCTTCGCGAGACACCAGAGCACCAGTTTGTTTATCCAGCCAGTGCAAGTTTCCTTCCTGATCTCCGACTACCAGATAATCTCCCGCTACTGCCGGGGTAGTCAGATACCAGCCGCGTAATGCCGACTGACTCCAGCGTTCGATACCTGATTCTCTATCTAGAGCATAGAGTACGCCCTCGCTATCTACCAAATAAATGGTATTCAGTTCAATGCTCAGGTCTCGGTAACTGCTGTATTCACGGTCCCAGATCACATTACCATTGCGCACATCCAACGCCGCTAGTTTACCATTATACGCTATGGTATACACGGTACTGCCAATCACAACAGGCTTAGTATCTACATCAACCAGGCGCTCAAACTCAGAAGCACCTTTTGCCAGGGCAATATCTGTGCTCCAAGCCATAAAGCCATTTTCCGCAATCAATACCGACAGCTTACCGCTTTCTTCACCGATCAGTACGCCGCCATTTGCTGACGTGGGAGAACTCAAGCCACGCAAGGTCAGTGCCGGAACTTCTTGTTCAAACTGCCAACGCTCTTCACCCGTATCAGGGTGCAGCGCCAACAACTTACCTGAACCCAGATTCACATACACCAGACCATCTCCGGCAGCAGGTGTAGAAAGGGCCTCTCCCGGGACTGACTTGCGCCAAACCACCTCACCGGTTTCACGATCCAGAGCAACAACTTCGCCATGCTCTGAGCCGATATATAACTTGCCATAGGCCTGCAAAACGCCACCCGACAACTTTGCACTATCATCGTCTTCCCAGGGCCAAAAAGCAGGGTTCTCACGGGTATCGACTTCCCACAGCGTATCACCACTGCCAACATCCAACGCAGCAACGAGACCGTTTCGCTCAGCAACATAAACGGTGTTCTGATAGAAGGTTGGGGTCAAACGAGAAAAGTAATGCTCAACGCCGTCACCCACAGACTCCTGCCAAACCACATTCGTTTCGAACTGATTCACAATCTCAGGTAACACCAACTCTTGCTCATCATCACTTGAGGAACACCCCAGTAATGACGCCATACACAGCGCCAGAGAGGCCATAGTCAACTTCTTCATGGCTACTCCTTAAAGTGCTGCTGTGCCAGCCAGGTCGTCCAGTTTGATTTGCAACAGTGGGTTATTGTCGCTGCCACCGGCTGTCACTGCCTTTTGATATTCATCACGCGCGGCGTCTTTTTTACCTTGCGCCAAAAGAATATCACCTTTGACTTCAGCAAGCTGGGCTGCAAAGCTTTCAGGCATTTGATTGCCTAACGTGGCCATTGCCGCACTATAATCTTCTTGTGCCGCCTGAACACGTGCTAAACGCAGATAAGCCGTGGCTTTTAGCTCTGGCGCTTTCACCGTACTTGCTGCGAAGCTCAGCTTCTCCTGGGCAACATCTAACTTGCCTTGCTCCACCGCTTCTTTGGCAGCAACAAAGGCTGCCAGGACTGCGTAGCTGGACTCGCCGTTATTCGTTAAAAATTCATCGCTTTTGGTCAGAACGTCACCACTATCAACCAGCTGGTTGTAGGCTTCAGAACCTGCTTCTGCGCTATCGATTTGATGCTGATTGTAAGCTTTCCAACCATACAGACCACCCAGGCCCAGCACCGCGCCGATAATCAAAGATGTTCCATTTTCACGGAAAAATCGTTTTATTGCTTCGGCTTGTTGTTCTTCTGTTGAATAAATTTCCATTCTGACCTCTTTATTAATAGCGTAAAGCCAGTACCCAACTTTTGAGTAACCCGGCTTTACTGCGCATCAGCGCTTATTCCACCAACGTTGACAACAGGCTCTTTGCCTCTGCCAGTGTCAGGGTAACTTGTTCTTTATGTTCGCGGAGATACTTAACAGTCACCTTACCTTCGGCCAATTCATCTTCGCCAAAAATCAGGGCAACCAAGGCATCGCTTTTGTCCGCACGTTTTAATTGTTTCTTGAAGTTGCCACCACCGGCGTTAACCAGTACACGCAGGCCAGGGATTTCACTGCGTAGTTGTTGCGCAATGACCGGCGCCTGAATGCCAGCCTGCTCGCCCATCGCTGCAACGAACACATCTGCATTACGGCGTAATGTGCCGATACGCTCAAGCTCTTGTAACATCAGTACAAGACGCTCCATACCCATGGCAAAGCCCACGGCCGGAGTCGCTTTACCACCGACCTGCTCTACCAAGCCATCATAACGGCCACCGGCACACACGGTACCCTGTGCGCCTAAACTATCCGTTACCCATTCAAATACGGTGCGATTATAATAGTCCAGGCCGCGTACCAGTTTTTCATTAACCTGGTATTCGACGCCCGCAGCGTCCAAACGTTCACATAAATTTGCAAAATGTTGACGAGACTCTTCGTCCAGATATTCAGACAGTTTTGGTGCATTCACCAAAATGGCCTGAACGTCTGGGTTTTTGCTATCCAAAACGCGCAATGGATTGCTGTGCATACGACGTTTTGAGTCTTCGTCGAGTTGTGACTCGTGCTGCTCAAGGAACGCGATAAGCGCATCACGATAAGTTGCACGCGCTTCGTTTGAGCCCAGTGAGTTCAGTTCCAGACGAACAAACTCGCTGATCCCAAACTGTTGCCATAAACGCGCAGTCATCAGGATCACTTCCGCGTCCATATCGGCACTGGCTACGCCAAAGGTTTCCACACCAAACTGGTGGAACTGGCGGTAACGGCCTTTTTGCGGACGCTCGTGACGAAACATTGGCCCCATGTACCACAAACGCTGTTCCTGATTGTACAGTAAGCCGTTCTGATTACCGGCCCGCACACAAACCGCGGTGCCTTCAGGACGCAAGGTCAGGAAATCGCCATTGCGATCTTCGAAGGTATACATTTCTTTTTCAACGATATCGGTGACTTCACCAATCGAGCGCTTAAAAAGCTCGGTGGATTCTACGATAGGGAAGCGGATCTCCTGATATCCAAAAGATGCCACTGTGTCACGTAAGATAGATTCTACCTTCTGCCAGACTTGCGTATCACCCGGCAGACAATCGTTCATACCTCGAATTGCCTGAATTTGTTTTGCCACTGAAAATCCTAGTAATCTAATTTTTTTACACGAAATGGCTGGCTAAGCCCGATGACTTAGCCAGATCTGATAAACCCGCTATTATACCCAGCTAGGCTAAAACGTAAACGCTTAGTTTGCCTAGTCTGTACCGGTTATTCGACTATCTTGACATCGATTTTGGGTTCATTCTGCTGTTTTTCAACATAGCTGCGCACCTGCTCTTCCAGCTGTTCGACAATATGGTCATTGTCGATACGCAGTTTCTGGCGTTCACCATTGATGTACAAACCCGAACGACGATTCGCGCCAGCCAGTCCCAAATCACTTACCAGCGCTTCACCTGGACCGTTCACCACGCAACCAATCACAGAAACAGAGATGGGTGCGGTAATATCCTCAAGGCGCTCTTCCAGCTGGTTCATCGTATTAACTACATCGAACTCCTGCCGTGAACAGCTTGGACAAGCAATAAAGTTGATACCGCGTGAGCGGATCCGCAAAGACTTCAGGATATCAAAGCCCACTTTGACTTCCTGAACCGGATCGGCTGCTAAAGATACGCGCAGCGTATCACCAATCCCCTCAGCCAATAGCATCCCCAGGCCCACAGCAGATTTCACCGAGCCCGCGCGCATCCCACCGGCTTCGGTGATCCCCAGGTGCAGAGGCTGATCAATTTCTTTTGCCAGCAGGCGATAGGCACCCACAGCTAAAAATACATCTGAGGCTTTAACTGAGACTTTAAACTGGTCAAAGTCGAGTCGCTGAAGTATTTCGACATGGCGCATAGCCGATTCAAGCAAAGCTTCTGGCGTCGGTTCACCATACTTTTCCTGTAAATCACGCTCCAGTGACCCACCGTTGACGCCGATCCGAATGGGAATATTTTTATCCCGGGCGGCATCAACTACAGCACGAATACGCTCTTCGTTACCAATGTTCCCTGGGTTGATGCGCAGGCAATCCACACCATATTCAGCTACTTTCAGGGCAATACGGTAATCGAAGTGGATATCTGCGACTAACGGAATTTCGGACTGCTCTTTGATACTCTTAAACGCTTCTGCGGCTTCCATGGTTGGCACGGATACTCGCACAATGTCTGCGCCGGCATCGGCAATCGCCCGGATCTGAGCCACAGTGGCATCTACGTCCAGGGTATTGGTGTTGGTCATCGACTGCACGGCGATCGGTGCGCCATCCCCGATTGGGACATTACCCACATTGATGCGTGTGGATTTTCTACGTTTGATCGGTGATTCTGAAAACATGACGATTACTCTGCTAACGGTAAATTAAATTTGGCTAAACGGTTACGTGGCAGCCCGGAAATATCCACGGCTTCGCCATCCAGTGTGATGCTCACAGCACGATGTTTGCCCAGTACGACTGAAAACGGGGCAACACCACTGACGGTCATGGTATACCCTGCTTTTTTAACACCAAACGCAACCCGTTCCTGGCTGGCGTCAAAGATCTCAACCCAGCTGTCCTCTTTGAACACCATCACTATGGTGCTCTGTGAAAATTCGCTTTGTGTATTGCCGGGCTCTGGGGCTGGGGCAGTTACCGCCGGAGACGACAATTCAGTAGCCACAGTATTCTGTGGTACTTCAGTGCTCACCTGTGTAGCCTCGCTCTCAGACGTCGCCGACACTAATTGAGGTCGCGCTTCGCTCACATCATCTGACTGCACAGCAGGCTCTGTGGTGGTGTTCAACTCACCACTATCGATCGTGTTCTCAGCTGGCGTATTCTCTTGTTCCATCTCGTTTGGTACCTCATTTGGCACACCGGTGACTGGCGCACTGACCTGAGGAATATCCCGGGCATCCCCTGGCGTGATCTCGTTTTGTGTGCTGATAGTTTGCCAGAACCAAATTGCTGAGCTACCGATCACCAGCGCCAGAACAGCGTAACTAAACCACATCAGACGATTATCATGCGCTTCTTTTTCGGTTCGACGCGAAAAGCTCTTCATCTTACCTTTTTGCTCAGGTACGACTGGGGACTGATATAACCGTAAGGTTTCCTGTGCATCCAGGCCCAGTAAGCCACAGTAGCTTTTGATGTATCCTTTCACAAAGGTCTCAGGGCCCAGCTTGTGATAGTCGTCCTGTTCCAGCTTGTTAATTTGAGATTCACTGAGCTTCAGCCGTGCGGTGATCTCCTCAAAACCGACGCCTTTGTCGTGTCTGGCTTTTGCCAGTGTTTGTCCGAGCGACAGTACGTCGCTGCCGGTATTTGTGTCTAATTCTGCTTCGTTCATAAAGTATAGTTATCTGGATCCACGATTAAGAGATGTCGCCCCGGTTGTAAGACGATACCCGGTGTCAATTTGTTCCACCGCATCAGGTCGTCAATCTGTAAATTATATTCCATTGCAATGTCGAACAATGACTGGCCTTCGCCAATGGTGTGAACGATTTTAGGGTCATTTAAATACACCACCTGACCAATCGACAGCTTGTCCGACTCGCGTAAATTATTCCATGCCATCAGTTTTTCTAACTTTAGGTTGTACTTCACTGACACACTAAACAGGTTTTCTCCCAGCCTGACGGTGTGCTGAGGGATGCTGGGAAGCATAATATCTGTGTTCAATAAGCCACCCACTGCGCGATTTGATGTCCGAACAGAAGCAGGTTCAGCTGGCAGTTGTACCAACCAACTATCTGTAGGCTCAGCGCTTGGTCGGGATGAAGACACTGAAAATGAAATATCCTCAGGGTCAGGCTCATAAAACACCACTTTCCCTTGTTGCGTTGAAATCACAGGTTTAACCACAGCTGAAGTCGCCTTTTGTGGTTTTGTCGCGGCGCTCACTGTATCCTGTGCAGGTGAATTCTGGGTGAATTGCTGAGTACGCAACGAACGTGCGGGCGCTTTTATCTGTGACTGTTGAGACACAACAGGAGATAGCGCTGGCGCCTCAACGCGAGTACTGGCAGCCTCTACTTTCCGACGAACCTTGATCTTAGGCTCTGCCACTATATGGGTCGGCGATTTATGAGTAATCTTAGTTAACTGGGCTTGACGGTATTGCTCCTTCAGGCGTTCAAATTCGCTGTCCTTCAAACGCTGCTGGATCACCAGCACAGCCTGAGGAGACTCAGGGTAAGTTTGCAATAACAAAGTGGCTGTTTCTTCAGCTTGTTGCAAATGACCTTTGCGTAACTCCAGTAAGTGAGACAGCAATAATCCACGTGCCGAGACAAAGCCACGATCACCATACACCTTAAGGACTTCTTCTGCTCTATGCAGTTCACTCTTTGCATAGTGTAAACCAGCCATTAATAACAGGGTCGACTGACGCTGACCGTTGTGCTTCTCAGCACTGCCCAAGTATTCCAATGCCAGTTCAAAATTATCCTGACGCAGTGCACACAGGGCTAAATTTTCATAACTCTGTGCAACGCGAATATAGCTTGGGATCTCTATGGCTTTAAACAGCTGCTCTGTCGCTTCATCATATTTGCCGATGCGACATAAAAAGGTGCCGTAGTTATTGAGCGTATTGGGATCTTTGGGTGCCAGTGCCAATGCTTTTTGATAAGCCTGTTCGGCACGGGCATTTTCGCCCACCTGCTCGTAGTAATACGCCTGAGAATAGTGTGCTTCGGGGAGTTGTGGCGCCAAAGTCAGTGCCCGCTCCAGGTTGTACTTGGCCTGCGTGTTATTGCCGTTCGCCAGATATTGCAATGCCAGCGAAATACGGGTTTTAGCCGCGTCTTCGCGACTTGCTTTGCTTTGCACAACCGGTTTGTCACTGTTGGCATAACGTGTTTCGGTCACACAGCCACTCAGTACCACGCCCAATATCATCAGCAACCCTGTTCGGGCAGCCACAGTGCGCTTTGAGACCTCAAAGGAGAAACTTTTTACCAATGAAAACATAGCTAAACTAAACACTTTAGTTAAAAGCGCGCACTGACAGGTGACAATCGGCGCAAGGCCGCAGGCATAGCTCACCAGAGCGCTGTTGATCTATGCCCATATATTACCCGAATGCGGTCGAGTTTCACCCTTTTTTTAGCCAACCTTCACCGCTATCGCGTTGTCTTCCAGCTGCTTTTTCTTGGCAAGACGCTTGGTTCTGTCGACCACGTCTCCTACCAGCTGACCACAGGCGGCATCAATATCATCACCTCGGGTGCGACGCACGATACAGGTTAACCCGGCTGCCTGAAGTACTTTAGAGAAACGGTCGATACGACTGTTGCTCGAACGCCCATACTCGTTACCCGGGAACGGGTTGAATGGGATCAAGTTGATTTTAGACGGTGTGCCTTTTAATACCTGAACCAATTCATGGGCATGGTCGGTGCTGTCGTTCACGCCCTGTAGCATCACATATTCAATGGTTACATCTTTATTGGCCTTCGAACCATCGATATAACGACGACAAGCCGCTAAGAATTCTTCAATGGGGTACTTTTTATTAATAGGCACCAGCTCATCACGCAGCGGATTGTTTGGCGCATGCAAGGAAATCGCCAGTGCGACGTCAATTTTTTCTTTCAGGATATCCAATGCCGGTACCACGCCCGAGGTACTCAAAGTAACACGACGCTTAGACAGACCGAATGCCCAGTCATCCATCATCAGTTCCATGGCAGGCACTACGTTATTGATGTTAAGCAACGGCTCACCCATGCCCATCATCACCACGTTAGTGATCGGGCGCTTGGTGCTGTCGCCATCATGCAAGCCAATGTCTTTGGCTACCCGCCACACCTGGCCGATGATCTCGCTGACTTTCAGGTTACGGTTAAAACCCTGCTGGGCTGTTGAGCAAAAAGTACATTCCAGCGCACAGCCAACCTGAGAAGACACACACAAAGTGGCGCGGTCTTTTTCGGGGATCCACACGGTCTCCACTTCTTGTCCGCCATCCAGCACAAGGGCGTACTTGATGGTGCCATCGCTGGCCTGCTGGCGTACCGAGATTTCCGGTGCACGGATCTCACACTCCGCCTGCAACTTAGCGCGTAGCTTTTTATTGATGTTGCTCATATCATCGAAGTTATCGATGCCGAAGTGGTAAATCCATTTCATGACCTGATCGGCGCGAAACGGCTTTTCACCGTATGATGCAAACAACTCGCGCATCCCCTCGCGATTTAAATCAAGTAAGTTAATTTTTTTCTCAGTCGTAGTCATGAAACAACCCCAGATCAGATGACGGCCAGTGCAAATTTAATAAAACGCCGAATTGTACAAAATTTAATCAACGCTTTCAAATCTGAATACTTTGCTAAGCCTGCTGTCTGTCGCATTCAGGCTTAGCAAAGTACATCAGGGACGAAAAAAGGGCGCTAAGGCCCTTCTTTCCTGTCACCGCGCTCGAATTAACGAGTACGTGCGCACAGCTCTTCTTCAGTGAAGAAGTAAGCGATTTCACGTGCAGCAGACTCTGGAGCGTCTGAACCGTGTACCGCGTTTTCGTCGATGCTGTCAGCGTAGTCAGCACGTAGCGTACCCGCTAGCGCTTCAGCTGGGTTAGTTGCACCCATGATTTCACGGTTTTTACGGATTGCATCTTCACCTTCAAGAACCTGAACCATTACCGGGCCAGATGTCATGAACTCAACCAAAGCACCGAAGAAAGGACGCTCTTTGTGCTCTGCGTAGAAACCTTCCGCTTTCTCTTGAGAAAGGTGGATCATTTTAGCTGCAACGATCTTCAGACCAGCAGACTCGAAACGGTTGTAGATTGCACCGATGTGGTTTTTAGCGACCGCATCAGGCTTAACGATTGAAAAAGTACGCTCTAAAGCCATCTTTTTTGCTCCAAAATGAAATTAATGAATTTATACGGGCGCGAATTATACGCGTTTTAGATGTAAAAACCTACTATTTCCGTCCCGTGATGATTTTGTGTGAAACGCAACCTGCCATTACAGCATCTGATTCAGCTATCCCGCAGATCCGGGAAAACCTGATCCAGGTCAAATCATTCTGATAAACCTTGCCCTATACTGCGCCGCTTTTTGATTTAACCCAATCGTCCGGCCCACTGCGATGCGAGGCGCACAGGCGATTGATTTACCCCAACAGCTGACCCGTAATCAGTTCAATGTATGAGGTTTTTTGAGATGTTTGTACCTGAGCTCCTTTCACCCGCCGGTAGTTTAAAGAATATGCGTTACGCTTTTGCGTACGGTGCCGATGCCGTGTACGCCGGCCAACCGCGCTACAGCCTGCGCGTGCGCAACAATGAATTCGACCTGGCCAACCTCGAAATTGGCATTAACGAAGCCCACCAGCAAAATAAAAAGCTGTATGTGGTCTCTAACATTGCGCCGCACAACGGCAAGGTCAAAACTTACCTGCGCGATATTGAGCCGGTTATTACCATGCAACCGGACGCGCTGATCATGTCCGACCCGGGCCTAATCATGCTGGTACGTGAAAAGTGGCCCGATATGCCCATTCACCTGTCCGTTCAGGCCAACGCCGTCAACTATGCCGCCGTACAATTCTGGGCAAAACAGGGGATCGAGCGGGTGATCCTGTCGCGGGAGCTGTCGCTGGAAGAAATTGCCGAGATCCGCACTTTGTGCCCGGATACCGAGCTGGAAGTGTTCGTGCATGGTGCGCTGTGTATGGCCTACTCAGGGCGCTGTCTGCTCTCTGGCTACATCAATAAGCGCGACCCGAACCAGGGCACCTGTACCAATGCCTGTCGCTGGAGCTACGACGTTAAGCCGGGAGAAGAAAATGCCACAGGCGATGTGGTGCACAAAATTGACCCGCAACAGGTGATCCCAACGCTCGGCGACGGACAACCGACCGATCAGGTGTTTATGCTTGAAGAACAAGGCCGCCCGGGTGAGTATATGCCGGCCTTTGAAGATGAGCATGGCACTTACATTATGAATTCCAAAGACCTGCGTGCCGTACAATACGTGGATCAGATAACCAAAATGGGCGTGCACAGCCTGAAAATTGAAGGCCGGACTAAGTCTTTTTACTATGTTGCCAGAACCGCGCAGGTTTATCGCCGTGCTATTGACGATGCCGTCGCCGGTAAACCGTTCGACCCGTCACTGATGCGAACGCTGGAAAATCTGGCGCACCGAGGCTACACCGAAGGCTTCCTCAAGCGCCATGCCCATCAGGAATACCAGAACTACGACTATGGCCACTCAGTGTCTGATCAGCAGCAGTTTGTTGGCGAGATCCTGGGACGCCACGACAATGGTTTGGTGGAAATTGACGTTAAAAACAAGTTCTGTACTGGTCACAGCCTGGAGCTGATGACCCCACAGGGCAATATCAGCTTTACCCTTGAGCACATGGAAAACAAAAAAGGCGAGCAGATCAGCGATGCAAAGGGCTCGGGCCATATTGTGAAGATCCCACTGCCCGAAGACATTGACCTGAGCCACGCTATTTTGATGCGTAACCTGGGTGCACAGGAAGACACCCGTAATCCGTTTAAAAAAGCCTGAACCGGCCAGAGCGGAGCTTAAACCATGGCGTTACTGATCAACAGTAAATGTATTAACTGCGATATGTGCGACCCGGAATGCCCCAACCAGGCAATCTATATGGGTGAGAAAATCTATGAGATAGACCCGGATAAATGCACAGAATGTGTCGGACACTACGACCAGCCGACCTGTGTCAGTGTCTGTCCGATTGACTGTATTAAACCGGACCCTGCACACCGCGAGAGCCTGGATACGCTGGCCGAAAAGTTTCTCAAACTCACAGGCCAAAGCTAGTCTCTGTTTAAAGCGCCCACGGGCGCTTTTTCTTTTTATTATTATTCTGATACCAGCCCAGCAAAGTAAATCCAGACTCAGCCCCTCAACGCATCATTTCCTTGTAAACCTGCACACTGTTCGATTGCAAAACCCATAGGCTGTGCCAGACTTGTTAAGGCGGCTAAATTTTGAACAGGGAGTCTCTATGCCTATGAAGCACTAGTCAGAGGCACACAGGGGCAGTCGGCAGGGCAAGTACTCGCTCAGGTCACAGAAGACAGCAAATATTATTTCGACCAGTTGTGCCGTACTACTGCCATTGAGATGATGGCTGGTCTCAGCGACTCAGCCAAGCTCTCCATCAACTTTTTACCCAACGCCATTTATGACCCCCAAACCTGCTTGCGCAAAACCCTCGAAGCCGCCGATAATTTCAACCTGGCAAAGGAACGTATTATTTTTGAGGTCTCTGAACAGAGAACACCTCACTGACCATGAAAAGCTCATCGATATCGCCAATACGTATAACAAAAACGGCTTCAAGGTTGCATTGGACGATTTTGGCGCAGGCTATGCGGCATTGAAGTACTGCACCGCTTTCAGCCCAATATCATCAAGCTCGATATTTCACTGGTTAGCGGCATTGCAAAGGACCCGGTCAAACAAGCCATCGTGGATGGCATATGCCTGATGGCTCGCCGACTAAATATCGACCTGGTGGTCGAAGGCGTCGAAACTCTGGCGGACTACCAGTGCCTGTGCGATTTAGGGGTGTATCTGATGCAGGGCTATTTATTCGCCAAACCCGTGATTGCAACTTTGCCGACCCCCAGCTTTCCCACGGAGCTAGCAGAGCACGCCGAGTAAGGACCCCCCATGGAATCCAACAGTTTTGAGTCATTTTTTCATGATGCCTATATGCCACACGGGCACTGTTATTTATGGCAACCCCACCTGCTGTGGGGCAATGTTATTTCGGATTTACTCATTGCCACCGCTTACTTCTCTATCCCCATTGCCATTATGATATTTGCCAAAAACGGCCTGATGTTGGCGGACACTGGCTGTTTGTGTTGTTTTCAAGCTTTATCTTGCTGTGTGGACTGACTCATTTGGTAGGGATTTACACAGTCTGGCAAGGTGCCTATGGCTTGCATGCTCTGGCCAAAATGGCCACCGCTCTGGTCTCTATCACCACAGCGGTGTACATGTTCCGCCTTATTCCCAGCGCCATTGCCATTCCCACCCCAAATCAATTTCAGGGGGTGTCCCGCAAGCTCGACAAGGTCACACAAGAAAAACATCAGCTGGACTCAAAACTGGCTGAGCATGAGTTAACCCACTTTATTCTCAACAGCCTGCCTGCCAGTATCGTGGTTCTCGATGAAACCTTTAAAATCACTCAGTGTAACCCGCACTTTCTTAAGGCCTTAGATCTTTGTGACACCCAACTCAATAGTCAGCCTCTGAGCGAGTGGATTGAATTTAGCGACCCCTTTACCACCATAGATACGCTGGCCCATAAGCTGAGCAATGCAGAATCAGCGGAGCTGTCAACTTTATGCCATGTTACGACACAAGCTAAGTCCACCATTCCAATGGAAATGAAGCTGGTTAAGGCCCAGTTTGAAGGACAAAGTGTGGTGCTAGCGCTGTTTAATAACCTGAGCACGCTTAAAAACACCGAACGAGCACTCAAAGAGTCTGATAAAAAAATGCGCCGGGCCATCAATGCCACCGCTGATGGCATCTGGGAGTGGAATGTTGTCACTGGTGAGGTCAGTTACTCGCCTCGCCTGATGGCAATGATAGGCAAAGCCAATATAGAGCATCCTGGCTATGAGGACTGGTTTGAACATATTCACCCTGAGCACCGCCAGCTGCTTGCGTCTAAACTCAAAATGTACAAACGCAGCTCAGATTTTGTGGCGCGCTATGGCGGCGATGAATTTGTGGTGATTGCCCCCAACATAGACAACCCGGGCCAGCTGGAACTATTTACCCGTTACAAGCATAACCTGCTGACCGACAATTACTGCCTGCAAGATCAGCAAGGCAATATGCGCGAAGTCACACTGGATCTCAGTATCGGTGCCGTGCTGTTTCCGGATCATGGTGATGGACCAACTGAATTATTGAGTTGTGCAGATAAAACTATGTACCAGGCCAAAACTCAGTCATTGCCCTTTCTGTTGGCCGAGCCAAAGCGTAACTCAGCGTAATCTCAGGGCCTGATGGCCAGTGCCCCATCAGGCCTGTCTGCAATCATATTACTGTACTTATTAGCCCTTCTGAAACACCAGACGTTCGCCCGGTTTAAACCCGGTTCAACGTCCTTTGTTGTGATACCAGTCGTCAGCCTAATTGCAAACTAAAATGAAACAAAAATGTAAACATTAAGAAACAAAAACAAATTACAGAGTAAAAACTCAAATTATACATTTATTCAACAAAAGGATATACCTGATCATGAACTCACCTTAATGAGGATACAACATGAAAACACTACACTACGCCGCGCTGGCACTAGGGCTCAGCGGCACGCAGATACATGCACAGGGCCAGCACCATGATGCCGCGGCTTATCAGCTACCTGAAGATACACTGACGCAACATGCGATTTCTCTGCTGCTCAACATTGACCCACAACACTTTCTGTTCAGTAACCCACTACAACAAACAGACTGGGAATCCCTGCTTGCAAGTCATGCTGCCCACCTGTTACCTCAGCTTGAAACCCTGCTGCACTGGGCTGGCCATGCCAGCATTAACCCTAAGCTGTTATTAGCGCTGATGGAACAACAGAGTCAGCTACTCACCGCGCCCTCAGCCAAAGCGTTCGAACAGCCATTTGGCTCGCTGGTGTCACAATCAGGATTTTCGGCGCAACTGGCAGCAATCACCACAGCCCTGTCGCAACGCTATTACGCTTTTGAACAGCAGCAGGGTCAGCAGTCAGACGTGTTACATCACACACTCAGCCATGCCCGCTCAGTCAGCCCGGCAACGTTTGCCCTGCACACACTACTGGGCGATCAAGGTAACGTTGCCAAAGTAGCCAGACACTTCCAGCAGCTGTTCGGCGATGCTCTCCTTAACCCACAAGCACACTTACAGACCTCCAATACAGAGTCCGTGACGATTAAGAACAATTTTTATCTTAACTTTCCCTGGCCCTCTGGCTATGCCTGGTACAGTGGTGGCGCACACTCTAATACCGGCTCTGGTTACCCCTATTCATCGCTGGACTTTAATAACAACTCAGGCGGTTGGGGGTCGAATACGCCCTGGGTCCAGGCAGCCCACGGCGGAACCGTAACCCGCTACTCACGCTGTAATATCCGCGTTACACATCCCAGCGGTTACGCTACTCAGTATTATCATATGGACGCCTTGCAATATCAGACAGGGGACGTGATTGATGCAGGTGCCTGGCTGGGTCGCTATGCCAATGACTACAACACAGCGCTGTGTCAGGGTGGCCAATCCAGTGGGCCACACCTGCATTTTTCATTGCTTTATAATGGTCGTTTCGTGTCTCTTCACAATACTTATATCAGCGGCTACCGGGTGGATGTGGGTAACTATAATTACGACGACAACTGCAATCGCTTTTACTTTGAACGCAATGGCTATCGCACCTGTGCATGGCGAGCTCTCTACCGATAAATATCCTACCAACCGAGGTGGTCAGGCCAGCAACCTGGCCACCTGCTTACGACTCCCCTGTGAGTAACAGCTAATGCAGCAGGTCCAGCTCTTACGCACTACCTGACCAATTCTCCGTCACCTTACCTGCGATCAGGTGGAATGTTCCAATACAAGATACGGCTCCGGTCAGTTCCAAAAATTGAAAATAAGTACTAAACATCCTGTAAAAAATATGTATATTTAAGTTAATGGAACAACAAAAGGACAGTCGAGAAAATGATGTATTCAGACAACCAAACGCGTGGTGCTCTGTTCGTCCTGACAGACCAAAAGACCAACACGCTAAGTCAGGATTTCCTCATGTTTGTCAAAATGCTTGAGGCTTGCGGTAACAATATCAAGGTCGATACCCGCCTGCCCGTCACTGAGCAACGATCACAATACCAGCTGTTTCTGGTCGATGTCAGTCATCGCGAATGTCGCGATTTACTCAGCGCACAGCTCAGGGCGTTGGCACAACATCACAGCGTCTTGTTATTCAATGCCTGCCCGGATACTCTGAACGAACAAACCGCCCTACTCGCCAATGTTAAAGGTGTACTCTATCAGGGCGCTTCTCCCGAAAGTCAGTTTAAGGGCATCCAGCGCGTACTCGGTGGTGAACTCTGGTTCGGCAGAGGCGCGATTTCACTGGCATTCAGCGCTCTGATGCAGCGCCTGCCGCAAACTTTGCCAGCACTGTCGGACGAGCAGCGTGATATTACCCTGGCCTCGCTCACCAAACGCGAAAAATCCGTGATCCGGCTACTGGCCGATGGTGCCAAAAACGACGACATTGCCGACTCTCTGAATATCAGCAGTCACACTGTTAAAACCCACATATACAGCGCGTTTAAAAAGACCAACTCACGCAACCGAATTGAGCTGGCCAACTGGGCCCAGCAACATATTCCATTTGGCGGGCTGGCCAATTAACCAGCCTGCGGCTGTGTGGATTTTGCCGCCCAGACCCCTTTTTCGAGGCCCTGATGGACCAGCAACGTCAGGGCTTTTTCTATCGCCTGGGTAACACATATGTGCATAGGCTCATTTTCACTGTATCCGGCTTCTGCCTCTGCGAGCCGTTTATAACTCACGTAGCGGAAAAACCCCGCACGCATTTCTTTAGACAATACTTTTTTACTGGTGGCGACCGACAATAAGACTTGTCCGGTACGAACATCGACCGCGCGCAGATAAATACTGATGGTGTCCTCACGGTACAATTCGGAGGCGCCAATACCGAAGTATTCCATTCCCATCCCACCCGTTTTTATATTGGCGTCGTAGCTGATGATCCCCCCTTCAAAGATCAGCTTGGCGTGGGTTAACGGCGGCAGACTGTTGGCGTTATCTTTATCCTGCATCGCGGCCCGGGTGATCTTACGCTCGGTCAGCAGGTTTTGCAGTCCCTCACGCTCAATAGGAATAAACCAGTCGGTTTCGTGCA
The DNA here is from genome assembly GCF_024124545.1 of Pseudoalteromonas sp. XMcav2-N. GTDB lineage: Bacteria > Pseudomonadota > Gammaproteobacteria > Enterobacterales > Alteromonadaceae > Pseudoalteromonas. The sequence continues at coordinate 213,538 of NZ_JAMXSF010000008.1, forward strand.
GCGCCTGCATCAGGATCGAGTTGGCTCCCTGGGTCACCGCCGTCGAAAACGAACTGACATTTTCCTGAGGCTTATATTGCCCTGTTTGGTCACGAAACGAATACACAGAAACCGGGATAGGTCCGCGCGGCGCTGGCAATGCCTTCAATTCACTGAACACCTCAGTGGCTGCCAGCGGCTCGGCCTTTACTGTGGGCGGAGGCAGTACGGGCAGAGCGCTACAGGCGCTCAGCAGTAATATCACACAGGTAATACTCAAATACTTCATTAACCAAACCTCGGTACTTCCAGCGTCGTAATATCTCCCGTAAGGGTGTTTGTGATCTGCACCGTAATGGAATCCGGTGTGCTGGTGATCACCTGTATTTCGTAATCACCACTCATAAAGGTCGAGTCTTTATCAAAAATACTGTCCTCGACCTCATCGCCAAATGCGGTGGATGTGATTTCCCGCACCATGCGATTCAGGTAGGTCCGCTCCAGCGATTCCTGAAAGCGGTCGCCGTAGGACTTTTCAATCACAGGTGCGCGATGCTTATTTTGTGCCTGTGCTTTGTTTAGCAGCATATTGGCATTGAGAGGGTTACCGCCAAATGACGGATTAATGGGCTTGTAAACCAATTCAGTGGCATGCAGTGACAAACTGCATAACGCCCCAAAGCAGCATATTATTGTTGTTTTCATTGTTACCACCCGCTTGTTGCTAAATCTGGAGAGTGTTGCTGATGCTGTGCACTGGCCATGGCGTCCATAATGGCAAACAAAGCTGCCTCAACGCGCGACTTAAGTGGCCCACCACGACGCCCCATGGCTGTGGCATACACCAGCTGGTTGTTCATAAATACCTGTAACCGGGTGCCAGCGCGCGGCAGTACGGTTTCTTTAATGGTGATATTCACACCTGCTGTCGCCGGTACATCGCGCCACAGCTGTGAAAAATCAAAATAAAACTGATAGCCAAAACGGCTAATACTCTGATCAATGACCAGCCCGCCCAGTTCGACCTCTTCGTCGGCTCCCTGGCTATACGGGGTAAAGCTCAAAAGCCAGACACCCAAAATAAATAGGTAAATCTTCATGGTGTTAAACCTGGTCACAAAGCCATCCGGCTTTGTGACCAATTTGCTTACTGCTGAGTCACAGTCGCGACATTGTAGTCACCGACCTGCGTGATGTTGATAGTCTGGCCACTGCCATTAACCCCACCCTCAACCAGGTTGCCAAAGCCGTCCTGATTAATCTGGATGTTGTTATCGCTGCCATTCACAACGAATGCACCAGAACCCACACCAGCAACAAAGTTAGCGCCGCCGGTTTGTTCAATCGCAATGTCGTTACCATTTCCTTCAAGCATCAAATCGATAGCATTGAGCTCGCCATTTTGGACCAGATCAAGCTGATTTAACCCACTTTCAGTCACAGACGCCAGCGTAACTGACACGCCATTGCTGTCACCTGTTTGCGCAACATTTAGCATATTATTATTGCTGGTCAGTGAGTTATCAGGATGCGATGACTGCAGCACAACCTCATTGTTATCACCATTTTGGATAACACCGACTTCACTGCCATTGCTATTAAATTTCGCAATGTGTAGCTGGTTGTTGTCACCTAGTTGCAAGGTGCTGTATTCATTGTCATTGCCCGCAGCGCCCAGATATGCCTGGTTATCGTTACCACGCTGCTGCGCGTCAAAGTCGTTGTCATTGCCAACCACATCGAACGTTGTCTGGTTGTTGTCACCCAGCTGTGCCACCGTGACATAGTTACTATCACCGCCAAACAGGGTCGACGTCATGCGGTTATCATTGCCTTCCTGCTCCAGATCAATGCGGTTACTTTCACCTTGCAGTTCGGCCATTTCAACTCGGTTACCATCACCAGCGCTTTGTTCTGCCTGTAACTCGTTATCATTGCCGGCTAGCGTATCAATGGTAAACTTGTTGTAGTTACCTTCCTGAGACAAGCTCAGATCGTTGTCGTTGCCCTGCAGACTCGCCAGATTTAGTTCGTTGTAGGTTCCGTTCTGGTCAACCTCGATGCTGTTCTGATCGCCCTGTACACGGTCAATATTCACTTCACCCCAGGTCCCTTGCTGAACAGCCGTCACCTGGTTATTGTTACCCTGCATGTCGGTATTATAGAACCAATGACCGCCACTGCTTTGTTCAACATGAATACGGTTACCGTCACCATTTATGGTATTGGTGACTTCGTTGTTGATCCCCAGGTAACCAACGCCACGCTGAGTGATGTTCAGGTTGTTATCGTTACCATTGAGCTCAGTCAGTGCACCATTTTGTTCACCATCTTGGCTGTATTCCTGCGTATTGCCATCGCCCGCAGCGGTTACTTTGGTCAGATTGCCTGTACCAGCTTGCGCAACCGTGGTGATATTGCCATCCCCCGCAATTGACACTTCGCTGACGTTCGACTCACCTTCTTGTGAACTGGTGAGTACATTGCCCGCACCATTATCAGAACGCTGGGTTACCGTCAGCGTATTTCCCGTATTATCAATCTGGATCAGCTGTGCCAACTCAGACGTTGAAGCTGCTTTTGCCTCTGTGTCGGCAGCCTGTGCAACGCTGACACCAGATAATGCCAATGCAATTGCACAGCAGGTCAGTGATTTTGAAAATTTCACCTGGTTCTCCTTAGAGTTATTAATCGTTATTTTGCAATTTCCTTCAACTCGCATTGCTTGCCTGTTGGTTTAGAACGTATCGTCTTAACGGAGGTTGCCGGCTCCTAACGTACGCTGAAACAGACGCAATACACTGTTAACCCGGGTTATCTTCAGCTTCGCTCACAAAGACCGTCGTCCGTCACCGGATACCGTCAATGAGCGGGGCCGCGTTCATACTCGCTTAGTCATCAAAGCCTGAGTCCGGTGCTCAGCGTCTGGCTGAGCAGTGTTTGCACGTTTTTTCGAACTCATGTAGCCACTCTAGAGTGCTGTGTTAGTAAGGGAAATTAGAAATAATTTGGATTCTATTAATTATATAAAATTCATGTAGTTAAAATAAAAACCGCCAATTTACCTATATTAGTACGAGACAATCTCACAAAATAGTATGAGTCAAAGAATAATCAGTTCAGGACCGCAAAGCTCACAAAAAAGCATGAATAATACCCTATCAAAACCAGCTAAATGCCAAAAAAGCAGTATTTTAACGACTTTTTTACATATTGAAATTGCATCCGTAATTCAGGCTGTTTTAGCGTGAGCTGAGTTGCCAAACCGAGTTATCGACCGTCGGCCTGAGGGCTTGGCGGATCACACATCATGCCCACTTAGTCGAGCACACACCATGACGTCATGGTTAACAAACCAACTTACTATCTAGGACAAATGATGAAATTAAAATTTTCTGCCTTAACACTGGCATTACTGCCACTTTTCAGCGGTGCAGCTCAAGCTGCGCTACAGATCACAGCAACAGAAAAAACCAATGACAACAGCGTCATCGTGGTATTCAAAAAAGAGGCATCCAGTGCGTTGCGAGCTCAGGCTCGTAGCCTGGTAAAAGCGCGTATCTCAGATAACAACGCCGACGAAGTAGATGATCGTTATAAGCATGTCCTGTCAGGCCGTCTTGCCAACTTCAAACTGGATGGGATCAGCAGCAAAGAGGCCATTGCCAAACTGGCTAAACACCCGGCAGTAGAATATGTCGAGCCAGACTATCAGGTAAAAGCACTGGGTATTCCTGACGATGCGCGTTTTGGCGAGCTATGGGGTTTGCATAACACAGGACAAACTGGCGGTGTGGACGATGCCGACATCGATGCACCTGAAGCCTGGGATATCAGCATCGGGTCACGAGATGTGATTGTCGGGGTTATCGACACCGGTGTGGACTACACGCACCCGGACCTGGTGGCAAACATGTGGCAAAACCCGGGTGAGATCGCAGGCGATGGCATCGACAATGATAACAACGGTTTTGTTGATGATGTTTACGGTGTCAATACCATCACAGGGTCAGGCGATCCTATGGATGATCAGGGCCATGGTACGCACGTATCGGGCACTATAGGCGCAACGGGTAACGATGCCACCGGTGTAGTGGGCGTAAACCATGAAGTATCGATTGTGGGCTGTAAGTTCTTAGACTCTTCAGGTAGTGGTTCAACCGCAGACGCCATCGAGTGTATTGATTACATGGTATCTCTGAAACAGGCTGGCCATAACGTTCGCGTTCTGAATAACAGCTGGGGGGGCGGCGGTTTCAGCCAGGCGCTATCGGATGCAATCACAGCCAGTGAAAATGCAGACATCCTGTTTGTGGCAGCAGCCGGTAACGGCGCGGTCGACAACGACAGCAACCCACACTACCCTTCAAGCTATGAGCATGACAGCGTATTCTCTATCGCCTCAACCACAGACAATGACACTATGTCGTCTTTCTCGCAATGGGGTCTGACTTCTGTTGACATGGGTGCACCGGGTAGCGCGATTCTGTCAACTGTGCCGGGCGGTGGCTACAGTAGCTTCTCTGGTACTTCGATGGCAACTCCGCACGTCGCAGGTGCCGCGGCGCTGGTATTGTCGATTGACCCTACACTGGATACTCTGTCGCTGAAAAACCTGCTGATGCAAAGTGGTGATGCAAATGCAGACCTGGACGGCAAAACCGTTGCAGGCACACGTCTGAATGCACATCAGGCGCTACTTGATGCCGATCCGACACCGGGCTTCAGAGTCGGTGTCACACCTGGTACCCAAGAGATCACAGCGGGCGATACGGCCAGCTATGAGTTCAATTTCACCTCAGTTGCTGACTGGCAGGGTGACATCGCGCTGACGCTAGACAGCGCATTGCCGGGTGCTGTTCTGTCACAAAGCACAGTTACTCCGGGTAACACTGTGACTCTGACTGTCCCCACTACAGCAGATACTCAGTGGGGCGATTACAGCTTCACCGTCAACGCCACATCTGGCGATTTGGCTGAAAGTAAAACGGTTAGCCTGTCTGTATTGCCGCAGGGCCTGAGCGACTTCAGCTATGACAACACAACGGCTGTGGATATTCCTGATAACGACGCTAATGGCATCAGCTCAGTAATCACCGTTGCTGATGACATCACGATTTTCGGCAGCAGCACGCTGGTGGACATTACTCACACCTATATTGGCGATCTGCTGGTCACCCTGACATCTCCGGCAGGTACCTCAGTGACGCTACATAACCGTGCTGGTGGCAGCGCTGATAACCTGGTTGATACATTCAACTCTGCGGCCTTCAATGGTGAAACGGCACGTGGTGACTGGACGCTAAACGTGTCTGATAACGCGGGTGTGGATACCGGTACACTGAATAACTGGACCCTGACACTCACAGGCCTTGGCGAAGTTTCTGCGCAGCCTCCGGTCGCAGGCTTCAGCTTCGAAAAAGACGGTCTGAGCGTGGTCTTTACTGACAGCAGTACCGATGCCAATAACGATATCGTCAGCTGGCAATGGGACTTCGGAGATGGTAACAGCAGCAGCGAAGCGAGCCCGACACATGTCTATACCGCGTCTGGTACTTACTCTGCTACCCTCACTGTGACTGACAGTGAAGGCAACAGCAACAGTACGACGCAGGAAGTGACTGTCAGCTCTGATGATATTGCGCTGGAAGTGGTACGCACTAACAAGTCACGCCTTGGCTTCTACCGCGTGTCATTGTCATGGTCTGGAAGCAGCGCTGACCAGGTCGATATTTACCGCGACGGTGCACTACTTCGTACCGTGAACAACTCAGGTCAGTTCCGTGATTTCGGCCGTGACCCGGCGGTTACCGGCTTCACCTACAAGATCTGTCAGGCAAGTGACATCTGTTCGAACGAAGTGAGTGTGAGTTTTGATTAACTTCATTCCAGTAACCTGGTTTGATTAATCTCGCTTGATAAACGTCATTCGAGTAAATCACGACAGGGCCGCATATTAATGCGGCCCTGTTTATATTGTTATTGTCTGCAGGTTTGTTTGATGATGTTTATTTGTCTGGCAATTTCTTTGTCGTTTTTATCGCCTTTGGCCACCGCCAGATCAACCTTTGCATTGTTGCATTTATCTCTGAGCTCCTTATCCATCAGGTATACCTGATCCTGTTGTGCCTGAGCCAGGCCATCGACCCCATTGTATTCCTGACGCTCCTCGGGAGCCTTGTCTTTCTCATACGGCGCGGGCTGAGATACCTGACAACCGCCCAGTGCCAGCAAGCACAGCCCTAAGAATACACTTTGTTTTTTCATATTATTACTTCCTGATATGACGAGATCCCGATGGTATCATACGGATTTAAAAAAGGAACAATCTGATACTCAGCGTCTCGTCACGCATTCGCATTTTACTAATCCGGCATTTCATATAGTTCCAGGGGTAAGCCATCAGGATCAGCAAAAAAGCAAAACCGTTGCTGGGTATAGGGATCAACCCGGATAGATTCACAGCTCACCTCTTGAGCAAGCAACGCATTGCGTGCCGCCTCTATGTCGGTGACTGACAACGCAAGATGACGCAATCCCTGAGCTTCAGGGTAACTGGGCCGCGCAGGTGCAGAGGCAAAGTGAAACAATTCAATCTGAGTGCCGTCGGGCAGTGACAGATCCAGCTTATAACTCTCACGTCCTGGCTGATAATGTTCGGCGACGACTCGACAGCCAATAATATCGGTATAAAAAGCTTTAGATGTCTCATAATCTGAGCAAATAATCGCGACATGGTGAACACGCGTAATAAAATTAGCAAGCATAGGTGATTACAGTAATCAGAAAACCCCTACTGTGCCTTAACCCTATTAGGGTGTCCACCACATATCTTCACACTTAACTCTGTCGTAATGCCTGTGCAGGCGGCGCTTTAACCTGCTGTGAGGCTGGCAATAGAGTGGCCAGCAGTACCAGCAAAACGATAAAAGCAGGGATCCCAAGCAGTGCCCATACATAACTGTGAGGATCGATGTTCATGGCACCTGTGAGCTGTCCACTGATCCACAATGCGCTAAGCCCTCCCACGATCAATCCCACTGCCAGCTGCACAAGCGCCTGCCTGACAAACAAACCAACCACTTGTTTATCTGGTGCGCCAAGGGCACGCCGGGTGGCAATCTCCTGACTGCGCAAAGTAATACTGTTCGCAGACATTGCATATATGCCACTGGCCGCTAAAAACAAGGCGACCAGCCCGCCGACTAAGAACACCTGATTGAGTGATTCCATCAAAAGCAGAGGCTGTTTAATTAAACTCTGATAACTCTGGATCTGGTGTACCGTTGCATCCGCATCCAGGTCAATCATAATCTGCTGCAACGCTGCAATGGCCTCTGACTCATCGCCACTATAATGCACAACTATATTCATCCACCACGACCGCAGATCCATCAGGCCATAACCGGTATACGCAGTACTGGTGGCATTCAGTGTCGGGCCATGAATGCTATCAGACACCACACCGACTATGGTCCGCCATTCCGTATGCCAGCCTTCTCCATCCAGAGTACGAATACGCTGCCCCACAGCACTTCCTTGTGGAAACAACTCCCGTGCCATCGCCGCATTAATAATGACCGGTGATCCACTGTTACGCAGTTCACGGCTATCAATGGCCAGATCTGTCAGGTTAAAATCGCGCCCTTCAAGCAGCTGCATACCAACCGTTCGCCACGCATCCCGACTGACTACTTCAAAGTTCCACATTGGGTTGTCACTAAAAACCTCTGCCGCCTGTCCCTGGATCTCAAAGTGTGAGGTGCCTCCGCCAGTCCCCGGCAGACTACTGAAATAGGCAACACTACGCACGTTTGGAAGCTGTTCCAGCTTTTCTTTAAGCCCGTAGTAAAAATCATTGCGCTTTTTTCGCGCTTGTGGCTCCCCCCCATTCCAACGATAACTCCCCCACGCCAAACGCACCGACGCTGTCAGACGCTGCTCGGTTTGTACACCATAATCCGCCTGTTGCGCAGCCAAACTACTCCCCAGGAGCATTGCTGCAATGACCAATACAACACAGGACAAAGCGATTTCGGTAATCACCAACACTTGATTCACTCTGCCCGCACGTTTACTGACAGCGCCCCGGGTACCGTCACGTAAAATGCCATTCATACCTCCTTGCAAAGCGCGCCACGCCGGAATTAAACCGGTGATGAGTATCATCATTAAAACAGCGCCAAGTAACATCCAGACTGAGTCCTGCGATAAACTGATCGTCCACCAGAAAGGGCGCGCGCCGTTCAATGCAAAGATCTCGTCTAATGCCTGATTGGTCAGTGTCATCCCCCATTGTGCCAGCCCCAATGCCAATATTCCGCCAAAACAACAAATCAACGTGCTTTCCCACAGCATCTGCAAAATTAAACGCCGCTGTGGCACACCCAACGCAACCCGAATAGCCACATCACGGATCTGCTCATTCACCCGGGCCAGCAGTAAATTACCCACATTGATACAGGTCAGTAGTAAGATCAGTAACACCACCAACATCATGGCCACCAGCACAGAATAGTGCTGATACAACACATCGACGCTGAGTTTAAATGGCACCGCCTGCAGGTAGCCACCCGGCACATCAGAACGCCAGGCAAACTCCTGTGGCAGGGTCTGGATCTGGCGCTGCAACAAAGTGGCCAGCTCATGTTGAAACTGTGCCAGAGTAACATCAGGCTTAAGCCTGGCTATTGCCTGCAACCCTCCCCGATTCGACGGGTTGGCAGGCGATAGCCGGGTCTGAGTCATAACTTGCCAAACCTGAGCCCGAGTTGGAAAAGCAAACCCAGGCGGCATGACACCTATCACTTGTACAGGGATAGCCTCAACCTGAACCACCTGACCAATAATATCTTCATTGCCATCGAAGACCCGTTGCCAGATATCATGGCTCAGCACCACCGCCGACTGTGTTTCATTTTGCTGATCAGCTGGGCCAAAGCTGCGGCCAAGCAAAGGTTGCACACCTGCTACCTCAAATATATCCCACTGTACGTAGGTCAGATGCACTTTTTGCGACATGGCTTCATTACCCAGCCTGCCCACAGTGCGCACTGCCGATTGATACAGACTCATACTCTGTAATAACGTACTGTGCGCCTGAATTCGATTCAGATGATAGGGATCAACACGCTGGCGGGCACCATGGGCAGCCTTAAACTCACCTGCAATGGCGATAAGCTGCGTATCCTGACCTAAAGTCAGGGGCTTAAACACCAGCTGCTGCATCAGCGTATAGGTGTACAAAGTCAGTGCCAGTCCCACCGTCACAATGGCAGTGGTGGTCAGGGTAAACAGGGGCTTTTTTAGCAGCAGCCGAACTGCATATCGGATATCTATCCAGGCAGGCATACTCAATTCCTCTTCAGCAAATTGCCACTTACACTGCAATGGCAGAACGGGCAGACGTGGGACTGTCCGACACAATTGCGCCGTCTTTCATTTCAATGATCCGCCCGGTACGTAATGCCGACGACATATCGTGAGTTACCATGCAAATCGTCGCGCCGTTATGGTGCAGGGTATCTAGCAGTGCCATCACAGCTGCGGCATTTTTGGAATCCAGGTTGCCCGTTGGTTCATCCGCTAAAATAATTGCAGGCTCCCCAGCAATGGCTCTTGCGATGGCTACCCGTTGCTGTTGCCCCCCAGATAACTGAGCAGGAAAATGACTGGCGCGATGGACCATCTCTACCTGCTCAAGTGCCGCCGCGACACGTGCACGTCGCTGCTCCCGGCTCAGGTCCTGGCGATATGTCAGTGGTAAAGCCACGTTATCCTCAACATTCAAGTCACTGATCAAGTTAAATGCCTGAAAAATGAACCCTATTTCCTTATTTCGGATCCGTGCGCGTTCATTTTTATCTATCTGTTCGGCATCATGCCCTGCCAGCCAGTAGGTACCATTGGTCGGGGTATCCAACAACCCAAGCTGAGCCAGCAAGGTCGACTTACCACAGCCGGATGGCCCTGTGATGGCAAGGTACTCCCCTTTTGAGATCCGTAAATTGATGTTGTTCAGCGCCCAGGTTTCGACATCATCGCTGACAAAGACTTTATTTAACTGGTTTAGCTCAACCAGCATTTCATGGTTTGGATATTGAGTTGACATACTCGGTGCTCCTGTAGAGTGGGGGCTAATACTGCGCAGAAAACGGCTGACTAAAGCGCACGTTGCTGTGCTGCCAGTGTGACGTGTCCGACAAAACAATGCGGGTGCCGACCGTCGCACCATGTTCAATTTCAATGTACTGGCTGGACATATGACCAAATGTCAGAGGCTGCCGACTGGCCTGCTCGCCAGACTGATCCAGCAGATAAAGACTGGCCTGACTAAATCCACTGGCCATGACCGGGCGTTTAACAAATAAGGTATCAGCAAGCGTTGCTATCTCTATGACCCCATCCACACTCAAGGCCGGACGGACTTCTTTGGGCAGCGCTCCACTGAGCGCCACTTCCACCAGCACCGCGCTATCGCTGACGGCCGGATCAATGCGCTGTACTGCGCCCTTGATCTGGCTTGCCCTGGTATCCAGCACGACAGCCTGACCAATCTGTACATCTTTGATCTGGTTTTCCGGTACACGCAGCTGGGCAACAAACTGATCATTTCTGGCCAGCATAGCCAGGTTACTCCCGGCACTGATCTGCTGGCCAGGCTCCAGTGGCATGGCCTGGACAATACTATCCATGGTGGCTATCACTGTAAGCCCATTCACCTGTTGTTCAATACGCTCGACCTGCTTGCGTAAACTGTTGAGTCTTGCGTTACCGGCGCGTAACTGCGCTGCCAGGTTTTCGCGCCGTTTATCAAGACGCTGCTGCTCTAGTAAAAAACGCTGGCGAAACTGGGCGACATTGATTTTAACTTCTTCAAAATCAATCTTAGAGACGGCAACGATCCCCTGCGCCAGCAGTTTTTCCTGTGCAGCCAGGGTCAGTTCGGCGCGTTCCAGATTTAGCTTTTCATCAACCACCGCAATTTCCTGATCGAGCAAAGCAGACTCCAGCGTCACCTGCTCCGCATGGGTCTGTGCCTCCAGTGCCTGTAACTGCCAACGAGCCTGATCAAGCGACTCTTTTAGTTCAGGGTTACTCAGTTGCAGCAGTACATCCCCCTGCTTTACCTGCGCCCCGGCTTTCTTAAAAACCTGTTCCACCCGGCCATCTACCGGGGTCGTTATCCAGCGGATCTGAGCGGGTACCAGCACGCCGCTGCCTCGTACCGTGACTTTTAGCTCCCCCCGGCGAACGGTATCAATCAACAACGGGGCTTTATCTACCAGGTTGGTCGCGCTAGTATGACGGTTAAAAAACACAGCCAGGCAGGTCATCACAACCAAGCCCAGTGCACTCATCGCTTTGCCTTTATGTCTTAGCAGGGGGCTTTTTTTCGTTCTCACTATATCCATGGTGACTTCTCCAACGGGACGATGCAGTCTACTTTAGAGGGCGTATGGGCGTGACAACAGGCAAGCTATGTAAAATAAAACGGCGCAGGTTTTACAAAAGTTTACGTGTACTTTGGCGCCGGGCCAGCTAGATTTTTCACATCACTGGCCGCGAATAAAAAGGGAATAACAACAAGATGAAACCCACCCTGCTGATCGTAGAAGATGAACCAGCCATTCTGCGTGGTCTGACCGATTTATTTGTTTTTCATGGCTATGACGTCGACAGTGAAATGGACGGTGCACAAGGTCTTAAACGAGCACAACAGAACGACTATGCCTGTATTTTGTTGGATGTCATGTTGCCATCAATGAGCGGCTTTGAGATCTGCGAAGCACTCAGACAAACCTCTGCAACTCAACCCATTATGATGTTGACGGCCAAAAGCACCGAGCAGGACATTATCAATGGCCTGAGCCTCGGAGCCGATGACTATGTGGCCAAACCCTTTTCAACCTCGGAACTGGTATTGCGCGTCAATGCGCTGGTGCGCCGCTCGGGCTGGAGCCAGCATGAAGAAAAGCTGCTCCTGAGCAAAGACGTCTGTGTTTGTCCGCACACACTGACCGGAACGTCTTATCAGCAGCCCGTCAAATACACGCGTCGCGAGGTCAGTTTATTAAGTTACCTGCTACGTCAGAACAAACCCGTCAGTCGTGATGAGCTATTGCATCAGGTTTGGGGCTATAAAACCGTGGGGGACATAGATACGCGTACGGTCGATATTCATATTGCCAAGTTGCGCAAAAAAATAGAGCAGGATCCTAAGTCACCACGCCATCTGGTCACCCATCGTGGTGAAGGCTATCAGTTGTACACTCAGTAACGGCATCGCTATGTGGTTTAAAGACACTCAACTAATGAGCTATGCACAGCGCAAACAGCGACTGCGTTGGCTGGCCGGCACCTTTTTACTGTGCCTGTTAATACCACTGGGTATTTTGCTTTACTTTGGTTTTGCACAGCTTAAACAGAACCAACTGAACACCTATCAGGAACAGGCTCGTCACCTGATATTACAAATTGACCGCAAGATGTTTAAACGCCGGCTACTTACCGATGCGCTGCCAGTCAACGCATTTGACTACTATCAGGCGGTGTATAACCCTCTCACCGACGAAACCCTGCAGATGCCCTCAGTACTGTCACATCTGGATCCTGCCAGACCAACGGCCACCCGCCCTATTCAGGGGCTGGTCGGTTATTTTCAGTTTGATGCACAGGGTCGGTTCAACAGTCCAATCTGGCCAGAGCCCCTGTCGGATAAGGACATTGTAAATCCAGGTTCAGAGCTAAAGAAAGCCTCACCCGAGTTACAACAACGTTACGAACAGGCAAGATTCATATACCAGATCCTGTCTAAATCCGAGGCATTGCAGAGCAAGCTGTCGCAGGGATTAAGCAAAGAAAGCGGCCTGTACCAGCTGTGGTTTGATGTGCCTGGCTACTTTATTTTCTACCGTCTGCCCAAAGTTGGCGCGCAGCGAAAGTTGCAAGGTTATCTGGTCAGGCGAGACCCGTATTTACTGAGCCTTGTCAGTGAGTACCTGAGCCAAAGTCAGTTTGACCTCCCGGTTTTACTGACGCTGGATGCAGATAGTTCAAGCGGCTCCAATGAATTGTATAATGCAATGACATCTCAGCCGGAGCCAGTGCATTTTTTACTTACCCATTCACAGTCGCCTGCACGTCGCCTGGCACAAGCCGACATTCCCACTGACCTGAGTGAGCAACTCTTATATAGCGACACCCTGCGCTGGCCATTTAACAACTACACATTACACTTTACGACCCATACTCTGCCCATGAGTCAGACCATGTTGTACAGCAGTGTATTTGCCCTGTTGCTTATACTGACAATTCTGGGTGCCTGCTACGGATTTTATCGGCTGAGTGTTAAACAGCTGGCGCTTGCAGAGCAGAGAATGAATTTTGTGTCTTCGGTCAGCCATGAGCTCAAAACACCGCTTACCGCCATTCGTATGTATGCCGAAATGCTGCGCTCAGGTACTGTGGTATCGACGGATGCCCGGCAAGACTATTACGGCTTTATTCACAGTGAAAGTGAGCGGCTAAGCCGTCTGATCGACAATATCCTGCTCCTGACACGGTTGAATCATCATGATCAGGACGGACTGAGCCAGGTCAATCCCGAATACGTGCCAGTCACTATGCTGGCCGATATTATTCGTTCAAAGACATCAACCTTGCTAGATAAACACGCCTTTACCCTGAATATGGCCATTGAGCCTCCTTTGTCTGAAGAGGCCGCCGTGTTAGTCGATCAGGATGCGTTTGCGCAGGTGGTGATTAACATTACCGAAAACACCGTCAAGTTCTTCGTTGCCGAGGGCATCACCGACCCGGCACGCAGACAGCTCGACATTACCTTTAGACGCAACGACCACAATCGAGACAAACTGGAGCTGGAGATCCGCGATTACGGTCCCGGTGTGTCGCAACAACAATGCGATAAGCTATTTGAGTTATTTTATCGGGGAGGCAGTGAACTAACCCGCACGACTCAGGGAACCGGGATTGGACTTGCGTTGGTCGCACAACTGGTCAGTGCTCAGCAAGGACAGATAACAGCCCACCGGATGACACCAGGCCTGGCGCTAAGGCTGACCTTACATACTCAACATCTTAACCTTATGATGCCCGAGTCGGTGACTCAGGCATAGATGTGTTGCGCCGTTATGCGGTCCAGCAGTAGGTTTTTGTCCAGCACACCGGGTAACTGTGGCAAACAATGGGGTTACTGGCACTGGGCCCATTACCAGCGGCGATAGCCTGAGTATTGTGCGTGTCCAGTGTTTTGTGGCTGAGGTTTTTGACTGGTGATTTTTTGAGTTTGAGTTGCATAGCTTGTCCTTACATGTGTTTTTGAGTGAGTCAGTGCCTTACTCCAGCACCAACAGAGTACACACTCAGAAAACAGCATCTGAGCGTGTGGTCAAAATTCAACCACACCTTTAGCAATAGTCAATCTCATTTCCTTCAACTTAGCCTGCTTTACGGACGAACCGACCATACTGAACTACACTAAGTAAACACAAGATTAATAACATGATTCTGAATGATAAAAATGAAGCTGCGTGGTGCCAGTCAGCCCCTTTTGTTACTCTGTGCATGGCCATTTGCTGCCAGCATACAGGCTGTTGAAAGCGTCGACCTGTTTGAAATGAGCCTGGATGAGCTACTTAACGTGAACCTGACAGGCTCCGCAGTGCGTGATCTGAATCTGGAAACCACCCCTGCCAGTGCGAACCCATTCAACCTGAAAGCACTGCATTTACCCTTCAGCATAGATGTGATTGAGCGTAAAACCATGCGTGCACGCGGCCTGACCTCAGTGACCGGTGCTGTCGAGAATCTGGTGGGAGTCATATCGGGTGAGTCACCCGCTGAACCTTCCAGCTTTGCTATGCGAGGCTTTATTCGCGACTCCGTTTCGGTTTTACGGGACGGCATTAAACTGGGCCCGGCTTCCATGACGATGCGGCCACACAACACCTTTAACCTGCAACAAATAGATGTCATCAAAGGACCCGCCACATTACAATATGGTCAGGGAACGGCGTCTGGCGCCATCAATATGGTGACCAGAAAGCCGCAACTGGACGCCCCCACCAGCACAGAAGCCTTTGTCTCTCAGTCTCGCTTCGATACCCGGGAATGGGGCATAGGCATTAACCTTCCCTTTTCAGCACAAAGCGCAGCGCGGGTCGACATTAATAAAGCGCAGTCAGACGGCTGGGTTGACCAAACGCATTCCCACTCTTTAAATGCAACCACTTCCCTGCTCTGGCAATCTTCCCCTGACCTGAGCTGGTTGCTCAGTTTTGATTATCTGGAAGATGACCTGCCGGCTTATTGGGGCACGCCTTTTATTCCTGTGCAGTTTGCGCAGCAACCAATGGACGACATAGTCGCTACCAACGACAGCCGGGTGCTGGATCAGCATACCCGCTATCTAAACTATAATGTTGAAGACAGCCGTTCAGACTCGGAACATTTATGGTCTCGCCTGAACATAAACTGGCAGCCAACAGACACACTCTCGCTGACCAATACCTTGTTTCACTTCAAAGCGGACCGCGCCTGGAAAAACGCAGAAAGCTATGTATTTAATCCCGCAACAGGCTTAGTCGACCGGGACCGCTTTTTTGTCTTCCACGAGCACACCTTTTACGGCAACCAGTTCGAAGGGGTTTATCGCCACAAGATTGGCAAGATGCAGCATCAGTTAGCCTTTGGCGCTGAGTTTAAAGTCACCGACTTCAGCCGGGAGCGAGGATTTCCCGCAGGAGACAGCGTCTCGTTATTTGAGCCTGTGGCTGGTCAGTTCGGCGCTTTGGACAAACACCTCAGTCCAACCGACATCCAGCAATGGGGCGTGTATGTTAATAATACGCTGTCGGTAACCCCGAGTTTGCGCCTGTTTGGCGGGCTGCGGCGCGACCACATTAAACTGGACAGAGACAACTATGATGATTCAGGAACCTTTCTTGTAGATGAAAGTTTTGAGCGTACTTTTACCCCGCTTGCATATCAGATAGGTGCGACGTATCAGCTCAACGAGTCACTCAGCCTGTATACGCACTGGAGCACCGGGCACGATCCGGTCGGATCCAATATTTATCTGGTCAACGCCAGTGAAAACTTCGATTTTACAGATATACGCCAGTACGAAGCGGGAATGAAAGCCATACTGCCGGCCTGGCACAGTGAATTGACCGCGGCCTGGTATAATATAGCTCGCCGTAACATCCTGCTACTGACATCTCATGATACGGTAGGTAACTCGGGGACCCATGTTGCGCGGGGGCTAGAACTGGCGATCACCAGTCAGCCAACGCCCCATTTTCGTGTCGGTGGCAATATCGCCTACACTAATGCGAGTTATGAGTCTTTTGTCGACCCGGATTTTGGCGTGAATGCCAGTGGCCATACCCCGCCTAATGTGCCTGAAATTGTCGCCAATGCTTGGTTTAGCTGGGATCAGGTCCTGTCATTACCGCTGGAAATTGGTGGGGGTATACGTCATGTCAGTGACCGCTACGCCAATTTTCAAAATTCGGTTACCTTCAAACGCTATGAGACGCTGACCCTGTTTGCTGCCTATCAGTTTGAGCATACCCGCTTTAATCTCAGCGTACGCAATCTACTGAACGAAGAATATGTACCATGGGCGGATATTTTCTATCCCGCTCAGGCTGCTATTGCCGCACCCAGAACGGTCGAGTTGAGTGTGCATATTAGTTACTGAACAGTTACTAACCCTTTATGTACCGACAGCTTAAAGTGGCATAAACAGTACCCGAGCTTTCCTCTTTATGTGTCAGCGCCCACCTGCTGCACAGGCCCACCGCCTTAAAAACACAGCGTGCATATCCGTTTGCAAATTTTTCTTATTTTTTATCAGTGCATTTTTCACACTATTCAACTTCCTCCCTATCTGGTGGTTACATATGGTTAATTCATTCACCTTTTCACAATCAGCACCGTACGCGCACTGTGTCGTAATCTGGTTTCAAAGCAATTCAAATGGCTTTAAAAATATCTCCTTTTTTACCAATGGGTAAAAAACATCACTTATTATTTTGAGAACATATTTCAGCACGATATTGAACTCACACTCAGACGAATTTGGTCTTTTGTTAAGTAAACACTCACCAAAAGGCAATAATTTACAAAACAAAAACAGTAAAGAATTATGAAACAAAACACGCTGTTGATCTTTTAGTAACAAATAAATACATTACCAGCTCCTAAAAAAGGACCACAAAGACAACAGGAAAATAACAATGAAAATTAAAACGCTCTCTATGGCCATACTGGCCTTCTCGGCGCATACGGCACTGGCACAAAGTCAGCAGGTGGATGAATATGGTCTGATAATCGACGCATCTCATACCATTTCACTGTTTGGCAGCGAGCACAGTAACAACAAAACAACCGCTGAACGCCTGGTGACTCCATTTAAGCCTGGCGTTGCCCAAAATCTGGCTACAACAAGCAGTAGCTACGGTAACACCTGGTACGTGCAATCTCTTGAAACTTATCGCGTTTGTGAATGGTGGGATGGCGAGGATCCACGCGGTGTTGACCTGCCAGAAACCATGGGCAACGAAGCACAGGCCCTAAACGCTCAGCCCGTTGCGGAAGAATTTGTCGTCGCACCGCAGCGCACCTGCCGTTTGTGGACTGAATACCCAAGATATTTCTATGGTACCGCTGATGTCTATATGGGTAATGACAATGTGCTGGATAAGCCGGTCGTCGTCGTTCAGCCTTACCATGTAGATGTAGAGGGCTCAGCTTACACCAAACAAGCATTTTACGACGACGTAAACCAGGGTGGCCTGATGAGCAGTCTCAGAAGACAAGGTTATGACGTGATCTTGTATCGCTATAAAAATCAGGACAATGGTATCGAGTTTAATGCTGATGGTGTGAAAAGATTACTGGACATTATCAACGCTAAACCCGGTATCTCTTCAACCTCTTTCGTAGGTCTGTCTATGGGTGGAGTTGTTACTCGCTTTGCACTGCGTGAAATCGAAAAAACAGGGTCTCTGAATAAGGTTGCGACCTTTATTTCATTCGATGCTCCTCACTATGGCGCAAACTTCCCTCGCTCCATATTAGACAACACAAACCGTTTACTCGATAAAGTCGACGTTGTCGCCTGTGGTGAAATACCCAAGTGCAGCTCTGCACGTAAAAAGCTCAGAGCCATTAAGGACCGACTGGAAACCAAAACCTTTAAAGAGCTGATTATCAACACGCCATCAGGCTCAAGTGACAGAAGTGCATTACTATCCAAGCTGGCAAGCTTAGGGCACGTTCAGACAGTACCCACTCTGGCTATCACGAATGGCGCGCAAAGCAGAACACAAGGTGCACCAAGTTCAAAAATGACCTCACACTTTAAACTGCACCGCCCATGGTATCTGGGTGGCAGCAAATACTTCAAAGTCTATACTCAGCCAAGTGTCGACAATGTGGCGGGGGGCTATGCTGATTTCTACCAGGTATTCTCTGATCTCATCGAAGATCAGCCACACCCAATCACTTCCTATGTGACACTGGGACAGCAGCACTCGTTTGTTTCAACCCATTCGGCACTTGCTGGCAGTGCGAACAACTGGGATGAAATTGCGGCTTACCCAAGCTACAACGAGCAACATATGACTCTGACCTACACCAAAGCCCGGAAAATCCTGGATTGGTTAAACAGATACCAGAACTAACCGGGGGTTCTGGTAACCACGTTGCGAGCCAGAGATTTCTGCTCGCAATTACCCGCTGACAGTCATCCAAACACACAGCGAAAGCACGCGCCCTGAGGCTTGCGGATATAAATAAGATCGCCGCCATGGCTGACCATGATCTGCCGCGACAGACTGAGACCGATTCCAGATCCCTGCTGCTTGGTCGTAAAGAAAGGCACAAACATCATGTCAATGACGTGAGGCTCAACGCCTGGCCCGTTATCCTGGATCTCAACATACACTTGCTGCGCCTCGTTTTGCGCCAGTGTGAGCACGATAACCGGCGCTTCAATACTGTGTGGTTGCAATGCCAGAGTTTGCTCAATCGCCTGGATTGCATTGGTAAACAGGTTGATCAGCACCTGTTCCACCTGACCGGCATCCAGCATCACCAGCAGATGAGTTGAGACCTTAAGCTCACACCGGATCCCTGCCTGCTCCAACTGGCTCTGGTGTAGTGTCACTAACCGCTCTAATATCGGCGCCAGTGCGGTGGCATTCAGACTGGGCCGTGGCAGGCTCGTGATTGCCCTGAAGCGGGTAATAAATTCACCCAGATGCTCGGTGCGTGCAGCCAGCGTATCCAGCGCCAAAAGCAGATCGCCTTTGTCATCTTCATCATCAAAACACAAACTCTCCGGTAATAATCCCCGGCAAGACTGCGCAATCGACGATAAAGGCGTGATGGAATTCGCGACTTCATGAGTCAACACCTGAGTCAGGCGTTTGTAAGCCTGCTGTTCTTTATTGATCAAAGCATTGTGAATCGACGTCAGGGTGATCACTTTACGGATCTGCCCCTGGATCTGTGCCACGCTTATCTGTACTGACAGCGTATCCTGCTGCTCGCCGTGCTGCCAGGGCGCACTGCTTTTCAGGTGCGTGTCACAGCTTAAGATCAGCTCGCCAAGATGCTCAAGCTCACTCACAGTACTAATTGGCTTGCCCAGCAAACGCGACACCGCCGGGTTAGACTCGATCACCTGACCTTCACTGTCACAGACCAGTACAGCCAGATCAATATGCAGTAACAAGGCCTGAAAAAACTGCGCCTGTTGCTCTGCTTTAAAGCGTGCCGCCTGCAGGGTATGGCGGATCTCGTCATATTCCTGGTGTAACGGATGACTGGGACTCAGCCGCAATGAGCTGTCTCCATTGACCAATGCCCGGATCACCGCGGTGCTTTGCTTTTGCTGCTGTACAAACAAGGAAAATACCGCACCACCACACACCGCACTTATCAGCACCAGTAACAACCAGGTAGCGCTGATCCCGCTTTGCAGATAATGTCTGGTTGCAACACTGGCCAGCATACACAACACACCCAGCTGTAAAGCGAGCAACCAGCGCGGGTGACGTTTCAGATAAGACATAGCCGCTCCCTACAGCCCATATTTTTCCAGCCGCCGATACATGGCTCCCCGGGTCAGCCCCAATGCTTTGGCCGCATGACTGACGTTACCCCGATAGTGTTTCAGGGCGGCACGGATCGCTCTTTGCTCCAGTACTTCCAGGTCAAAAGTATCGTAACTGGCACAGATCCCCTCGCCTGTATTTCCCTCAGGTGCAACCGCCTGCGCGGTGGTGCCAACGACGGAGCTGACATCCAGCATGTCACCGTCAGATAAAATCACGGCGCGCTCTATGGCATGGGCCAGTTCCCGGACATTACCGGGCCAATGGTAGGCACACAAAGCGACCATATCTTGCTGTGCAATATCCAGCGAGCGCTTATATCTTTGCGCAAAATGCGTCAGATAATAGTTCACCAGCAAAGGAATATCCTCGCTGCGCTCACGCAATGGCGGTAAACGGATCTCCACCGTATTAATGCGGTACAATAAATCCTGTCTGAAACGCCCTTCATTGACTGCCTGTTGCAGGTTGTCATTGGTTGCACAGATCAGGCGAATATCCACCTCCACCGGTTTGGTGCCGCCCACCGGAGTAATACAGCGATTTTGCAGCGCCGCCAGCAGCGTTGCCTGATGCGTTAACGGCAAATTACCCAGCTCATCAAGAAACAGCGACCCGCCACTGGCCAGCTCAAAGCGTCCAATCTTATCGGTTTTCGCATCGGTAAAAGCCCCTTTCTTATGACCAAACAGCTCACTTTCGAACAGGCTTTCGGAAATCGCCCCCATATCCAGGCTGATCATAGGCTGGGCTGCGCGCAAACTTGCACGGTGAATGGCATGCGCTGCCAGCTCTTTACCTGTACCACTTTCCCCGGTGATCAATATATTGGCATCAGACTGAGCTGCTTTGTCTATGGTAGCGAACACCTGCTGCATGGCCTCGCTCTGGCCCAGAAAGTCAAAAGCAGGACCCGTGGATGACTCACTCAAAGCCTGATTAAGCCCTTGTGTCTGACGGGTCAGCTTACCAAGCTGCTGTTTGTCTTTGGCATGGGCAAACGCCGCTGCGACCGCCCCTAACAGTTGCTCGTTTTGCCAGGGTTTGGCAATGAAATCTGCAGCCCCGGCCTTAATGGCATCCACCGCCAGCTGAATGTCGCCATAGGCAGTCATCAGCAGCACCACCATACTGGGATCCTGACTGATGATTTTCTTCAGCCAGTAAAACCCTTCCTGACCACTGATGGCATCGCGGTTAAAATTCATATCCAGCAGGATCACTTCAATGCCGTGGGCTTTGACTATGTCTTCGATATCAAACGGGTTATCGGTGGTTTTAACCAGCTGATAGTGTTGTTTGAGCAGCAACCGCGCTGCAATCAGAATATCCGGATTGTCATCCACCACTAAAATGGCCCCGGGCTGTTTTGCGCTCACTGTCTGTCCCTGTTTTATTTTTTATGGGTGTACTAGCTTAGCTTACTTCGCAAGGATGTGTCCATTTATGGGCAGTTGCCCTGCTCACACTGTGCTATAAGCGGACACTTCCTCCCACTACACCAGTACAAAAACACACTAAGCAACTGTATTTATTAAACTTTAATTTTTGGCATGATGATTGATTTATTTAGCGCATCAGCCAACACAACATGGCTCAACACAGTTTGACAACGGGAGTTGCACATGGATAAAAAAATCGAACGCTCAGGACTAAAGAAGCACTTTAAAGCAGGCGTGGTTGCCGCTGTGTTAGCAACGACCTTGGCGTATGCCTTTACTCATCAAGGCAGTAACGGACGCAGCCAGAATGTGCCACTGGACAGCCTGACCATCAGCACAGTAACACAGGGTCCGTTTATTGATGCATTGAGCCTGCGTGGTCAGGTGGTGCCAAAAACCACCATTTATCTGGATACCGTCTCTGGTGGCCGGGTCGAAGAGCGGCTGGTTGAACAGGGGGAGTATGTCGAGAAAGGCCAGCCTCTGGTGCGCCTGAGCAATACCAACCTGCAACTGGATGTGATGAGCCGCGAGGCCCAGGTGACTGAACAACTCAACTTTTTACGTAACACACAAATGAACATGGAAACCAGCCGCCTGAATCTGCGCCGCGACCTGCTGGAAATTGAACGTCAGATCACCCATCTGCACAGGCGTTACAAGCAGTCTGTGCTGCTTGCCAAAAAAGGCGTGCTGGCGCAGGACACACTCGATGAAATCAAAGATGATCTGGCCTACTACAAAGCACGCAAAGCGCTGACAAAGGAGCGCCAGAAGCAGGAAAATACCATTCGTGAAGTGCAGGTTGCCCAGCTGGAAGACAGCGCCGACATGCTGCAAAAAAACCTGCAATTTGCCCGTCATAATCTGGACAATCTGCTCGTCAAAGCCCCGGTTTCTGGCTATCTGAGTGAGCTGGATGTTGAAATGGGTGAATCCAAAGAGCGTGGCGCACGACTGGGCCAGATAGATATGCCCAATGAATTCAAACTCATCGTCCGGCTGGATGAGTTTTATCTGAACCAGGTGCACACAGGTATGGCGGTGCAGGTATCACTGGGAACTGAGCAAGTCAGCGCAGAGGTCAGCAAAATCGACAGCCGGGTTACCAACGCGCAATTTCAGGTTGAGGTGGCACTGCCCGCCGGACTGCAAGAGATAAAACGAGGTCAGAACCTGGATGTGGCACTGCTGCTGGGAGACAGCAAAAATAACGCCCTGTTGATCAACCGCGGTGCCTTTTACACCAGCAGTGGCGGCAACTGGGTCTATGTGGTCTCAGGCGACACTGCCGTGCGCAAAAATATCGTGCTGGGTAAGAAAAACCGTGACTACTTTGAAGTATTAGACGGACTGGCGCCTGGCGATCAGGTGATCACCTCTGGCTACAGCCACTTTGATAAAGCACAGATATTACAACTGAATTAGCCCAAAAGCACAGAACAGAACAACCGAATTGAGGAAGCAAAGATGATTAAACTGACGAACCTAAGCCGTGTATTTCGTACCGAAGATGTAGAAACCATCGCGCTGAACGAGATTGACCTACAGGTTAATGAAGGCGATTTTCTGGCCATTATGGGCCCCTCCGGCTGCGGTAAATCAACCCTGCTTTCTATTCTGGGCATGCTCGACTCACCAACCTCCGGCGGCTTTGAATTCTCAGGTACAGACATAGCCGGATACAGTGAAAAACGTCTCGCTGAACTGCGCAAAGCCTCCATCGGCTTTGTATTTCAGAGCTTTAACCTGATTGACGAACTCACGGTTTTTGAAAATGTAGAACTGCCTCTGCAATACCAGAGCATCTCTAAAGCAGAGCGTAAACAACGGGTTGAGGCAATTTTAAAACGGGTTGCCATTGACCATCGCGCCGACCATCTGCCACAGCAATTATCGGGCGGTCAGCAACAACGGGTGGCGGTTGCCAGAGCGCTGGTGATCAATCCCAAACTGATCCTGGCGGATGAGCCAACGGGTAATCTCGACTCCAGAAACGGCGAAGAGGTGATGGCCATGCTACGCGAGCTAAACCGCGAAGGCACCACGGTCATTGTGGTGACTCACTCGGAAAAAGAAGGTGCTTATGCCGATCGTCTGGTGCGCCTGCTGGATGGTCAGATCATGCTGGATAAAGCCAACAGCGTGTCGCCAGCGGCTTAAACGAGTCCGCCTCGTAACACCCGGAATTTAGAAGGAAGTACCCGTTATGATAGTGAATTATTTTAAAACCACACTCAGGGCCATGCAAAACGACCCCCGTCATTTTGCCCTTAATCTGACTGGCTTTAGTATCGGTCTGGCGGCGGCCATTATGGTGGCCTTGTTCGCAGCGTATGAATTGTCTTTTGACAAACAGCACCCCAACGCCGAGCGCGTTTACCGTGTTCATACCGATTACCGGGCATGGGGTCTGCAACTGATCGCCGCGTCAGATTCACAAAACGCGCTGAATATGCAAAGCCATGCTCAGGTTGAGGATATCATGATGCTGGTCTCGACCGACAATCTGGCCTACTCTGCCGAGCCAATGGCACTGGATGTCAGCGTGGCCGGGCAGCAAGTCCGCCTGAGCAAAGTGTACCTGGCCACAGCCAATCTGCCGGATTTCATCACAATAACGGTACTGCACGGCGACCTCAACCGAGCTTTGAGCCGCCCGGGCCTGCTGGCCATCAGTCGTGCCCAGTCATTACGCCTGTTTGGCAGCGAGCAAACCGTCGGCAAGACCTTATCGTATGAGCAGGGCCAATACGAAATAGCCGCCGTGTTTGAAGATCTACCGGACAACACCCACTTTGTGTTTGAAACCTTAACCGCTTTGCCCAAAGCCACCAAGATGCCATTCATTGGCTATGTGTATATGCGCCTGACTGAGGGTGCGGATGCCGCACTGCTGGCACAGCAGATGACGGATACCATGCGAGAGCAATCGACCGGCCGCCGCAAACTTCGTGCGCTGGAATTAAGTCGTCTGTCGGATCTTCACTTTAACAGCAGTGGTCCGTTTGAAATGAAACAAGGCGGCTCGCGTCTGGTGATGCAGGTCTGTATTGCACTGACCGTATTGTTGCTGGTGATCGCCAGTGTGAACTTTATCAACCTCAACATTGCCGGTGCGGCAAAACGCGCCAAAGAAGTGGGTGTGCGCAAGGCGCTGGGTGCCAGTAAACCTCAGCTTATCACCCAGTTTTTAACCGAGTCTTTATTTATTGTTATGATTGCGGCACTGATTGCACTGGCCCTCGTAGAAATGATGATCCCCTACGCTAATCAGCTGCTGGAGCGCAGCCTGTCTTTGAGCTTCTCACCGATGTTTTTGGTTGCTGTGATGGCAGTGGTTGCGCTGATCGGGGTGATATCAGGTTTATACCCGGCACTGTTTATTGCTTCTTTCAGTGCCAAACGCGTACTCAGTGGCGATCTGCAGCGGGGTAAAACCGCCATCTGGGTACGTAAACTCACGCTGGGCCTGCAAGGTGCCCTGTCTGTGGCGCTGATTGTCGCGGCGGCTGTGGTCTACAAACAAATGGCCTTGATCAATGATCTGCCCGTAGGGTATGCCAAGAATGACCGACTGATCATCAAAAACCTGCCTGCAGAAGCCATTTACCAGCAAGCCGAGCCTCACGTATTGCGGCGCCTGAAATCATTACAAGGGGTCGCTCAGGTCACTCAGTCAGACACTTTACTGACCAATGATATGACTTCAGAGCTGTTTTTGGTGTTCCCGAACGGAGAGCGCCTTGAAGGCACGCAACCTACCATAGCCGCCGGCTTCCATGCCGTTGAGACGCTTGGGCTGGAGCTGGTCGCGGGGCGTGATTTTTCTCCTCAGTTTGCCGGAGACTGGATCCAAGTCAGCGATGACAACATCCGATCATTTTCCGTGTTGCTGTCACAAAGTCTGGCAAGACAAGCCGGATATGACGACCCCAGCGTGCTGCTTGGCCAGACCCTGAGCTCACATGATGGTAGCGCCCGTGCCACTGTGATCGGCATTGTTAAAGACATAAAAATCGGCTCAGCGCGTCAGCAACAATTGCCTGTTTTACTCACCGCAGGCGATATCAACGTGGCGATAGGCACTTTGGTCATGAAGCTGCATCCGGGGGCAAATAAAGCGCAAGTGATGCGCCAGGCCGAGCAAATCATTCAAAATGAACTGGCCATGCCTGAGGTCGAGAGCAGTCTGATTGAAGACGATTATCAGCGTGCCCATATCAACGAGTTCAGAATGCAGCAGCTGGTGTTGTTATTCAGTACGCTGTCCATTGTGTTGACCTGTATGGGGATTTTAGGACTGGCCTCGTTCGCCACTATTCGCCGCCAAAAAGAAGTAGCCGTACGCAAGGTGCTGGGCGCCTCACGTATCAGCATAGTGACGATTTTATCCAGGGAATTCATCACCATTGTAGGTTCAGGCTCCCTGCTGGCGATCCCTGTGAGTTACTGGCTCATGAACCTCTGGCTGAACAACTTCAATGACCGTATTGAGCAAGCGACCTGGATGTATGCTGCTGCCACACTGGGGGTGCTGGCTATTACCTGGCTGACCGTCGCTTGTCTGGCCTTTAAAGCGGCTAGCACCCGTCCTTCGCTGATACTCAGATATGAGTAACCGCGCCCGTTAGCCACAACCAGGCGGCACCCTGTGTATTGCGGGTGCCGTTTTTTCTTATTGTGATGCAAACAAGCGCTTCAATAACACTGCCCGTGCTGTGCGAGGCATTGCCATAGCTCGATCGATGTCGGCCTGTGTCAACACCCGGCCATGATGCGAAGACACATACTGAGCGACTTTTATGCCCTGCTGCGTGAGCCTGTCTACCAGAGCGTCGAGACGATAGTAGGTGTCGAGATCCGGCCAGCGAGCAGGCGAGTGCAGCGCATGCTCAAAGCTGCTGCCGAACATATCCTCCGTCAGCAGGATTTGCGATTCTGGCAGATACACTACCAGGTTGTGCGCAGCATGGCTGTTGGGTACATCCAGCAGGCGAATTTTCCCCCCGGCGAGGGTGTAAGACGTGGGGATCGGCTCAATCTTAACCTGTGTGCCCAGTTCATCGGCGACCGCACTTCTGTCTGCCGGATGCACCAGTAAAGTGGTATGTTCCGCTACCGTGTCTGCCAGTCCTCTCAGATGGTCGGTATGATGATGCGTGACAATATGGTATTTCACGGGTTTATCCAGCGATTTGCTTTGCCTTAATTCTGCCAGTGCTTTTGCCCAGGCTCCGGCCTGCTGGTTCACCTGCCAGGTCCCCGCCGACACCAGATACTCACCCGCATCAATTAATAATGTATATCCCCAGCCTTGCCCCACAAAGTACACGCCGTCTGCCAGTGTGCGTACTGCCAGCTTGGAGACATCATAAGGCCTGAGCTCAGGTGCTCGCTGATAACCGGCTGGAATATGAAACGACTGCTCGGCAGGTCGCGCCACCTTAATGGTGCGCGATTTACTGTGATACTGCGGCCCCTGTGCCGTGCTGACCAACACCTCAGACGCCCAGCGCACAGCCTGTGTGGTACGGTGCACCATAAAATCATAAAAGCGCTTTTGACCTTGCTGCTCAGTCATCATACGGCTTAATAAACCACTATGCTGATTCAGATAAAGCGTGTGCTTTGTCTCCGGGTTATTATCCAAAGGGGCAGTGATCACATCATGAGGCACACCCGCAATGTATGCCTCTCCCTGCCACTGGCTGGCTTGTTTATGCTGCGCCAGCTTACGCACGACCAGAGTGTCCAGCATGGCTTCAAACCCCAAAGTGGTATTGTCAAAAGTGATCCGTGAACCGGGCTGATAGCGCTTAAGAGCATGGTCCACGCTTGTCCCCTGGTCACTGATATACAGACGATGGAGCACTTCGGGCACATCGCTGCCATGACTGCCCACCCGCCTCGAGTTTGCCTGCTTAAAGACCTTGCGCTTACCCGCAAAATCGATGCGGTAGTCGTTTTGCAGTTCACTCAGATAAGTGACCATAGAGCCCTGGCGAGCATCACCACTGAGCCACTGTGAATAGTGAGAGAAGCGTTCATTGACCATCAGCCCGGGCATAGTTAGCAAGTGCTCACCACCATAAGCCTGAACCGAACGCTCTATAATCTGAGCTTCGCGCGATTGCGCATGAGACAATGGACATACCCCCAACATGGCAATGGCAGATATCAGCACCAAAATGAATGGCCGCCTGACTAACAGGTTCAACCCTGGCTTAACGTGGTTAGCTACACTGGCGAAATGATTGAAGACATATCCCAAAAGATAAGTAAAGCGTTTGTTATTGTCATAGAACATAGGCTTAGCGCTCTGTTGTTTTTACTTGGCGCCATTGAACGTAAACACGCAAAACAAGGCCACAAAGCCACCCTAATGAAAAGCTGATGAATTACTGAGGGCTGCAAATTACCGTCTGGATTTTTGGTGAATATAAATAAGAAACTGAATTTATTAGATATATTTTAAATCCACCGTTTTCCCAAAACCCATTCTCCCGCCCTTTTCTCCGCTATTCTGTCCCCCTTTCCCCACTATCCCGTGTCCCTTTCCCCGCTATTCTGTCTCCCTTTTCTGCTATTCGATGCCTCTTTCTCCGTCATCCCGGCCTCCGAGCCGGGAGCTACTCACCAGTTACACAAAAGGTGAGTTCACTCAGATACATACAGCCTCATATTACTCTCCTCAGCAGTTGAGCCGTGTTTTGGATGGTTCCCGGCTCGGGGGCCGGGATGACAAAGGGGGCGCAGGCCGGGATGAAGCGGCATAGCTGACAAAGGGAGCGCTGGTCAGGGAGAGGCGGCACAGCCAGGTTATTTCACTCAGATACATACAGCCTCATACTACTTTCCTTAGCACTTATGCCGTGCTTTGGGTGGTTCCCGGCTCGCAGGCCGGGATGACAGGGGCGCTGGTCGGGATGACGACTAAAAGGGGCATTCGGCGCAGAGCCGATGAGCCAAAACCACAGAATCGAGGAATATTTCCCACCTCCTTGTACGCCAATTACAGCCATTTATTGACCAAAAACCGCTATTCCGTGTCCCCTTTCTCCGTCATCCCGGCCTCCGAGCCGGGAGCTACTCACCAGCTACACAAAAGGTGAGTTCATTCAGACGCATACAGCCTCATATTACTTTCCTTAGCAGTTGAGCCGTGTTTTGGATGGTTCCCGGCTCGGGGGCCGGGATGACAAAGGGGGCGCAGGCCGGGATGAAGCGGCATAGCTGACAAAGGGAGCGCTGGTCAGGGAGAGGCGGCACAGCCAGGTTATTTCACTCTGGCACATACAGCCTCATATTACTTTCCTTAGCAGTTGAGCCGTGTTTTGGATGGTTCCCGGCTCGCAGGCCGGGATGACAGGGGGGCACTGGCCGGAATGAAGCGGCATAGCTGACAAAGGGAGCGCTGGTCAGGGAGAGGCGGCACAGCCAGGTTATTTCACTCAGATACATACAGCCTCATATTACTCTCCTCAGCAGTTGAGCCGTATTTTGGATGGTTCCCGGCTCGCAGGCCGGGATGACAGGGGCACTGGCCGGAATGAAGCGGCATAGCTAACAAAGGGGCCGGGATGAGGCGGCACAGCAAAAAAGCGTTACTCAGTCGTATACCTCATCACATAACTGTCTGCTGCAAAACAATGTCACAAATTACAGGCCAGCGTCTGCTGCTGTACACCTCGACAGTGATGGCATTGCACCGTACACTCAATGCCGGATTCAGGCAGTAGCGAGTTGCAATGACACAGACACGATTCTTTATAAACGCGTATGAAATTGATTTGTCGCGCTCTGTGGTGATCCTGGATAGCCAGCAAACCCATGTAGAACCAAAAGTGTTGCAGGTCTTGCTGCTACTCGCACAACGTCAGCGTGAGCATGGCGAACAGGTGGTCACCCATCAGGAGATAATGAGTCAGGTCTGGCAAGGTGCTGAAGTGGTGCCCAACGCCCTGCAACGCTGCATTGCCATTTTGCGCAAAGTACTGGGAGACGATGCCAAAAACCCCACCATTATCGCCACCCATCCAAAAATAGGGTATCGCCTGATTGCTCCAGTGCGCTGGCCGGAGCCCTCGATTGAGCCGGCAACCAGAATAACTAATAACCCATATTTTAAAGCATCAACACTGGTAGTAAGCACTCTCTTACTATTTTCTTTATTGTATCTGCTCTGGCCCGATAATCGACGCCCTGAATACACTCGCCTGACCCCAGTAACCCACACGGATGCTCATGAATCGCATGTTATTTTTAGTCCCGATGGCGACTATCTGATCTTTAATCGCTATGCCGGTAGTTGCAGTAACCACCTGTGGGCCAGACATATTAGCAGTCACAAAGAGTATCAGCTCAGTCACACACCCGGACAATTTGGTGCTGCGAGTTTTACCCCCGACGGTCGAGAGCTGGTATTTGCCGCCAAAGCAGATTGCAACCTGGAGCGCGATAAGGTCGACACCCAGCCCTGCTGGACGCTGGCTTCACTGGACTTTGCGCAGGCACTTGGTCAGCCGCAATCCATTAAATCACGTTATCTGTGCAACCATACTCAACCTCATTTTCCCAGAGCACTGCCCAATCACGTTTACGCCTTCTTACAACACGAAGCGGGTCAAAGTCAGGTGGTTCAGTACAACGACTTAACTAAGAGTATCAATACCTTATTCTCCACCAAAAACGAACACCTTTACCACTTTGATTATCATGCGCCCAGTCAGCGCTTTGCCTTGCTAAGCCAGGACAAACAGCTCAATCACATACTGAGGATTGTGGATAAAGAGGCGCAGATCTTACACCGCAATCAAATCACTCTGCTGCCACATATGGACCCTAACACCTATTTGCCGGGTCGGTTTACACCCGACGGTAACACTTTGCTGGCAGTCAGCAACGGTCAGCTGTACACCCTGAGCCTCGGGGGTAAGGTAAGCAAGATCTCGACTCCGGCCAGTCATCTTCTCTTTGCAGACAAACATCCAATTGATCACACTCTGGCAGCCATTCACGGTGGTAAAGACATCGATATTGCGCACCTGCTGCTTAGCAACTCCCCTTCAGCCGACACAGCGGCAGGCATAAGCCACGAATTAAACGCCCGTGCCCTGCCCTATACCAGCCTGTCGCGCACACAGGCACAGGAGCGACAGGCACACTTTTCACCCGACGGCCAGCACATTGCTTTTGTGTCCAATCGTAACGGTACTGATCAACTCTGGGTTTGGCAGAGCAATAAGGCAACTGCGCTGAGCGATGCCAGTGTAACGCATCCAATCCACGGGTTTGTGTGGTCACCTGATGCAAAACAATTGCTCTGGGCACAGGGTGGCACACTTTATATCTCGGATTTGTCTGGCCGACAGCAGAGCCTGAGTACAACCTTACCGATTCATTCCGTTCAGACATGGGGTAACCAGGAGCACTTGCTGGTACTGATCAACGACCCCGTGCCCGGCGGTTTGTATCTATATGATTTAGTAAGTAACCAGCTGAAAAAATTGGGGGTAAACGGCGTACACCGCGCATGGCAGGCTAATAAGCAGGTCTACTACAGTGACGCTCTGGGTAAAGTAAAACGCTTCACACTAGGTGAAAACCCTGCTCACGCCACAGCGCTTTCATCTCTGAATGGGCGCGCAATGGTGATCAAAGGCGGGCATATCTTCAGCGTTGACCAGAGTAGCCTGACGCTGAACCAGTTCGACTTAAACGGCACTCTGATTAAACCACTTCGTACACTCAAACCCACCGCCTGGAAAATAAGTGACGTGCATCAGGACCAGCTGTTGCTGGAGCAGTTTATTGGTATAGACCAGGAGCTGATTCTCATAGAGTAACGTTTTTAAGGATCAAAAAAGGCATACCTGTCAGCATGCCTTTGCTGGCTCATAACGCGTGAATAACCGTGCAAAACTCAGCGAAATAGATTATCTGTAGCTATAAACAACGTGTGTAAAGCCACCTACTGGTGCCGAGTACTGACGACTTCCCATAGGGTAATAACACTTGCCATGATCCTTCACATAGTAACCCATGATCACTCTTGACCCATCCAGCTTCGGTGAATTGGGTGAACATGCAGAATGTCCGGCACTGAACAACTGAACGCCTCTGATCAAATCAAGCGTTCTGAAGTACTTTTTACCATCTTCAACCAGCACATGATAATCTGGTGCGACATAGCTTTTGCTATGCCAGCCAACATGACAGATTTCTGCATTGCGATAGAAAGTCCCAAACAAGCCGTTCTGGTCCTTACACAGGCCAACTTCCGACCCGATCCCACCAAACATGACAACATGGTTATAGTAATTGTATTTGTAGTAATCGGCTTTGCTCACAAAGCCCGCACTGGCAGCACCACTCACAGATAATAACGCCGCAGTCAAAAAAAGTGATTTAAGTTTCATGTTTTTTCCCTGTTGATTGTTTTATCGTTTTAAATGCACTCAGACAGGTACAGCGCGGATTAAACGTGCACTAGGTTGGCCTGAACACATGCAACTAATGTATCCATCAATTACAGGGCATGTTACTCCCCAGGCGGGGAAGAACCATCACCATATTGGGGGGTGACAATAAGTTAAGGGGTGGGAAAACTGTGGGCTTGGACTGAATGGAATAAAGGGATCAGTCGACTGACCCCTTTATTCAGTTAATGACCAAACTTAATACGCACACCGGCATTGACAATAAAACCATCGTTGCGCGACCAGATATCCGTCGTCCACTGACCACTGACTGCCTGCTGTGGTAACAACAGCGGATGCTCGTCGGTTTGTTTTACATCCAGCAGGTTTTCAAAGTTAATAAACCAGCTGTAACGCCCGGTGGTGATCTCCCCCATCAGGCCCAGGTGCCAGTATGGGTCGGACTCAGTGACAAACGGGTTAGCATTCAGGCGCTGCGGCCCGGTGTAGTAGGCTTCGAAGCCAGCGCGGAAGTTACCGTGCTGCTCCCACATGGCCACAAATCCGGCCGAGTGTTTGGGCGTTAGCGCAATCTCTGTACGCGTCTGACCATCCACACTTTGGGTTGCATCCAGGTATAAATAACTGGCAGTCAGTTTTACGTCTCGCCAGTAATAACGCAGTAGCACTTCTGAGCCACGGATCTGGCTCTCGCCCAGCGCATTGATCAGCCGTACCTGGGTCGGCGGCGTGCCATCCGATGTTGGCACCACCTCCAGCTCGGTTACGTTATCCACGTTCGAGCCAAACAGGGTCAGACTGGTTTCAACCGAATCAAACGTGTAGGTAAAGTCCAGCGAGGCCGTTTCGGCTTCCTCTGCCTGCAACTCACCTATCGGTGCTAAGCGCGATAAGCCCGCCGCTTCGATGTCTTCCACAAAAGGCGTTGGTGCAAAATAGCCCTGTGCATAGGAGCCGCGTACCGTCAGCTCGCCCGGACGATACAACAAGGTCACTCGCGGACTGAACTGAGTACCATATTCATTGTGATCATCCACCCGGGCACTCACCGAGGCGGTCAATGTATCGCTCAGGGTGTGATCCAGCTGCGCAAACAGGCCTGGCACTTCATAGCGATAATCAAAGCTCGGAAACGTCTCGGACTCAAACACATCCGACTGATAGGCCATGCCCACTAGCCAGTCGGTTTTGTCGTTATACCCACTGATACTGGTTTCAAACAAATAGCTTTCGTGCTTGTCTTCTTCCAGTACCAGACCAAAGCCGTGCTCATGGTTTTGTATCATGGCCGATGAGCGTGCATGCAACGTCAGCGTGTCGGACATCGGCTGGCTATACACAAACCCACCATCGAGACGCTCTGAGTCCTGCGTTTGTACATACGGGTTGCCATCCGCCATGGTAAAGCCGCGCTTGGTTCCCCCGTTGCGCTGCTCTGTCATGGCTCCGGCCGTGACATACAGAGTTTCACCCAGCTCTCCTTCCCAGAACAAACGCGGCCGTGCAGTGTAGCGCTCATACCCGGCCAAATCGAACCAGCCATCGTTGTCTATGTCTTCGGACTTCTGATGGTGTGCACCCAGCGTTAGCGAGCCTTTCAGGTCATCAGTCAGCGGGCTTTCAATGTAAGACGTCAGGTCCTGACCATCGCGGGTAGTCAGATTCAACAGCATCTCGCCCCTGAATTCGTCGCCCGGCTTACGGGAGATCAGGTTGATCACCCCGCCAAGTGCTGAGCCACCATATAAAGACGACGCCGAGCCTTTGATGATCTCAACCCGGCCCAGATCCGTTGGTGGAATTTGTAACAGGCCAATCGATGCTGCCTGATTACCATACAGCGGCAAACCATCGGCCAGCAGCTGAGTATAACGACCATACAAACCCTGCAATCGAATATTGGCGCTGCCCAATGCTGGCGAGGTAGTTTGCATACGCACACCGCCGGTTTCGGCCACCAGCATGGAGATGTTACCCGGACGCATCGCTGCCTTTTCTTCGATTTCTTCGCGGTTGATCAGCTCCACCCGCACCGGCTGCTCATCGGCAATCCGGCCAGAGCGCGTCGCCTGGATAACGATCTTTTCCATTTCATGGCCGTGGCCGTGCTCATCATGGTGCTCACCTTCTGCGTGTGCATCATGGTCTCCGTCTTCATGCCCTTTTTCTTCAGCATGGGACTCATGTTCATGATGCTCAGGCCCTGGCGCAACCAGCGCAGCACTCACAGCAGTGGCCAGCGGACTCAGCGGCGCGGCCACACTCACCGACATCCCCAGCGATAAACAACTTAATGACAAAACCAAACCGGCAGAACGAAACGTATCAGACATAACTATTTACTTGACCCTCAGGACGGGAATAAATGATACTGCCGATGCTAAAGGTTACAGCGACTGGAAGGTCAATATGAAAATAAGCGAACTTGCGACGAAATCCCAGATAAATGCGAAAACCATCCGCTATTATGAACAAGTTGGTTTAATCAGCGCACCACAACGCGCCAGCAACGGCTACCGCCACTACCAACCGGGCGACGTAGACACCCTGATCTTTATCCGCCGCTGCCGCGAGCTCAACATCCCGCTGGACGACATCAAACGCCTGGTAGAAGTACAAGCCGACCCCAACGCCTCCTGCGCCGTGGTCGATAAAATCATCGCCGAACAACTCAAGCAGGTACAACGCGCCCAGCGCGAACTCGCACTACTAGAACAATCCCTGCAAACCCTCGCCTCATGCAGTGGTGAGCAGGTTGACCAGTGCACCATTTTGCATAAGTTGAAGGCGCGGGAATAAGCTGAAATATAACAGAAAGTGTTATAACCTAAAGTTATACACGCCTGATAAAATAAGAAAAACCTATTGATGCCACGACTTTCGACTTGCCTGCTGCTCGGCCTATTTTGCCTGCTAACGACACAACCACTATTTGCGCAGTTCAGTATTGACCACACTGAAAATACACTTATTCTGCCGTTGGCACACCCGGTTGGCACGCATTATATGCATTTTGAGGACTCAAACCGTCACAGCCACAGGACACAACCAAACGCGCCCAGGCAACTTGGTGTGCGATTTTTTTACCCTACCAAGCTAACCGCCAGCCCCCGGAGATTACCGCTGTTAGACAATCAGTTTTCGCGCTCGCACAGGCTGATTTATGATACAGACGCAGATATGACACATATCGCTCCGCTGAGCGCAATGACATGGAACATTGCCGCAGAGAATGAAATACATCTGTCACACGACGCTTTACCCCTGATCATTTTTTCCCACGGTTATTACCTGAATCCCGAGTTGTTTACCATCATGGCTGCACATATCGCCAGCCAGGGATACCTGGTCGCTTCCATCAATCACAGTTTTGGCTCGGATTATTATCAGCCGCCCAATTCAAAAGCGATAAAAACAACAGAGCTGCCATCAGATGATCTGGGCATTGATTTACCCATGTGGTCTGCAGATCAGCGGTTTGTACTGACTAAAATAAAACAAATGGATCACGACCCGCAAAGCCCGTTTTTCAATACACTCAATGGCCAGGTAGGTATTCTGGGTCATTCTTACGGTGGTGCAGCGGCGTTTTATACCGCGGCAAAAACCCCCGAAGTAACGGCTATTGTTAATATGGATGGCACTGTATTTGGCTGGCAAGATATCACCATCGCACAACCTTTTATGTACGTGCAGGCAGACGAAGAATACTTTAGCGAAATCTTTATCAACGTACACAACAAAGGTTATTTAGCGTTGTTTGAATCGCTCAATCACGTCAGTTTTTCTGACATTGTGGTACTAAAAGACTGGCTAAAAAGCGGGCTGAGAGAGACACCTCAAGTTAACGCTATCCTGGACGTTGCCAGGCTAAATGCCGCTTTTTTTGAGCACCACTTTCATCACACCGAATCCACGTTTGTGCCAGCAATCAAAAGCACCACCCCATTTTCCTTCAAACTCTCTGACTGCAACCCCAAACATAACGACTCAGAAACGCCATTGCGCTGCCTGATGCATCGAATTAAGCACTGGAAACAACAGTTATTTTAGTTTGGAGGGGAAACGAACAGGTGCATGTTTAGCGCGTCGGGGGCGCTTTTTCAACATCTTCACGTACCATAGCGTCAATCATACTGGCTATGGTGCCATCATTTACCATGCCAGCAAGCATACGTTCGATCTCCTCATGCCGTTCGAGCAGCTTAGACGCACGCGATACAGCCAGATAACCTTGTGTGCCTTTAAAGTAAAATGGTGCCTTGTGGATATATTGGCCTAGATTGTGGGTTTTTAAATAATGATCAGAGCGCACATCCACACTCAGTGCAGCGTCAATACGCTTTTTCATCAGCAGGCTAAATAGCTTGTCTGTATCTACCGCTGCGAATTTTGTGAGACCGGTATCTTCATCGAATTGGGGGTCATTTTTATGGCCCAGTGTCACGCCGAGAATATAGCGCTCGAGATCCTGATAGGCGTTGATGCTAACCTCGCTCCCCTTCAGGGTATAGAACACTTTATTCGCAGTGTAATAACTAGGTTCCAGATACTGCATATAGACTTCACGGTCTTTGAGCTTTTGCAAGGAGCCCAGCATATCTAGTTCACCGATCTCCATCATTCGCAGACAACGCTTAAACGGGCAGCGAACCAGCTCAAGGTCGAGGTTAAGAGCGTCTGCCAGATGTCGGATTATATCAACATCGATACCACTGATTCGTGTTTGCTCAACAATGACAAATGGTGGCCAGGGGTCTACGCCAAAGCGCAGCATTTTACTTTGAGCAACAGGAGAAAAAGCCGAACTCACTAAGAGACATAAAAACCAGACGTTTACATTCCAGCACGTCTTAAAAATGCGTTTTATCACGGACACCACACTGTGCATTTGCGGTACAAATTTTCGAAAAGACGTGCTGCATACATCCCCCTTAACCCGGTTTAGTATAATGTAACTATAGCAGCCATCAAAACCACAACACCTGACTTGCCTGAAGTTTATTTAAAAACATAACGCATTGATATTTAAGCATAATAAAATCAACATGCAAAGTTCACTGCTGTACAATATGCCATTAAGTAACAACGAATTTCGCAACGTATGCGTCTGCCACAGACAGTACAACCCACGCCCAGACCTAAGACTGAGACACATCACTCAGCGGTATCATCACTAATTTTTCCGTCGCACACTCATCTCGTAGTTGCTTCAGTGGCGCATACTCCGCTGAATTTAGCCACTTTTCAACAGCAGCTTGTGAGGGCCATTGTTGAATAACGCAAACATCGGCAACCACTTGCCCTTCAATTGGGTCGGGTGATTTATTCACCGCGAGGGTTTTTCCTCCGTAAACCTGCACTGTTTCACCGACACTGTTTGCGTATAACTGAAATGCTGCGGGATCTTTTATGATGAACTGAATATATAGATACATGTCTTCTCTCCGGGCGGATATCGTTTTTATAATGGGTACTCTATTTTATCAACTGGTGCCGCCGTCATGTAGCAGCACCGAAACCGATTTATTTTACGGCCAGGTGGATCTCACCACTGGTACTGTGCTCAATCAGGTCAACATAGACCTGAGCTACCTCTGTTGCTGGGAGTCCGGGAGTGGCGTCCATCCCCATTGCTTCCATGGTCTCTTTTACCCATCCAGGAGAAACGGCATTAAATCGGACGCCCTCGACTTCCAGGCTGGCTGCATGTACGACAGACTCGACCGCAGCATTCACTGCTGAGACAACACTGCTCCCTGGTATCGGATTTTGTGCCAAAATCCCCGTTGTCACGACAATCACCCCACCCTCATTGACATACTGAGTGCCAAAACGAAGCAAATTAATTTGCCCCATCATTTTGTTGCTAATGCCAAATTTCCAATCGGCATCAGTTGCCTGCTGCCAGGGCACAAAATTAACCACACCTGCTGTACAAATAATGGCATCGACTTTTCCTACTTTGGCTAGCAAGGCCTGTAACGATTCGGGGTTAGATATATCGACCGGATACTCAGCGTCGCTCATTGACGCACCAATCACTTCAGCTGCGCCCGCCAGTTTGTTCACGATACTCTGGCCCAGTAAACCACTGGCGCCTAAAACAAGTACTTTTTTCATGTAAACCTCTTTGCTCAATTTATAGTTTTTCAATACGTGTGCCTGTATGGATCAGCGATTGCATCTCAGCGGTATGGTAGTTATAAGGCGATATAGCGAGTGGTTGACTGACCTGATCCAATGTGTGGGTTTGTTCAGCGGTTAACTCAAACTCCAACGCAGCCAAATTCTCTTTAAGTTGTGTCAGCTTGCGAGCACCAATCACCAGTGATGTGAGCCCCTGGTGTTTGACCAGCCAGTTC
The DNA here is from genome assembly GCF_024124545.1 of Pseudoalteromonas sp. XMcav2-N. Lineage (GTDB taxonomy): Bacteria > Pseudomonadota > Gammaproteobacteria > Enterobacterales > Alteromonadaceae > Pseudoalteromonas. The sequence continues at coordinate 251,916 of NZ_JAMXSF010000008.1, forward strand.
AGCGCTATCTGCGACGGGGTATGCCCGGATGCTTGTGCGATCTCAATAAGCGTTTTAATGACAGAGATATTCTGGCTCGTAGCCATGTGCGCCACACTGGGATCGGTTGTCCAGGTGTCCGTCAGACGGCCCTGCCCGGTTAAACTACCCAGCTCATCCACCTGATATTTCCCAGTTAACAGTCCATTAGCCAGCGGACTCCACGCCATAAAGCCAATATCGAAATGCTGACACATAGGTAAATGCTCATAGTCGCTGTGGCGCGCCACTAGACTATACTGGTTCTGGATAGCCGCGATGGGGTTTCGAAAGCTCTGATATGCCAGCAATTGCAGTTTTGTGGTGTACCAGGCCGGAAAGTTTGAGAGACCGTAATGCCTAATCTTCCCTTGCTGTATGAGGACTTCAAACGTCGACAAGACTTCTTCGGGTGGCGTAAATCTGTCACACTGGTGCAAAAAGTACAGGTCAATATAGTCTGTGTTTAAACGCTTAAGCGATGCCTCTACAGCCTTAATAATGTGTTTGCGCCCGTTTCCACCACCATTGAGATCGTTCGCATATTGATTTTGAGTACCTTTGGTTGAAATTACGAGTCGGTCACGATTCCCTGCATTGCGCGTAAACTCACCCAACCATTGCTCACTCTGGCCGTCCTGATAAACATCCGAGGTATCAAAAAAGTTGCCACCTGCATTTACGTAATGATTAAAAATAGCTTCAGCCTGGGTTTTGCCGCTTGACCAGGCCTCTCCCCAGGCATCTCCAAATGTGCCTGCACCATAAGCAATGGGTGAAACCTTTAATCCGGTATTACCAAGTGTTCTGTAGGTCCTAAGAGAAGGCAATGTTTGTGCGTTTTTATCTTCATGGAAAAACGGTAAGTCTTTACTTAATGCAGTCATGATTGTCTACCTTAGCGTTATATCAGTCTGTTTCTGAACAACAAAGTCAGTGTCTGCTTGCAAGAACCTGATAAACAGAGTATTTACCGCCTGGCCACACAGCACACCGCCTGTGAGTGGCCTGGTAAGGCAAACACGCTTTCTCAGGTGTTATATCTCACTTTGTCACTAACACTATAAGGAGCCATGGCATATAGTAGAAATGGATTATCTGGACTTTAAATATTGATAAAATGAATATTAATACACTGGATCTGAATCTGCTCAAGGTATTCAATGCGATATATCAGTATCGTAACGTGAGTAAAGCGGCCGACAGTATTGGGCTGGCACAGTCGTCCATGAGCAATGCGTTAAGCCGTTTACGACGGCAATTTGATGACCCATTATTTCAAAGAAGCGCAGGCGGTGTGATCCCCACAACCAGAGCGGATGACATGGCCCCTCAGGTTCAGGCCATCCTGGCAAATATTAACAGTATGATTGCGCCCAAAGCGTTCGACCCAACAACAGCCAAAGAGCAAATCGTGATTGCAGCCTCCGATTTAGCTATCACATCATTAACCCCTGCACTCATTTCCAAACTAAGAGCCTGTGCGCCCGGAATTACGCTTAACTTTGTGCAGTTGGATAAACAGACAGTCTTTGACAAACTGGACAATGACAGCACACAGATTGTCATAGGCACATTCAAAGCACTCCCGGCTAGGTTTTATCGAAAGCATTTGTGGCACGACAGGTTTATAGCAATTAGCAGCAAGCGCTATTCAACCCGCTCAGCAGGCCTGTCTCTTGAGAAATATCTCGAATCCCCACATGTCCTGATGACACTCAAAGGTGATCAGATTGGGGTCATTGATGAAATATTGAAACAGCAAGGCTTAACACGCACGATTGCGATGACCTGTGCGCAATTTTTACCCTTGGTCGAGACGGTTGCACACTCAGATCTCATTGCCACCGTTCCTGCCTCACTGAGTGACATAGCCAAACGTGCTGGATGTGAAACTTACCCATTGCCATTCGATACGCCAGGATGGGACAGTGAGCTGGTTGTCACCCAAAAATTTTACACCTCTGAGTTGGGTAAGTTTCTGATCCGACTCATTTTGGATACATAGCCGTTCAAGCATGATGAAGTAACAGGTGCCTATATAAGACTCGTGCTACACGGCGTGCTGAACTGTTTATTAATAACAGAGTATCCAGTTTAGCAGATGTGGTATCAATTAAATCTTAACACGCCTGTCCGCACGCCCAGCCGCAGCTCCAAGCGTATTGGAAATTGTAGCCGCCGAGCCAGCCGGTGACATCGGTGACTTCGCCGATAAAGTACAGGCCCGGGGCTTTTTTGGCTTCGAAGGTTTTGGAGCTGAGTTCGTCGGTGTCGACGCCGCCTAAGGTGACTTCGGCGGTGCGGTAACCCTCTGTGCCATTGGGTTTAATGTGCCAGTGGTGTAGGGCGTGGGCCAGCGTGTCGATTTCGCTGTGACTGAGCTGGTTGGCATTTTTTTCTGGTACGGTTTGCTCGTTGATTAATACCTCAACAAAGCGTTTAGGTAATATAGTACTTAGCAGGTTTTTCAGAGACTTATTACCTTGTTCCTGACGCCAGTCGTGCAGCTGTACGTGCATATCGATATCGGGAAGTAGATTAACAATCACGCCCTGCCCGGCGCGCCAAAACGAGGAGATCTGCAAAATTGCGGGGCCAGACAGGCCACGGTGGGTAAACAGCAGGTTTTCTTTGAAGCGGGTGCCGTCTTCGCTTTGTGCTGTGCAAGGCAGGCTTACACCCGCCAGGCCATCAAAGCGGGCTTTATCGTGGTCGTGCAGGGTAAAAGGCACCAGTGCCGCCATGGTCGGCAGTACTTTCAGGCCAAACTGCTCGGCAATTTTGTAACCAATGGGCGTGGCGCCCAGTTTGGGCATGGTCAGGCCGCCGGCGGCCACGACCAGAGACTGGCAGCTAAACACCTGCTCAGAGGTGGTGACGATATATCCGCTGGCCTCGGTGCGTTCGACCTTAATGACTTCGTTACGCAGAAATACTTCAACTCCGGCCCAATCGCATTCGGTTAACAGGATATCGACGATATCCTGGGCACTGTTGTCACAAAACAACTGACCCAGGGTTTTATGGTGATAAGCCAGACCGTGGCGGTCCACCAGCTCGATAAAGTCGTGCTGGGTGTAACGGCTCAGGCAGGACTTCACAAAATGGGGGTTAGCGCATAAATAGTTCTGTGGCGCAGCACCTTCATTGGTAAAATTGCAACGACCACCACCGCTAATGAGTATTTTTCGACCAGCTTTTTTGCCCATATCGACCACCGCGACACTGCGCCCCCGATACCCAGCCTGTGCCGCGCACATCAGGCCAGCCGCGCCCGCGCCGATGATCACCACATCAAAGTTCAACATTGTATATTGTGTCCTGAAAAAGTTATGCGCTTATTGTATCAACTTATGCCCTGGAGGTGGAGTAATGCGATTATTTAGCAAACAAAGGCACATAATTTTATCACAACTAGTAATAAAATATTAACCATTTACAATCGTTTACAATACTAACTAATTCATACTTCACACTGTAACAAACAATAATTATGCAATAAAAACAAAGAATTATTGTCATAATTGAACTATTTAGCCATCCGCTTATAACAAAAACAATAGTGTAAATAACAAAACAGCACTTTAAATAGTTTAACCAGTTCTTTACCTTCGATAACCATCTGCTTGCACACGCAAACAGAACAACAACAACAAGTAAGAAACTAGGAATCATAATAATGACAACACGCAACTTAAAAATCGGCGCTGTCGCGCTAGCGATGTCAGGCATGTTCGCCGCTTCTAATGCAATGGCTAACAACGTTGAAGCATTCAATAACAACGCAAACATTGCTCAACTGAGCCAGAAAATGCAAAGCCAGAACACTGCCGGTACCCAGTTCATCATTAAATATAAAGATAACAGCAATCAGCTTATGTCTATTTCTGGTGCCGACATGTCACCAGCTATGATGAACTCGCGTGCACAAAGTTTCGTGAAGAACTTCAAAAGCAAGAAAAAATCTTCACTGAAAACTAAGTACGTTCGCAAGATGGCGCTAAGCAACCACCACGTTATGCGTGTTGATCAAAAGCTGAGTGCAGCTGAAGCACAAAGCCTGATGATGGAAATGTCTGCTACTGGCAACATTGAGTACATCGAAATTGACCAAATGTTACAGCCTTTCGCGACGCCTAACGATCCGCGTTATTCTGATCAGTGGCATTACTTTGAAGCAGCTGGCGGTATCAACGCACCTGCGGCATGGGACAAAGCAACGGGTAACGGCGTAGTTGTTGCTGTTCTTGATACAGGTTACCGTCCACACGCTGACCTGAACGCAAACATTCTACCAGGTTACGACATGATCTCTGATCTGTCTGTTGCCAACGATGGCGGCGGTCGTGACAGCGACGCACGTGACCCGGGTGATGCGGTATCTGCAAACGAGTGTGGTTACACGCACAGCGCGCGCAGCTCAAGCTGGCACGGTACACACGTAGCGGGTACGGTTGCTGCAGTTTCTAACAACGGTGAAGGTGTTGCCGGTGTTGCTTACGACGCAAAAGTTGTGCCTGTACGTGTACTTGGTAAGTGTGGTGGTCTGACTTCAGATATCGCTGACGCTATCGTCTGGGCCTCAGGTGGTTCAGTATCAGGTGTACCTGCTAACTCTAACCCGGCTGATGTTATTAATATGAGCTTAGGTGGCAGCGGTGCGTGTAGCTCTACGACTCAAAACGCGATCAACACAGCACGTGCCAACGGTACAACCATTGTTATTGCAGCCGGTAACGACAATGATAACTCTGCAAACTATAACCCAGGTAACTGTTCAGGCATCATCAACGTTGCATCTGTAGGTCGTAACGGTGGCCGTGCTTACTACTCAAACTACGGTTCAAACATTGACGTTGCAGCACCAGGCGGCGCGCAAAGCTTTGCGAATGACCCAGAAGGTATTCTGTCTACTTACAACTCAGGCAGCAACACGCCTTCAAGCGACAGCTATGCATATTCACAAGGTACGTCAATGGCGGCACCTCACGTTGCAGGTGTAGCGGCACTTATCAAGCAAGCGAAACCTTCTGCAACACCTGATGAAGTAGAGAGCATCCTGAAGAGCACAACACGTAGCTTCCCTGCGACATGTACCAGCTGTGGTACTGGTATCATCGATGCGTCTGCAGCGGTCGATGCAGCACTGGGCGGCACTGGCGGTAACGAGCTGGAAGATGGCGTAGCTAAGACTAGCCTTTCTGGCGGCGCGGGCAGCGAAACTTTCTACACCTTTGAGGTAGGCAGTGGCGTGAGCAAAGTAACCTTCACTATGAGTGGCGGTACTGGTGATGCTGACCTGTACGTACGTGCAAATGCTAAGCCGACTCAGTCAACTTACGACTGTCGTCCATACGAAGGTGGTAACAACGAAGTATGTACAATTGATAACCCGTCTACTGGTACTTACCACGTTATGATGCGCGGCTACTCTGCATACAGCGGTGTGAGCCTGAAAGCTGAATCTGCAGGTGGTTCAACTGGTCCTGTTGAACTAACAGAGTCTAACCTGTCTGCAAGCACTGGCAACTGGATCCAGAAATCACTAGACGTACCTGCGGGTATGAGCAGCCTGACAGTAACTATCTCTGGTGGTACTGGCGACGCTGACCTGTTCGTTAAGCAAGGTAGTGCACCTACCAGCTCTAGCTACGATTGCCGTCCTTATAAAGGTGGTAACGCAGAGACTTGTACTTTCACTAACCCACAAGCGGGTACCTGGTACTTCGGTCTTAACGCGTACAGAACTTTCTCTGGCGTAACATTAAACGCAAAAGCTCAATAAGCACTTTCCCCAGGCTTTTTAATGAGGGCTAAACCTTAGGGTTTAGCCCTTTTTTATGGGTGATTTATAAACTCAGTTATGTCGCTTTATGCACTTACCCTGTCATTTCGGGCTCGACATGGGATCTACTCACAAGCGACTCCGCAAGATGGGTTACTCAGGCGCAACATACCACCCGTTACTATCTGTGGTATGTGTGTTGTATTTGGAATGGTTCCCGGCTCGGAGGCCGGGATGACAGGCTTTGAGTGCAGGTAAGGTGTACTAGATGCAATGACCGTATTGCCTTTTGGGTGGTTCCCGGCTCGGAGGCCGGGATGACGGGCTTGGTGTGCAGGTAAGGTGTACTAGATGCGATGACCGTATTGCCTTTTGGGTGGTTCCCGGCTCGGTGGCCGGGATGACAGGCTTGGTGTGCAGGTAAGGTGTACTAGATGCGATGACCGTATTGCCTTTTGGGTGGTTCACGGCTCGAGGGCCGGGATGACGGGCTTCAAGTGCAGAATAGCGGGCTTGGGATGCTGACAAGATATACTAGATTCGCTGAGCGTATTGCCTTTTGGGTGGTTCACGGCTCGGAGGCCGGGATGACGGGCTTTGAATGCAGAATAGCGGGCTTGGGATGCTGACAAGGTATACTAGATTCGCTGAGCGTATTGCCTTTTGGATGGTTCACGGCTCGGGAGCCGGGATGACAGGGTTTTGAGTGCGGAATAATTGAATACATCATGTACTCCGTCATCTAAACGCCAGCTCCGTTGTCCTATGCCCCATCCCAGTCATCCCGTGCTCGACACGGGTTCTACTCACAGGCGACTCCGCAAGATGGCATTACTCAGGCGCAACATACCACCCGTTACTATCTGTGGTATGTGTGTTGTATTTGGAATGGTTCCCGGCTCGAGGGCCGGGATGATGGGGTTTTGAATATGAGACTGAGGCAATTTGAGCACAGGATGGCGGGCCTTATCAGGGTCGGGGTGATTAATTTATGAATTCAGGGTTTTGCTGACTATCAAAGCAAGTGAGATGTGCTGTACAGAGCCATATATCGGAGGAGAATACCTCTTTATGAATAATCGAATTACACAGCCTGAGCGCTTAATACGTTCATTATAACAAGGTGTTTCTGACTTATTATCTGACGTCTGACTGGGCTAAAGAAATATAAAGCAGTGTAGGAAATGTGTTCTGGGAGGATATTCGAGAGTCATTCAAACTACGGAATGACTCAACGATAACGTGGCTATTCAGCGCTTAGAATACAGGAGAAAAGGTAACATGCGCTGCTACTCCACTTACATTTGTTCAAACAAGCTATCTGTGCTCAAGCCCTCATGCTGCAGGATGTCTTTTAAACGTCGTAGTGCTTCAACCTGAATTTGACGCACACGTTCTCGGGTTAAGCCGATCTCACGGCCCACATCTTCCAAAGTCGATGGTTCATACCCCAACAAGCCAAAACGACGTGCAAGCACTTCTCTTTGTTTCGGGTTCAATTCACCCAGCCAGTCAACGATATGGCGGTTAATGTCTTTATTTTGAACTTCGCTTTCCGGCTCGTAACCACGCTCGTCAGCAATAATGTCTAATAACGCTTTGTCATTATCCCCGCCGATAGGCGTGTCCACAGACGTAATTTTCTCGTTCAGACGCAGCATCTTACTGACATCTTCAACCGGTCTGTCGAGTGACTCTGCGATTTCTTCCGCAGTCGGTTCATGATCCAATTTTTGAGTCAGTTCACGTGCTGTACGGAGGTACACATTGAGCTCTTTGACCACATGGATAGGTAAGCGAATGGTGCGAGTCTGATTCATTATGGCCCGCTCAATAGTCTGACGGATCCACCAGGTCGCATAAGTAGAAAAGCGAAAACCTCGTTCCGGATCGAACTTCTCAACGGCTCGGATCAGGCCTAGGTTTCCTTCTTCAATCAGGTCAAGCAACGCCAGTCCCCGATTGTTGTAACGCCGCGCAATTTTTACAACCAGTCGCAGGTTACTTTCGATCATACGTTTACGTGACGCCTCACACCCTTTCAGCGCCTTACGTGCGAAGTACACTTCTTCCTCGGCACTGAGCAGAGGCGAAAAGCCAATTTCTCCCAGATACAATTGGGTTGCATCCAAATTCTTAACGCTGTCGTCCTTGGCGAAAAGTTCTTCGTCATTTTCTATATCTTCGAGCAGCTCCGTTTTGGGCTCCTCTACTGAAACATCTTCAAACTTCTCGTCCAATTCTGGATTTACTTTACTATTCAATTTTGCTGTTTGAGCCATAAGCATCCCCCCAAGCGAATAAGTGACAGTTTTCCATCATTACGTCGATAGGCTATTTTTTAGGCAAGTACCTACCAGGATTTACGGCCTGTCCCCTGTAACGGATCTCAAACCGCAACGCAACAGATGATGCGTCTGTATCTCCCATTTCGGCAATTTTTTGCCCAGCTTTAACTTGCTGCTGCTCTCTTACTAGCAATTTGGAATTGTGGGCGTACGCGCTAAGATAATCATCTGTGTGTTTAAGTATGATTAAATTGCCGTATCCCCGTAACGCACTCCCTGCATATACAACAACGCCATTTGCCGCAGCTTTAACAGATGTTCCCTTTTTATTTGTAATCTGAATTCCCTTATAGCCGTTTTCTTTGACAGAAAAACGTCGGGTCACCTTACCAACTGCGGGCCAGCGCCATCGTACCTTATTATTTGACAACTGTTTGGTATGACTGGATTTTTCGCTGGCTTGCTTTTGAACATACTCTCGTTGCTTAGGTCGATCAAGCTCTTTTTTCGGTGAAATGTTATTTTTTTGTTTTTTATTGGTTAATTTTGCAGTTTGATCTGACTGCTTTTTAGACGCTTTATACGCCTTTTTTGGATAGTCTAATGAGATGATCTGACCGGGGAAAATGGTGTAGGGAGGCTTAATTTTATTGATTTTGGCAACAGTCCTAACATCCTTATTTGCACTAAAAGCAATAGCAAACAAAGTGTCACCTTTTTTAACCTTATATTGATTATTTTTTATTTGAATTTTTTGTTGATAACTGGTCTTACCTTTGGAGAGATTCACAACCGGAGCGGGGGAGTGCGGCGTGGTACATGCGGCCAGAAAATAGCACAATAGCAAAAGAGTATTGATGCGCGCCCGATTCATGCCTTGATTACTTTCCGCTTGTTAATTCGACCATCCACTTTAGCATACTCAACTGGATTTTCTCGCTTTTTTTGTCAAGTCTAGCTCAGTGCACCCGGAATTAAAGGAACAAAACGTACCTCTGCCAGTTTATTTTCAATGAACTGCTGACCTTGCCTTTGGTACATGGTGAGGACCTGATGCTGTCCACCAATAGGGATCACCATCACGCCCCCGTCACAAAGCTGGTCCAGCAACGCCTGAGGTACTTGTACCGCCGCAGCGGTTACTATTATGCCCTCATAGGGGCCTTTCGAGGCCCAGCCCTGCCAGCCATCGCCATGCTTCATGGCAACATTGTACAGATCCAACATATGTAAGCGACGTTTTGCCTGCCACTGTAGTGCTTTGATCCGTTCAATGCTGTATACCTCGTCAAACAGCTGAGCCAGCACGGCCGTCTGATACCCAGAGCCAGTGCCAACCTCCAGCACTTTTTTAACTACCCCGGCCTGGCGCAGCAGCTCGGTCATTCGCGCAACCACCAGAGGCTGAGAAATCGTTTGCCCCTGTCCAATCGGCAGTGCCGTGTTTTCATAGGATTTGTGTTGCAGCACAGTATCAACAAACAGATGCCGGGGTGTGATCTCCAGACAATTCAGTACCTCAGGGTCGTTGATACCATGGCGCGCGAGTGTTGCAACCAATGCCTCCGCGCTGCGTTTATAGTTTTTGAGCAATGTACTTACTCCTGAGCGGCTATCCAGCTTGACAGAGAATCCAGGCTTTCATGTGCCGTCATATCTACTTTCAGCGGTGTGATGGCCGCATAGCCTTGTTTAACAGCGTAGAAGTCTGTACCTTCACCGGCATCCAGCTCCTGGCCCAGCGAACCATACCAATAGACATCTCTGTTCCAGGGATCCAGCTGCCGGGTCATCGTTTCGGCTTTATGTCTGGCACCCAGACGAGTCACCTGCATACCTTTTAAGTCGGACAGGGGGATATCTGGCACATTGATATTGATGATCTGATCTTTGGGCAGTGGGTGGCTTTTCAGTGCTTTGATGAGTTTCACCGTAACAGCCGCCGCAGTTTCATAGTGTGCTTCACGTTTTGAACACAGTGATACAGCAATGGCAGGTAAACCGAGATGGCGACCCTCAGTCGCGGCAGCAACGGTACCCGAATAAAGCGTATCGTCACCGAGGTTAGCGCCGTTATTGATACCAGCTACCACCAGATCCGGGGCTTCATCGAGCAGCTGATTCACTCCCAGGTGCACACAGTCGGTGGGGGTTCCGTTGACACTTACAAAACCATTATCCAGTGTCGTTGCCCGCAATGGGTTTATCAGTGTCAGTGAATTACTTGCACCACTACAATTACGGTCGGGCGCAATTACCACAACCTCAGCAATTTCACACAATGCTTTGTAGAGTACGTCAATGCCTTTTGCATGTACCCCATCGTCGTTACTGAGCAGTATCTTCATCTTGGTTGCTTCCTTTTTTATCGTAGTTGCGATGGCTGACATCCTCATGATGAACCAGTTCACGCAGTATCGCGGTGGCATAACACCCTTTAGGTAAATCAAAACTAAGCTGAATTGTTGTAGCGTCCAGGGATTTTACAAGCAGGTTTTCGGGTATCACCCGCAACGCCCTGCGCTCATTTTTAAGCCCTAAAGTGCCCAGTCCCTGCCACCATTGTGCAAAGGGTTTGAGCCACTCTATCTCAAGTGCAGTAAGGCCTTTTTCGCCCTTGCCCAGCAAAGGAGCAGACAACACAATATCCGCTTCAAGAAGCCGAACTATCAACTCATCACTGATGTCTTCTTCAAAGAACGCATTGCTGCCACTGAGCATAAAAACTTCACGATGCCAGGTCTTTGCCAGACCATGTTCTGCAACCCGTCTTGAAACCAGCTGATTAAAAATATGTGAGCGTGCGGCCGAGATTACCAGACCTCGTAATTTTTTATCACGGATCCGCTCTCCCTCAAACAGTCTTTGTGCCATTTCCAGGTTATAACCATCATGACCAAAGCGCTGCTCACCAAAATAATTGGGCACCCCCTGGCGCACTGCGTTAACGCGTGACAACAGATCCAGTGGTTCACTGACATTACGTAGCGTGATGGTAAAACGATTACCTTTGTGACATCCGGTACGTAATTTTCGATTGTGACGAATCTGCTTAAGCACAAACAGGCTATCGCTGTTAAGTTCGTTGAAATCCAGTGACTGCTTAATTGGCACCGGTACACTAAACCATTGAGTACAGACACCATGACGGTCTTTGAGTCCACCGTAGCTGACATCCCTTGGCGCTACGCCGGCAAACTCGGCCAGCTTACGGGCAATAAAGGCGGTGTTCTCGCCTTTCTTCACAATCTGCAAGCAGACGTGTTCGCCTTCCCCGGTAAATTCAATGTCGAGGATTTCATCAACCATAAAATCTTCAGGCTGAGATTTAAAGTCAGCATGCGCCTGCGGTTCACCATATAAGTAATTGAGCTCAGATACACAGGTTTTCACACTAAGCCACCTTCGTCAGCAGCACCACAGCATGGCTGGAAATGCCTTCTCTTCTGCCTTCAAACCCCAGCTTTTCGGTGGTCGTCGCTTTGACATTAACCTGGCCAATGTCGGCATTACAGTCCGCCGCAAGATTCGCACGCATGGCGTCAATATGCGGACGCATTTTGGGTGCCTGAGCCACTATGGTCACATCCAAATTACCAAGTTGATAACCCAGTTCACTAACTTGCTCCATGACGTTACGCAGCAGGATACGGCTGTCGATGTTTTCAAACTCAGCCGCTGTATCGGGAAAGTGTTTGCCAATATCACCCAGAGCCAGTGCACCGAGTAACGCATCACACACGGCATGAATAGCGACATCACCATCGGAGTGTGCAATAAAACCTTGTGTATAAGGGATCTTCTCACCACAAATCGTCAGCGGGCCTTCACCACCGAACTTATGAACATCAAACCCGTGACCTATGCGAATCATAGTGACCTCTCTTTACTTTGTTGTGACATCAGAAAACTGGCCAGCGCATAGTCTTCCGGTGTGGTAATTTTAATGTTGTCTGAGCGGCCACTGACTAATCGAACCGGCAGCCCAGCATGCTCGATGGCCGACGCTTCATCGGTGATTTGAACTTGGTCTTGCAGTGCCTGCTGCAATGCATTCAGCAACTGCTGATATGGGAAAAACTGGGGTGTCAGCGCCTGCCATAAGGTCTCTCGTGGCACAGTTTCTTCGCTGTGACTGGTACCGCGCTTGATGGTATCTTTGACTTTACTCGCTAAAATGCCGCCTTCCTGATGCGCTAAGCATTGCTCAATCAGGGTGGTGATATCGCTTACCTCTACCAAAGGTCTGGCAGCATCATGAACCAACACCCATTCCGGTGGCGTGTTCTGCATAGCCAGCAAAGCATTCAGAACAGAGTCGGCACGCTCTTTCCCACCCGTAACTCGCCTCACGTTCAGTTCACTTAGTGACAACTCACTAAAATAGCCATCGGTTTCGCTTACCGCCACGAAGATTTGGTTTAACTGTGGCAGTGCAGCCAGTTTATTGAGCGTATGCTCAAGCACGGTTTTGTCGCCAATTTTAAGGTATTGTTTAGGGTGGTTCAGTCCCATTCTGGCCCCAACGCCAGCAGCAGGAACAACCGCTGCAATTGTAGTTGATTTATTCATCGTGCTTCTTTGACAGTACGCGGATAAAGGTTTCGTTGGGTTTGATCATACCCAGTTCATGACGAGCACGCTCTTCTACCCCTTCGAGTCCAAGCTTTAGATCTTCGATATCCGCTCTGAGTAATTTATTGCGTTTGGCCAGATCGGCATTGGCAGCCTGATGCTTGTCTACGGCTGTTTTGATACGCCTGAAGTCTTCAAGACCATTGTGCCCAAACCACAAGTTATATTGGGTATATGCACACAGACATAGCAATGCAAGTTGAAAATATCGCATTCGGGCTACCTTAATTGCTTTACAGGATCATGCATTGCACCTGGCAATGTGCACTACTTGCGTTGTTGTTTTTTTCTAACGTTTGCCCAGTTCACACTGCTGGCCAGTAACATTTCGCGTAAACCCAGCGTTCTGGGCGGTAGTATTTTATGATAATGCCAGCGGTGACCACAACAGGCAGCGGTCATTAACGCTTTACTTGGTTTGAGTAAATAGCGCGTTGCAGGTAAACCGACCGCTTGATCTTCATCAATTGCATTACCTGAACAGTCAAACCAACCAAACTGATTACAATGCCAACGCCCGTCGCGAGTCTGATCCAGCGTATCTAAATACACACAAGTAATACCACTGTCGATGACCATGACAGGCACCACCAAACCAACAGAGGCATGTGTTGTATAATAAGCTTTGGCTTCATTACAGTGCCATTGGGGGCATTTACGTTGCTTGGCCAACCAGCAGCCGTTGTGGCTATCCAGTTCGAGGGGAACTTCACCGAGCACAATATGCGTAGCGGCTCGCTCAACATAGTAAGGCAGGCTACTTAGCCGCCTTTGCAGACGGTCCAGATCGGGTTCAGCAGATAGGCCCGGTATTTCACGCGCATAGAAAACATTAGCCAGCTCAGCATACGCCAGCCGGGTTGCTTCATCCTGCCATATCGTGCTTTGTTGCTTAGTGTGACCTTGACTGTTCAAAATGCCTCCTTTACACAGAGGTTATATCACGACCACACGGTTAAATATAGCGCACGAATATGAAAGCCACCGCTAACCGGTCGCCAAGACCTTACGGATTTTTAGGCCGCTTACCGAGCCTGGCTTCTCCGGATTCACTGAACATCACCGCCGTATCGCGCTTCTTACCCAACAACAGGCTGCCATCCGCCAGAAACATAAAGTTCTGCCAGGTCCGCTTAAACACATCGAACTGGGTTTCAATGATCAACTCCCGCGACATACAAAAGTACACTGTGGTGTTGTCTTCCCAATCTAGAAAGTCACAAATGGTGTCTGGCAGGGTTGCTTCACCGGCTTCCCACGGCCCTTCCCAGTCCAGGCTTTCCTGCCAGTTTTCTTCTTTTCCTGGCCAGTCATGGGGCGTAAAAAAGTCGGGATGATCCTGCTCTCGACTGACCATAGTGGTCCACAGTACCGCCGCACGTTGCTCAGTCATCGGCTTGATCCGAGCCAGGTCGGCCTCATCAATGGGCAAATCCTGATGACGAAACACCCAGGCTTTCTTGAACGCATCGAGCGCAATATAATTCATGTCTGATACCTATTAATTAAAACGCTGACATTATACCTAATTGGAGCTATGACCGTGAACAAAGAACTCAAACCCGGCATTTATCAACATTACAAAGGCCCGAAATATCAGGTGCTATTTGTTGCCACGCACAGTGAAACAGGAGAAGCCATGGTGGTATACCAAACACTCTATGGCAACTTCGATCATTGGGTCAGGCCACTTAGCATGTTCTGTGAAACGGTCGAAGTAGATGGGCAGCAGCGCCCACGGTTTGCGTATCTGGGAGTCGCCGAATGATGAGCATTTGCACTGTCCTTACACGCTGTGGCACACTGGGATTCTATCACTCATCAGACCAGAGTTAAGAAGTTTATGTTCAAAGGTACCGAGTCCTACATTGCCAGCACGGCACTGCAACAAGCTGTGAATGCAGCTGTGATCCTGGAAAAACCATTACTGATCAAAGGAGAGCCTGGCACAGGTAAAACCCTGCTGGCTGAAGAACTGGCAAAAAGTCTGGATACAGAGCTTATTCAGTGGCACATTAAATCAACGACCAAAGCACAACAAGGCTTGTACGAGTACGATGCTGTATCACGCCTGCGTGACAGCCAGCTGGGTGACGCACGCGTACATGATATTGGCAACTACATTATTCAGGGCAAGCTTTGGCAAGCCTTTACTCAGGCCAAACGTCCTGTCCTGCTGATCGATGAAATCGATAAGGCTGACATAGAGTTCCCTAATGATCTGTTGCTTGAACTGGATCGCATGGAGTTTCATGTTTATGAGACCGGTGAGCAGGTTAAAGCGCAGGTTCGCCCTATCGTGATCATCACCTCCAACAACGAAAAAGAGCTGCCCGATGCGTTTTTACGTCGATGTTTCTTCCACTATATCGATTTCCCAGACAAGGAAGAAATGCAGGCAATCATTGATGTGCACTTTCCGGCCATCAAACCACGCTTAGTGAAACAGGCATTAGAGGTCTTTTTTGACTTGCGCAGCGTGGCGGGATTGAAGAAAAAGCCCAGTACCAGTGAGCTGCTCGACTGGCTCAAACTATTATTGGCAGAAGACATAGATCCCGAAACACTTCAGGACCGTAGCCATAAAGGCGGATTGATGCCCCTGTTTGGTGCACTGCTGAAAAACGAGCAGGACGTCACTTTACTTGAGAAACTGGCCTTTTTAGGTAAGCGCTGATCATGTTGATCGACTTTCTATTCACGCTTAGGCGCTATGGGGTGAAAGCTAGCCTGCGGGAGCTGCTGGATTGCCTCAATGCACTGGATAAAGGCGTGTGTTTTGCCGATATCGACGGGTTTTATCATCTGACCAAAACCATCTTTGTCAAAGACGAAACTCAGTTTGATAAGTTTGACCGTGCCTTTGCCGATTACTTTGAAGGGGTTGAGTCTCTGGATCTGTTCAGCCAGTTACAGCAAAACACCCTGCCTCAGGACTGGCTGCGTAAAGAGTTTGAAAAACATCTGAGTGAAGAAGAAAAAGCCAAGTTGAAAGCTCTGGGTGGACTCGACAAGTTACTGGATACCTTAAAACAAAGGCTTGCAGAACAGCAAAAACGACATGCTGGTGGCAACAAATGGGTGGGGACTGGCGGTACCTCTCCTTTTGGGGCATATGGTTATAACCCTGAGGGTGTCCGGATTGGCCAGGACGGCAGTCGCCACCGCCGTGCAGTCAAGGTCTGGGATAAACGTCAGTATCGCAACCTTGACGCAGACAGTGACATCAGTAACCGCACTATCAAGCTGGCACTCAAACAGTTGCGTAAATTTGCCCGCAGTGGCGCCAGCGATCAACTTGACCTGAATGAAACCATCCGGGCTACGGCTAAGCAAGGCGGTATGCTGGATGTGAAAATGGCCCCTGAGCGGCATAATGCTGTCAACGTCATTATGCTGTTCGATATTGGCGGCTCGATGGACGATCACATCCAGATCTGTGAACAGCTATTCAGCGCTGCACACAGCGAGTTTAAACACCTTGAGTTTTTCTACTTCCATAACTGTGTGTACGAACATGTCTGGCAGGATAACGACAGGCTGGATAACACCTTGCTCGATACACACCAGCTGATCAACCGCTTTGGCCGGGATTACCGTCTGATCTTTGTCGGTGATGCCACCATGGGCCCCTATGAAATAGCCTACCCCGGTGGCAGTGTTGAGCACTGGAATCAGGAGGCCGGTTCAGTCTGGTTACAAAGGCTAACTCAGCATTTTGATAAAGTTGCCTGGCTCAATCCACAGCCGAAAGCCCACTGGCCCTACTACCAGTCGATTGGCCTGATCGATGAGCTGATGGCTGGCCGCATGTTTCCACTAACCTTAGATGGGCTTAGTGAAGCAATTAAAGAGCTAAGCTAATGAAAGTGCAAAGTACAATGATAGCGAGCAGCGCGAGTACATTTACTTTGCGCAATGAACGCGAGGGTGACGAGAAACCGAATCAACGCTTCGCAGGTCGAGGAAGTGAGTGCACTGACCCTCATGAATGTGGGGAAGTAGAATAATGCAGGAGCAATTATCGAGATGCGCGAAGGGCGATGAGAAACCGAAGCAACGCTTCGCAGTTCGAAGAGGTGAGCGCAGGGACCCACATGGATGTGGGGAAGTAGAATAATGCAGGAGCAATTATCGAGATGCGCGATGGGACCAAGCTTCATGAATGAATAGACAACAAAGCTCTATCTACACGCTTCTAGAAATGACATAAACGCAAAAAAGCCCGACTCTTTCGAATCGGGCTTTCTTTTATTAGGAGCTTGGCAATGTCCTACTTTCACATGGGAAACCCCACACTATCATCGGCGCTATTTCGTTTCACTACTGAGTTCGGCATGGAGTCAGGTGGTTCCAAAATGCTATGGTTACCAAGCATAAACTTTACGTGCAAATGGTTAATGATATCGCGTTGTTTGCGAGCATTTCATTTGCGCAAGGTGAACTGGTTTCTGCACTGCTGCAGAGGGTGTCACCTTACTTAAAATCTGGAAAAGCGTATTAAATTCTTTCGTCTACTTTAATTCTTAACTTCTAACAAACAAAACCACTTTGGCGTTGTATGGTTAAGCCTCACGGGTAATTAGTACGAGTTAGCTCAATGGCTCACACCACTTCCACATCTCGCCTATCAACGT
>NZ_JAMXSF010000009.1 GCF_024124545.1 Pseudoalteromonas sp. XMcav2-N
CAGTAGTGAAACGAAATAGCGCCGATGATAGTGTGGGGTTTCCCATGTGAAAGTAGGACATTGCCAAGCTCCTAATAAAAGAAAGCCCGATTCGAAAGAGTCGGGCTTTTTTGCGTTTATGTCATTTATAGAAGCGTGTAGATAGAGCTGTGTTGTCTATTCATCCATGAAGCTTGGTCCCATCGCGCATCCCTGCGCTCACCTCTTCGAACTGCGAAGCGTTGCTTCGGTTTCTCATCGCCCTTCGCGCATCTCGATAATTGCTCCTGTATTATTCTACTTCCCCACATCCATGTGGGTCCTTGCGCTCACTTCCTCGAACTGCGAAGCGTTGCTTCGGTTTGTCGTCACCCTCGCGTTCATTGCGCTGCGAAGCGTTGCTTCAGTCGCAATTCACCCCGCACTTGATGCGGGATCTTCGAACAGGCCACACCGTTAATATGAGTTGCACTACGAATTGACACTCTCTGATGGTATTCCATTGAGGAGGGGGTGTACCCCATAACCTCTTCGCGAAAGTCCACCCATATGGGATGCACAACCCTTGTTAAAGCTTTTACCATTATTGCTGACCATCAGGGTGCGTGGATGATCGGTTAAGCTACTTTATTACTAGAAACTGGGCTAATATCCACTCATGTCAGTATCATAGCGAGAAAATAATGTCTGAACTCTATCATTGGTTCGATTTACTTGGTGTCATGGTTTTTGCCATTTCGGGTACTTTGATTGCTTATAGCAAGCATATGGATGGGTTTGGTGTTGTGGTGCTCGCGACTGTCACAGGCATAGGTGGGGGCACAATTCGTGATGTCATTCTTGATGTACCTGTATTTTGGTTACATGATTCTAGCTACTTTATTGCGATATTTTCGGCGGTTGCGGTCAGTATCTGGACGCTTAATCGGAGAAAACAGATCCCAACTTTATATCTGCAAGTAGCGGATGCTTTTGGTTTAGCTTTCTTCGCGGTGATGGGGGTCCAAAAAGCCCTCAATATCGGTATGCCAGATACAACGGCGGTGATCATGGGAGTACTGACAGGGTGTTTTGGCGGTGTGATCAGAGATGTATTGGCAAGAGAAATACCGCTGTTGTTAAAAGGGGAGTTGTACGCTATCACCTGTATTTTGGGTGGGATCGTTTATACTCAACTCATAGGCTTTAATTTATCAACAGAGGTTGTCATGCTGCTTGCAATGGCCACTACGCTGTTTGCCCGTCTGGCAGCCATGCGTTGGCACATTGTATTGCATGTCTTTAACTACAAAGATTAAACAAAGGACAAGGAATGTCACTAGCGAGAATACTCACACGGGCTCAGGTTGGTATTGAATCTCCTGTAGTAACAGTCGAAGTACACCTTAGCAATGGGCTGCCGAGTTTTAATATTGTAGGCTTGCCCGAAACATCCGTTAAAGAATCAAAAGAGCGCGTGCGCTCCGCGCTGCATAATTCGCGATTTATATTTCCAGACCAACGTATTACGGTGAATTTGGCGCCAGCCGACCTGCCAAAACAAGGGGGGCGGTACGACCTGGCGATTGCCATCGGTATTTTGGTAGCATCGGGGCAGCTCAATGAGCAAACAACACAAGGTTGTGAGTTTTACGGTGAATTAGCGCTTAATGGTGAAATCAGGCCTGTCACTGCAATTATTCCCGTTGTGATGGCTGCCAAAAATGAGCGGCACAAGTGCTACATCCCAGGTCAAAATGTCGCTATGGCTAAACTGGTCGAGTATGAGCACTGCGTCGCTGCAAATACACTCCAAGGACTTTGGTTGGACCTAAGTGGTCAGGCTCAACTCCCTTCAATTGATTGTGCTAAAGTAACACCTGCTGATAGCACACACTTGTGCTTTATGGATATGAGTGATGTTAAAGGGCAACCTATGGCAAAGCGGGCGATCGAAATTGCCGCTGCTGGCGGGCACAATATTTTGTTTCTCGGCCCTCCTGGTACAGGTAAGTCTATGCTGGCGCAACGAATGCCGGGTATTATGCCAAAAATGAGTGTGGAACAAGCGCTGCAAACGGCGGCCGTTTACTCTTTGACTGGTAAGCAGCTGGATCATCATAATTGGCGCAACAGGCCTTTTCGTGCGCCTCACCATACTTGTTCAGCTGTGGCCTTGGTGGGAGGATCTTCAAACCCCAAACCCGGAGAAATCTCCTTAGCGCACAATGGTGTCCTGTTTTTGGATGAGCTACCTGAATATGAGCGTAAGGTACTGGACTCGTTAAGAGAGCCCATGGAAACGGGATTAGTGACCATTTCACGTGCGGCACAACAGGTCGACTTTCCCGCTTCATTTCAGTTGATTGCGGCGCTTAATCCGAGCCCCACGGGCTGCCATACTGATAAAAGGGCCTCTCCTGATCAGGTGCTGAGATATCTGAGTAAGATATCAGGTCCTTTTATAGATCGTATCGATTTGCAAATTGAGTTGCCTCGGTTAAGTACGCAGGAACTACAATCCACAAGGCAGGAAGTGACAAGTGCAGTGATCCGCAATAGGGTGGAGGCTGCATTTGAAATTGCCCTGAAGCGCCAGGGGAAGGCTAATGCCAGGCTCTCGACTCGGGAAATAGAGCAATACTGTGTCCTTAACCCGGAGGTTGCTCAGCTGCTTGCCAGAGCCACAGAGAAGCTTAATCTGTCTCCTCGCTCCTATCATCGTATTATTAAGGTTGCCAGAACGATTGCAGATTTGGCACAGCGCGGAGATATTACGGTCCCCGATTTGAAAGAGGCACTCAGCTATCGGGCATTTGAACGGCTGTTGGGGCAGTTGACCTACAGCTGAGGCCGGTTAGGTTGACAGCATATAGCCTTTGCCGCGTACAGTGACTATCCGCTTTTGTTCTTTTTCGTCACCCAGCTTTTTACGAAGCCGACCAATGAGGACATCCACCGTTCTGTCACTTGGGCTCCAGTCTGGTTGGCCAATGTCTTCCGAAATCTTTGCGCGTGACGTCGCCTTACCAGCATTCGCAATCAGGCAAATAAGTACTTTATGCTCTGCTTCAGTAAGTCGGGCTTCTTCGCCTTGAGGGTTGATGAGCGTACGATTATCTGGGTGCAACTTGAAGTCTGCATATTCAATGAACTCCTCAGATTCGTCCTCTGCTTTAGTGCCTGCAATGCGTTTGTAGAGGGCACGCATGCGTAGTTCAAGTTCCAGAAGATCAACAGGTTTACAGACGTAGTCGTCCGCGCCCTGAGCCAAGCCTGCAATACGGTCAGCTTGCGTATCTCGACTGGATAACATGATCACACCAATGTCAGTCAATGTATTGAGCTCTTTGGCGAGGTTAAGGCCGTCTGTTGCGGGCAATACAACATCTACAATGGCCATATCAAATGGTGTGCCGTCATTGATTTTGCTATGAACGAGCTGCAATGCCTGTGCACCGGTATTATCCAGTGTGAGCTGAAATTCAGTATCAGCAAAATGATTCGAGATCCTTTTTGCCAGTAGGTCATCATCTTCCACCAGAAGCACGTTAATGTTCATAGCACCATAACTTTATCAATAAATCACTTATATATTAGCACTGAGAAAACTGGGCTGAGAAGGGTAAGTTGATTATTTTCAAATAAAAAACAATTTAAATGAAACTTTAGTATGAGGCATGTAAGTGAATAAAAATGTGGTATTTATGAGAAATCATACAGTTGAATGGGTTTTATAAAAAAAGGCAGCACCTAAGTGCTGCCTTACTTGTTATTTACCATAAAGGTGCAACCACCACTGAGGTTGATCTTTCAGGTGTTTATCAAAGTATGCCAACATGGTATCCCACCACTGAAAGCGACGATCGCGGGCGAATATCTGGTGATCCGCTCCTTTTATTTCAATCAGCTCCACATCCTGACCAAGCAGTTTTAGCGCGGTATACATAGTGTGGCTTTCACCAACAGGTACGTTTACATCGGCATCGCCATGTAACAACAACAAAGGTGTCTTAACTTTGTCGGCATGAAAGACTGGACTATGTTGAGAGTACAGCTTCGGGTTATTCCATGGGAAGCTGTGTTTTGACGCTTCACCTGAATAAAGGTAGCCCCACCAACCCTGACCCCAGTATGAGGTAATGTTGGAGATACCTGCATGTGAAATAGAGGCACTGAACATGTCTGTCTTGGTGGTTAGCAACATGGTCATGAAGCCGCCGTAAGAAGCGCCGAGATTGCCCAGGCGATTCTTGTCGACAAATGGATACTCATTAAGAAAAGCCTTGGTGCCTTTGATAATGTCATCAGCCGTTTGTTCACCCCAGGCATTGACATGCTGCGCGGAGAACTCTTGGCCAAATCCGGTTGCTCCTGTCGGTTGCAGAACATAAACCACGTAGCCATTGGCTGCCCACAAGTTAAATGGATATCGACCAGTGAACGCTCTGGAAACGGGTGAAGTACCACCGTAGTAATAAATCAATGCCGGATATTGCTTTGACTTGTCCAGATTATGAGGCAGGTAAACCCGGCCTTTGATCTCGGTGCCCTGGCTGTTGTTGAAGTTAAACTCTTCTAGTTTTGCAATCTCGCTATTTGCATATTCCAGTGGCGTCGAATCCCATAAAGTGCGGGCACGGTTTTTATATATGTTAATCTGCTTGAGTTGTTGAGGTGCAGAAGCTTGTGTGCCTGTCACCAGCAATGCTGGTTTACGGCTATCTGCTACACTGAAACGCTCAACCACATCTAAACCGGTTTTTAGTCGTGTGAACCTGTCTTTGCTGACATCATAGAGATAGAGTTGCTGGCGATCTTCATCAGTGACTTTGGCAATTACATCACCATTGTTTAGAACTTCGATGGAGCCGATGGCGGGATCAAACTGCTTGCTGAGCGCTTTTGCCTGAGTCCCTTGTTTGTCTAACCAGTATAACTGGCCATCATAGTTGTTCGACAGCTGATTTTTATCGACCGTTCTGCCAAGCCCATTTTTAAAGTCAGGGCCCGCAGTCACGTAGATACCTTTCGCGCCGTATTTGGCACTGTTGATGCTACGATACTGGCCAAGCACCTTGCTGGAGCCTTGTGAAAGGTCGTACTCAACCAGCTCTGAGAGCATATGTGGCGGTGCCGAGTAGTCTTGCAAAGCACGAGTGGTGAGTATGTGATTGTTTTGTCCATCGTGATCTTCGAGGGTATGGCTGTGTTTCCCCTCTGTGACCGCTTGTATCATGCCTGTTGCGATATCAAGCAGATAGATTTGCGTGTTGGTACGGGCATATGACCAGCGGTCTTCCAGGCCCTGATAGTGCTTCACAAGTGCTTTGTCATCCTCTGGGGATTTGGACCAGCTAAATATCAAACTTGTGTCGTTAAAGTAGGCGAACCCACTTGCGCCGGCCAGATCTTCAGCAATAACCCGGGACTTTAAAGTCGCAATATCCAATAACTTTAGCTGACCATTCTGGCTATAAACCACTTGCTCGCCATCCTGACGCCAGGCTAATGAGCTGGCATTGACCCCGTCGAGTGTGAATACCACTTTATCGTCTTCATTGTAAACAGTTGTGCTGGTCAGTGCCTGGTTGCCACGATTGCTCTGGTAGTGCTTTTGTGTTGTCACATAATGTTTTGCATTAGGTGCAAAGGAAATGGCGCTGAGAACCGGGGCGTCAAAGAGTTGTTTAGCGGACAGGGAGCGGGTGGGTTTATCGGTAAACAAGAGCGTATCATGGTCGGTTTTACCGTTGAATTCTACAGCCACTTTTTTCCAGTCGTCAGCTTGCTCAACAACGATAATGACCTGGTGGTCACCGGTCGGTAAGTTGAGTGACGAGGTCATTTTGTCAGAGTGGCGCTCACCATTGACAAAAATATGTGCCTTCTCTATGCCATTCAATACCAACTCACCCTGTACAAAGCGGCTGACAGAAAATTCCATTTTCATCGCTTGCAGACCACCCATGGTCAACGCTTTGACCTCTGAAAGCGACTGCCATTCGGCGTCAATACCCAACATAGATATGGCTTTTTCAGAACCCGATAAACTGGGGATCAGGTTTGCAATGATGGTTTTTTGATGTGCGGTATTGTAGGGCTTAATTGTACTGGCCTGACCCAGTGGGCCTATAAATTGAATATCTTGCTTGTCGATTGGAGCAGCACTCAGTGAGGTACTCAGGGCAGACAACAGCAGCAAAGCAGCCGATCTTAACTTCATAGTTTGCGCCTATTGTGGGTAAATTGGACGTATACTATAACATAGACTTTGCGCTTCTCATCCTGAAGTGAGGTTAACTTCTCAACACTTTATGGATTTGAATTGATCATTCTCTGCCAGGAGTGGATCCAGCGTATGAACTCGGGTAATGCTTTAGGGCGGCTGATCAGGTATCCCTGCATCAGCAGGCTATATTTGTATTTTTCCAGATACTGCAATTCTTCAATTCTCTCTATGCCCTCCGCCACAATGTCCATTTGCTGGTTTTGCGCAATGTCAATCAGGCTATCAACCAACACCTGAGAGAAGCGATCTGACTCAATATACGTAATGAGTGAACGATCCAGTTTGATTTCAGTAAATGGCAGGTTTTTTAGCTGCTGTAAATTGGTAAACCCTGTGCCAAAATCATCAAGTGACAAGTCGAATCCACGTAACCTGAGCCGGTTAATGGTTTCGAGTTGCAGGTTACTGACAATAGGTTGGTTCTCCGTGATTTCAATGATCACCTCTTTGGGCTCAAGACGATTGAGTTCCAGGATCAGGGCAAGTTTGTCGGGACACCCGCTGTCATTGAGTTGCACAGGTGAGAGGTTAAAAGCGAGTTTGAAAGGATAGTTGAGCTCCGCTCTGAGTTTCTGGAACTCTTTGGTCGCTTTTTCAAATAGCTGAAAGGTGACCAGGTTGATCAAATCCAGATCCTGAGCAACGCCGATAAAACGATGGGGTAAAAGTGTTTCTCCGTGTTGGTGTGATACGATACGGGCGAGTACCTCGACGCTTTTAATCTTTTTACTACCTCGGTGTACTTTAGGTTGGTAAAACGGCGTGATCTCATTATTGCTGATGGCATACAGGAGTTGCTCTTCTGTCACACAGGGATCTTCAGGATCATCCCCACCAATAAAGCTATCCAGTTTTTTCAGTAGCCTGTCGACATCATTGAGCTGGACAGGTTTGGAAATGTTACCAATCAGATGCGTGTTGTGTTGTCGTGCAAGATTCGCTGCCAGATCCATGACCCGGGTTTCCATCTCAGAGATTATGACGATCCCACCCGGGTATCTAAGCTCGCCTAACTTGCGGATGAGCTCCATACCGTCCATATCAGGCATGTTGAGATCCGTAAAAACGGCGTCATATTGAAGTGGGGTTTGTCTCACCAGATCCAGAGCCTGAGGCGCGCTGGACACAGTCGTAACATAGTCTACCTCCAGCTCTGCCAAAATGGCTTTCATTACGACCAAAATGGCCTGAGAGTCATCTACGACGAGAACGTGCTTAGCCTGATGTTGCATAACGCTATCCTTAGTATGGAACCCAAGTCTAAGTCTAGTACATTGGTTATAGAACGCACATGACAGACGCTCTACTTCATGAAAATATTGTGCTACTCAGGCCGATAGCGGGGTCCGGCAGGGATAGGTACTTGCGTATAAAAAATGCGTATAATGGGCACACTGTATGTTTATTTACGAGTCATCATGACCCGCATTGAATTTCCATTAGCAGGCTATCAGGTGTCTGTATTAGTGAATCGCCAGGAGATCCTCCAGGTATATCAGGATCAGCAATGCCTGGCACACGAGCCAACAGGCGATCGGCAATACTTAGTGGCAGTCGATGGTCATCAACTACGCCTGGATCCAAGCCGCTTACCAGAAGGACTGCTGGCGATTGCCGTTGATAACGAGCCTTGGCAATGGCTCGAAGTGCCTGTCCAGCAACGTGATAACAAAGGCAGCTGGTTTGGCCTGGCGGCTTTAGGTTTTAAGCTGCTAAAAAGTGCCAATGTTGTTAAGGCAGCATTAGCTGGCGCATCTTTAGCGGGTTATGCCTGGCTGTTTTCCTGGCAATTTGCTGTCATGCTGTTGGCGTGTCTTGTCATTCATGAATACGGCCATATCCGTGCTATGCGTTACTTCGGGTTAAAAACAAAAGGAATATACTTAATCCCATTTGTTGGTGGGTTAGCTGTAAGTGAAGACAAACTTACCACACGTTGGCAGAATGTGATTATTTCATTGATGGGCCCTGCTTTTGGTTTATTGGCCTCTCTGGTGGCTGTTGTACTGTACTATGTTACCGGGCTGGAAATATTCGCAGGCGTCGCCGTGCTGAGTGCGTTGTTAAACTTATTGAATATGCTACCGATTGTGCCTCTGGATGGCGGTCATGTAGTGAAAAGTATCAGTTTCTCTATGCGCTCCTGGGCCGGGTTACTTGTTTGTCTGGCAGGGATCCTGCTGGGCGTGGTGATCAGCTATACCTTTGGTCTGATGTTGCTGGTGTTCTTTTTGGTGATTGGTACGATAGATATTTTGCTGGAATGGCGTGGTCGTCATCAGGCGCATTTAATCCCACTGGACCGCTATGGACAGATTGTGTCAACGGCACTCTACGTGATTGTCTCTGGCGGTTTAATTGCCGTTATGTGGCACTTCGCAGACGCTGATAGCGTGTTGCTGAGCTTACCCATCAAAGTGCTGTCAAACTAACTGCTTGCCGGTCAGCGTTATGACCGGCATATCTTTGAGGTTAAGCCAGGGTCAGCAGAAGTGCTATGACAATCCCACTGACCAGCAGCTGGACCAGACAGAACCCCATAATGTCCTTTGCCTTTAAACCAGCAATGGCCAGTACGGGAAGTGCCCAAAATGGTTGTATCAGGTTGGTCCAGGCATCTCCCCAGGCGACGGCCATTGCAACACGTGCAATGTCAGCTCCTAACTCTTGTGCAGCAGGGATAACAATGGGCGCCTGAACGGCCCATTGTCCGCCACCGGAAGGCACAAAAATATTGACCAACCCGGCACTGAGAAAGCTCCACAATGGCAGAGTTGTACTGGTACTGATCTCGACAAAGCCGCTGGAGATCTGTTGTGCCAGTCCGGTTTTGATCATCACGGCCATGATCCCCGCATAAAAGGGAAACTGGATCACAATACCTGCGCCCCCCTTGATCGCTTCTTGTAGGCTGTTCAGTAGATTGACAGGTGTGCGATGTAGCAAGATGGCCAAAAACAAAAACAGTGCAATAACACTATTGAGGTTAAGCGTGCCGCCGGCGACAAAAAAATAATGCAGCAGATAGCCACATCCCAATAACCCTATCAGGGTACCAACCAGTGTACTATTCTCAAGCCGCTCAGCTGGGGTTGGTGAAGCCGGGGGGCTCTGTGGTTCAGGTTGTACCAGTTTTTCAGGATTGACGATAATCTGGGCTTCGGTTGGTGGCAGCATAAAACGGTTAAGCAACGGCATGACCACAAAAAGTGTACCTAAAATAAGCAGATTGAACGGTGCAAACAAAGTCTGACCTGTGTCCAGAATACCTATCTGCGCTTCAGCAAAATGCCCTGTGGTCGCGATGGTCAACGGTACCGAACCTGCCAGCCCGCCGTGCCAGACAATAAACCCGGAGTAAGCACTGGCAACCAGTAGCCGATAATCTACAGCAACCTGGCGCGCGAGTGCTTTGGCGAACAAAGCACCGACCACCAGGCCAAAACCCCAGTTGAGCCAGCTGGCCAGCATGGCAACCAGAGTCACCAGCATAATGGCCTGGGCAGGTGTACGAGCAAAAGTCGCTAATTTATTTAACGCCATGACACAAGGGCGGGTACTGGCTAACATATAGCCACAGACCAAGATCAATAGCATCTGCATGGCAAATTGCAGCAGGTTCCAGAACCCCTGTCCCCAGATAGAGAGTGCCTCTGTCGGTGTCGTGGGAGTGAACATGCTGGCAAGGGCGAGCACCAGCATAGTCAGCAGGCAGACAAAAATATAGGGGTCGGGTAAATAGCGCTCGACCAGTCGGCTGAGTGGCTGTGTTATACGGTTTAGCATGACAAATTCCCATTGAATGTGCGCGACAAACAGCTTCTTGGCTTAGTGATTTAATTCACTAAAAGTTAGTCAATTAAGCTATATTAACAGCTGAGTGAGTCGCATGTTTTTTGTATTTTATTGATTATTAAGTATTTATAATTCTGGCACAGAACGTGTTACAGATAAATCATACGTTTGAATTGTCTGCGCGTCACTATTCAACTGCGCAGTTAAATCTAAAAAAGAGAGGTCTTTATGGCAGGACAGGGTTCAGGAGGCAATGTAATTGCCGCGATATGTAATGTGTTTTTCCCGGGCTTAGGTCAATTAGTGCAGGGACGTTTACTGGCGGCTCTGATCTTTGCAGTCATCTGTGTTGGCGGATATGCACTTTGGTGGTTAGTAGTGCCTGCAGTGTTGGCGGCAATCGTGCAATTATGGTCGATCATTGATGCCGCTAAATACCGTTCTTCAGACTGATAAAATGGCCAGCCACAGGCTCAGTGAGGCGACACTTAACAGTGTAGATAACACTACACTACCAGCACTCACTGCCTGTTGAACCGATAGTTGACGCGCGACCAGGTAAGCGTTAATACCAAGTGGCGCTGCGCTCATCAAGGTGACAACCTGACGCTGCAGTGGTTCCAGCATCAGCAGGGTAGCTGTCAGATAAACACCTAGTGGCAATATCAACAGCTTGACTGTACTGAGTATCAGTGCGGGAAACCACACCGGACGAAACCCATATTGGACCAGGCTGGCACCCAATACAAACAGGGCGCCTGCAATGGCTGGTTTTGCAAACCAGTCCATGCCACTGAGCAGTAAGGTCGGGATAGGTAATTGCAGCAGGTTGGCTATCAATCCAAGGCTGATACTCAGTACAACTGGGTTCAGAAAGAGCGGCTTTAGCCACGTCATACCGCGGGTGTCTTTTTCTCGTGCCAGCATAAAGGTGAGAGAAAACAGCGCTGCGCTGTGCAAAGGGATGATCATAAATACCATTGCCGCGGCCTGTTCACCCAGTGCAGCCAGGATCACTGGGAGTCCCACAACCACTGTATTAGAGTAAGTGCTATTGAGAGCACTAAGCGCAGCTTCTTTAATGGTACATTTTCTGTAAAGTTGCATGGTGCCAACGATGAGCAAATAGATGGCACAGACTGGTAAATAAAAGGCCAGTAGCAGTCTGGCTGATGCAATATCCGACAGCTCTGCACGATACATACTTAAAAATAGCAGTACAGGGATCGCCAGATTAAAAATATAGACGCGGATCCCATCTAATTGTGCAGACGAAATAAACTGGGTGCGGGCAGAGATGAACCCACAGGTGACAACAAAAATCAGCGGAAACAGAATATCAATGAAAGTCACGGGTTACTCGCCAGTTGCGAACGATATTGGATCAGAGTGAAGCGCGTATTATACGGGTTTATCAGAGCTAAACAATGCACTGTCGCGCAGTTAGGGTATACTTACTTAGGTGTTTAATCATAACTTGAAGTTAGTATGGAGTATCAATTTATTCGCGATCCGATTGCTGGATTTCGCGTCAAAATGTCGGCTGAACATGAGCTGGTTGGCCGCTGGCTGAATGATGAGCTTGCTCATGAAGAGGTGCCTGTATTTCTGGCACAACTTGAAGCGTTAAAAACCAGTCGGGATGAACTTTGTCTTGAAGGGCGGGAAGTGCGATTAACCGTCTCACACCAGGAAGCGATCTTTGAAGCCCATGATTTATACCACGAACAATCGGATGCGCTATCCGCTTTCAGTGATGACGCACTGTCTCTGGAAGAGTATGGCCTGAGTGCAGGTTGTGGCTTCGAAGATTTCGAAGCCTTGCTGCTCGACTGGCAGGAATTTATCCGTCGTCGTCGCTAGCTCGTTGCTTGCTGAGGCGGGGCTCCATATAGTTGCTCCGCCCGGTTAAATAGCACCCAGGATGTAAGAATATACTTGTCATTAGAGCGTGGCATGTTACCCCGATGCGTATGTGTGAAATAGGCTGGTGCAATAACCATAGAACCTTGTTTTGGTTTAATCAGCTTATCTTGATAATGAAACTCGGTTTCGCCGCCTTCCTCTACATCGTTGAGGTAAAACATAAACAAGAGTACGCGGTGCAACGCTTCGTTATGTTGTAATTGCGGGTAAACTTCGCTGTGCCAATAGGGGTAACCGCCTTTGTTGATCGGGTAACGTTGGGCCTGAATTGACCCTAAACGAAACAATTGTTGGGTTAAAATAGGTAATTGCGGTTTACCCACTTCCTCAAAATTATCAACGGTTAAATTGACTGGCTGGCCAGTTTTCGGGTGGAATACACTCAGCCCGAACGCGCCGATCATCATAAAGAAATGCTCTTCAATATAATCGAACAGGTATTTTGACGTGGTTTGTTGAATGTGTGTTAATTGCTGAGCATAATCCGGGTATTGATTTAAATACAGATCCTGACTGACTTTCTTACTGAGATCGATACCGCCTGAGGTTGTACCCTGCGCCAGGTGGGGGCTGTTATCAAAAGTCTGAATAAACTGCTGGCAGAATTCGGGACTCAGTGCATTTTCATAAATGCGAATAAAATCAGTCATGTTGATATCCAAAATTGGTTAGAATTATTATGTTGTCAGAAACTCTTATGCCCCGTTTTAGTGAAACGGACGTCCTCGGACACATCAACAATACCGCACTCCCGGTATGGTTTGAAGCGGCGCGCACCCCTATTTTCAAAATTTTTACACCAGACCTTAATCCACATCAATGGAAGCTGATTGTTGCCAAAGTGGAGGTAACCTTTAAAGGCGAGTTGTTTTACGGGCAACAAGTTGAAGTTAAAACCGCCATTGAGAAGGTTGGTAACAGCTCTTTTGTGATCCTTCAGCAGGCCTGGCAGCACGGGGAGTGCTGCGCAGAAGGGCGCACAGTAATGGTGCGTTATGATTTTGCAAACAAAACTTCTCAGGCTCTGAATGATAAAGAAAAAGCTGAGCTGGCTGCTTACGCGCTTTAGATTTCACGCGCCATCTGACTCAACGATTCGTTGTCAGGTGTTGCCTGAAACTGGTGTCCAACGGCTGCGAAGATACAGGGGGTCACCACCAATTCATATCAGCTACAGATTGTGTTGTGTTGCCCGAGGGCATTGATGTCCAATAGCCGCAGCGGTGCTGGGGTTCACCACCAATTCATGTCAGCTACCGACTGTCATGCGTTGCCCGAAGACATGGTAGCCCAATAGCCGCAGAGATGCTGGGGCTCACCACCAATTCATGTCAGCTAGCGACTGTCATGCGTTGCCCGAAGACATGGAAGTCCAATAGCCGCAGAGGTGCTGGGGCTCACCACCAATTCATGTCAGCTAGCGACTGTCATGCGTTGCCCGAGGGCATTGATGTCCAATAGCCGCAGAGGTGCTGGGGCTCACCACCAATTCATGTCAGCTACCGACTGCCTGGCGTTGCCCGAAACTGGTGTCCGATGGCTGCGGAGATACAGGGTTTCACCACAAATTCATACCGGGTAGGCTCACCTTCAATTTTAGTGATCTCAAGCAGTTCGTAATCATTTAGCTCAATGATTCGGGTACCGGGTGTTATCTCACAGCGTGAGCGACTATCCGATTCATACTCATAAATGAAGTAAGTGAGTACGTTCTGCAGATGACGCTCGTATTTATCGGCATTTTTTTCAAAGGCGGATAACTGTACCTTAATTTCTTCAAGCTCAGCTTGTTTCTCTGCCAGTTTAGCTTGCGCTACATCATCGACCCCAGAACCTGCAATGGCGTCAACATTTGCGCGTGCGATGGCATTTTGAGCCTCTTCTGGTACGGCAACATTGACCTTAATTGATTGGCCGGTAAAGCCTTCGAAGATATGTTGCAAAAAACTATTCACACCACGTGACATACCAGTAGAAGAAATAAATATGGCCATTTGGTAGAGTAAAAACAGTCCGAAGAAAAAGCGCACCAATCCGGTGGTAACAGGATACTGATAGTCCGGGCTGTGCCACCATTTATGTAAACCAAAGGGTCTTAACAACATCAGCACAAACAAATAAACAGGCTGGATGAGTTGTAACAGGATCAGCAGCAGGATGCTGGTGGTGACAAACCAGGTTGGCACAGATAGCAGCATACTAAAGTTATGCGAATAGGGGAGATGATCGGCATTCACTCCGGTGATGTCATTGACCATACCAGCCGCCTGTGCCAGCGCATAGTTGGCAATAAACGCGTAGAACAATAAGATCACAGCTTTGCCGGGCAGGCTTTCCCAGAGGTGAATAAACCTGGGCCAGAACTCTCGGGTCATAGCTATCAGTGCCAGAACCGATGCGCCCAGATACAGGGGACTGTCTTCAGGCGCTTCATTAAAAATGCCAAGCAGGCAGAGTATGGTTGCCGAGCAATAACAACGTTGGGCGACATTTAGCGCCTGCCAAAATGCCAGCCATTTTTTGTGGATGACCTGCAACGGGGTTAATGCATTCTGTATGGCTCCAGGTATTGTCAGTTTCATTATTATTATTCCATTCCCTGACGTACTCATTATTGTGGGGGAGAGACTCCCCCCTTTTAGATGCTCCGTTATAGCATAGGCTTGAGGTATCGACCAGTGTGAGAGGCTGTGCAGTTTGCAACCTCCTCTGGTGTACCTGAAATAAGAATTTGGCCTCCGCCTGCGCCGCCTTCCGGGCCCAGATCGACGATCCAGTCTGCGGTTTTTATGACGTCCAGATTGTGCTCTATCACCACGACAGTGTTACCATGATCGCGTAAGCGGTGCAGAACCACCAGTAACTGTTGAATATCGTGGAAGTGCAGGCCGGTGGTGGGCTCATCCAGAATATAGAGGGTTTTACCTGTGTCTCGCTTAGATAGCTCTCGGGCCAATTTAACCCTCTGCGCTTCACCGCCAGACAAGGTGGTTGCAGCCTGGCCCAGTCGAATGTACGACAGGCCCACGTCCATCAGGGTTTGTAGTTTGCGTTTAATGGCCGGGATCTTATCAAAGAATTCACGGGCATCTTCTACCGTCATCTCCAATACTTCGTGAATGTTTTTGCCCTTATAAAGGACTTCTAAGGTCTCACGATTGTATCGCTTACCTGTACACACATCACAGGGGACATAGACATCAGGCAGGAAGTGCATTTCGACCTTGATCACCCCGTCGCCCTGACAGGCTTCACAGCGACCACCTTTCACGTTAAAGCTGAAACGACCTACTTTGTATCCCCGAGAACGTGCTTCCTGAGTACCAGCGAACAATTCCCGGATCGCTGTAAATATCCCGGTGTAGGTGGCCGGGTTTGAGCGTGGTGTACGTCCAATAGGGCTTTGGTCTATGTCGATCACTTTGTCAAAGTGTTCCAGGCCTTCAATCGACTGATAAGGCGACGGTTCAGCGACCGTAGCACCATTGAGCTCTCTGTGAGCTAGCTTGAACAGTGTGTCGTTTATGAGTGTCGATTTACCTGATCCAGATACACCAGTGACACACGTCATCAGACCAAATGGGATCTCCAGGTTAACGTCCTTAAGATTATTTCCACTTGCGCCATTGAGTGCCAGCCATTGTTCGCCCGGCTGATGACGCTGTGCAGGGACTGCAATGGCTTGTTTGCCACTGAGATACTGTCCGGTCAGTGATTCCGGGTTGGTCATAATGTCGTCGCGACTACCTTCTGCGACCACATAACCACCATGTACGCCAGCACCCGGACCAATATCAATAATGTGATCCGCTGCTCGGATAGCATCCTCATCATGCTCAACTACAATCACAGTGTTACCGAGATCGCGTAGATGGGTGAGGGTACTCAGTAATCGATCATTGTCTCTTTGGTGCAGACCGATTGACGGCTCGTCAAGTACATACATGACCCCAACCAGACCGGCACCAATCTGGCTGGCTAATCGGATCCTTTGAGCTTCACCACCGGAGAGGGTATCGGCACTGCGCTCCAGTGACAGATAATTCAGGCCGACATTAATCAAGAAGGACAGGCGATCACGGATCTCTTTAAGTACCTTTTCTGCGATCTTGGCCTTCTGGCCGCTGAGGGTCAGGTCACCGAAAAAGTCACACGCTTCGCCAATACTCATAGTGGTAACAGCTGGCAAATTAGTGGCACCAATGAATACGTGGCGCGCTTCTTCTCTCAGTCGAGAACCTTCGCATTTTGGGCATGCCTGGCTGGTCTGGTATTTAGCCAATTCTTCACGGACTGAGGCTGACTCTGTTTCCCGGTAGCGGCGATTCATATTATTCAACACGCCTTCGAACTCATGGTTCCGAGTTATTAAATCACCTCTGTCGTTACGATAATTGAAGGCAATTTTGGTTCGTCCTGAGCCTTCAAGTACCACTTTTTGCGCTTCTTGTGGTAAATCCTGAAATGGCACTTCCAGATCAAAGTCATAATGCTCGGCCACGGAACTGAGCATCTGGTAATAATAGAAACTACGTTTATCCCAGCCCTTAATGGCGCCACCGGACAGGCTCAGCTCTGGGTTTTGCACAACCCTGCTGGGGTCAAAAAACTGTCTTACACCAAGGCCGTCACAACTCTGACAGGCTCCTGCGGGGTTGTTGAAAGAGAACAGGCGAGGCTCAAGCTCGGTCATGGCATAGCCACATGTTGGACAGGCAAAGTTGGCTGAAAATATCAACTCTTCTTCAAGACTGTCATCCATCGCGGCCACCACAGCGATGCCATCGGCCAGTTCCAGCGCGGTTTCAAAAGATTCCGCGAGTCTTTGTTCCAGTCCTTCCTTTACTTTAAACCGGTCAACCACCACTTCAATGGTATGCTTTTTATGTAATTCCAGTGTTGGTGGATCGGATAAGTCGCATACCTCACCATCAATACGAGCGCGGATAAAGCCCTGGCTGGCAAGCTGCTCCAGGAGCTTGACGTGCTCCCCTTTGCGGTTTTTCACCACCGGGGCAAGCAGCATCAGCTTGCTGCCTTCGGGGTGGGCCAGTACCGTATCCACCATCTGACTGATGGTTTGGGCTTTGAGAGGCAGATCATGCGTCGGGCAGCGTGGCTCACCAACTCGGGCAAACAATAAGCGCAAATAATCATAAATTTCAGTGATGGTCCCGACCGTTGAGCGCGGATTATGAGAAGTCGACTTCTGCTCAATGGAAATCGCCGGCGAAAGCCCTTCGATGTGATCAACGTCAGGCTTTTCCATCAGTGACAGGAATTGTCTGGCATACGCTGAGAGCGATTCGACATAGCGGCGCTGCCCTTCGGCATATAAGGTGTCGAATGCCAGCGATGATTTCCCCGACCCCGACAGGCCGGTGATCACAATGAGCTTGTCGCGCGGTATTGTCAGAGAGATGTCTTTGAGGTTGTGCGTGCGTGCACCTCTAACTTCTATTTTATCCATGGTGGCCTTATTTGCTGTACAAACTTACAGTGTTTTTCTCAGACTCCAAGAGTACCCTATCCTGTCTGTAAAATTAAGCTATCTTGACTAAACTTACGAGAAACCTTGAAACTGGGGATCACAATTGTATTGGCTCGTTCTGATATGCGTACTGTTTACCCCGGTGACAGCCAGCTGCGAGCTGATTGTCCGATTTGAAAACTACGCAGCGCAATCTCGACAAGATAATAATCTGACTTGGCATGGGCTGGACGTCGACTTTGCCAGAGCTCTGCTAGATGAGGCCGGCTGTCACTATCAGTTTATTAATGTCCCCTGGGGACGGGCACTGAAAATGCTGGCGGAAGGCGAGCTTGATATGGTACTCAGTGTCAGCCGTACGCCCGAACGGGAGCAATTTGCCTATTTTATTGGCCCGCAAAGAATGGAAACAATCGTGTTTGCCATGAGTCGCTCACGCCCGTTTGCAGTACATACACTGACCGATCTATTTACCTTGCCTGTGCCTGTCGCTATTCAGCGAGAAGCGTTTTACGGTCATGCATTCAATGAACGGTTATTATTAGAACAAAGCAAGGTTGAATCGCAACGATTTATCTATGTGGCAGACAACCAGCGCAAGCTAAGTTTGCTTAAGCATGGGCGAATTGCCGGGTTTCTGGAAGAGAAATTTAACGTTCTGTACCAGTCGCAACACAATCCGGACTTTGCCCAGATCACTGTGAGCCCGCTGGTGGTGAACCGAGAGCCAGTTTATTATGCCATGAGCAAACAGTCAGTGTCGGCCAGGGAGTTGCAGCAGCTGGCGGCAGCGTTTAAGCGGTTGCAACACTCAGGCCGTCTAAAGCAGATCCTGGCCAAATATGGATTAGACTAATTACCGGTTTTTCTCACTAAAATCCGCTCTGGTCGTCAACACTTGGTTACTTTTTTGCTAGACTAGCGCCTGTTTTTGTCTTAGCCAAATAAGTGTCATGTCGAAACAATCACTTAACTCTCTTGAAAAACGTGCTGCTATTTCACTGGCCAGTGTCTTTGCCTTTCGGATGCTCGGGCTGTTTATGCTCATGCCCGTGTTGGCCATTTATGGTCAGTCACTCACTGATGTGTCGCCATTGTGGATTGGTCTGGCAATTGGAGCTTACGGACTGACACAGGCGTTACTGCAAATTCCCATGGGGTGGTTGTCTGATAAATTTGGCCGCAAACCGATTATTGTTGCTGGATTAATTATGTTTGCTATTGGCTCTGTGGTAGCGGCACTGGCTGACTCGATTTACTGGGTGACAGCAGGGCGAGCCTTGCAGGGCATGGGCGCGATTGCAAGTGCTTTGCTGGCGCTGGCTTCTGATCTAAGCCGAGATGAACAGCGACCCAAAGTCATGGCTGTCATTGGTATGTGTATCGGTATGAGCTTTGCCGTAGCGATGTTGTTGGGTCCTATGGTTGCTGCTGCTTTTGGCATAGCGGGAATTTTCTGGCTGACGGCGGCACTGGCTGTACTGGGGATCGGAATAGTGATGTTTATCGTGCCAAGTGCAGTAAACCGGGCGCCCAAAGGAGACACGGTAGCCAGCATGGCAGATATTCGTCAGTTAGTGCGTCATCCGCAGCTGGTAAGACTGGATCTGGGCGTGTTGCTGCTACACTTAACTTTGACGACGTTATTTGTCGCGCTGCCGGGTCAGCTCATTGCTGATGGTTTGGCTGCGCAGGACCATTGGCAATTGTATATCCCCGTTTTATTGCTTGCGTTCGTATTGATGGCGCCGCTGATGATAGTGGCCATTCGTAAGCAAAAAGAGAAACAGGTATTTCTGGCGTCGATAGCCCTACTGGTGCTGAGCACGCTGGCTTTAATCCCAGCGGCAAACTCACTGGTAGGGATAGCGGTAGCGATGACAGTGTATTTCATTGCGTTTAACTTTCTTGAGGCAACGATGCCTGCTTTGGTTTCGCGCATTGCCCCGGCGACCCAAAAAGGTTCTGCAATGGGTGTCTTTTCCTCTTCGCAATTTTTTGGTGCATTTGCAGGTGGTGTGATGGGAGGTTATCTGGCGCAGCAGTTTAATCCTCAAACTGTGTTTGCTGCGGCTGCGGCAATTGGGGTAATATGGCTATTTATTGCGTGGCGTATGCAAATCCCGGTGCGAAGTAAAACACTCAGTTTTGTAACTGACGTGGACGAGCCTGAGCGAGCCGATGCTTTGGCCGATCAGCTGGTCGCGTTACCCGGGGTAATCGAAGCGACCGTTGTCAGTGAAGAAAATCGTACCTACTTGAAAGTAAACGATAAAGAATTTGATTTAAACCAAGCAAAGCAAGCCCTGGGCTTGCGCTAGCTTGCAATAGTGTGAGGAGAGGGTGCCATGGCACGCGGTGTAAACAAAGTTATTTTGGTTGGTAATTTAGGCCAAGATCCTGAAGTACGTTATATGCCTAACGGAAACGGCGTAGCGAACATCAGCATTGCAACGACCGACAGTTGGAAAGACAAAAACACAGGTCAGATGCAAGAGCGCACTGAATGGCACCGTGTAGTGCTATTCGGTAAGCTGGCAGAAGTAGCGGGCGAATACTTACGCAAGGGTTCACAAGTCTATATCGAAGGTCGTCTGCAGACTCGTAAGTGGACTGATCAAGGTGGTCAGGAGCGCTATACGACAGAGATCGTTGTTGATATGGGTGGCCAGATGCAAATGCTGGGTGGCCGCGGTGAACAAGGCGGTGGTCAGTACCAGGGTGGACAGCAGGGCGGCCAAAACTATGGTCAGTCTAACCAGTCTAACTATGGCAACCAGGGTGGTCAGTCTCAGTACGGACAACAGCAGCAGGGCGGTTTTGCACCTCAGCAAGCACAACAGCCTCAGCAAAACCAACAGCAAGGCGGCGGCTTTGGTGGTGGTCAGTCTATGGGTCAGCAACCGCAGCATAATGCGCCTGCACAAGGTGGTTTCGCTCCTCAGCAAGGCAATGCAGGTGGTAACACCGGTGGCAATGCAAGTGGCAGCGCCAGCAACCCAATGGAACCGCCTATCGACTTTGATGACGATATTCCGTTCTAATCAAAGACAAATATTATTAGTGTTGGAAAATACTCTGAAAAGCCGCGGTTGAGCGGCTTTTTTAGTTTATTGGAAAACGAGTTGTAAGATTAGTACGAATAGGTGTGCACTTTCACTTGAATGTGTCTGCTGATCGCCGACGGCCCCAAACCTCCCCGAGCAATAAGCAGTCATCTGAGACGCTAACTCACAAATGCAGGCAAGATCCGCTCAGCTACAATTTGCTGTGTTGCGTGGTCAACGTGATGCGCAGTTATTGCAATAATTAAGTCTAATTCTTCAATCAAAATGATGTATATTCCTCCCCCTCCTTGGGCAGAGACACTCGCATATTTCTTATCCTTGTACTGAAGATCTGAACTCCACCAATAATAGCCATATCCCTGATTAGAAACGTCTTTGCCATCACCGAAAATTTCATCATCTCCTGTGGTGATAAGTTTACTTGTGGATCTGGTCATAAAATCACGGTTAATTATTTGCTTGTCTTTCCATTTGCCTTTGTTTGCCGCGAGTATGCCCATTTTTATCATGTCCCTCGAAGTTAAACTCGATCTCCATATCGACTCGGGTAATCCACTCGGTGCCGTTTTCCAATGAAAATTTGTAATGTCTAATTGTCCCAATAGCTCTTTCTCAATGAATTTTTCAACATTGCCGGGTACAACCGCCTCGATTACCTGCATAATAAGCTGAGGACCAATATCGTAATAAAAGCTTTTCGATTCGGGAGTTATGGCTGCACTGTTTGCAAAAAGAAATTGAATTTCTTTTTGCCCTTTGACTAATGGAGGGTTCTCCATCATAGACTTGCGGGTTGCATTGCTGATCCGAAGACCGGTTGTCATGGTTAAAGCCTGGTGTAAGGTAATATGACTTGCGCCGTCAACAAACTTTGAAGCGTCCAGCTTGTCCAGAAAGCCTGCCACGGGCTTATCCAAATCATCCATGCTGAGGTAACCCAATTGAATGGCACGACCAAGCAACATGCCTGTATAAGCTTTAGTAACGGATGATTGGGGGTGGGATAAATCTACGCGGCCTCTGAGGTAATATGACTCAAACAGCAGCTTGCCCTTATGGTGAATTAGAAGGCTGTCAAAATTACCGTGCTGTTTTTTGGCAAGTTCGTCAGCCAGTGCAAGGATATTGGCTTTTTTACCGCCGTCAATGCCCAACTCACCAACCGCTAAGCCATCGCTTCTTAGAGCTGGCTTAACATCAATGAAAGCTTGTGGTAGTACAGAGATATCCCAAAACTCACGATTTATTTCAGGTTGCCTCCAGTGTCGTATTATTGCTTCCTCATCGCTGGCCGTTGGTGCCATTTTATTTACTGGCGTTAAAGATGCTTCATTACCCATGCTTGCAAAGCTACAGACAATAAAAGGCAGTAGCAGTGTGTATTTCACGCGAGCCATAACCTCTCCTTATAGTTCTATTTTATTTATTAAATTCAAATCGTTCTGTTTTTATCTGCTGTAATTTGCGATGGATAATGTAGCTTACAGGTGGTAGCTGATATAGCAGGCAAAGAATACCGGTCGCAACAATGGGCCCTATTTGCCTTGCTTCAAAGCTATGATGTGCGATATGCATGATGCTCCATAAGTAAGGAATGAAAGCAAGTGAATAACCACATATAGCGAGTTCAATGATGGAAGCTTGTTGTTGTTTATATAAATAGAGCATCATTGCGATACTGAAGAACGAGATGAGCAAAGACTCGAAATGTATAAACATGCCCCATTCAGCCAGCGCTAAAATGTCCCAGAAATTGTGCCAAAAATGTGCACTAAAGAGCGCCGTATGAACTTTTCCTTGTAGCAGTTCATCCCAAAAAGTTTCAGAAATAAAGGTTGGGTCGTTCAATATGGACAGCAATACAATTAAACCCGCAGTCACAACGAACATGATAAGTGGCAAGTAAAAATTCAATCGCCCCAATACATCGACAGAAGCCAGTTTTTTCTGTAGATAAATCAAGCTTGTTTCAAGAGTTTGCTGCCAATACCATTGACTAGCATGTTTGATACTTTGTTTCGCTCGTAAGTTAAACTCTTCTTCAAGGTCGCCCAGAACACTTTCTACCAGTCGATGAGGGAGCAATATCGAGAGAATTTTATTTGCCAGTGCTGGCGGTTTGACATCTGATTTCTTGTCTGAGTAGAGGCTCATTGCTACACCTCCTGAGATAAAGCATGGCGAATAGATAGTCCGTGCCATAATGTATCCATTGCCTGCCTGGCACGCTTAAGTGCATTATGGCCTTGCGCAGTCACTTTGAAATAGCGTTTTGCTCGGCCACCTCGCTGAGCTGTGGCTTCACCTAGTCGTGATTCCACCATACCTTTACGCTCCAATCGCTCTAGTGTTGAATAGAGTGCGCCAATGGCGACATTGCGATCTACTTGTTCTGCCAATAGTTGCCTAATCGCTGCACCATACGCTTCATTTTCAAGATGAAGTAACGCAAGCATAGTCATTTGTTCGAATTCACCTAAGAATTTATCTTTTTCAGACATAACAGAAAGCCTTTAAAATTAATTTTCTTATTTTTACTACAAAATAGGAATTTACTGCAAGATATTATTACTACAATGTAGTTTTATTTCGGGTTTTATGGGAACTGCAGCGATAACTCAGGTTTGTGTAAAGGGCTGAGAGATAGTACGAATGGGATATATAGGATGCAGTAAGGCTTTGCAGCTCTGCTTGAGGGACAAAATTGCCGTCACTACAACGTTGGTCTGACCGCGCTCATTCGTCCGCGGAGGAATCTGCTTCAGGCAACTTGAGTTTTAGTCTGTCTTGAACAAAACTTGATACAGGGTTTATTGGCTTGTGTAGTAGCATGCGTCGACTAGTTAAAGCAGACAAAGAGATATTTACCGGGTGGGGAATACGCGCGGTGATGGGAGTTGTCTGGTTGTTGGTTAATGGCGCGCTATGGCAATTCACACATGCGCAGGTAGTGCAACAGGCCGGGCAGTTACAAAGTCACCTGGCGCAGTTAGACGCATCCTCTTCGGCGCAACAGGTTGGTGAGTTTTCTACCTTGATCCGCCACTACGGCTTTATCAGTGAAGACCAGGCCGCACCCGTTTGGCTGTGGGCGACTGAGAGTGAGACCTTCCAGTTTGCTGAGCAAACGCTGGCGCTGTCACCCGCTCCGATACTAGAAGACTGTTTACCCGTTGTCCTGTTTATGAACTTACTCATTTTGGGAGCTGGATACCTGTTTTCCAGGTGGATGGGAGGGCTTTCCCGTTCTGAATTGTCTGCCTCTCAGGCTCGGGCCATTACCTCAGACTTAGCACCGGTCCCGAAAATGAAAGTACAAGCAGTGGAAGAAAGCCGAAAAGTGTCTGTTTTTGCGATGGTAAAATGGCGCCTGGCATTGCCTGACGATTTGGATCCACAAAGCCATTTTAGTGTCACGCTGGCGCGGTGTTTCTCAAAGTATGAGCGGTGCTCTTGTAAATACTTATCGTCTGGCGCTTTGGTGATGACGCTGGCGCCGGTTGACAAAGTGGATGTCGATGCGCTGGCTCGACGGATCCATGAGGTAGTCTATCAGGCTTTGCTGTCTTTTCGCCCAGACCTGTCACGAAGCGCGGTGAAATGCGGGGTGTGTTTTTACGCTAAAGGGGCTGATCAGGCAATGGTTTATCAGGTTGTCCGTTCGGCGCTGAGTATAGCGCAGAGCAATGTCTGGCAGCACGTACATATCATGCCCCTGAATCATACTTTGAGCACCAGTCTGCGTCGTGCCGAAAGTGAAATCATTGATGACATAAAAGCAGGGCGCTTTATGTTGTTCTTCCAGCCTTTGTTTGGCTTTGCTCAACAAGATGTGATCCAAAGTGAAGCGCTGTTACGTGTACGTCACCGCTCACTGGGGCTCATGTCTGCCGGGCAGTTTATTCACAAAATTCATCAGGCAGATCACCTGCTGATGTTGGA
This sequence comes from Pseudoalteromonas sp. XMcav2-N, assembly GCF_024124545.1. Taxonomy (GTDB): domain Bacteria; phylum Pseudomonadota; class Gammaproteobacteria; order Enterobacterales; family Alteromonadaceae; genus Pseudoalteromonas. The sequence goes on from NZ_JAMXSF010000009.1 coordinate 24,473, forward strand.
TAAAACCATGGTTCGCCACGCGTTAAATGCGTTGTCTAAAGAACCTGTAGGCTTTTCTGTTAGTCTGAATTTACATGTACTTAATTGGAGTAATAGGGACTTTGTCGCCTGGCTTAGTGAACAAGTGGCTGAGTCGGGGCGGGCAACGGATATTGCGTTTGAACTTACATTACAGGATTTCTATCAACATGAAGTATACTGCGCTCAGGTATTGACTAGCTTGTCTGAGCAGGGGTGTCGATTTGTCTTGGATCACGTCAATGCGCCGGTGAAAATTGAGGCACTGCGTGAGTTTGGCAAGATAACGGCGCTCAAACTGGCCTTTGAGCTGATCCATGAAGTGCATCATTCCGCCAAACGGCGTAGTGTCGTTCGTCAGGTTGTGTCTCAGGCTAAATTACTTGGGATACCGGTTTACGCGGTTGGTGTAGAAACCAAAGAGGAGTTTGAGTGTATCACCAACCTGGGGGTGGATGGGGCTCAGGGCTATTATTTTAGCGCTCCTTTGCTACAACTGGAACAAAGCCTGTAATTATCACGCTCTAAGTGTATAGCACTCAGTCTAGAGCAGTATGCCTGCCGCTCGTAGTGAGATAAGCCTGTAGACTTCTTCATGCGATTCACAAAACGCCACGTGCGTGGCAAACGCGGGCTCTCTCCGCCGGGCTGGGGAGCCGTTACGAGTTTAGATTAGCCCACGGTAGCGCAAGCCGTCTAAGCCTTGTAATCCGCCACTGTGGATCGCAATGATCCGACTGCCACGAGGAAAATATCCTTGCCCTATCAACTGCCAAAGCGCAAACATCAACTTACCTGTGTATATGGGCTCCAATGGTAATGAATGCTCCCGACGCATACGAAGGCAAAATTGCCACAATGGGGCTGAAAACTTGCCATATCCACCATCATGATGGTCACACAGCAGCTGCCAGTTGGCACGTGTGGCTGCTTGCGGATTTAACCGTATTACTTCATCGCGCAGGTACTGTGCTCCTTTTAACACTGCTACCCCCAATAACTGACAGTCAGGTGAAAGCCCTTCCAGTATGCCTGCCAGTGTACCGCCGCTACCCACAGCGCAACACACATAATCGCTGTCGGGCAGGCTCAGTGCAAGCTCTTTACAGCCGGCAAGGGCAAAGTGATTACTACCGCCTTCGGGAATGACAAAGGCGTCGGGAAACTGCCGTTCTATTTGTGCCAGATAATCTGGCTCATTGCGTCGCCGGTACTCTTTGCGAGAAACCGCATGTAAGGCCATCCCACAGGCGTGCGCCAAGCGAATTGTGGGATTATTCAAATCCAGCTCAGGGCCTCGGATCACGGCATGTCCATGAATATTAAATTGTTTGCAGGCCATCGCGGTGGCATACAGATGATTTGAAAAGGGACCGGAAAAGGTAACCAGAGCACGTTTGTTTTCCTGTGCCATGGCCTTGAGGTTATATTTGAGCTTACGCCATTTATTGCCCTGAATAGTCGGATGAAGCAGATCGTCACGCTTGATTTGCAACGAAACGCCTGCAGTGTCGAGTTCAGGTGCCCGGATCTGTTGTAACGGAGACTCAGGAAATTCAAGCTTGTCCATCTCAGGTTCAGTCTGTGTTCTTTGGTGTCGAATAGCCGTTATTATTTCATGAAAATCTTAGTAGAACACTGGTAAGGAAGTGGCTAATAGTTGTAAACTCAGATATTAATTGTGCTAGGCTTGTGTTTTACTTCTTAAGTACATAGCATTAAGCGCTAAATTATAAAAAATAACAAAGACCAAACAACTGCCGCTGTTGGGAATGGAATTTATGCAAATTGCTCCTTTATCTCTTTTTGTCTCTGCGACCCTTTTATCTTTAAGTGTGTCGGCGCAAGATACTGCAACTGTGACTGCCATTGAATCTGAGCGTACTGAAAAGCAAGCTGAATTAGATAACTATACTCAAGTACTTGATAAGCACTTGAGTGAAGAAACTCGCTTGCAGGCACAGCTCGACCTGTTGCGACAGCGTTCCGCGGAGCTGGATAAAGAAAAAAACCAGGCCCTTGATGCAATGAATGATATTTATCGGCGCTTGATTGATGATCCTTCTCTGGATATCTCAGCGGCACAGAGCAGATATCAGCAGGCAGTTGCAGAGCATAAACAGAACAAAGAAGACATTGTAATGCAGTTGGCGGCGATTGCATCACACCGTAAAGACATTGAGCAAATCCGCGTTACCAAGCACACCTTAGTTAACACCATCGCCAGTTTGAATGACCAGCTCAGCACCGCTCGAATTGAGCGTTTGCGGAACGAGTTTAGCCGTGAAGGCACGTTAGAGGTGGACCATACAATCAATTGTAAGCGGACCGAAACGTTGGCAGCGTGTGAACAACGAGGCCAGCAATTGGGCCTGCAAAAAGCGACCAAGCATTTTATTGACCAAATTTTCGCTAACCTGACGGAGCAACGAGTTGTTGAACCTAAGCGTCATCTGGCAGGTGCGCAGGTACAGGTTGTCAGCAGTCATGTGGTTGGCAGTGCGTTCAGTGGTCAGGGCAATTACAGCGTCAATCTGAGTGTGACTATGCGTGGCGATGTGAATAACAGTCGCTTGTGTAGCCTGCTGAATTTAGATAACCGTTATTGCAGTGAGTATGGCTCACCGCTTGCGCTGGGATATCAGGCCAATTATCCGACAACATACAGTGATGAACAGCTAACATTTTCAAATGACTTACCTCAGAGTAAACCGGTGGTCAGCGTAGCCAGAATGCCTGTCTCTCCCGATATCACCACGGAGATAGCGCCTCAGCCACCAAAGAATCGTGAGGTTGAATTGACTTTGCGTTCCAATGTGTATGACGACGAAGTCTTTATTAACGGTGTCAGTTATGGCTCGACCAAGCTGGTGGTGAATCTGCCCGCCGGTATGCATGACATCGAAGTACGTAAACTGGGATATGAACCTTATAAGGCCAACCTTAATTTGCGACGAGCCCGGACCTTAAACGCCCGGCTGGTAAAAAAGCCTGAGTCGATTGCTGCACCGACACCAAAAAGCGAGCAAACTCAGCCAGCACAACAAGTCGTCGTATCACAACCCGTTAAAGTAGTGAATCCGGACAGGGTCATTAATGAAACGGTGATCATTCCTGCTGGTAGCTTTAAAATGGGAGACCTGACAGGTAATGGTCTGGCCAATGAACGTCCAGTTGTAGAAAAGGTGCTTAGCCATTCATATGTGATGCAAAGCAAAGAAGTCACGGTTTCTGAATTTCGCCGTTTTATCGAAAGTTCTCAGTATGTTACTGAGGCAGAGAAAGGCAAGGGTTGTGCACACTATAAAAATGGCGAGCCTGTCTGGGAAATAGATTACAACTGGCGCACGCCTGGGTATCAACAAGCTGACGATTTTCCTGTTGTCTGTGTCTCTTATGAAGATGCTAAAGCCTATGCGAATTGGTTATCTGGCGATCAGGGGATGCAATACCGTTTGCCTAACGAGGTTGAATGGGAATATGCAGCTCGGGGTGATACCACTTCTGAATACCCGTGGGGCAATGAAATCGGCCGTAATCAGGCAAACTGTGGCTGGTGTGGCAGTGAATGGTCAAATAAAAGCCCGGCGCCCGTAGGTCAGTTTGCAGCAAATGCTTATGGGCTGTATGACACGGTAGGCAACGTTTGGGAGTGGACACAGAAACGCGCGTCGCAAGATGATGTGACGGTACGTGGAGGCGCCTGGAACTTCGCACCGAGTCTTGCTCGGGTATCCACGCGTTTGGCGCTGGCCCCTGATTTTCGGGCCAATTATATTGGATTTAGATTAGTACGAGAGCGTTAAGGCTGTTTTAGCACGCCAATGAGGCAGCGTTATTCATGCCTGTGCGACTGTGTCTTTGACACACAGAGAAATATTTCAACGCAGTGACGTAAGTCACTGTATGGTTTGCAAAAAGAATTCTTAAAGGTTACCCAGCCTCATGTTTAAAAAACTACGTGGACTATTTTCAAATGACCTGTCGATCGACTTAGGTACGGCAAATACCCTGATTTACGTGAAAGAAGAAGGGATCGTGTTGAACGAGCCTTCCGTTGTTGCGATCCGTCAGGAACGTGCGGGTGGACCAAAGAGCGTTGCTTCTGTGGGTACTGCCGCAAAGCAAATGTTGGGTCGTACGCCTGGTAATATCAAAGCCATTCGACCTATGAAAGATGGTGTGATCGCCGACTTCTATGTGACGGAAAAGATGCTGCAGCACTTCATCAAGCAGGTGCACAATAATAATTTTATGCGTCCGAGCCCTCGAGTGCTGATCTGTGTTCCTTGTGGTGCAACACAGGTTGAGAAGCGTGCCATTCGCGAGTCCGCAATGGGTGCGGGAGCCAGAGAGGTATATCTCATTGAAGAGCCGATGGCGGCGGCAATTGGCGCCGGATTACCTGTTTCAGAAGCAACAGGTTCCATGGTAGTCGATATCGGTGGGGGAACCACGGAAGTGGCAATCATCTCACTGAATGGTGTGGTTTATTCATCGTCTGTTCGAATTGGTGGTGACAAATTTGATGAAGCCATTATCAACTATGTGCGCCGTAACTTTGGTAGCCTGATTGGTGAGGCTACCGCCGAGCACATTAAGCACGAGATTGGCTCAGCCTTCAAGAGTGAAACTCCGGTAGAAATTGAAGTCCGTGGTCGTAACCTGGCTGAAGGGGTACCACGCTCGTTTACACTGAACTCTCATGAAATTTTAGAAGCCTTACAAGAGCCGTTGATGGGAATTGTGAGCGCGGTAATGGTTGCTCTGGAGCAATCTCCGCCTGAACTGGCGTCGGATATCTCAGCGCACGGCATGGTGCTGACCGGTGGTGGTGCACTGCTTAAAGATTTGGACCGTTTGCTGATGGAAGAAACCGGGATCCCGGTTGTGGTGGCTGAAGACCCTCTGACCTGTGTTGCCCGTGGTGGTGGTAAAGCCCTTGAAATGATAGATATGCACGGTGGTGACGTATTTAGTTACGACTGATGAACCTGCTATTTGGACGTACTATTTCTTTACAACTGCGACTTACGGTCGCAGTTGTGCTTAGCGTACTGCTGATCCTGGGAGATCGCTATACTTCAGGCGGTACCTTAGTCAGAACCAGCCTGAATACTCTGGTAAGCCCGCTGCTCTATGTGGCGAATGTTCCCTATGAAGTTTTTAGTCTGGGTGCCAAAAGCCTGGATACCCGCGACAGGTTATTTCAGGAAAACGAAGCACTCCGTAAAAAACAGTTACTGCAAAGTGAGCAATTGCAGCAGTATCAATTTCTGTTACGTGAAAACCAGCAACTACGAGCTTTACTCGGTGCATCTTCCCGGCAACAAAGGGAGCGTTTAATTGCGGAAGTTTTATCGGTGCGTTCGAGTCGCTATAGTCATCAGGTGGTGGTCAATCGGGGCGCTATTGATGGCGTGCTGGAAGGTCAGCCAGTGATTGATGAAATGGGGATCGTTGGCCAGCTTACCCAGGTTGGCAGTACCACGTCCCGGGTATTGCTCATGACTGACACGACCCATGCTACACCTGTACGTATCCTTCGTAATGATGTGCGTACTGTGGTGGAAGGCACAGGCAAAATCAACCTGGTGCAATTGCAGCATGTACCACACAGCCTGGATATTCGTTTGGGAGATATCCTGGTTACGTCCGGACTCGGCGGCACGTTTCCGGAGGGGTACCCCGTTGCTGTGGTGACCGAGATAGATCGCGACGAGGGACTCCCTTTTTCCAAAGTCTATGCAGAGCCGGTTGCACAGTTGGATCGTATTCGTTTGCTCGTGATCTTGGGTAAAATGGCCAAAGAGGAGCAGTGAGTATGAACCGAAGTTATGCTCTGGTAGCACTGAGCCTGTTTATTGCATTAATTATGGCACTGATGCCGCTGCCTATATCCTTTGAACCATTTAGGCCCGACTGGGTCTTACTGGTATTAATGTACTGGTCTATTGCCTTACCGCATCGTGTCAATATTGGCTGGGCATGGTGTACCGGGCTGGTTATGGATCTGGCAACAGGCTCTCCGTTGGGTGTGAACTCACTCACCTATTCCATTTGTGTGTATATCACGACCAGTAATTTTCAAAAGATTAGGAACTTCTCAATCTGGCAGCAGGCAGTGCTTATTGGCTTGTTTTTAGCTTTGTATCACTTGCTGCAATTTTGGCTGAACCATTTCTTGTTAGACATTTATTTCAACCCGAGATATTTATGGCCGGCCTTGATAGGTATGCTGTGCTGGCCTTGGGTTTTCCTGCTATTACGCAAGTATCGCAGGCATTTTAGGATCCGTTAATGACACCGACACTTTATCTGGCGTCAGCATCGCCACGCAGGCGTGAGTTGTTGACTCAACTCGGCTATTCTTTCTCGCAATTTTCTGTAGATGCAGACGAAAGCCAATTACCCGGTGAGGCACCGTTGCTTTATGTCGAACGACTGGCGCGGCTGAAGGCCACAAGTGGCGTTGCTATGGGCTATCAGGATGCACCTGTACTGGGCAGTGATACCATTGTCGTGCTCGGACAACAGGCGCTGGGTAAGCCCAAAGACAAACATGACTTTATCGTCATGATGCAGGCGCTATCTGGTAAAACGCATCAAGTTATGACTGCAATTGCCGTTGCCGGTACAGATCGGATCCTAAGCCGAACGGTGATAACAGATGTTACATTTAAACCCTTGAATGAAAAAGAAATTGAGCAATACTGGCAAAGTGGAGAGCCGCACGATAAAGCGGGAGGCTATGGCATTCAAGGGTTAGGTGGGCGTTTTGTTACTCAGTTGTCAGGTAGCTATTTCGCTGTTGTCGGCTTACCTTTATACGAGACGGATGAACTGATTAAAGCATTTATGGCGGGTGTAGATGAGTAGTGAGTTATTGATCAATGTGACTCCCAGCGAAAGCCGGGTTGCACTCATTGAAAATGGTGTTTTACAAGAGGTGCAAGTAGAGCGAGTTGGTAATCTCGGTATTGTAGGTAATATCTATCTGGGCAAAATAAGCCGAGTCCTGCCAGGTATGCAGGCCGCTTTTGTAGACATAGGCCTTGAGAAAGCCGCTTTCTTACATGCATCCGATATTGTTAATAGTGCTTCGATTGAAGAGGGCGTCGACGACCAGCCGATCAAGAAGGTCCAGGATATTCGTGAACTGGTAAAACAGGGCCAGTTTATTATGGTGCAGGTGGTGAAAGATCCTATCGGCACTAAAGGTGCTCGCCTGACGACAGACATTACCATTCCATCACGTTACCTGGTGTTTATGCCGGATGCGACTCATGTGGGTGTCAGCCAGCGTATTGAAACGGAAGAAGAGCGTGGTCGACTGAAAAAAATTGTTGCTCAGTACAATGATGAAAATGGCGGTTTTATTGTGCGCACAGCGGCAGAAGGGGCGGTAGAAGCTGAGTTGCAGCATGATGCTGAGTTTCTGAAGAAGCTTTGGCAAAAAATCATCAAGCGCCGTAGAAAAACCAGCAAAGCCAGTATCCTCCATGAGGATCTGACACTCGCATTTCGCACTCTCAGAGATTATGTTGGTGAAGACATGGAGCGTATCCGTGTTGACTCTAAACTGACCTACCAGCAGCTAAAAGATTTTACAGAAGAGTTCGTCCCTCAGTTGTCACAAACGCTCGAGTACTACCCGGGCGAGCGTCCGATCTTCGACTTATTTGATGTTGAGATAGAAATTCAAAAAGCACTGCACCGTAAGGTCGAATTGAAATCGGGCGGTTATCTGATATTTGATCAAACTGAAGCCATGACTACAGTTGACGTGAATACGGGTGCGTTCGTTGGCCATCGCAACCTCGAAGAAACTATATTTAATACCAATGTTGAGGCGACTTCAGCCATTGCCAGACAACTCAGGCTGCGTAATCTGGGTGGCATTATCATTATTGACTTCATCGATATGATTTCGGATGAGCACAAGCGCCGGGTTTTACATTCGCTGGAAACGGCACTGGCAAAAGATCGGGCGAAGGCTAACATCAATGGTTTATCCGCGCTGGGTTTGGTTGAAATGACTCGAAAGCGCACGCGAGAAAGTCTTGAGCACATTCTGTGTGACGTGTGCCCTGCCTGCTCAGGTCGCGGTTCACTCAAGACAGTTGAAACTGTTTGTTACGAAATCTTACGCGAAATTGTGCGTGTTAATCGTGCCTACGACGCTGACAAGTTTATGGTCTACGCATCACCGGCAGTCAGCGAAGCCCTGGTCAATGACGAATATCACAATCTGGCAGAACTGGAATTGTTTATCGGTAAGCAAGTCAACATTCAGACTGAGAGCCTGTACAGCCAGGAGCAGTTTGATGTCGTCATGATGTAGTGACATGATGCAAGTAAAGACGGTTTGCTTTTTTTGTGTGCGAAAGATGTGGCAGGTGTTTGCGGTCACATTGGTGTTGCTTGCCGTCTTGGTGTCCCTGGTTAAATATAGCCTGCCTTACGCCAATGAGTATAAAAACGACATCGAGTCGCTGCTCTACCAGCAGCTCGGGGTCGAGTTAAATATCGGAAGTATCAGTGCCAGCTGGCAGGGCAATGGGCCAGCACTGGTATTACGTGATGTCAGTTTTGAAGACAACCTTCTCTCGCCAATTTCTTTACATATTGCACAAACCAGCCTGCAGCTCAATCTGGTTGAATCCGTTCGACAGTGGCGACTGGTTTCAAATTATTTTGTGCTTGATGGATTTGATGCCACGCTAGATATTGATGCGATGACAACCGATATGGAGGGAGGCAGCGGGGAGTTTGAGCAACATGCGTTGATTGAAGAACTGTTTCTGGGCGACACCGGGCATTTTGCTGTTCAGAATAGCCAGGTGACTTTACTGCTCAGTGACGACACTTCGCATACTTTACTGGTACCAGATCTGATCTGGCAAAATAGTGCAGACATGCATCATGGAGAGGGGCAAATCTCGTTGCCCGGACTTGCTAAGGGGCAACTCAACGCGCGCTTTCGCTTCCATGGTCAGCAACTTAAAGCCATGGCGGGCGATATCTTTATCGACGCGCAACAGGTTGAAATAATGAGTTGGCTACAGGCCTACCTTGACCCTCAGTACAGCGATGTCAACTCCAGTGTTAATATGCAGCTTTGGGCGCAGTTGGAGCAAGGGCAACTTAAAGATGTCTTAGTGGATTGGTTACCCAGTCATATTAGCTGGCAGCAGGAGCAAGTCGACAAGCAGCTGGCAGTGCAAGGTGGGTCTCTCTACTTGCAGCCAGCGCAAGGTGGGTGGGCGCTGAGCAGCTCCGAGTTACAGCTATCACGCGACAAGCAAAGCCTTGCGCCGTTAAGTATTCAGGGGCAATTTAGCGAGAATGAGCGCACCTTGTGGATGCAGCAACTGGATCTGACTTTTGTTGCTCAGCTTGTGTCGCTGACACACTTTGACTGGGCAAAGCAAGTGAAAACACTTTCTCCATTTGGCCAGGTCACTGCGGCCAGACTGTCACTTGAAGACGACAAACCTATGTCGATGTGGTTGGCCCTGCAGGATATTGGCTGGTTGCAAGATGGTGGGATCCCTGGCTTTTCCGGATTGAATGCTGAACTGACACTGATGCCCGAACGTGGCGTGGTCTCCGTGAGTGCTCAGAACCAAACTATGCAGGTGGAAGAACAGTTTGTCGCTCCACTGGCAGTCAATGAGCTCAATGGCGATATTCATTTTTACCTCGACGATGCGCAGCAATGGCATGTTTTATCGGATAACTTGTGGCTTAGTAATGATGACTTGAGCTTGGCTTTGGAGATGCACTTGCGTCTGCTTGATGAGCCAGAACTTGATCTCTATGCCGATGTATTTGGTGGTGACGCTAGCATAGCAGGGCGGTATTTTCCGCTACAACTGATGAATGAAAACCTGGTCGACTATTTGAATAATGGGATTCAGGGAGGGCGACTCAGGCATACTCAGGTACTGTTATCCGGACCGTTAGAACAATTTCCCTATCGCGGTCATCAGGGCCGTTTTGAAGTGTTGGCGCGTATTGATCAGGCTAAATTTGCTTTTGCACCTGATTGGGCGGCTTTGCACGATGGTGATGTGACCCTGCACTTTGCGGATGAGCGGATGGATATCACTGTGAATCAAGGCACATTGTTAAACCAGGAATTGGATTCCGGGGTGGTCGTCAGCCTGGCTGACCTTGAGCATACAGATCTGCTGACGGTGAATATTGCCCATACTACAGAGGCCAGCACGTTAGCCGCTTTTTTTAGTGCAACACCTATCGCGGATCCACTCGCTGATATTCTTCAGGTTGCTCAGGTTCAGGGAAATGTAACGGGCAATGTTGACCTGTTAATTGATTTGGCCTCACTGGATGTCAATGTGCTGGGGTCCGTGGAATTTAAAGATAATGCGCTCTATTTGCAGCAGCCGGGTATGGCACTCGATAGGCTGAGTGGTACGCTTAATTTTATTGACGACAACATTGAGCTGGAGAATACGCGAGCACTTTGGCGCGGTATGCCTTTGCTATTTAGTTTATCTGGGCAGGGAGACAGTAGTCGTTACCGTTTGGGAATAGAGACAAGACTGAATGCAGACAGTGACAAGCTGATGCCGCTGACACAAGGTTTGATGAATGGGTTTGTAGATGGACAAGCGCTACTGGCTGGGCGTGTGATGCTCGATTTTACGGAGCAAGGATTCAGCTACGAAGCAAATTTTGCATCAGACTTGCAGGGCGTGGCTGTAGATTTACCCATGCCGGTTGGTAAGCAGGTCAATGAGCGTATGCAATTACAGGCACAGGTGCGTGGTGATGATATATCCAACCTGATCAGCGTGGCGCTGGGGGAGCAACTCTATTTTGACGGCATTCTGGATAACAATAGTGGTCTGATTGAACGTGCCCAATTGGTTCTTGCCAATGATAACAGTGCATTAAGTAAACCCGGCTTTAACATCGCGATTACCCAGCCTCAGCTCTCTCTGGCCCCCTGGTTGCCGTTTATTGAACGTATCATTGCACAGGTCGAGCAAACGTCCCCTGAGCCGGGAATATTACCCGCCTTTGGTGAGTTACGTGCCCAAATTGCGCAGCTGAATGCACTAGAGCTCGCCGTCAGTGACTTCGAATTAAGCTTAACTCCCGATGCTCAGGGGTTACAGGCCAGATTGAATGGCAAGGAACTGCGAGCACAGGTGCAAATCCCGGACAGCAAGTCGACGCAGCCAATTCAGATCCAGGCGGATTACCTGCGTTTGAACCCCATTCCTATTGAGGAAAATGCGGTCACAGCACAAGATGCGTCACAAGCTGAAGGCACTCAAGAATCACATCAATGGTTAGCAGGTATGCCGGCTATTGAATTAAACTGTGATGACTGCAAAATTGCCCAGTATCAGCTCGATAAGGTCAACCTGAAATTAGCCGGGAATGGAGAAGAGTTATTGATAGAGCAGCTGAGTGTCGATAAGGGCGACCACCTGCTAGAAGGCAGCGGGGGCTGGCGAGATGGTCGAACCAACTTTAACGGAACGCTGACCAGTGACGATTTTGGTCAACTTATGGAAGAATTTGATATCACCTCTAGCGTTCAGGATTCCAGTGCGGATATAGAGTTTGCATTGAGCTGGGCTAAACCTCCTTATGAATTTGATGTTGCCAGCTTGGATGGAGAAGTTAAATGGCAACTGGGTGAGGGACATTTGGCGGAGATAAGCGATCACGGTGCACGAGTGTTTTCTTTACTCAGCCTGGATTCGTTGGTGCGTAAGCTCAAGCTGGACTTTCGTGACGTGTTTGCAAAAGGGTTTTTCTACAACCGAATTGATGGCACTTTTCAGTTGAACAAAGGGGTTGTTTTCACTGAGGATACTCAGCTGGATGGCGTGCCAGCCGATCTGTCTGCGAAAGGCTATGCCGATCTAAATAGCCAGGCTATTGATTACGAGCTGTCTGTGGCGCCTCAGGTCACATCCAGCCTACCCGTAATAGTTGGCTGGATGGTCAACCCGGTGACTGGCCTTGCCGCGTTAGCAATAGATAAGGTGATCCATTCCGCGCGAGTGATCTCGGAGATCAAGTTTAAGGTGACCGGCACAATGACTGAACCTGTCGTGACGGAGCTGGATCGCAAGAGCCGGGAAGTTGAATTACCTAAACCTCCGGATGCTGAGCCTGATAAACCCGAAGTACCAGTGCAGCCTCAACATGAAAGGGGAGCAACTGAGCAACCTGAGCAGAGCACACAGGACGCCAGCTCAGGTGCTACAGACAACACAGTAGCTCAACCTTCGACGGTTAAAGAGGAAAAGCCATGAGTATCTGTCATATCTATACAGTGCAAATGTGCTCGGGGATACATCCTGCGCACAACCTGAAACAGCTACGGGAACTACTTGAGACACAGATTCTGGAGCAGCCTGCACTGGTGTGTTTGCCCGAATCATGGCTGGCGTTTTGTGAAACGCCACAACAGGCGTTGGCACAAGCTGAAGAAAGCCATAACTGGATCGAACAAATTCAACAACTTTGTCGGGACTTTGATATTTGGTTAGCAGCGGGCACTATCGCCATGAAGGATGGCGAAGGCCGCTATTATGCTGCCAGCTTGTTGTTTAACAATGAAGGGACGGAAGTTGCACGCTATAATAAGATCCATCTGTTTGATGCGGATGTTGCAGACAGTGCGGGGCAGTATCGGGAATCTAGGTTGACCCGCGCCGGGGATGACGTTGTCACTGTGGCCAGCCCTTTTGGTCGTCTGGGCTTGAGTGTTTGCTATGACGTGCGCTTTCCCGGCCTCTATCAAATGATGCGAGAACAGGGCGCTGAGGTATTACTGGTACCCAGCGCATTCACAACGGTGACCGGAGATGCGCACTGGCAGACATTATTACGGGCAAGGGCAATAGAAACACAATGTTATGTGGTTGCTGCGGCTCAGGTCGGGCATCACGAGAATGGTCGGCAAACCTATGGTCATAGCCTGATTGTGTCACCCTGGGGCACTTGTCTGGCTGAAGCGTCAACCCAAGTGGGCATTAATCATGCTCAAGTTGACCTGACAGCATTGCACGCCATCCGACAGAAAATGCCGGTAGCGGCACATAACCGATTTAAGAGCGATTTTTATGAGTAATTTTGGTAGCGAGCACGTTGAACAACATTTACTGACTGACAGTGACTTAACCCGGGAGCAGCTACAGCAGACGCTGGCATATATTCATCAGCACAAGGTGGATTATGCCGACCTGTATTTTCAGTCCAGCTACCACGAAACCTGGGTATTGGAAGATGGTTCCGTCAAAGAGGGCAGCTACAACATAGAACGCGGTGTGGGAGTGCGTGCTGTAAGTGGTGAAAAAACCGGTTTTAGTTACTCTGATGCCATTAATATCGAAGCATTAAATCAGGCTGCAATGGCGGCCAGAAGCATTGCACAGCAAGGTGAAGACAAGCAGGTGCAGGTGTTCACTGACGTCAAAGCGGCGACCCAATTTGAGGCAACTCAACCGTTACTGAGTATGAGTGATTCTGAGAAAGTCGCTTTATTACGTGAAGTAGAAGCCGCCATTCGTGAATTGGCTCCGGAGGCTGAGCAGGTGGTTAGTTCAATGTCTGCCGTATACGAGGAAGTGTTGGTTGCCGCCAGTGATGGCACCTTTGCAACGGATATACGCCCTCTGGTGCGTTTAAACTGCTCTGTATTACTGGCTAAAAATGGTCGTCGTGAGCGGGGCAGTGCCGGTGGTGGCGCGCGTCTCGACTACAACTATTTCCGCGAGTTGGTTGATGGTAAACCGCGGTGGCAACAGTATGTCTCCAAGGCTGTTCACCAGGCTAGGGTTAATCTGGAAGCGGTTGATGCACCAGCGGGCACTATGCCTGTGGTATTGGGGGCTGGCTGGCCAGGTGTTTTACTGCATGAGGCCGTTGGTCATGGCCTTGAAGGTGACTTTAACCGCAAAGGAGCGTCAGCATTTAGCGGCCGTGTCGGCGAGCAAGTCGCATCCAGCCTGTGCACTGTGGTGGACGATGGAACGCTGAATGATCGCCGAGGCTCATTGAACATTGATGATGAAGGGACTCCAGCAGGTTATAACGTCCTGATCGAACAGGGCGTATTGAAAGGTTATATGCAGGACAAGCTCAATGCCAGGTTGATGGGGGTGGCACCGACGGGCAATGCCCGGCGTGAATCCTACGCGCACTTGCCAATGCCAAGAATGACCAATACCTATATGTTGCCTGGTGAACATAGTCAGAGTGAGATTATAGCGTCGGTCAAGAAGGGGATCTTTGCGCCTAACTTCGGCGGTGGTCAGGTGGACATTACATCTGGTAAGTTTGTGTTTTCTGCGTCGGAGGCCTATCTGATAGAGGATGGCAAAGTGACACAGCCCATTAAAGGTGCCACGCTGATCGGTAATGGTCCGGACGTAATGCAAAAAATTTCTATGCTAGGTAATGATCTGGAGTTAGACACGGGTGTCGGTGTCTGTGGTAAAAGTGGGCAGAGCGTACCTGTCGGGGTGGGTCAGCCCAGTCTGAAAATTGACGAACTCACCGTTGGTGGCACCGCTTAAGAACTCACCCGCAGTAGCACTATGTGTGACGCTGCGGGTGTATATAGCCAAGGCTGTTATGGCAAGATCAATTCTTTAAGCAACTGAAACAGCTCTTTATAACCTTTCCCCGGTTTTTCTGCCTGTTGCTCTTTCTTTGCCTGACGTACCAGCTGTCTCAGCTTTTGGCGCTCCAGTGTCGGGTGTTCATCAAGTAGGGCGTTGATCTTGTCATCACCTTTGGCGATCAGCTCATCTCTGAGGTTTTCGACCTGATTGAGCAAGACATCGGCCTGATTATTCCTGTTCAATATCAGATCCAGGCTTTGCTGTAATTCATCTACATTGCTGGTGGTACGCAATTGTTTGGCGATGAAGTTCAGGTGACGGCGGTAAGCATCATGTTTACCGCGTAGCTTGTCGGCCAGATCCATAGCTGCAACCAGTTCAGGGGTGAGCGGGATCTTCTCTCTTTGCTTCTTGCCTAACTGGGCGATATCAACACCTAGCTGATGGTACTGCTGCGCATCGCGTTTTAGCTCGCTTTTTGAGACGTAAATGATCTCTTCTTCTGGCTCTTGAGTCGGTTTTTTGGCCATGGTATCGCACTTAATCAAGTTATTAATGACCTGATTATACCAGAAGTAAGAAAAGCAGTAACGTCTGCGATTGCACCAGCTATATGCACGCAATACGCTTGCCTGGAAATCAGAATCTTTGTGCGAGTCACAGCGTAATGGCGCGGGCTGTGTTAGGATTAAGGAAGTACTATGATTTGTGGAAGAAAAACATGAGCCAGCAGCAAGATCCCATTTGGACGCAGATTGATGAAGTGAAACAAGCCGTGTTCGATGTCCTTGACTACGCAAAGCAACTTGGCGCGACCTCCGCTGAGGCGTCGATGAGTCGAACTTCGGGTTTGTCCGTTAGCACCCGTATGGGTGAAGTTGAAACGATTGAATTTAATCAAGATGGTGGTCTGGGCCTGAGTGTGTATGTGGGTCAACACAAAGGCTCGGCATCGACTGCCGATCTGGGCCCTGATGCCTTACGCTCTGTTGTGGAAAAAGCCGTTGAAATCGCCAGGTTTACCTCCGACGATCCGTGCAACGGTGTGGCTGATGCGGATCTTATGCCAACACAAGTGCCTGATTTGGATCTCTTTCATCCCTGGACTCTAACCCCGGAAGAAGGCGTAAAGCGATGTCTTGAAGCCGAGCAGGCCGCATTAAATTTTGACCCACGTATCGTTAATTCAGATGGTGCCAGTGTGGCCAGCCATCAGGGCTTACGTGTCTATGGCAATAGCCACGGGTTTTTGGCTGGTTTCCCGCGTACCCGGCATACATTAAGCACTATGGTGATTGGGGAAGAAAATGGCGTTATGCAACGTGACAACGCCTATTCTATCTCACGCTTGCATACTCAGCTGCGCGATGCCACAGCTGTGGGGGTGGAAGCGGCGGAGTCAACACTGGCAAAGTTAAATAGCCGTAAGCTGGATACGATGCGGGTGCCTGTGGTGTTTCGTGCGGACATTGCTAACAGCCTGTTTGGTCATTTGGTATCGGCAATTGGCGGTGGTGCCTTATATCGAAAGTCGAGTTTCTTGCTGGATAGTCTGGGGAGCGAGGTGTTTGACCCCTGTGTTTCAATCAAGGAACAACCGCACATGCTGCAGGCTTTAGCATCCAGTCCGTTTGATGCGGAAGGCGTGCGTACGGTTGAGCGCGATATTATCAAAGACGGCGTGCTGGAGACGTACCTGTTGCCCAGCTATGCCGCCAGACGTTTAGGTATGCGCAGCACCGGTCATGCCGGGGGGATCCACAACTGGCTGGTACAAGCAACGGAACCGGATCTGGCTGCTTTACTACGCACCATGGGACGCGGCTTGTTAGTGACAGAGTTGATGGGGCAAGGCGTAAACACAGTCACAGGAGATTATTCGCGTGGTGCAGCGGGTTTTTGGGTAGAAAATGGCGAGATCCAATATCCGGTCAGTGAGATCACCATTGCCGGCAATCTCAAAGAGATGTTTAAGTCTGTCAAAGCCATTGGTGGAGACATTGAAACCCGAGGTGCAGTACAAACGGGTTCAGTGCTTATTGAAAGCATGCAAATTGCTGGTCAGTAACATGCTTACCTGATATCTGGCTGCTTAAACCAGCAGCCAGGTCGCGGTGCCCAGAAAGGCGAAAATGCCTACTATGTCGGTGACCGTCGTTAGCACCACACTGCCTGCCAGAGCAGGGTCTATATTCATCCTTTTCAGGATCAAAGGGATGCTGGCTCCGGCGATGCCTGCAGCGACCAGGTTCATAAACATCGCAAAGGCGATCACGCCACCGAGTACAAAATCCCATTGCCACAGTGCAATCACGCCTGCTATGAGCAGTGACCATAGCAGGCCATTTAATGCGCCAATGGCTAATTCTTTTCCGAGCAGAAAGCGTTGGTTAGTGGCATTCACATGGCCAAGTGCAATGCCCCGAATAACCAGAGTCAGTGTCTGACTACCTGCAACCCCACCCATACTTGGCACTATGCCATTTAAGACAGCCAGGATCGGTAAAATATCTAAGGTGCCTTCAAAAAAGCTGGCAACAAAAGCGGCCATCAGTGCAGTAAGCAGGTTAATCCCTAACCAGATGGAGCGGCGCCGGCTACTTTTCCACACTGGTGCAAAGGTATCTTCCTCGTCATCAAGACCAGCCATACTCATCAGGCTGTGTTCTGCATCTTCACGAATGACATCAACGATGTCATCGATGGTGATACGGCCCAGCAGATGTGCGTTATCGTCGACTACCGGGGCTGAGATCCAGTTGTGGCGCTCAAACAACTGAGCGACATCGCTTTCATCCATGGAAATGGGAATGGTCTCACGCTCATCATTCATAAGCTCCTTGACGAGCTTATCAGGCTGGCTGGTGAGTAACATACTGATAGAAAGAGAACCCAAAAAGCAATTGTCTTTGTCAACGACGTACAGATCATCCGTACCAGCAGGCAGGTCGCCTTTAAGGCGCAAGTAACGCAAGACAACGTCCAAAGATACATCCGGGCGAATGGTCACCGTATCTGTGTTCATCAGGGCGCCGGCGGAGTGCTCTACATAAGACAGCGCCTGTGTCGCTCGGGCTCTGTCTTGCGAGTCCATAGCACCGATAACATCCTGATAAACAGGGTCTGGCAGGCTTCTCAGGACCTCACCCAGGTCGTCATCGTCCATGTCCTCGGTTGCCGCAGCAATGAGCTCAGGCTCCATCTTGGCGATGATGCTGAGTCGTACGTCTTCTGACAGCTCCTCTAGCACGTCACCCTGAATATCCGGGTCAACCAACTGCCAAAGCAGAGTTCTGACCTTATGCGGAGAGGACTCAAGGAGTAATGCGGTGTCACAGGGCGGAATTTCGGCTAATGTGCGCCTGACTTGAACAAACTGACCACTGTTGAGGGCATTGGTAACTTGCTGTAATAGCTCCAGTGTGTAGTCTTGTTCAAAAACTTCAGGCATAGGCGTCCCAGATTGGATAGTCGACAATTAAGCTTGTCATGATTGTAAAGCGCGCCGATTATAGGCTTATGATAATTATAGCTGTTTTAATATCAATTAGTATAACTAAAAAGCAGCATTAAGTGATGCAAATAGCCTTGCTATGGCACAGCTGGTGGCTGCGTAAAAAGGGGAAGGGAGCTACTCGGATTCGTTAAATTTATCGTCTATCAGATTACCAATTGCACTTAAAGCTTGCTCGGCATCAGGCCCTTCACATACGACTTTGACTTCCTTACCCTGACTGCTTTCCAGCAGCAGTAGCGCCAACACGCTGTCGCCCTCAGCCGCTTTGTCTCCCTGAAAGAGCGTGATATTGGCGTCGAACTGAGCCGAAAGCTCAGCCAGAACACTGGCTGCACGGGCATGCAGGCCCAATTTATTTTGGATCAAAAAGGTATCTTCAAAGCGTTGTGTCATTTTTCTTGTTCGCGGTGATGGATTTTCACGTTGCTATGTGTGCGGGCAAAGCGTTCACCCAACGTTTGAGCCAGGTAAACAGAGCGATGCTGACCGCCAGTACAACCAATCGAAATTGTCAGGTAACTGCGGTTGTTACGCTCAAGGTGTGGTAGCCAGGTTTGCACAAAAGTTTGTATTTGCCAGGTGAACTTTTGCACCAGACTATGGCTTGCTAGATAGTCAATGACAGGCTTATCTAGCCCAGTCAAAGGCTTAAGTTCTGGCTCCCAGTGAGGGTTAGGGAGAAAGCGGGCATCAAAAACATAATCAGCTTCTTTTGGGATACCATGCTTAAAACCAAATGATTCGAACGTAATAATTAATTGCTTGTCTTTTTTACCCAGTATCTTCTCACGGATCTGCTCTGCGAGCTGATGAATGCTCATGTCCGTTGTATCGATTGTAATATTAGCGCGACGGATCAATGGATCCAGCAGCTCTTTTTCTTTTTTGATTGCTTTGTCCAGCGATAGATCCGCTAATGACAGTGGGTGCAGACGGCGTGTTTCGGAGAAGCGGCGGATCAGGATTTGATCTTCACTATCCAGGTAAAAAATATTCGGCTCAGCAAATCCTGGTAAATACTCCAGAATATCGTCGAGTTCTTGCTGATCTTTTGGCAGGTTGCGCACATCAATACTGACGGCAATTTTATCGTAGCTGTCGGATACACTGCGCACTAACGCGGGCAGAAGGTTAACAGGGATATTATCGGCGCAGTAGTAACCAAGGTCTTCCAGTACACGCAAAGCGACCGATTTTCCCGAGCCAGAACGACCACTGACAATAATTAGCTGCACAAAAACTCTCCGTTAGTTGTCAAACTCTTCAATTATCGAGAATAACTCCTGATCATCGTGAGCTTGTCTGATACGTTTACAAAACACCTTGTTTTTAAGTTTATCAGCGATTGTTGCCAAGGTCTGCAAATGTTGTTGATTTTCTCCTTCAGGTACGATGAGTGCCACAAAAATGTCGACGGGTTGATTGTCGATGGCGTCAAAAGCAATACCTTGTTGATTAACGAGGAGCATAGCGACGACTTTATCGATCCCCGGAAGGCGGCCGTGGGGTAGTGCAATCCCTTTGCCTATACCTGTACTGCCAAGTTTTTCTCTACTGAGAAGTGAATCCAGAATATCATGGGCATTGCTGTCTGGCAGCTGACTATGTGCCAACTCGCTGATGTATTCTAAAATACGTTTTTTGCTATTAAAAAGGACCGCAGCTTTGCTGCAGTCCTGTGAAATCAATGAGCTTAGTTTCATGATTAGTGTCGAGTTAGCTTCTCTTTGTGCTTGATCACCTGACGATCAAGCTTATCGATGAGTCCGTCTATTGCGGCATACATATCCCGGTGTTCGGTCGAGGCGAAAATCTCCCCTCCGTTCACATGTAATGTGGCTTCTGCTTTTTGGATGAGCTTTTCGACATCTAGGATTACATGCACATTGTTGATGTGATCAAAGTGCCTTTCTAGCTTCGCAAACTTGTTTGTTACATAGTCTCTTAACGAATCGGTGATTTCTACATGTCGACCAGTTAAATTTAGTTGCATAAGCATTTTCCTTCTGTAGTTACGTCTAAATCAAGCTCTTACGCTGATTCGACGGTGGGATAGCCAAAGACTCTCGGTATTTGGCAATTGTACGTCTAGCCACTTTGATCCCTTGATCTGCCAATACGTCCGCGATTTTGCTGTCACTTAATGGCTTAGCTGTATTTTCTGCGGCAATTAACTTTTTGATCAATGCTCTGATTGCAGTCGAAGAGCATTCTCCTCCGTTTTCAGTGCTGACATGGCTTGAGAAGAAATACTTCAACTCATAAATACCGCGCGGCGTGTGCATATACTTTTGCGTTGTTACACGTGAAATTGTGGACTCATGCATGTCGACCATTTCGGCCACATCATTGAGTACCATAGGTTTCATTGCCTCGGGGCCATGTTCAAAGAATGCCTGTTGTTGTTGCACAATGCAATTGGTAACTTTCAATAAAGTTTCATTGCGGCTTTCGAGACTTTTAATAAACCATTTTGCCTCTTGCAAGTGCGAGCGGATAAACTGACTGTCGGTGCTCGACTTGACTGAACGAGACATAGCAGCATAGTGATCGTTTACTCTTATCTTCGGCATAGAGTCCGGGTTGAGTTCAACAACCCAGCGGCCTTTCACTTTTTTCACCGAGACATCCGGTATCACATAGTCTGCTTCTTCTTGCACTATACTGGCGGCAGGCTTGGGGTTAAGACTGTGGATCAGGGTCATGACTTCTTTAAGCTCAGCTTCTTTGAGCTTAGTCTTTTTCATCAAAGTTCGGTAGTCACGACTTGCGAGTAGATCGATATGTTCCGTCAGAATCTCTTTGGTTTGGGTTAACCACGGAGTGGCTGGATCAAACTGATTGAGCTGGATACACAAACATTCCTGCAAGCTGCGGGCTGCAATACCAACGGGATCAAATAATTGAACTCGTTTCAGTACGGCTTCGACTTCATCCAATTCGATTTGTTCGTCGTCATTGTCATGATTCATACTCTCAACAATGTCTTCGCAGCTGATAGTTAATAAACCAGCGTCGTCAACGGCTTCGACGATTGCCAGAGCAATGGCTCTGTCAGTTGGGCTAAAGGGCGTGAGCTCCAGTTGCCACATCATGTATTCTTGCAGCGTCTCAGTGGTTTTTCCCTGATAGATGGTTTCATCTTCTGGCATAGGGCCAGAGCTGCTTGCCGGGGCGGCACTGATGTACTCATCCCAGGTGACGTCCATTGCCAGATCGTCACTGACGGTGTCTTTGTTTAATGCAGCGTCGCTGTCTTGCTCATAGTCACTGACAGCCGAGTCCTCAAAGCTGTCACTATCATTGGTTGCGTGTTGATCTAACTCAGTATCCGATTTGGACTGTGTTTCATTATCGTGTGATTCAGACTCACCCTCTTCCACTTCCAACAAAGGATTGCTATCAAGCGCTTCTTGGATTTCTTGTTGGAGATCTAGCGTACTCAACTGTAACAGACGAATAGCCTGTTGCAGCTGTGGTGTCATTGTCAGTTGCTGCCCCATGCGCAGCTGTAGCGATTGCCTCATGTATCTCTAACAATCCTTTTTGTTATTTACTTCTAATCTTATAACTATAGCCTGAATTGCTCACCTAGGTAGACATCCCGTACGGTTTGATCGGCCAGAACATGCTCCGGGGTGCCTGCTGCTATCAGTTCACCATGTGACACTATATAAGCTTTCTCACAGACGTCCAGCGTTTCACGCACATTGTGGTCTGTAATCAATACGCCGATACCGCGGTTTTTTAGGTGTTCAATAATTTTCTTTATATCTAACACTGAAATGGGATCAACACCAGCGAAAGGCTCATCCAATAAGATAAATTTTGGATCTGCCGCAAGCGCGCGTGCAATTTCTACCCGACGCCGTTCACCGCCCGACAATGCCATGCCCTGGCTGTCACGGATATGCTGAATATTAAACTCATCTAATAACTCGTTGAGGATAACTTCTCTTTGCTCTTTACTGAGTGCTTTTCGGGTTTCCAGAATCGCCATCAAATTTTGATACACTGTGAGTTTACGGAAAATCGAGGATTCTTGTGGCAAATAACCTATGCCCAGGCGTGCTCGGCTGTGCATTGGGAGTAAAGTGATATCTTGATCATCAATATGAATGCTGCCTTTGTCACTCGGCACTAAACCTACGATCATATAGAAAGTCGTGGTTTTACCCGCACCATTAGGGCCAAGCAGGCCAACAATGCTGCCTGCCTCAACGCTCAATTCGACGTTTTTGACAACTTGTCTGCCCTTGTAGCTCTTGGCCAGGGCAGTTGCTGTTAACTTACTCACGGATTACCCTTCTTTTGTGCATTCTTACTGCTCTCTTTTTCGGGCAAAAGAATGGTTCTTACACGATTTTTCTCTTGTTCACCCCGTTGTGCGCTGATCAGCTTTTTCTCCATATCATAGACTATGGTTTGTGCGCTGATTTTCTGGCCTGCCTGGCTTATTTCTGCACCCCCTTTGATGGTCAGCATACGATTTGCCACGTCATAACGCACTTCTTTGGCGGTTGCTTTTAGTAACGAACCATCAGCCTGGCGCTCTTGAAATACCGCCGGGTTACCTGTAGCGACCAGTAGTTGTTTGTTTTTTCCCAGCTCTTCTCTGCGGTGGACCTCGAGGCGATCTGCCAAAATTGTCCTGTCGCCATGGATGATTTCAACGTTTTCTTCGAATACACCAATGTTGGTTTGTAATTGTGCCAGCTGAGTACCCGAGCTGATAATGACCTGATCGACTACCTTTTCTTCTGCATAAGCGCTGGGTTGAAATGCACTTAATGTACACAGTAGGATCAGGGAATAAGTTAATTTATTGCTCATAATAAATCGTTTTAGTGTGGTTGATGAGTTCAATGATTTCGGTATTGAGATCGGCAATCAACCCCTTGCCCGAAATGGTTAAGTTAGGCCCGGTAATTTCAACCGGGTGTTCGGAACGCATATGCTTTTCGCTAATATCGACTTGCACATGATCCGCATTGATGTGCTTTATCATTGCGTTGTCGGTCAGATTTGTTGCTTGTACCTGGCCTTCTAATATGAGTGTGTTATTACCATATAATGTGGCTTCATTGGCCTTTAGTTGCCAGTTTTGCTGATCGTTATGAAGCGTAAAAATAGGCGCTGTAAAGTGGCTGAAGCCAAGCTCCTGATAGAGCTCCATTCTATCGGCGGTGATCTGATAGCTCAGCTGGCCATTCTCAGCATAATTAGTCTGCTTAAGGTCGAGAGCAACATAATCAGGTTTGGCTAATACTTCTTCAGACTTTGGCGCTGTTTGTCCTGACTGGGTTAAATAAGGATACCACAGCCAAAGCATCGTCAGACTGAATACAATGAGCAACAGGACGCGGAGCACGGTCATATACTGCTGCCTTCATATCCCAGGGGCTTATCCTGGCACAGTAATAGCAAGTCGGTCAGTTCACGTACAGCACCATAGCCGCCAGGTAGCAGGGTGGTATAGTCCGCCTGGCGGATGACCATTGGGTGTGCGTCATTCACTGCAACAGACAAACCGACTTTGAGCATCACGGGTAAATCCGGTGCATCATCACCAATATATGCAACTTCATGATCTGCAAGTTGCAGCTTGTCTTTCAGCTCTGCATAGCCTTGCAACTTATCTTCCATCCCCTGATAGATATGTTTAACGTTGAGGCTAGTCATACGTTGCTTAACTATCTGTGAATGGCGGCCCGTGATCACTGCGACTTCAACGCCAGCGTTGATCAGTGCTTTGATTCCAAAGCCATCTTTAGTGTTGAAGGCTTTAAGCTCTTCTCCCTGATTACCCAGGTAAATACGGCCATCAGAAAATACCCCATCGATGTCGCATATCAGGAGTTTAATTGCCTGCGCCTTACGAACGATGGCGTCGTCAATGGGCTGATATAGGTCGGAAAACTGCATTTACAATACTCCTGCTCGCAGTAAATCTTGCATATTTAACGCGCCGATTGGGCAACCTTGCTCATCAATAACAATGAGACCATTGATGCGTTTTTTCTCCATGATATGCAGTGCCTCTGCAGCCAGCATATCCTGTGTCACTGTGGTACAGTGTTTCGTCATCACAGACTCGATTAAAGTGTTGTGCAAATCGAGCCGTTGTTCAATAATTCGGCGTAAGTCTCCATCTGTGAATAAGCCTTTGAGCTGACCTTGGTCATCGACAATGGTTGTCATACCTAGGCCTTTACCAGACATTTCAAACAAGGCATCAGTGATAGTGCAGCCTTGCGACACGATGGGCACCGCTTTACCTGTGTGCATCACATCCGCGAGTGTTAGCAACAGACGTTTTCCCAGGCTGCCACCGGGATGAGACAAGGCAAAATCATCAGCTGTAAAGCCTCGGGCCTCCAATAACGCCACCGCCAACGCATCTCCCATTACCAGAGTAGCAGTGGTGCTGGCTGTCGGCGCAAGCCCCAGCGGGCAGGCTTCTTTTGACACTTTAATACACAGGTGGATATCTGCCAGTTTGGCCATGCTTGATTCAGCATTCCCTGTCATGCTGATGACCTGTGCGCCAATACGTTTTATCACAGGCACAATGGCGAGTACCTCATGGGTTTCTCCGGAATTCGAGATCAGAAGCACAACGTCATCTGCTGTGATCATTCCCAAGTCGCCATGGCTAGCTTCTCCCGGGTGCACAAAAAAAGCCGGTGTGCCGGTGCTGGCAAGCGTGGCTGCTATTTTATTACCAATATGACCTGACTTGCCCATACCAACGACAATGATACGACCACGGCATTGCAGCATGAGTTCACAGGCAGCGGTAAACTGTGCGTCGATATATTGAGTAATTTCTTCTATAGCTTGTTGCTCTATCTCAAGTACTTGTTTGGCGGAACCAATAAAATTGTAGGTGCTCATGCTGCTTCCTTAAATAATGAAGTACATATAACCGGCGAACGCGCTAAGCAGCAAGCCACCTTCAATACGATTGATTTGCCGGCGACCTTTCAGGCTCAGGCTCATCAGCACCAGCGCAGCAGTGGCGCCAAGCATGACATAAATGTCCCGACTTGCGATGTTACTGTCCAGCGTGGCTGGATTGAGGATCCCTGCAATAGACAAAACCGCTAAAATATTAAAGATATTCGAACCGATAATGTTGCCAAGCACCAGGTCATCTTCATTCTTAAGGACTCCGGCAACACAGGCAGCGAGTTCAGGTAAGCTTGTTCCGATCGCGATAATTGTCAGGCCGATGAGTAAGTCACTCATGCCAAAATATTTTGCAATATCTACCGCAGAATCGACCAGGTAATCGGCACTGACAGGTAGCAGAATCATACCGACGACCAGCCAGAATAAGGCTTTGCTCATGGGAACGTCGTTGGGCACTTCATCACAGGCTTCCGAAATCAGCGGATCGTCCTGGTCAGTTTTACCTGCTTTTGAGATATAAATGAGGCCGCCGATAAAAGCCAAAAAACCAATGAGCAACAGCCAGCCTTCGAGTGCGCTAAAATGGTTATCACTGATGATGAACCAGGCTGCCAACGACACGACGACCAGTAGCGGCATTTCACGCTTCAAAATGCCTGAACCTACGGCAAGCGGGCGCAATAACGCAGTGATACCAAGCACCATCATGATGTTGGCAATATTTGAGCCCACGGCATTGCCAACAGCCGTGTCTGTTTTGTCAACCAGAGCGGCTTGCGCGGCGACCATCATTTCAGGTGCTGAGGAGCCCATTGCAACGATAGTCAAACCCACAATTAACGTTGGTACCCCAAGGTTTTTAGCCAGTGCAGCTGCGCCATACACGAAGCGATCTGCACTCCAAACCAGGGCAATGAATCCAAGAATGAGAATGACAAACGATAAAACCATGAAGTCTAAGCCAAGTTACTAAATTCAATGGCGCTGATAGTATCAAATAGCTTATCAAATGTATAAATAAAGTCATCGGCTTTGGGTCATGCAAATGCATATAATAGTGTCAATTTCCCACAATAATTGTGGCGAATGAATTACAAAATTTTACCATTAAGGGTTTTCCATCTCGTAGCAAAACAACGTATTATTCCACAATTGAAAAAGTATGATGTGGAGAGCGACTTGACGCAGTCAATAGTTGAAGTCAGGGATTTGACCTTTTCTCGTGGTGAAAGGACAATCTACAAAAACATGAGTTTCTCCGTTCCCAAAGGGAAAATTACGGCAATCATGGGACCCAGTGGTATCGGTAAAACCACCATGTTGCGTCTGATCGGAGGTCAACTCAAGCCGGATAGCGGTGAGATTCTCTTCTCTGGTGACAGCATTCCTTCTATGTCTCGTCAGGCATTATATCAGGCACGTAAGCGCATGAGCATGTTGTTCCAAAGCGGGGCCTTGTTCACGGATATGTCTGTTTTTGACAATATTGCCTTCCCGTTGCGAGAGCACACCAAACTGAGTGAAGAACTAATTCGCTTGGTGGTATTGATGAAGCTACAGGCAGTCGGCTTGCGTGGGGCCCGTGATCTCATGCCTTCGGAGTTATCGGGTGGTATGGCGCGCCGTGCAGCGTTGGCCAGAGCCATTGCACTTGACCCAGAACTAATCATGTATGACGAGCCGTTTGCAGGGCAGGACCCTATTTCTATGGGAGTCCTGGTGCGCCTGATTAAATCGCTGAATGAAGTCTTGGGGTTATCCTCATTGATCGTAACGCATGATGTAACTGAGGTACTGAGTATTGCCGACCATGTTGTGATCATTGCCGAGCAAGGTGTGATCGGTAGTGGCACGCCTGAGCAGATGTTGGCTCATGATTCACCTCTGGTACAACAATTCTTGCAAGGTCATTCAGATGGGCCTGTACCATTCCACTTTGATGCAGCTCCTTATGAGGATGAGTTACTTGCAGGAGGAAGCCGTTAATGGATTTTTTGCAGAAATTAGGCCATAAGACGCTGAGTCGATTTGCCTCACTAGGCCGGGCGACCAGAATGCTGATAGGGGCACTGTGTAGTATGCCCAATTTCAGAAAAGGCGGACCTCTGCTGGTTCGCCAATTGTATATGGTTGGCCACCAGTCGCTCCTTATTATTATGGTGTCGGGTCTGTTTATCGGCATGGTACTGGCTTTACAAGGATATACGGTACTCGTCGATTACGGGGCCGAAGACAGCCTCGGTCCGCTTGTTGCGCTGAGTTTATTACGTGAACTCGGGCCCGTGGTAACGGCATTGCTATTTGCTGGTCGGGCTGGCAGTGCATTGACCGCGGAAATAGGCCTGATGAAAGCGACTGAGCAATTATCCAGTCTTGAAATGATGGCAATTGACCCATTAAAACGGGTGATTTCACCGCGTTTCTGGGCAGGCTTCATCAGTATGCCGCTACTTGCATTGATTTTCTCGGCCATCGCCATTCTCGGTGCTCACTTAGTTGGCGTCGATTGGCTGGGTGTTGATTCAGGCAGCTTCTGGTCCATTATGCAATCTCAGGTTTCGTTCGAGCAGGATATTGTCAATGGTTTGATTAAAAGTTTTGTATTTGCGCTCATTGTGACCTGGATTGCGCTATACAAAGGGTATGACTGTATCCCAACGTCCGAGGGGATCAGTAAAGCCACCACAGAAACGGTGGTTCATTCTTCTCTTGCTGTTCTGGGCTTTGACTTTGTTCTGACAGCAGTGATGTTTTCAAGTTAAGGGTTTGTAGAAACATGAATACACGGAAAATAGAAATACTTGTCGGCCTGTTCGTAGCCTTGGGTGTGGCCGCCTTTGTTATGCTAGCACTCAAAGTTGCGAATGCAGGGATCAGCGGCAATAGTGAAACCTACACACTGCAGGCTAAATTTGACAACATCGGCTCACTTAAAACACGTGCACCTATTAAAGTAGGCGGGGTGGTGATTGGTCGTGTTGATGGGATCAGTATCCATCCACAAGAATTTGTACCTGTCGTGAGTATGAGTATTGACAAACATTACGAGTGTCAGTTCTCAGACACGACGTCTGTTTCCATTTTGACTTCAGGTATTTTGGGCGAGCAATATCTGGGAATTTCTCCGGTGATCGCTTCTAAATCTGCCAAGCAAACCTGTTTGGGCGAAGAAGTGGCCAATAACGATGAGCTCGATCTGGGTGAATTATTTGGCGTGGAAAGCGCGGCACTCAAAAATGGTGACATGATCACCGACACTAAGTCTGCATTAGTTCTGGAAGAACTGATCGGCCAGTTCCTGTTCAATCAAAGTAGTGAGTAATGACCATGATGGCGAAAGTTTTTGGATTCATCGTAAGTGTTTTTCTGATTGTACTAGCCGGCACAGTGTCTGCCAGTGAAGTAGACATGACTAACCCTTATACTATGGTGCAACAGGTTGCAGACAACACGTTCAGGCGTGTAACCCAAGATCAGGCTAAAATTGAGCAGAGCAAAGAGCACCTTAGGGTGATCGTTGAAGAAGAGCTGCTGCCGTATATCGATTACAAATATGCCGCCTATCGTGTATTGGGTAGTCATATTCAGAAAGTCCGCAATATCGAAGATAAAGAAGAGAAGCGCCAGGCGATAGAACATATCCGTACTTTTATTGACGTGTTTAAGTCATATCTGGTTGCAACCTATGCGGGTGTATTCACTCAATACACAGATCAGAAAGTCGAGTTTGAACCAGCACGTGATGCGGAAGATGATAAAATTGCCATTGTGAAAACTAAGATCGTGGAAGCCGGGAAGCCGGATATTAAAATCGATTTTAAAGTGCGCCGCGATAGCAATGGCCAGTGGCGTGCCTTTGACATGATGGCTGAAGGGATCAGTCTATTGGATGCCAAGCAATCTGAGCTGCACGGCATTTTACGTCAGCAAGGTATTGAGCATGTAATCGAGTTACTGGACAAGAAAAGCAAACTGCCCGTGCAGTTTCGAGGTGATGACGGCAATGCCTAATTTGCAATTTACCAAACCCGCCGCTGATACAGTGGCGGTTATCGGGGAATTAACCCGAGATAGTCTCACAAATGAATCGCTTCTTAACCAGTTGCTAGAAAATGCGCAGTCAGTCCTGTATTTTGACCTTTCTGAGGTATCCAGGGTTGACACCGCGGGCTTAGCTTGGTTAATTCACTCTTTAGGCAAATTAAAGCAGCAAGACGTACGTCTTGAGTTAAAAAATGTACCTGATCAGCTACAAAACCTAATGGCATTAGGTCAGGTCAGTAACCTATTTGAGTGAGTCCAATGGAAACAAACCAAGTCGAAGCTTTACTACAAGAAGCGCTGGAACTTGACGAAGTCAAAGTTAAATCAGAAGGTAGTCATTACGAAGTGATCGCAGTTGGCGGCTGTTTTGAAGATCTGCGTCGGGTTAAGCGCGAGCAAATGGTCTATGCCCCTCTGATGGAAGTGATTAAAGACGGCACTATCCACGCCGTCAGCATCAAAGCTTTTACGCCTACTGAATGGCAGCGCGAGCGCAAATTTATCTTACCTCAATAATCTGGAGCCACAATGGATCAGTTTGTTATCCAAGGTGGCACCACTTTAAACGGTGAAGTCACTATTTCCGGGGCTAAAAACGCAGCCCTGCCAATTCTGTTTGCGGCGCTCCTTGCCGATGGAAAAAGCACATTCAGTAATGTACCAAGACTCAGAGATATAGGGACTACAGAAGCCTTACTACGCACCTTAGGTGCTGAGGTCAACTGGCGTGGCCAGTTGTTAGAGATTGATGGCGCTAAGGTCGACAAAGTGCTGGCACCTTATGAGCTGGTTAAGCAAATGCGTGCGTCAGTACTGGCACTAGGTCCCTTGCTTGCCCGCTTTGGGAAGGCACAGGTTTCATTACCCGGTGGCTGTGCTATCGGCGCGCGACCCGTTGATTTACATATTGCCGGGCTGGAGAAAATGGGCGCGACCATCCGCGTTGAAAACGGTTATATCAATGCTGATATTGCACAGGGTAAACGATTACATGGAGCCGAAATCTTCATGGAAACAGTCTCTGTTGGCGCAACTGAAAACCTCTTGATGGCGGCAACGCTGGCAGAAGGCAAAACGGTGTTGGAAAATGCCGCGCGCGAGCCCGAAATCGTCAATCTGGCAGAGTGTCTGGTTGCCATGGGGGCCAAGATATCCGGTGCCGGCTCCAGTCGTATTGAAGTCGAGGGGGTGGAAGCCCTTCGAGGTTGTGAACACAAGATCCTTCCTGACAGAATTGAGACGGGTACCTTTTTAGTTGCCGCTGCGATGAGTGGTGGAGAGGTTTTGTGTAAAAACACCGATTATCATAGCCTTGAGCCTGTGCTGGATAAACTGCGTGATGCTAACGCCTTAGTTGAGGTGGCAGAAGACAGCATTTTTGTCAGTATGCAGGGCCGGACACTGCAAGGCGTGAATATTAAAACCATGCCACACCCAGGCTTTCCAACCGATATGCAAGCACAGTTTACGGCATTGAATGTGGTTGCCAATGGCAGCGCAACCATCACAGAGACGATTTTCGAAAATCGCTTTATGCATGTCCCTGAATTGCAACGTATGGGCGCAAACATTCGCCTTGAAGGCAACACAGCGTATTGTGGTGAGACTGAGTTTCTCTCTGGCGCTCAGGTCATGGCGACGGATCTGCGTGCTTCTGCGAGTCTGATCCTAACCGGGATTGTTGCCAGTGGAGAAACCGTTGTCGATCGTATTTATCATGTTGACCGTGGATACCAGCGTATAGAGGATAAGCTCAGTAAGCTGGGCGCTAAGATAAAGCGTCGCCATAATTAAGCACATTTATGATTATGAAAAAGCGAGCTGAGCTCGCTTTTTTGTTTTCTTCACCCCGTTTCAGGGGGCTAATAAATCGGGGTTTCCAGCTCAGCGACTTCTACCATAAAGGTCAGATGGCGATCGCCTCGATACACCTCAAATTCTAACTGAGTGCCTGGTGCGGTATTGCCTATCTTACGCAAAGTTTGTTGTGGATTCATAACGGGCTCACCGGCTACTTTTGTCACTATATCATTTTCCTTCATACCGGCCTGCCAGGCAGGACCCAGGGGGTCGAGGTCGCTAATCCTTAAGCCGACAATGGTGGTATAGACATTGGTGACTTCCTGACCTGTATTATCGACGGGGGTGCCCCGAAAACCCAGATAGCCACGGATCACCCGACCATCTTTGATTAGTTTGGCCATTACATCTTTGGCCAGTGAATAAGGCACCGCGAATGAAATACCCTGAATATCGATATTATATCTGGCCCTGAACTGGGCAGAGGTGATACCAACGAGATCACCGTTTGAGTTCACCAGTGCACCACCTGAGTTACCCATATTCACAGCCGCATCCATTTGCAGCAGGCTGTTGTATTGGCTGTCGGTCAGCGTCTGTTTCCCGGTGGCACTAATGATACCCTGGGTGATGGTTTGTCCGAGGTTCAGCGGGTTGCCGATGGCCAGCACCACATCGCCGACTTGCGGGTTAAACGCATCATCAACCGGGATAACCGGAAGATGCTCAGCTTTAATTTTTAGCAGGGCCAGGTCAGTGATGGTGTCATATCCTACCAATTGTACTTCGTTAAATAAGCGACCATCTGGCAGCAATACAATGATTTGATCGGCATTATTGACGACGTGGTAATTAGTCAGGATATAGCCTTCTCGACTCATGATCACACCTGAGCCGAGTTCCTGAACCGTATTTTGTCGTTTAAATCTTGGCTGGTTGCTAAAGCTTTCGGAGAAAATTGATACCACCGCAGGCGCTGCGCGATTAACGCCGGAGGCAAAGCTCATATGTTGCGCGGTGTAGTGGCTGTTGAGGTTGAGGCGCAGTGCATTTTGACGTAACTCGGGCGTGAGCCAGATGATAATCAATGCCAGACCTAAACCAACGAAGATCGGCGGGACAATAAGCTTGAATAATTTAAACACGGCTATTTTTTATCTAGTTATCGGTGTAGAAAGTAATGATGGCATAATTAACAGTAATCTGCATTAAGACAAAACCTGGTAGGAGTTTAAATCTGCCTTTGAATAAGTTGAAAATCTTTATTTATGACAAATAAATAGAGCGGTTACTTCAACTTGCAGAGACTGACTCGTGTGACAGCGAGTAACTTAATTTCTGGCTGTTAAAAACATACACAGCGACGGGGCCGCTGTGTATGTTTTTGTGTTTAAACGTAATGATGTGAGTGAGGTAGGTTACTGAATTAGATAGAACACCGAGTCGCGACCCCGCTTAATGCCCAGAACAATATTGCCCTGAATGTCGTCGATCAGGCGTTTCATATCTCGGACCGATGCAACACGCTGACGGTTAACCTGCATAATCACATCCCCCTCCTGAAGTCCGACTCTCGCAGCCGGAGAGCGTTCCTCAACGGACACCACCACAATACCCTGGTTGCCATTGCGTTCACCGCTCTCCAGTACTGCACCTTGCAGGCTGGGGTGAATACGGTCTGCTTCCGCACGTTGCTCACTCGCACCTTTCAGTTCAACATTGAGTGTGCGGGTATCACCGTCTCGGTAGACTTCAATTCTGACTTTTTTCCCTTCGCCAAGAGTTGCAATCTTACCGCGCAGCTCTTCGAAGCTTTCAATTTTATCGCCATTGAGCGCAACGATGACATCGTTGGCTTTAATGCCGGCTTCATCTGCCGCTGAATCTTTGACGACCTCCTGAACAAAGGCACCTTGTTTGACGTCGAAGCCCTGCGCTTTAGCCAAACCTGCATCGAGCGTTCGTCCCCGGATCCCCAGTGAACCACGACGCACCTGACCATACTCAATGATCTGATCAACCAGGTTTTTCATCATGTTAGAAGGGATAGCAAAGCCGATACCGACATTTCCGCCCGAAGCCCCCAGTATGGCAGTGTTGATCCCGATCAGTTCACCACGCAGGTTAACCAGTGCACCACCAGAGTTCCCCTGGTTGATGGCGGCATCGGTCTGGATAAAATCTTCATACCCTTCGATATTCAGACCACTACGACCCAATGCGCTGACAATACCGGAGGTGACAGTGTGGCTCAGGCCGAATGGGTTACCAATGGCAACGGAGAAGTCGCCGACTCTAAGCTTGTCTGAGTCAGCCAGCTTAACGGCGGTGAGATCTTCCCCTTCAATCTGTAACAGGGCAATATCCGACTCTTTATCAGTACCGACCAGTTCAGCTTTGAACTCTCGGCCATCCTTAAGTGTTACGATAATATTGTCGGCTTCGTCGATGACGTGATTATTGGTCACGACATAGCCTTCGTCTGCATCAATGATCACGCCCGAGCCTAAGCCGCTAAAAGGACGCTTTTGAGAGCGCGGGGCGGGGTTACCGAAAAAGAAATCAAATGGATCAACGCGTCGGCGTACTTCTTTTGCACCAGATACCTGAATACTGACCACCCCGGGAGTGACCTTTTCTAACATCGGGGCTAGTGTCGGCAGCTGCTGGCCGTCGACGGCAACAGGCAGGCGTGCATGACTGGATTCGGGTAATAAGAGTAAGCTTGAAGAAAGTAGCGCTGCGGTAAGTAATGATAATTTCAGTTTCATAGTCGTGGAATTCTCCTGGAAACAGCGTTAGTCCGTTGGATGATGCGCCATAACGCACCACCCATTATTCAATTGCTATTTCTACAGACTATGGGGTCAAAAAAAAGTTCATCAAGAGGCTTTTAATTGCTCATTTTGTGACCCTTCTCCTTTGAACAGGCCGCTTTCTCCTTCGACATAGTCACTTGGTGGAGCGTCATGAGTTTGCTCACTTGCACGGCGTTTCTCGTCTCGCATGTGTAACGAGGCGTGTAACTGCTCGGTGGTTTCTTTAGAGAAAAAAGGCTCATCTGGCAGCGTTTTCTCCTGACTAAGAAGTTGTTTACCTTGCTCAAAGTGGCGATTGAGCTGGCTGTAGTTTTCTTCCAGTTTAGCCATCAGCTTTTTGCTGTCAGCCAGATGGTCAGTAACATCCTGACGATATTGCTCTAATGCATGTTGTGCTTCCTGCGCTTTTTGTTCCAGTTCATCATGCTTGAAGCGTTTTTTAGTGAGTTGCGTGCCGGCAAAAAATGCGGCCAGTGCGACTATTACAAGGATCCCGAACCAGGCGATTGTCGTCATAAAGTACTCCTGTTAATGGTGCGGAAGTTGCCGCACCGAATGCAAAAAAATAATCGACTTCGATAGCTTAAATATACGCTGAGTTTCGATGCGTGTTAATATAGCGGGCAAATAAAACTGCTCTTCGACACTAAAAAAGATGATGACGCCCTGGGAAAAGTACCAACAAGACTTACAGCGTGATGACTTTCACTATGACAGCGCACAGGAAAATGCCGTCAGGCACCTGCAAAGACTTTATGACGATCTGGCTAATCAGGTGCCGGTCAAAAAAAGTCTGTTAGGCAGCCTGTTTGGTCTGAAAAAGACACAACAGCCTAAAGTCAAAGGGTTATATTTCTGGGGTGGGGTAGGTCGCGGAAAAACTTATCTGGTAGATACGTTTTATGAAGCCCTGCCAACTGAGCGAAAAATGCGGGTGCATTTCCACCGTTTTATGCACCGGGTTCATGATGAACTGAAAAAGCTCAAAGAAGTGAAAAACCCACTTGAAGTGGTGGCGGATATTTTCAAGGCCGAAACGGATATTATCTGCTTTGATGAGTTTTTTGTGCAGGACATTACCGACGCCATGTTGCTGGGTGGCTTGATGGAAGCCTTATTTGAACGCGGCATAGTGCTGGTTGCGACCTCCAATATCATCCCTGATGAGTTGTATCGCAATGGCTTGCAACGTGCACGCTTTTTACCTGCAATCGCTCTGGTGAATGAAAATACCGACGTGGTTAATGTGGATTCGGGGATAGACTACCGCTTGCGGACTCTGGAGCAGGCCGAAATCTTTCACAGCCCCTTGGGCAAAGAAGCCGACGACAACCTGTTTGAGTACTTTGATAAGCTGTCACCTGAGCCGGGCAAGCTAAATGAACCAATCGAGATTGAAGGGCGCCTGATCCAGACCCGTAAAGTCTCTGACTGCATTGTCATGTTCGACTTTAGTGCCTTGTGTGAAACCGCACGCTCTCAGGTAGATTACATGGAGATCAGCCGCCTGTATAACACAGTGATCTTATCGGATGTAAAACAGATGGGACAAAATAATGATGACGCGGCACGGCGCTTTATTGCTCTGGTGGATGAATTTTATGAGCGTAATGTAACGCTGATCATTTCCGCAGAGGCACCGATCACTGAACTGTATACCGACGGCACGCTGAACTTTGAGTTTAAGCGGTGTATCAGTCGCTTGCAGGAAATGCAGTCGCTGGAATACCTCGCCCGAGAGCACCTGGCATAACACCTGAACCATTCCGTTTCACACATATTTCAGAGAATGGCATGTTTTTTGTGGAAAAAACAGCCATCCCCTAGCATCGTGGCAAAACCCTTGCTATAATCCGCGGCCTGCCACGTTGCGTTACTATTGCCCTCGTCGGCTTAGCCACTGACTTGAGCGGCAAAAAAGTCTTAAACTCGAAGGGGTTAAAGCACCAAAAAGTAGAGCGGTAGTCATTCGGACTACCTGTGGTTTTAACTGAAAACTTTGGATTTTTATAATGAAAACGTTTGTTGCTAAACCAGAAACTGTAAAACGTGACTGGTACGTAGTTGACGCTGAAGGTAAAACTTTAGGTCGCATTGCTACTGAAATCGCTTCTCGCCTACGCGGTAAGCATAAAGCTGAGTACACTCCACATGTTGACACTGGTGATTACATCATCGTTATCAACGCTGAGAAAGTTACTGTAACTGGTAACAAAGCTCAGGACAAAATGTACTATGCACACTCTGGTTACCCAGGTGGCCTTAAATCTGTAAACTTCGAAAAACTTCAAGCTAAAAAGCCTGAAATGATCATCGAAAAAGCAGTTAAAGGCATGTTACCTCGCGGTCCTCTGGGTCGTGAAATGTTCCGTAAACTGAAAGTTTACGCTGGTAACGAGCATAACCACGCGGCTCAACAGCCTCAGGTTTTAGACATTTAAGGAGCACTACTCATGGCAAATCAATACTACGGTACAGGTCGTCGTAAAAGTTCAAGTGCTCGCGTATTCCTACGCCCAGGCACTGGCAACATCGTAATTAATCAGCGTTCTATCGAAGAGTACTTCGGTCGTGAAACTTCTCGCATGGTTGTTCGTCAGCCTCTAGAGCTAGTTGAAATGACAGAAAAGTTTGACCTATACATCACTGTTGCAGGTGGTGGTTCAACTGGTCAAGCTGGTGCTATCCGTCACGGTATCACTCGTGCGCTAATGGAGTTTGACGAGTCACTACGTCCTTCTCTACGTAAAGCTGGCTTTGTTACTCGCGACGCTCGTCAAGTTGAGCGTAAGAAAGTTGGTCTTAAGAAAGCACGTAAGAAGACTCAGTTCTCAAAACGTTAATTTATTACGTTTCAGAATTGCAAAAACCCAGCCTCGTGCTGGGTTTTTTGTTTTCAGGCGACTCAAATCGCCGTGTTTTTTACTGTCTCTTTTCTTTGAGTTTGCAACATACATTCCCTCGACCTGCTTTATGGTCAAAAAAGTTCAATAATTATAATAATTAGTCGAGTTCGGACGATATCTCAGCGCATTTTTTTGCTACAATTGCGGGGCAAGTAATGAGTCGCGAAAACACTGGTTAAATTTTGATAGCTCGCCAGCAGAGCTTGATCTTAGTCAGTGAAAGGTCGCGTATGACGTTTTACCATAGTAAATCGGCTTCATGCTCGAAGTAACCAATCCCCTAATATTCGTGGGTTTATTCGGGCATGGTGCTGGAATAACCTTGTTTTAATCAAGGGATTTATTTATGATCGCGTCTATTTTGTAGTTTCTTAAAATTAACCTGCTGTAACTGATGTTCTCAATATAGCAAGTGTTGAGAATCATAGTGGAGATAAGTGGATGAGCAATGCGCCTGTAGACAACAGCCGACGTCGCTTCTTAACTATCGCTACCTCTGTCGTAGGTGGCGTTGGTGCGGTTGGAGCTGCTGTTCCTTTTATTGCGTCTTGGAATCCGAGTGAGCGAGCTAAATCTGCAGGTGCGCCTGTAGAAGTAGATATCAGCAAGCTTGAGCCTGGACAATTGATTCGTGTTGAGTGGCGAGGCAAACCTGTATGGGTTGTTTATCGTACGCCTGCGATGTTGGATGAAATGAAAAAACACGAAGGTAACCTTCGTGATCCTAACTCAGAAGAGCCACAACAGCTCGACTCTGCCAAAAACTCTCACCGTTCTAAGCGTCCTGAGATTTTTGTCGCAGTCGGTATTTGTACTCACTTAGGTTGTTCTCCGTCATTCCTCAATGGTGGTTTTGGTGAAAAGGTTGAAGGTACTGAACATGGTTTCTTCTGTCCTTGTCACGGTTCTAAGTTCGACATGGCCGGCCGGGTATTCCAGGCTGTACCAGCTCCGTTGAACCTGGAGATCCCGCCTTATACCTTTATTGACGACACTACCATTTTGGTAGGTGAAGAAGAAGGGGTTGCATAATGACTGCGAAGGTTGATAAACCAGGCGCAATCGGCGCTGTGATGAACTGGATTGACGATCGTATTCCTATGACGCGTGTCTGGAATATGCATATCGCGCAATACCCAGCACCTAAAAACTTTAACTTCTGGTACCTGTTTGGCTCGCTTGCCATTCTGGTATTGGTTAACCAGATCCTGACTGGTATCTGGCTGACAATGAACTATGTTCCTTCAGGCGAAGGCGCATTTGCTTCAATTGAATACATCATGCGTGATGTAGAGTACGGTTGGTTACTTCGTTATTTGCATTCGACCGGTGCGTCGGCATTCTTCATTGTGGTTTATTTGCACATGTTCCGTGGCATGATCTATGGCTCCTACCAGAAGCCACGTGAACTGCTGTGGGTTTTCGGTATGTTGATCTTCCTGGCATTGATGGCTGAAGCGTTCATGGGTTACTTACTGCCTTGGGGTCAGATGTCATTCTGGGGTGCACAGGTAATCATTTCATTGTTTGGTGCAATCCCGGTGATTGGTGATGACCTGACACTGTGGATCCGTGGTGACTACGTAATCTCAGGTGCAACCCTGAACCGTTTCTTTGCTCTGCACGTAATTGCATTGCCTCTGGTACTGGTTATTCTGGTATTCCTGCACATTGTTGCGCTACACGAAGTGGGTTCAAACAACCCTGACGGTATCGACATCAAACGTAAGAAAGGCACGGTTGCTGAAGAAGACAAGCCTAAATTTAAATTCCATGAGTACTACACGAGTAAGAAAGACATCGTTGATGCGATCCCTTTCCACCCGTATTACACCGTTAAAGATATTCTGGGTGTGGCTGGCTTCTTAATCCTGTTCTGTTGGGTGGTATTCTTTATGCCTGAAATGAACGGTTTCTTCTTAGAAGCGCCTAACTTTGAAGCGGCTAACCCGCTGAAAACACCAGAGCATATTTTCCCGGTTTGGTACTTCACACCTTTCTACGCCATCTTGCGTGCAATCCCTGACAAGTTGATGGGGGTTATTGCGATGGGTGTGTCTATCGTGATGCTGGCACTGCTGCCTTGGTTAGACCGTGGTAAGGTTCGTTCAATCCGCTACCGTAGTGGTATCCACAAGCTGAACATTGCTCAGTTCGTTGTTACCTTCTTCATTTTGGGTTGGGCTGGTGCAACACCACAAACTGTGACTTCAACAATCTTGTCACAGATTTGTACGGTAACCTACTTCATGTTCTTCGTATTACTGTTTGTGTACTCGAAGAATGAAAATACTAAGCCATTGCCAACGAGGTTGACGAAATGATGAAAAAGCTACTGATTGGTTTATTCGCATTGCTGCCTACCTTTGCAATGGCAGCCGGTCCGTCGGTTCCTTTACTGGAAGCGAACCATGACCTGACTGATAATGCGTCTTTGCAACGCGGTGCTAAGTTGTTCATGAACTACTGCCTGGGTTGTCACCAGATGCAGTATCAGCGTTATGAGCGTACGTTCCGCGATATCGGTATCCCGGTTGAGATTGGTAAAGAGACGCTGATTTTTGATGACTCAAAAGTCGGTGGCCACATTCTTAACGCGATGGACACTGATGACGCTGCAAAATGGTTTGGTGCTGCGCCACCAGACCTGACTCTGGTTGCACGTGTACGTGGTGCTGACTGGGTATATACTTACCTGAAGTCGTTCTACGTTGACGAAAGCCGTCCGTTTGGTGTAAATAACTCAGTGTTCCCACTGGTTGGTATGCCACACGTTCTGCAGGAGTTGCAAGGTGTGCCTACTGCAGAGTTCGAAGAAGTAGAAGAGCACGGTGTAAAAGTTCAGAAAGTGAAAAGCATCACAACAGATGGCTCAGGTGAGCTAAGCGCGGATGAGTATGATCAGGCGGTTCGTGACCTGACTAACTTCCTGGCTTATGTTGGTGAACCTTCACGCCTTCAATCAGAAGCGATGGGTATCAAAGTACTTGGCTTCCTGGTTATCTTCTTCATTCTGGCATTCCTGCTGAAGAAAGAATACTGGAGAGATGTCCATTAATCTGGACACTTACCAGCAATTGATGCAATAGGGGCTTAAGCCCCTATTGCTGTTTTTATCGATTTTATTACATAAAATTGGTATTAAAGTGATGTTATTACTTTGTCATTAATTTATGGAGGTAGGCATGGCCGTTGCTGCCAATAAGCGCCCTGTTATGACTCTTTTCTCCGGTGCAAACTGTATGTACAGCCATCAGGTTCGTATCGTATTGGCCGAGAAAGGGGTAAGTGTCGATATTCATCTGGCCGAAAAGGACAACTTGCCAGAGGCACTACATGAGATTAACCCTTATGGTACAGTTCCCACTCTGATCGACAGAGAGTTAGGTCTGTATCAGGCAAATATCATAATGGAATACTTAGATGAGCGTTTCCCTCATCCTCCATTAATGCCTGTCTACCCTGTTATGCGTGGTCGCAGTCGTCTGATGATGCACCGTATTGAAACTGATTGGTACAGCCTGGCGGAAAAAATTGCGCAAGGTGGTGCTGATGCTGAGCAAGCGCGTAAAGAGCTGACAGAAGCGTTACTTGCGATTGCGCCTATCTTTAGCGAAGCGCCTTACTTCATGAGTGAAGAGTTCAGCCTGGTTGATTGTTATCTGGCTCCACTGTTGTGGCGTTTACCACAGCTTGGCATTGACTTGTCAGGTGCAGGTGCAAAAGAGCTGAAAGAATACATGCTGCGTTTATTTGAACGTGATTCATTCCAGGCTTCATTGACCGAAGCTGAGCGAGAGATCCGCAGCTAATGACTTCAAATCGCCCCTACCTATTACGTGCTTTCTATGACTGGATTGTTGATAACCAGTGTACACCGCATATCGTGGTTGATGCTGAGTATCCGGCGGTTGAGGTACCACGTCAGTTTGTTCAGCAGGGGCAGATTGTGCTGAATGTGAGTCCTTCAGCAGCTGCTAACTTTTTAATGGACAATGACGCACTGAGCTTCAATGCGCGTTTCTCTGGTCAGCCTATGCAGGTATATGTACCGATTGGTGCAGTATTGGCCATCTATGCGCGTGAAAATGGTGAAGGTACGATCTTCTCCGAGCCGGATTTACCGCAAGATGATGAGGCTTCAGAAGAACACGCTCAGACTCAAGAAGTGATGACTGAGGAGCCTGTTGAAGCCCCTTCAACAGAGAAAGAAACGTCTGAAAAGACGAAAAAGCCCTCGCATCTGAGAGTGATAAAGTAGCACGTCAAACAACAAAAAAACCTGCCCTCTGGCAGGTTTTTTTATACCTATTATAAGATTTCGAAGGCTTTAACGACTTTAAGCACGCCATGGACATTGCGCGCAATTTCAACCGCGCGATTCGCTTCATCCTGATTGACCAGGCCCATCAGAAAGACTTCACTGTTCTCAGTCACCACCTTAATATTGCCACCATCGATGTGATCGTCTGCAATCAATTTGGTTTTAACTTTGGTGGTCAGCCAGCTGTCGTTAGTTTGTGTGGTGATACCGATATTGCTACCGATCCGAAGCTGGTTGTATATGCGTTTAATGCCTTGAACACTCTGCAGGGTATTGTGTGCCTGTTGTTTCATTTCTGTGGTGCTCACCTGGCCTACCATCAGCACATGGCCGTTGACACTCACCAGGCTTATATTGGCATGGTTTGCCAGAGCAGGAATACGCTTTAGCGCAAGCGTCCCTTTAATTTCGATATTATTATCATCGATTTGTGAACCTAATGTGCGTCTGTCATTAGCTGAAGTCACGGCACCAGCCGTTCCCGCGACTACTGCGGCGGCACAGCCTTGGATCAGCAGTACGGAGCAAAGTATCAGTGCAGGTCGTTTTAACATCTTTTATGCGTCCTGTGGAAAGAGAATATTATCGATTAACTGGCTCAGGCAGTGTACGGTAAACAGGTGGGTTTCAAGAATGCGGCTCGCTCGCTTGCTGGGTACGCGTATTTCTACATCATTTGGCCCCAGCAGGCCAGTCAGCTCTCCGCCATCATCCCCAATCAAGGCGATGACATTCAGGTCATTCGTCAAAGCAGCTTCCACGGCGCTGATCACACTTTTCTCGTGCCCATCGATGGCAACCACAAAAAGCAGGTCATTTTGATTGGAAATAGCACGAACCTGACGGGCAAAATAGTCATAGCCCTGGCTTTCTTCAGTGTTGCTGAGGTTGATCTGGGTCTGGCTCAGGGTTAGTGCTGGCAGGCAAGGACGTTCAGTTTCAAAGTAATTGACCAGCAGGTTGCTAAAGTGATCGGCAATCATGTGGCAGCTTGGCACACCACAACAGATCAGTTTATTGCCGTTAATCAGGCACTGTGCAATGGCATAAGCCGTTGACTCTAATACTTCAGGCAGCGCTTCACCTGCGGCAATTTGTGCCTGAATGCTTTCGGTAAAGATCTCTTTTATTGATTCTTGCATACT
The DNA here is from genome assembly GCF_024124545.1 of Pseudoalteromonas sp. XMcav2-N. Lineage (GTDB taxonomy): Bacteria > Pseudomonadota > Gammaproteobacteria > Enterobacterales > Alteromonadaceae > Pseudoalteromonas. Next base: position 66,582 of record NZ_JAMXSF010000009.1, read on the forward strand.
AAGTAATATTTCTAATCCATTGGATATCTGGGTTCTTATCGCCTTGAATTGCTACAAAGTCTATTCGCAAAGGGACATTGTGCAACGCAGATTGTTGCAGGTAATTATATATACTGCGACGTAATTTTTGTAACTTACTTTGACTCAAAGCCTGCAGTGCACCACCAAAACCACCACCTCGGCGAAATTTTACCTCAACAAAGACCCAGGTATCACCATCTTTCATGATCAGGTCGATTTCGCCATATCGGCAGAGATAATTGCGAGTTATGCTCTTAAGACCTTGCTTATGTAAGAAAGTTTCAGCAACCCTTTCATAATGTTGGCCTTTTTCTCGGCTGTGATTGAATAGGTTGCCAAACATGACTTATTGCTGCGCCTGATAGTCATCATACAGCTGTTTCATAAACAGCGGGGTCGGTGCTCTTTGATCCAGACTTACCAGCCTGATTTGTTTCTTGTGATATTGCGCCCAGCTCAATTGACGGCTGATCCGGTTTGCCGCTTTGATTGTGAGTGCGCCGGTCAGGCCATCAAACTCTTTACCGGGGATTTTGCTCAGCTGTTTAACTTCCGGGATCAAATTGAGCGCATCATAGGCCATGGCAAACAGGCGCTGTTCGATGTCGGATTGTTCAGGCCACAACTGGGTGTGTTGTTCGCGCAAGCTTTGCGACTTAATCGCGCCTGGTAACATCCAGGGGACTTCAGTGAAGAATAGCCCATCGAGATCCCCTTTATCTGTCTTGTCTATCTGTTTGCTGTAACTGCGAGAACTGGCATAAAGCGGAATACGATCGGCAAAGGTGCTGACATTTACGTCCAGGTAAGGTTTAAGCAATCGGGTCTCGATGGCATCACCCAGAATGTAAATGGCATCTATATCACGACGTGAGCGCGTTTCGCTTTCCAGTTCGCGTCTGAACATACGTTTTATGGTCGCTATCCGTTGCTTTGAGCTATCAACTTCGAGCAGCTGGCGAACCACCTGGGCCATGTTTTCACTGTCCGAGTACAGCCCGACTTCAGGCTGGGTCCCACTGTATCTTTGCCATTGTGTCTCGAAATGATTGATCAAGCGTTTACCAGACGCCGTATCGGGTGCCAGTAGCATCGGTTTTTGATAGCCCTTAGCCAAAAAGTGCACCATTGCTTGTTCTACTTCGTGCTCGGGATCCAATGCAAAGTAATAGTGGTTGGGGTTGTCTGGCTGTGTTTCACCATCAAGCGTATTGAGGAACAGGGCCGGCGTTGTAGTCAAATAGGTACTGGCGGTGAGCTTCTCAACATTACTTTTCAGTAACGGGCCAATCACGAAATCGGCCTGGCTCTGCTGCAGCTCCCTGTCTATTTGTGCTACATCTAGTGTTTCATCAATAAAGAAGATCTCTTCGATCCGGTTATTGTCCATGGCGGCTAAAAATCCATTTTTCAGGGCTCTGCCAAGGCGCTCACTGCTTCCCGAGGCAGGTAATAAAACTGCTAGTCGAGTCACTTCGTATGGAGCCAGGTCCAGTGTGGCTTTCACTTTCGTCGGAATAATTTCACTACCCGGGTGATTGGTATAGCGACGTTGCCAGTTATTCAGCGCCTGATGAAGCTGCACCGTCGACCCCAGGTAGATTTGATGATATTTGGCCAGTTTAACCCAGCCTTGTTGTACGACTGTTCCGCGATCAAATCGCTCTAACGCGTATGAAGACAGCTGTTGTAGTGCCTGCCAGATATCCTGATTCAGCCCGGCAATGTTTAACTGATGTTTGTTGGCCAGGTCTGCACTGTTGAAGTAATGGACCAGGGCTTTTTTGGGAAGCTGTTGAGCGGCATACACACTCCCCATCAGATACTGATGCCAGGCCTGATGCTCTGGCAGTTTTAATTTACTTTCTAAGGTTTGTAATAAGGCCAGCGCACTGCTGTATTTTTGCTGTTGCTGTCGGGCCAATGCGGTATAAAGCTTGTTTTGTACATGGTCGACACTGGCCTTACTTTCGAGTTCACTACAGGCCTGTTCCAGAATGGGCCAGTTTTGCTCCTCAATGGCAGCCTGTCTTGCCAGATACAGCAACTGAATTTTGCTTGCGCCTTGTTTACGATTGGCTTTATCAAACAAGCCCTGTGCATCCAGTTGTTCGGCTGGTGCGGTGGTGGTTGCCGCTAATGTCTGTTTGTCTTGTGTTGATGGCGTTTTAGGGGTTGTGCCACAGGCCGATAACCCCGACAATACCGCAATCACTAGACTTATATTTTTCAGTCGCACTCGCAAACCTTTACTCATACCTTTTGTTTGTGGATATCTTACTGACTGACCCTGGAGAGCTCAATGACAAATGCCGAAATCTCAGACAAAATTGGCACCCTGTATATCGTTGCCACACCCATAGGCAATTTAGAAGACATCAGTGAACGTGCGCTGAAAGTGCTGGCAGAAGTCGACTTAGTGGCTGCTGAGGACACGCGTCACACAGGTAAATTATTGAGCCACTTCAGCATAAAAGCAAAAACCTTTGCGCTGCACGACCACAACGAAAAACAAAAGGCGCAGCAGATCCTGACTTGGCTGGAGCAGGGCATGGACATCGCGCTGGTATCCGATGCCGGCACGCCGCTTATTAGCGATCCAGGCTATGCGGTGGTAAACTTATGTCGTGAAGCCGGCGCGCAGGTTACCCCTGTGCCGGGTGCCTGTGCCGCAATTGCCGCGGTGAGCTGCTCAGGGTTACCAACCGACCGCTTTCAGTTTATCGGTTTTACACCGGCTAAAAGTCAGGCCCGTCAGAGTTTCTTTAAAGAGGCACACGAGTCCGGCATCACCAGCATTATGTACGAAAGCACCCACCGTATTATGGCCAGCCTGGCTGACTTACAAACGGCACTGGGTGAGCAGCAGCAGGTGGTGTTCGCCAAAGAGCTGACCAAAACCTATGAAACCTTTTTCAGTGGGCCTGTCTGTGAGCTAATCGCGTTTCTTGAAAGCGAACCCGAACGCCAGCGTGGTGAGCTGGTGCTGATGCTGCCGGGTAAAATTCAGGTGAGCAGCGAAATGACGCCGGAAGCGAAACAATTGATCGGCTTGCTGGAAGGGGAAATGCCGCTGAAAAAAGCCTGTGGTATTGCCGCTGAGTACTTCGGATTGAAGAAAAACGCCCTGTATAAAGCCATCATCGCCGAGCGTGAAGGGGAATAAACGCAAATTAATGCTGCGTTTTACGCTAAAGGTGCGTATAATCGCCCGCCTGAGTCAGCCGGATAATCGCTGCCTGTGACGAAAATGATCAGGGGGAGGAAAGTCCGGGCTCCATTGGGCAGGGTGCCAGCTAACGGCTGGGGGGCGTGAGCCTACGACAAGTGCAGCAGAGAGAAGACCGCCTAAGTTCTTCGGAACCGGTAAGGGTGAAAGGGTGCGGTAAGAGCGCACCGGGCCACTGGTAACAGTTGGTTGCAAGGTAAACTCCACCCGGAGCAAGACCAAATAGGGTTCCATCTTTTTAAAAAGAACGTGTGGCCCGCACGGGAACCGGGTAGGTTGCTCGAGCTTGGGAGCGATCCCAAGCCTAGACGAATGATTATCGATCTCCCTCGGGAGAGAACAGAACCCGGCTTACAGGCTGACTCACCCCATTTTAATTCCAGCGCTTAACAAGTTGAGCGCTGGAACTTATTTCTTGAATGCATATCTATTCTTTTCACCCTGCAGATAAGCAAACTATTTAGCCTTGCAGGTATTGAAAAACCGTTTCGCCGTCTATATCTTCACCACATGAAATGTGAGACATTTGCCAAAATACTGCGGTGTTTAGTGCCGTTTTTGCTGTTATGTACGCTACTGAATATGGGTAGTCGTGATGCCGTGGCCGCAGATTGGCAAACTCAACCCGTCTCTGTGGTTGTGTTGTCACAGGCCGCGAGTACCGAGCCACATACAGAACCAGACGCTAATGATCTCTGGCATAAGGTCACTGACACCGCACTGATAAAGCATTTGCCTGCACCTGTTACTGAGGTGTCGCATTCACAACCGGCAAGCTATCCCGCGCAACTGCCGTCACAGAACCGTTTAACGCATCCTAGTTACTTTCTGCATCCGGACCAGCAGCCGGATTATGATCTACTCTATGTCTTTGCCGACCCCGACTTGTACCGGGTGAGCCAGCAATATATTCATCAACCTTTGACGCGACCCTGGCATCAGTGTGCGACTCGTGCTCGCACGGGGCTGATCAATGACTGTCAGCCCGCCAACTTAACCTATCGAGCAAGACTGACTTATCAGCTGAGCGCCTGATCTCACCACACAAACCGACCGCAAGATTCGGTCGGATTACAACACGTTTTATCAGGTAAATAGCGAGAGTGTGAGCGGCCAAATGAGGCAGCTCACCGTTAAGTGAGTCAAATTATGAATAGAAGAACGAACGCTGCGGGTACGGCCTGGCCGGCGCGGCTTAAACGTCTGCTGGTGGTAGCCGTGATCCTGGTGCTGGGTCTGTGTGCTATGCCCAACTTATATCAAAACACCACCCAACTCAGTATCCGTACACTAACATCAGAGCCGGCAGCACCCGGCCCGGACCAGCTTGTGCAGTTGCTGCAAAGTCGCGGCTTTACTGTGGCTGACATAGAGTCGGGCGAACCGACTTTAGTCACATTAACTCCACAAACTGCCTCCGCTGCAGCACAAGAGGTATTGGCTGAGGCACTGCGCGGGCAGGCTTCGGTAACCGTGGTTGAACAAGCTACTGCACCTTACTGGCTGCAACGACTGGGCCTGTCTCCCATTAAACTGGGTCTTGATTTGAACGGTGGTGTACTGTTCGTGCTGAAAGTCGACACAGAGAAAGCATTGGAAAAGCGCATGGAAAACATTGCGCTGGAGGCCAAAGCGCTGCGGATCCGCGACAAGTTAAAGGGGGTGCGTGTTGAGCGCAGTTTGGTGTACGGTCTTGAGTTGGTGGCACTTCCTCAGGGAGAGGCGGCCTTGCATCAGTTACAGTCGGCATTACTGGAGCAGTTTCAGCACCTGAGTGTCAGTACACACCAACAAGGCAGCTTATTGCGTGCCACCTTAAGCTACGATGAAACCGGCAAGGCGGCTTTTGAAAAACAAACTATGACACAGGCGCTGACGACGTTGCGCTCTCGGATTGAAGAGCTGGGTATTACAGAAGCTGTAACGCAGCGTCAGGGGGCGAATTATATTCGCATTGAACTACCCGGTGTGCAGGATCCGGCGGCAGCAAAGCGGATCATCGGTGCTACGGCACAGTTGTCTTTTCACGCCTTGCAGGAATTCGGTGGCAAGCGGGTGAAGGCTGAACATGGCATGGTGGGGTTAGATCCACGAGCCATCTTTACCGGGGCCGATATCGACTCGGCACAGGCTGGACGGGACGAATACGGAAAGCCTCTGGTTCAGTTGTTTCTATCATCCCGGGGCGGCGATAAAATGCTGCGTTTTTCCCGCACGCATGTGGGTCAGCCTATGGCGACTATGTACAGTGAGTACATTGCCGACAGCCGGGGAGAGATCCGCGAAAGCAGTCAGGTGATCTCAGTGGCTACCATCCAGCAGGTACTGGGGCAGCGCTTCAGTATAACCAATTTAGGGTCGTGGCAAAAAGCGCAGGATCTGGCACTGTTACTGCGGGCAGGCTCCTTAGACGCGCCCCTGACCATAGTAACCGAGCGCACCATAGGACCGAGTTTGGGTGAGCAGAACATCAGCAGCGGCTTTGCGGCACTGGCACTGGGCCTGTCACTGACGCTGGGTTTTATGTTGCTGTGGTATCGTAAACTGGGCGTTATTGCCTGCGTGGCGCTGGTGGCAAATCTGGTGTGTTTAGTCGGTCTGATGTCTTTGTTACCCGGCGTAGTGCTAACCTTGCCGGGGATTGCGGGACTGGTCCTGACCATTGGCATGGCAGTCGATACCAATGTGATTATCTTTGAGCGGATCAAAGAAGAAAGGCGCAAGGGAAGCAGTATACGCGTGGCGTTACAACGTGGCTATCAGCAAGCGCAAAGTAGCATCATAGATGCCAATCTGACTACCATGATCACTGCATTGGTATTAATGTCCATTGGCTATGGCCCGGTTAAGGGCTTTGCCATCACCCTGGCACTGGGGATTATGACCAGTATGTTTTGCGGTGTGGTGGTCTCCGGGCAACTGTCTCAGTGGTTCTATCGAACCAAACCGGTAAAAGGAGCCTGATATGCGCGATTTATGGCAAACACTTCGAACCTCAGGCTTACTGCTGAGTCTGATTGCGATGATACTCAGTTGTGTGCTTATCAGTCAGCGTGGTCTTGAGCTCGGACAGGATTTTACAGGTGGCTATGTCACAGAATTCCAGCTTGCTCAGGATATACCCGATGATGAATTACAACACCAACTGGCACCTCATGTGAGTGGAGAGTTTCGTTTATCTGCTCAGGGGGCACTTCACTGGCAAGTATTCCAGTCGCCACACAATGACAGCCCGACGCCGCTTAACTGGCACACTCAGTTACCCGACAACCTGGGGGTGGAGATCCTCGACAGCCGTTTTGTGGGTGCCCAGATTGGTGCTGAACTCATTGAGCAGGGCGGCCTGGCATTACTTGTTAGCGTATTGGCCGTAGGCCTGTATTTGATTGTTCGGTTTGAGTGGCGCCTGGCTGTGTCGGCAAGTCTGGCCTTGCTGCACGACGTGTTGATTACACTGGGCTGGTTTGCATTCACCGGCATGGAGTTTGATCTGACGGTGCTGGCCGCTTTGCTGGCTATCATTGGTTACTCACTGAATGATTCTATTGTGATTGGCGACAAAGTCCGGGAGTTGGTGCGTGCCAGGGGAGATTGCAAGGTCGGCGACACCATCAATGCGGCACTTAGCAGTACACTGGGCAGAACCATCATTACTTCTTCAACCACGCTGACAACCATAGCAGCATTATGGTGGCTCGGTGGGGCCAGTTTGCAGGGATTTGCGAGTGCCTTGTTTATCGGTGTTGCGGTGGGAACCTGGTCTTCTATTTTTGTCAGTGCCACTTTACCGCAGTGGCTGGGCCTGAGTCATCGTAATTATCAGCGTTCGTTGAGCGAAGAAGAACAGCAGCAGCTGGCAGAGCCTTAAAAAGCGTGTTGTTTAAAGGGCAGGTGGCGGGCTGCCCTTTTTGAGTTTCTGCTTAGTCCGCCAGCAGCAATTCCACCACTTCTTTGCGGGATGTAAGCTGTTTGATTAACAAGATTTGTTGATCGTTGACGGCCGAAATGCGGACAATATCATTTGCCAATGTGGTTAAGATCTCAAAATCACCGCTGTGTAGATCGTAAGACCACAATTGTGCATTTTCATTAATCCCATAAAGAGTATTGCCAAATGCAGTAAAGCGCCGCTCGCTGCCCTGATCCAGAAGTGGCTCAATCAGCTCGTCTTCAACCGGGCCGGATCGCCAGAAGCGATCCATATGATCGGAATAGATCAAAGTGCCATCGGTGGTTTTCAGTGCCCAGCTGACCTCGCGGTCGTTCAGAACACGTATGGCTGAGTCTGTCAGGTTCAGCTCGGCAAACGTGAGCACCCCATTTATTTTGAGCTGGGCAAGTGCCCTCTGAGCGCGGCTGTTCCAGTAAAATAATTGCTCTACCGGGTGCGCCAGGGGAATGGCGTGCGCAGTGCCATCCAGAGAGAGCTTCACCAGCGCTTTGTCGGCGTTGGTTAAAAGCTCAGTGCCATCGGCTGACCAGTGGGTTTCGTATAAAAAGGTATCCATCGGGAAGTTACTGAGCTGACGGGGGACCTGCCCGTCGCTGAGCCAGATCTGCATTTGTCCGGAGCGTGCGGAATTAAAGGCGAGCAGGTCACCACCCGGCTGAAATATCGCATTGCTTTCTTCCTTAGTTGAACGTTCAATGATCTTTGCTTGTGATGTTTGTAGCGAGGCGTCATTGCCAAACGGCATAGTGAGGATATCACTGTCATATTGTCCCTTGATCACCAGCATGCGGTGACCGTCGGGATGGAACACCGGTGAGCCCATAGGTTCATCAACTGGCAGGGTCACGGGGCTGACTTGTCCCTGATAGGTGAGGGTATATAACTGCCGTCCGGTGCTGAAGGCTAGCTGGTTTTCATAGGGCGAAAAATTGGGATAGATGGGCCTGAATCGGGCTATGGTATTTGGATAGTGAATGCGGTGACTGGATACCTGCTCGCCATCGGGCCTCAGCATATCAAGATAGTAGTGCTCACCCTCACCAAGGCGCACCACCGCCAGCAAGCCGTCTTTACGGGAATAATCATAGCTGATGATGTCGCCGTCGTTGACCTCATACAGGGGCGCGCTGCTGTTATCTGTCATTGAGTAGCGGATCAGTTTCCAGCGCTCATCTGTTTTTTGTAGCAGTGCAATATGCTCGCTATCCAGCCATTGCGGCTCTCTGATCTGTGAGTTTTTGCATTCCAGCACGCGAGTAGGGGTTTGCGGTGTTTGCAAGGCTTTATCGAAATCCAGCGTCATCAGGTGATAACAGAGTTTCTGGGTTATGGGCTGCGCACAGGTTGAGGTTTGCACGAATGCCAGTGTTTTGCCATCGGGTGAAAATTGATGCTGTCCGTTGATATCCAGGTTATCCGTCAGGCGAAATTCCTGCTGGGTGTCGATACGTTTTGCCCAGATATTGTTACGACATAGTTCTGTGGAGTAACGGTGAAACACAATATATTCGCCGTCGGGCGAGTAAACCCCGGCCACTTCGCGATTGTCGGTGGCCGTCAAAGGTCGAAACTCGCTGATCGTCAGCTGTTCGCCTGAACTTGGTTCAAACAACACAGAAGCCGCAAGGCCAACAATAAAAAATGCCGCCGCAAACAGGGCAAAACCGAATTGCGAGCGCGAACGTACCTGAGTTGGCGCAGGTGTTCGACTTGGTTCGGGGTGAGTGTCTTCTGTGTGCTGTTCAGACGCTGCGCTTGGCGGCTGGGTTTGCCAGCGTACTTCACATTCCAGACTATAGCCCTGCTTGGCATGGGTCTTAATGATATGCTGCTCTTTGCCATCATCACCCAGTGCTTTTCTTAACTGGGCAATGCAGCGCTGCAAAGTATTTGGCGAGACCACGGTATCCTGCCAGACCTGATCCAGCAGAGCATCCTGACTGAGTACCTGACCCTGATGCTGTGCCAGTACGGTAAGTACAGACAGTGCTTTGGGGGCTAAGGTTTTTATCTCTTCTTTGACAGTGATTTGATTGCGCGATAAGTCTACAAAAAACTCACCAATCCAGTATTGCTGTGTCATAACACCCCTAGTGCGCTTGGCGCTTTCTGCATCTGTACCAAAACCTTACACTGAAATTTTATGTAAGATTTTGATAGTAATGCTTTTTATGGTTTACAGATTAAAGTCAGCGAGAAGTCACTATAAAGCCCAGTTTTAATTTTTGAAACGATTAAGGTGAAGGCTTATCTATCCGCTTACATGGAGAATATATGATGAAGTCTGAATTACCAAAGTTACTTTTTTCTGTTGTTACCCTGCTGCTGTGCAGCAACAGCCATGCTCAAGGTGTGCTGGCCGGATTGAACGGCCCTTATCTGGGCCAAAACCCTCCCGGGCTCACACCCAAAGTGTTTGCCCCTGGCATCGTATCGACACTCGATTGGGGAGATGCGGTGCATTTCGCACCTGATAAAGAACTGCTTTATGTATCTCGATGGCGGGTGGCCAATGGCCAGCGTGAAACGGCTCATGTGGTATTCAAACGAGTTGCCGAAGGCTGGCAAAAAGTTGTGACTGAGCACACAGGTCGTGCGGCGTATTACAGCCCGGATGGACAAATGGTGTTTTACGGCAAGCAATATAAAACGCGCACCTCAGACGGATGGTCTGAGATGAAAAAGCTCGGCCCTGCTTTTGATGATATCCCTTTGATGGGGCTTAAAATGTCGCGAAAGGGCACGTTAGTGTTCGACGAGTTTACTCGTGACGGTAATGGCGTACTGAGATACTCAAAATGGGATAAGGGTGAGTGGCAGGCACCAACAGCGTTTAGCACAGCAATCAATACAGGTAAGTGGAATGCCCATCCGTTTATTGCACCTGACGAGTCTTATGTTATGTGGGATGGTGAGCGGGAGCAGGGGTTTGGCAGTTCAGATCTGTATATTAGCTTTCGCCAGCGCGATGGCTCATGGGGTGAAGCGATTAATTTGGGAGCGCGAGTTAATACGGCTGCCGAAGAAGGAGGACCTCAGGTAACACCGGATGGTAAATATCTGTTTTTCAACAGAATGGTTAAGTCTAAGGGGAGAGCTGGTGAAGCACAGTCCGACTTGTTCTGGGTTGATGCAAAAATTATTGATGAGCTCAGGCCCGTTGACTGAGGTCCCGAGCGGTCAGATTTGCACGAACGGTGACGTTCATCGACGGCTAGATTGTCATGGATGTTCGACCTGAAGTAAAAGATATTTGACATAAGTGGAATTTTCAACCAGTATTAAGTCAAATATTTTTTACTTTGAGTTAAGGATGGTAGTCATGACAAGCAATGAAAAATTGAAAGTGCTCAAGGCGCTGCTCGACTCGCTGAGCTTTCGGGATCTGACTTTGAGCTTAGATCTGTTGGTAACCGGTGCTGTAGTCTATTTCTACGCCTCCAGTCTGATGATGGCTACAGCAGAACAGCTCGCCAGTGGGGTTTGGATATCCCAGCTGCTCGTCAAAGTTGTGGGTGTTTCGATTGCTTTGTCTATTGTCAGTCAGCTATTGCTGGAGCTGGTCAGTGATGGCGAAGTCGATCAGCCTATGGATGAACGAGAAAAACAGGTGTCGCTGGTAGGTAATAAATATGCACTTTGGACGCTTCAGGCCGGGGTCTGTTTTGCGATTGGACAATATGCTTTTGAGCAAAACGGTATGGGTATTGCTGAGCGTGCGCCGTTGCCGTTTTTCACGTTACACATCATGGTTGGCGCCTTTTTATTGGCGGAGCTGGTTAACTACGCCACTCAATTGATCAGAAACCGTATGGTGACCCTCTATGGCTGAGTGCGCTATCACAAATCAAATCAAAACCCTCAGATTTATGGCTGGCGAGATGACGCAGAAAGAACTGGCTGAGCGTGTTGGCGTGACCCGGCAGACTATTATGGCGATTGAGGCAGCAAAATACTCACCATCACTGGAGGTCGCGTTTAAAATTGCTCAGGTATTTGGCGAGCCGCTGGAATCTGTTTTTCAGTATCAGCATCGTGAGCTGTGAAAAAAGTCGGTACGCGAATAAAATTAGCTAGGTAAAATGGATGGTTTTCTTGGCACCTTAATTGCATTAACAAAATGTAAATAGCGGGCCTGCTTAGTTTGCCGTTGAGAGATGACCCGCCCTAATCTCCACCAATGGAAGGATATCATCAATGAACGCAATTAATGCAAGCGCTGGCGCCAGTGCAGCCAGCCAGGTCTACGCGACACGCGCAACTTACACGGCCGACGAGCAAACCGCTGAGACAACCAAAACTGCAAGTGATACTGTCACGCTCAGTGACAAAGCCAGGCAGGCGGAAAACAAGTGGCAAGAACTTGCAGCCAACTATGATGTACACAATATGTCGGCAGGTGAAATGCGCAGTCTGTCACGAGAGCTATTTGATGGGGGCTTTATCGGCACGGGTGAAATGATGGTGATAGGCGCACCGACTGCCATGAATGAAGATCCGCTCAAGAAGCACGATTTACTGAACGATATGCGTCATACCTATCAACTATCGTCCGCCATGGGTGGGCACAGCAAAGAGTCCAGTGAGCTGTATCTGAAATCTATCGAAGTGCTCGAAAGATTGGGTAAAACCCGCTCTGATCCCGCGGCTTAACAAAATGGGTGCATAACAGCTGAATGCACCCAGTGTTCAAAACACTAGTTGATGTACAGAGAGTCACTCCAGTAACCAAACGGAGAAGCCACTGAATTCGCCGAGGCTTTTACCTGACCTGCAGACTGACCGGTGAAATCCCAACCATACAACCAGCCAGTGACAGTTTCCCCTGCCTGACAGCGATGTAAATTAGAGCCGCATCGCGCCTCTCTGAGCGCAGCAGACTTCGACAGGCCATTCATGGTAGCGTTATTTGGATTACCGTAGCCGACTTGCCAGGCATACACAAATAAGTAGCTACCACCATGATTTGTGCTGCCGGTTGAGAAGTCACCCGCCAGAATGGTTTGGTCGTCACCTTGCTGTGATCGCACCAGACCAAATTCAAAGTAGGAGATACCTGTGGCAGGGGCCATAGGTTGAACGTCAAAGCGAGGGTATTGCTTGGTCGTTTCTCTGAATTCCGGTGCCTGTTTTACGAGGTCTGACGTTGAGAACTCTATACCGTAGTAGTTTTCTGCATTTTTCATAATGCCGTTTTCAATGTCACCGGCCAGTGCCGAAACCGACATAACTGCAGCCAGACCCAATACAGTGTTTCGCAAATTTTTCATAAAATTGTCCTTTTTAATTAGTGTGTCTGTGACGCAAAGTGCGTCACAGATGTATTGTTTACTTTTTGTGAATCAATTTAAACTTTTATTTTACATTTGTTGTGGCGAGCTTGCTTTGGATCAAGAAGGCTGGGTGTCTAAGTATGTGTGTCAAGACCACAACAAGGTTGTTTATCTGGTATACAGACTTATTACGTATCTGATAAGGTGACAAATGAGCGGCTATTCAGGTCGTCAGTACAGGACAAAAACAATTAAAAAGGAGTGAATATGCGTCATAAAACACATGCCCGCTGGTTGGGTGGCGTCGCCTTATCGGCGATTGCTGCAGCGGTCATTTACGCAAATCATCAACCCACCATTCACGATATAACCCCCACAGTAAAAGTTCACGAGAAAAATATTCGTGAACCCGATAAGTCGATGCAGAGCCTGATCCGCGTTAATCCTGCACGTCAGGTCGATATACAGGCGCGATATGACCAGGCATTCAAGCAGGTCCAGGCACACAGAGCGCAGGAATACTCAGACACCCAGTGGCAAAACCTGGGGCCAGAAATGGTTGGTGGTCGAACCCGGACCCTGGTATTTCACCCGCAAAACCCCGACGTTGTGTTCACTGCCGGGATTTCCGGAGGAATATGGAAATCTGTGGATGGCGGAGAAAACTGGCAGCCGGTTGCCAATGACCTGCCCAGTATGGCGATAGGCACTCTGGTCTTTGACCCTGCCGACAGTAATCGCCTGTTTGCGGGCAGCGGTGAAGGAGTCTACGTGGGTCGTGGATTCACAAACAGCATCGGCTTTGCCGGTGATGGCATCATGACATCTGAGGATGGGGGCGAGACCTGGTATCAGTTGGAGAGCACCAACAATAATGTCAATTTCCAGTATGTAAACAAGCTCCGTTTTGGAGCCAAAGGCCGCTTGTATGCGGTGACGAATACCGGGATTTGGCTGTCTGATGACAAAGGTGAGCGCTGGCAACTGGCACTGGATCAAAGCGAGGTGGTGGGCGGTTGTCTGGAACTGGCGGTGAGCCCATTAAGTGACGAGCAGGATCGTATCCTGGCAAGCTGTGGCAACTTTGGCGAGGGCGGTGCAGTCTATTTGAGTCTGGACTCGGGACTGAGCTGGCAGACGGTGATTACAGAGCCTAATCAGGGGCGGACGACTTTGGCCTTTGCACCGTCTGACCCAAACACGGTTTACGCACTGGCTGCGTTTAACGCTCGGGGAGATATACCCCATGCGCTGCAGGGCTTGTATAAATCGGTGGACGGAGGTGAAAACTGGACGCTGGTCACAGGTCCGCAACACGAAGACATACTGGGCCGGTATGTGCTCTCTAACCCCGCGACACTGAATTGTGACGATCCACAGCGGAGTTTCATTTATGGTCAGGGCTGGTTTGATAACACGCTGACTATAGATCCCACAGATGCGAATGTGATCTGGGTTGGTGCGGTTGAGTTGATGCGCTCCGTAGATGGTGGTCAGAGCTGGCAGCAGATGTCGTTTTATTATAGTGGCGAGGCGCTCCCGCATGTGGATCACCATGGACTTTATTTTCACCCCAACTACGATGGGGTCAATGAAACCCGACTATATAACGTCAATGACGGTGGTATTGCCCAGACTAATAATCCCTTTGCGTCAGGGGTGAGTGCCTGTGCAGAAGAGACTGCTGAGATCTCCTGGCGCTCTTTGAACTCAGGTTACAATGTCACTCAGTTTTACCACGGCGATGTATCGGAAGATGGCAGCCGGGTAGTCGGTGGCGCTCAGGACAACGGCAGCTGGATGTATACCCCGGATATGGGGTGGCAGGATGTCGGAGCCGGTGATGGTAGTTATGCGTTTTTTATTGATGAAGCACGTACGCTGATGTCCAGTCAGAACGGCACTTTGTTCCTGCGTGAAAACGGAGAAAACCGCTATATACAAAAAGCGGACTATGAAAATGCCCTGTTCATTGCACCGTATGTGGTCGACCCGAATTACTCTGAACGAGTCTGGCTGGGCGGGCAGAGTTTATGGCGTCTGGATGAGCTGGCCGATGGTCAGTTTGAGCGCGCATCTGAGCGGTTTACCGAGGAGTATCGTCGGGGGATCACTGCGCTGGCGGTTAAACCAGGAGACAGCAACACCGTTGTTTACGCACAAACGGACGGCGCGCTGAAGCGCATGACTAATGCGCTGAGCGCAGACAGCACGACCATAGGGCAAGATATCAGTTTCTCTGACACCGCCTATGTGCGCGAATTACACTATAGCCTGCATAACCCCGCACATATGTATGCGGTCACATCCACATTTGATGAAAAACACATCTGGAAGAGCGAAGACGACGGGACCAGCTGGCGAGCACTCGACGGCGAAGGGGAAGGGGCGTTTCCTGATTTACCGGTACATACTTTGGTTGAGCTCAAAGAAGACCCGGATACCTTGTTCATTGGCACAGATTATGGTGTGTATCACACGGATAATGGCGGCGAGCACTGGCAGCCATTCATTCACGGGCTGCCCAATGTCGCTGTGTATCGCATGGTATTGAGGCGTATTGAGCACATCAACTATCTTTATGCATTCACATATGGTCGTGGTGTATATCGTATTGCGCTGGATGTACCGAACCAGGCACCACAATGGCGTCAACAGCCTGAGACACTGACTGTCAGGCAGGACGAGCCCATAACGCTAGAATTGATCGAGCTGGTGGTTGACTTGAACGGGGATGACTACCAATTTAGTGCGACTGAGTTACCGCAAGGGTTCGAATTGACACCATGGGGGACTCTGAGCGGGCAGTTTTCCCAACCGGGCGAGTACAAGGTGACTATTGAAGTCAGTGATGGTGAACTCAATCAACCGCTTGAGCTGGAGTTTGATGTTGAAGCATCCAGTGATAGTTCAGGCGATGGTTCAGGCGATGGTTCAGGCGATGGTTCAAGCAGTGACTCGGGTGACGATACAAGCGAAGTCAAACCAGGTGGCAGTAGCGGTATGCTCAGCACGCTGCTAGCTATGATTGGAGGCGCAGCCTGGTTACGCAGAAGAAAAGCCATACGGGCATCTTAACCGGCAAGTCTGTTGCTGCCGACACTCTACCTTGGCACATTAAATGTTGAGTGTGACTTTGATCAAGCCACCTTAGTCGGGTGGCTTTTTTATGCGTTTTATCAGTGTTTATGCCGATATCAATCTGATTCTTATGCTTTTTTATTATTCATAAAGACATCAGCAAAACATCATGTAATGGCCGGCCCGTTCGTTAACCTTGCTGTATACCAGTGCCAAAAAACAACACGATTTAGTCCGGGAGTTCAGCAATGAAAGCGATGTCAATATTCACTGTATCCTTCTCACTCTTAATAATGAGTTCAGCCAGCATGGCCAATCAGGTATCGGAGACGTTAACAGGGCCCTACCTGGGGCAAAAAAAGCCGGGGAATGTCCCTCAGGTATTTGCTCCGGGGGCAGTCTCTACCAAGCACAGGGATTACAATGCCTTTTTCTCACCCGATATGACGGAGTTTTATTTCACCCGCAGAGATAACGATACGGGTAACTGGACCTTAATATCCTATGTCCAGCAAAACAATCAATGGCATGAACAGGTAGTTGGCCCACGGGTAGGGCGTCCGTTTCTGGCTCCGGACGGACAAACCATGCATCTTGGAAAATACTATATGGCGCGTACAGCCTGTGGCTGGGGATCGTTGCAGGTGTTAGGCCCCATGTTTGCTCGCAATGATTGGGGTATTATGCGCCTGACTTCATCCCGCAAGGGCACTTATATTCTGGACGACTACAAAAGCGGGGATGTCATTCGTGTGTCAGAAGTGGTTAATGGCAAGCGACAGCCTCCTGTTGCACTGGGTCCGGAGGTCAATACCGGCAAGTATAATGCACATCCGTTTATAGCGCCTGATGACTCTTATATTATCTGGGACGGTCAGCGAGAAGAGGGGTATGGTGACAGCGATCTGTATATTAGTTTTCGACAAAAAGACGGCAGCTGGGGGGAGGCCATAAACTTAGGGGCTCCAGTGAATACTGCCGGCAGGGAAGCATCAGCCAGCGTCACGCCCGATGGTAAGTATTTGTTCTTTAACCGTGATGCCGAATCCGCAGAAGGGGATATCTATTGGGTGGATGCACAGGTGATCGAGCGATTGAGACCAGTTCAAGACTAGCCTGAGGAAGCATGTTTTTGTACTTTTTTTGTACCAATCAGAGAGGTTCTGTGTTAAACCTGATTGGCCACTTAAGGCATTCATATTTTGATTAAGGAAGGATTATGAAACTGAAATTGAATAAAAAAGCAGTCAAAACTCTTCAGGACCATGGCTTAAACAAAGATCAGACTAAAGCAATTGCTGGCGCGGGTAATCAGGCAAGTGTTGATATTTGCTGGACACACCCAGCCTATGCTGCCTGTAGAATGCACTAAGCGCTCATTGTGTATTAATACAATAAACTGAGATAGATGCCCGCATTTTGCGGGCATTTTCGTGTGCCTTACACGTCGAGCTCAGTCATAAAGTGGAGTTCTATGGGGGTTGCCAGAGCCTGCTCATAAAGTTGATACACTTTTTGGGTGTAGGGCTGAGCATGGTGGAAATCAAAGTCATGGCGTCGTGAAAATCGCTCTATCAGCGTGAGCTGTGATTGCTCCTTGTTTTCATAAAGCTCAAAACGCTGGCAGCCCGGTTCACATCGTGTCACTTCGATAATTGCCTCAATCGCGGCTTTGCAATCTTGGTAGCTGTCAGCTTTTGGACTAATATAGGCAATCAAATTGACGGCGTCATCATGTTGGGGCAAGTCATTAAGTGCGTTGTCATGTGTCATTGAAGACCTCCAGAATACAGTGTGTGAGTGTTTGAACAGGGCCGCTTAGCAGATATGCGGTGATCAGTGCCACAGGCCAGGCGTGTAAAAATGCGCTGAACCAGTGTGGTACAAACTCAGCGTCAATGCCCAGGTTTAAGTACGTGACCCAACCAGATACCAATGCAGACAGGCAAAATGAGAAGAGGGTCGTAAATATCAGTTTTTGCATCTTGGCTCCTTGGTTACCCACCCATCATATCCACCGCCGAAAAAAGTGGAATATCAGAAATCGAAAGTTAAGATTAAGGAAATCCCTATGCTTGATGATCTCTTGCTCTTTGTTGAAGTTGCTCGGCGTGGTAGTTTTGCCAAAGCGGCTGAGGCGTTAGCACTCAGTGCGCCTACGTTGTCGAAACGCCTCGCCGGGTTAGAAGCCAGGCTTGGGTACAGCTTGATGATCCGCTCCGCACGGGGCGTGCTGCTCACGTCTCACGGACATGCGGTGTATGATAAGGTTGCAACAGAACTATTAGCACTGAACGCGCAATGCACTGAGTTACTTAATCCGCAGGTCAGAGCGTTTCATTTGTTGTGTCCGCAGAATTTGATCAATGGCCCGCTGTATTCTGTGGTTGAGACTTTTCAGCGTGCTTATCCAGATCTGACACTGCATATTGAGCCAGATAATACCAATGTGCTGCTGAGTCAGAAGCGATTTGACGTGATCATCCGGGTGGGTACATTGCAAGACTCCAGTTGTTTTCATACCCGGGTAGGCCAGATTGGGGTCAAATGTGTGGTATCAGCGCAGGCAGGCGAGGTAAGCACTTTGTTTATGCCCTTTAAAGCCGAGCAAGTACCGGATTCAGCCTCCTGGCGTTCACTGTTGGCACGTTTTGATCAGGTTTCGTATGTGGGGGATATCACTCTGGCCAGGCAAATGGTCTCATCCGGGTTAGGTGCGGCCATTTTACCTATGACGGAAGTCGCGCAGCTGGATCAGCCATTTCACTACCTTGGAGAGTGGCAGCACATGCGCCCGGTATATGCCCTGTGGGCAAATACAAGAAAACCGCCGGCTATGGTACAGATTTTCATCAATCAGCTGAAAGCGTTTTGTGCCGACTCGAAAGTGCTACAAGGCGCAATATGTGAAGGGTCAAAAGACCTGAAATAAGAGTGAGGGTTAAGACAGAGAAAACGCGCACTTAATGTGCGCGTTTATCAGTGCCGTCGCGAAGGGGATTGTTTAGTACACCGTACTGCGAACCCTTCATTCTATAAAACGAATGCGCCGGTTATCCGGATCACTCATTTTTAATTTTTTTGTCAAATTTACAGATTCAGTCCGAGCCGGACTTTGCCCTCCTCACGATAGGTGATTTGGGTATCTGTCTCACCTTGCACCGCCAGATAGCAACGGCCGTAACTGTCTGGTACCTGATAATTGTTTACGGGAAGCTCGCTAAAGCGTTGGTAACCATTTTGGCAATATAAAGCCACGGCACTCGGGTTGCCATTTTCTGCACTGAGTGAAATAGTACTGCGGTTGAGAATATGACGCCAGGTACGCGACTGAACCAGTTTGGATGTCACTGTATTGACTGGCTGCGCCGCCAGTTGTTCATGTAATTGTGCCTTAAATTCAGTGACGGTCTGCTTAGATAACTGTTTGTTCTTGATGTGGCGCATCTTTAGTAGTGTCTGCAACGCATTACCATATTGCTGATTGTAAAGTTCCAGGTTCATCAGGCTTTGCATAGACATCAGAGCAAGATCAGGTTCTAAAAAACTATGCATGTCCGTCGCTTTGCGAAGCTGCAGCTCGTAATTGTGCCAGTCCTGAATATTGTAGAAATAAGCGCTGGATAGCCAGGCTGTGTATGCTTGCTCAGCGATATTCTTAGTATATTTCTCGGTCAGTTCAGCCAATGCAGGTTTGGCTTCACTCAATTTATTCCCGGCGATTAATTGTTTGGTTTGATCAAAGTTTTTGGTATAGGTAGTGGATACGTTGTTGTTTGAGTGTCTTGTGAAGGTTTTATAGTGTCGTAAATAGAACTGTGATGAGGACGCTATTTTTTCTCCATTCAGGCTGGCTACGGCGTAGTTAAGTTGTTGCAGGTACAGCTTGGTTCGACCAAAGTATCTGGGATCCTCCGACTCGAGTAAAACATGCATCGGTTTACCATCCAGTCCGACCATAAAATCTGAATTTACCCAGGCCTCATTGCGGCTGCCGTCTTTGGTTTCTGCAAAAGCGCTGGTATTGGCGTTGTCTGCTAACTTTGGTGGGGTAAACAGTGGTTTTGCGTGTGCTGTTGCTGACAATGTACAAATAAGCAGAGAAAGGATCCGTTTGTTCATTTTAAATTCCTGACACACTTAACTTCGTTTGAATAAGTGCCGATTAATTGCTTTGTGTAATTTTCCACAATTATACCTAATTTGAGTCAGCTATGTGTACGCGCGTTTTACTTTTTCTCTGAACGTGCGTTCCGACCTTGACTTTCACCTCTCATGTTGATACGGCCGTTATGCAGTGCCATGTTTGTGTTAAGCGGATTTAATGAAGTACGCGAGACCGGGTTAACGCGCTCCGGCTGCCAGAATATTATTTTTTCTATAATGACAATTTATTTAATCAGCTTTACAGCGTAAAGTCCTGAGACTAACTTTGAACTTTCAATATGTTGCTATCATGGAGGCACAATATGGTGCAGTGGTTAATGGGGCTGTCGGTGAAAAGTCGACTGGTAGTGGGGTTTGGTATTGCGCTGGCGTTGCTGGTAGTGATGACCATTATTGGCAGCAATCGGGTGGCCTTTATCGATCATACATTAACAGAGATCACCGATGTCAACTCGGTTAAGCAACGCTACGCCATTAACTTTCGGGGCAGTGTACACGATAGAGCAATTGCCATTCGTGACGTGGCGATCGCCAGAAGCGCGTCAGAGGTGGCTGAGTATGAGCGGGAAATCGATCGGCTGGCACGTTTCTATCAGGATTCAGATGCTAAGATGACGCAAATGATTAACTCCGGCGGACACTTCAGCGCCCGAGAGCGGGAGATCCTGGCCCGGATCGAACGGATTGAGTCCAGTACACTGCCGCTGATCCGCACCATACTCAGTAATAAAAAAGCCGGTCAGCCTGTTGATGCGCTGGTACTGGATGAGGCCCGTCCGGCATTTATTACCTGGCTCAACGTGATTAACGAGTTTATTGACTATCAGGAGCAGCAAAATCAATCACTGACGCCGGCAGCGCGAGAAGCCGCAGGCGGGTTTTCGCAGCTTATGTTGTGGTTTACCGTTATTGCCGTTGCGATTAGTGTGCTGGTGGGATGGGCTATTGAGCGCAGTTTTCAGCGTTCTTTAGGTGGCGAGCCACAGGATGCAGCCGCTGCTGTGACACGTATATCCGGAGGCGACCTGACAGGGCAGATCCAGACCGACTACCCAGACAGCATGTTAGACTCTGTATGTCGGATGTCCGGTGAACTAACCCGTATTGTGACCAGTATTAAAGAGGTGTCCGAACAGCTGTCTGTGCAGGCTTCGACTGTATCTGGAGCTTCCGGTGAAATTTATGACGCAGCACAGCATCAGGCGGAGGCCACCAGCAAGACTGCAAATATGCTCGACGCTTTGCGAGAAAACATGATGCGGGTGAGTGATATCGCCAAGCAAACAGAAGAAAACTCCACACAAACGGTGACTTTTGCTGATCAGGGACGCCAGGCAATTCGTAATACCGCTGAGGCAATGGATACGATTGCGCAGACAGTGGACGGTACGGTGTCACAAATTCAGAAACTGGCTGAGCAGACCAAGCAGATCGGCGGTATTGCCAATGTGATCAGTGGGATCTCTGAGCAGACCAACCTGCTGGCACTGAACGCCGCTATTGAAGCTGCACGGGCTGGTGAATCTGGCCGTGGTTTCGCTGTGGTGGCTGATGAAGTGCGCCAGCTGGCACGCCGAACCTTTGAAGCCACAGATCAGATTGAAACCATGATCCGGGAAGTACAAAGTGAAACCTCTGCCACGGTGGCGGCGATGGAAAAAACCCAACCTCAGGTTGAGCATGGCCGTACGCTGACGTTTGAAGCCACCGAGCTACTGGAACAAATAGATACCCAGGCACAAAACTCCTTGTCTCAGGTTGGAGAGGTCGCCAGCGTCGCTCAGCAGCAGGCATCGGCAATCAACGAGGTGGCGTCAAACATGGAAGAGATCACACTGGCCGCTCAGGATGCGATGAGCGCGTTGAACGACAATAAACAGGCTACCAGTAAGCTGACAGAAATGTCTGGTGTGTTGGGTAAAAATATTGGCTTCTTTCGGATCTGAGTGTACTTAGCACAGTGTGCGGGATAAAATTCGGGGTCAAAATTAACCCGTCGGATTGCTGGTATGAAAAAGCACTGGAGCAGTTATGCGTTTGAGTCGTAAGGCCTGGAATAATGTGGTGATCTTTTCCATGTTGATCATGATCTTTTTTCTCAATGGGATTCACCAGAAAATGAACCCTTCGGATGAGGAAATGGGTAGCATGCCGCTTTTTGAGCAGCAGAGCTTTGTGCTGGCATTGGGCTTTCCGGGTTACAAGATTGAACGTATTGGCACCTCCTGGCGGCTCAGCGCTGATGCCGAGGCCACCTGGCAGGCACAACCGGCCACACTGGATGCGTTAGTTACCCGGTGGCAGGAAAGTGAGCTGGCATTGACTGACAGTCCGGGGTTGCCAGCCAGTGCAGCACTGAGTGTGGCTCAGTTCTGGCTGGCTGGCAGCGAATTACCTGTCAGCTATCAGCTGTACCGCCAGCAGCAGCGCTATTATCTTTTTGCCAGACAATCACAACGTTGGTTCAGCCTGAGCAAAACCCAGGCACAACAATTATTCGCCCCTATAGAGTTGAAGTAATGCCAGAATTACCTGAAGTAGAAGTGAGCCGTTTAGGCATTGAACCCCATATTCTGAATCAAACTGTCACTAAAGTTGTGGTGCATCAGCGCCAGCTGCGCTGGCCAGTCCCAGAGCAAGTGAGCCTGCTAGAAGGACAACACATACAGGGTGTCCATCGGCGGGCCAAATACTTGCTGCTTGAGAGTGCGCTGGGTACGGCTATTTTGCATTTAGGCATGTCGGGCAATTTGCGGGTGGTTGATAAGGACAGCCCATTAAAGAAACACGATCATGTCGAATTTCACTTTGCAAATGGGCTGGCCTTACGCCTTAATGATCCGCGTCGCTTTGGTGCATGTTTGTGGCAATCACCGGATGAGGCGCATGCGGTGTTTGCAAAGCTGGGCCCTGAACCACTGACAGAGGCGTTTACGGCCGAGCACTTGTATTCGGCCAGCCGGGGCAAGAAAGTCGCGATTAAACAGTTTATTATGGACAATCATGTGGTGGTGGGCGTCGGTAATATTTATGCCAATGAGTCTTTATTTAAAGCGGGGATCCACCCAAAGCGCGAAGCAGGTAAAGTGTCTTTGCAGCGCTATCAACGCCTGACACCCATTATCAAAGACACACTGGCAAGCGCCATAAAACAAGGTGGGACGACCCTTAAGGACTTTGCGCAAAGCGACGGTAAGCCAGGCTACTTTGCGCAGGAGTTGCTGGTCTATGGGCGTAAAGGCGAACCCTGTGTCAGCTGTGAGACTGAACTGAAGGAGATCCGCCTGGGTCAGCGCAGCACCGTCTATTGCTCCCAGTGTCAGCGCTAACTGTCACTGCTTAACTCAGCTTCCGGTTCGGCCTGATAACACAGGCTTGCCAGGATCTGAGTGACCTGTTCAATACGCAGCGCAAAACTGGATTTGATCGCGCGTTCATGAATGGTGTGATCCCCATCACCATAGGGTCCAAAGCCATCCAAAGTCGGCGTCCCCGTAGCGGCTGCAGTATTGGCATCGGACACCCCGCCACGATGTTCCACGGGCAGATCATAACCCAGAATCTCATTGATCTCATTCAATAAGGCTGATTGCTTATCCGTTGGTGCCATCACACCCCGTTGCAATCCCCCTTCTAACTTAACCGACACTCCTGTGACCTCAATGGCCAGGCAGATGTTTTCTATGCCCTCGAGTAAGCGCTGTTGTTCAGAGGCTTTGGTAAAGCGTGCTTCTACTACCATAGTGGCCGATGGAGAAATGGTGTTGGCACCAATGCCTCCCAGGATTTTACCCACATTGACGGTGCTGCCACGTTTGAGGTCGGTCAGGGCCGACATTTCCATCAGCATGTTTGCCAGTGCAAAGTTCGCATCAATACCATCCCGGTAATGGTTACCGGCATGTGCCGCCTTACCCGTAATGGTAATGGTATAAGTGGCAATGCCTTTGCGAGCCACCACCAGTTCGTGGTTTTTTCCTGCTGCTTCGAACACCAGGCAGGCATCATACTGTTTCGCAATTTTACTGGTCAGCGCCTTGCTGTCGTCACTGCCAATTTCCTCATCGCTGACCAGCAGCCAGTCAATGTTGTTGAGCGTGCCATAGGTACGCTTCAATTGCCGTAATGCATTCAGCGCTACCCAGTTACCGCCTTTCATATCGCACACACCCGGACCATACACACAGTCATCGTCCTGGCTGAATTCGACGAATGTATCGGGTGGATACACCGTATCCAGATGACCCAGCAAGAGGATCTTTTTACCCGTGCTTCTTGGCGCACGCAATAATAAATGATCACCAATATGTTCCCGCTGATAACGGGTGAGCGTATACCCCAGCGGTGCAGCCAGCTCAATCATTTGCTCGCCGTGTGCATCCACACCGGCTTTATGCTTACTGTAAGAATTACAACGAATTAAAGACGCGAGTTCATTAAAGTCCAGACTATCCATAACAGGTCCCTGCGGTAATTTTGGCCCATCGTGGCGATTTTCGATGACAGTCAGGTGACGGAATTATGAACAGTTTTTGGATCCCGACAGGTACAGAAAAACGATCAAAAATCTGTCACACAGTGCCCTGTAAAATAGCGTTTCTGACCAAATTTTATGCACCTGTTCAAGGACCAAGGAGATACTTTATGACACGCTCTGTCGCGGCGCCGCACGTTGGCATCTGGATGTACGAAAATGGTGGAGGGCGCGATATTGAGCAGCGCCTGGTTCACGCGTTGGCTGAACGCGGGATCCAAACCAGTACCGGGCTCAATCTGCGTGACGCCCGGGCGAAAGATGGCCAGATCATCTGCAATGGCGTAGTGATGGAGCAGCTGGATGCGTTTTTGAGCTACAACGCAGGCCAGCAAACTCAGTTCCAGGTGTATCTCTATCAGGCGTTGAGCCAGGCGATCCCGACACTGAATAACTACGAGGCGTTTGCGCTGGCGGAAGACAAATTTCGCACCTCTCACTTGCTCAATAGCCAGAGTATCTGCACGGCGGATTATCGTTTGTGCCACAAGAACGATATGGATGGCCTGAAACAGGCATTGAGAGATTTTGGCGGCAAGCTGATCTACAAGCCCACCGATGGCTGGGGTGGCGTCGGCATTGTCAAAATTGACAGTGAGCAGGCACTGGACATGCTGCTGCCGTTTTTGAGCCGTACCGACTTACGTTACTTCTATGTTGAGCGTTTTATTGACTACGACAACACCGACTACCGCATTGATGTGGTGGATGGCAAGTTTGTCGGTTGCTATGGCCGAAAAGCACCGAAGGATGACTGGAAAACCAATATCACCAGTGGCGGCTCTGTGTTTGTTCGAGAGCCTGACGAGGAGGTGGTTGAGCTGGCGATCCGGGCTGCTAATACCTTAGGGCTGGAGATTGCCGGTGTTGATCTAATCTACGATCGCGAGCGCGAAGAATACGTGGTGCTGGAAGTAAACACCATTCCTGCGTTTGCGACACCTGAACAAGAAGCATTGGGGCTCAATTTTAACCAGGCCAAGATAGATGCCATGGTGGAGCTGATCGAGCGCACAGCGACCCAAAAAAGCGCCCTGCATACGCACAAAGTGGCCTGATGGCCATGCGACCGACTTATTTTACTAACCCATTAATTTTGCCAAGGTGGCCCGAGCAATGACTGCAAAACCCAAACTCCCAAAGATTGGACTTCTGTATCTGGATTATGTCTTACGCTTTTTCGACAAATCCAACTTTAAAGGTTGGCCAGATAAAATCGAAACTGTGGTATATCACTGGGGCAACGACAAAGCGCGTTTTATTGCCGAAGTGAAACAAAAGAAAATCGATGTGCTGATTGGTAATATTCCTGCTACAGCGTATGAGACGTTCCGTGAAATTGCCCGTGCGTTGCCACATGTACGTTTTTTACCCTCGCTGGATAGCCAGTTTTCAAACAAGTCAAAAGAAAACGTGACCCACTTCTGTCGTAAGTACAAGTTGCCGGCGCCACATACCGAAATCTTTTACGTCCCTGAAAAAGCAAAGCGTTATCTCAGTCAGGCCACCTACCCAAAGATCATCAAGCGCTCGTATGGTCCCTCAAATTACGGCGGCTACTTTGTACATAAAGTGGATAATTACGACGAAGCAATGGCACTCCTGACGGAGAAAAAATACTACCCGGCTTATGTACAAGACTTTGTGCCTATGGAAGCAGACATTCGTGTCATGCTGGTAGGCCATAAGCCGGTATGCGCTTTTTGGCGTCGTCCACCGGAAGGTGAGTGGCTGACCAATACCAGCCAGGGTGGCAGCATGGATTATCAGGCAGTACCAAAATCAGTGCTTAAGCTGGCCACTGCTGCTTCGAAAGCGGCGAATGCGGAATACTGGGCGTGCGATATTGCGCTGGGCAAAGATGGCAAGCTACGCATTTTGGAGTGTGCCACGGCATTTGCTGCGTTCCCATATATTCGAGATTGGATAGGCCAGTATCTGATGTGGCTGCTCTCTGATGGCCATTTCCGTAAGCCGAGCATCCCGCTGTACAACTGGGAGGAGCTGGGCAAAATCGATTCACGTTTGCTGCGTACTATGCGTCATATTGGGTTTTCCAGCTATACGCCAAGTCAGGACTGTGGCGAGACCTTCCACGGTATGGATGAACAACAGTTTCCAATTCTCGATACCCAATATCAGCGTGTCGAAGAGTGGCCCAGTGAGATCTGGAATCTGCAAGACAACTTCGTGCTGCAAGCCAAATCGGCACAAGCCAAAGCTCTGCAACCCATTCCGGGCAGCGATGAGCAGGCGGGTATGGCGCTCAACAGCTATCCGGCCCCGATGTTTGATGATGCCCAGATCCGGGAGATCCTGGCGCAGGTGAAAGGGATCGGCGACAAGATGATCGACGAGATCATGGCCACCTTTGGTGCACATGGTGTGGTTGAAGCCCTGAATACCGAGCCACAGCAGTTATGTGTCGTAAAAAACCTGAAGGATAAGAAACTGGAGAAGATTGTTGCTCACTGGCAACAGGTGATGCCCGCCGGGCTGACCACACATTAGTGCTTTCTGGCTGTACCGGATCAGCTAGTCTGATCCGGGTTATGGCATGTCTTTTTATGCAACTGAGCAACCGCTATGAAAATCCAATATGCGTCCTATCAGGACACCATAGAGTTCCTGCAAAGCGCCATGAGCGCACATCCCCATTTGATCCGTTTACAAAGCATAGGTGAGACCTGGGAAGGTCGACCGATCATGCTGGTGACCATTTCCCTGGATGTGACCTATGCCGATGATAAACCGGCCTTACTGTATACTGGGTCCATTCATGCGCGGGAATGGATTGGCAACGAACTAGCGGTGAAGTTTGTTCAGTATGTGATTGATAACTATCGTTTCAATCCTAAGCTACAACATGCATTGACCCGTAACACCCTGTACATGGTGCCTTGTCTGAACCCCGATGGCTTTGAGTATTCCCGCAATCATTTTTCGTTCTGGCGCAAAAATCGGCGTAACAACGGCGATGGTACCTTTGGGGTGGACTTGAACCGTAACTTTGATGCCAAATTTATGCGCAATCAGAATACCGGCTCGAATACCTATGGCGGTCCTCATGCCTTTTCTGAGCCGGAAACCTGTGCCATTCGCGATTTTGTGGAAAGTCATGAGAATATCCGCATTGCACTGGATTATCACTCTCAGGGTAACGTGTTTTTCCCCGCCCATAAGTTTAATCATGAGGTCGAGATCGAAGGCACGGATCTGAATGTGCTGTGCGCTAACATGAACCACGAGATCAAAAAGGTCACGGGACGTCAGTATGGGATCCACCGTGGCAAGCCGCCGGCTCAGTTGATCCACGGCAGTGGCCGCGAGTATTATTATCGCAAAGGGATCATCGCCACTGTGGTGGAAGTGGGTACGCGAAACATTCCGGATTATATGAAAAACATGTCCGAGAGTGTCGCCGAGAATATTCCCGCCGTACAATATGCACTGAGTGAAGCGATTAACTATTCGCCGCTGGCGCCTAAGCGGGTTGAAGGGTTCACCATCAAATCCGTGGCCCATGACAGTGTCGAGCTGGAGTGGCAGTATGAAGATCGGGATGACATCTACTTTGAAGTCTATCGCAGTCAGCACAACAAAAACCCTTGCGGCGAAGAAACTCTGGTGGCGATCACCAAAACACTGGGCTTTATCGATCGCCAGCTGCAAAGCGGACACAGCTATTTTTATAACATTCGCGCCGTCGATAAAGTCACTAAAATAAAATCCCCGTTCAGCCCGGAATTGCGCCTGAAAACCCGCCTGGGCCGGACCGAAAGCGCCCGTACCTTGTTCCCTTCTCGCGAAACTGTGGGTTATTTATCGCAAAACAATCAGGCCAAGAACAAGGAGCATTTTGGTTATAACTCCATGTTTATCGGCGTCGATAAAAAGCGTGGGATCAGCATGGGCGTGGTGCAGTTTGATCTCAGCAGTATTGTGGAAGGCTCGCAGATCTTAAGCGCCCAGTTCTTTATCTATCCAATGAACCGGGTGGCCGCCAAAATTGAAAAATATGGCGAGTGGTCGGTGGCGATTCTCGATGCCGATCAGGTTGAGGACATCTATGACTACAGCAGTATTGCCGATGCTAAGCCATTGCATACGCTGGGACAAACCATAGAATCCGACAAGCTCACCCAGGGGATCTGGATGAAATGGCTGTTTAACGGGGTTGAGCGCAGCCTGCTGGCCAAGTTGCTCAAGCAGAAGCGCTTACTGCTGCGCTTACAGGGACCCAAGAAATTGCCACTGGGCAAAGACTCTCAGGTGATGCAATTCGATATTGGCTACGGCTCGTTTGGCAGTGGTCTGCACTATCGGCCCAACCTGGAGCTGGTCTATCAGCTACCCGAGCAACAGCTCGCCCTGAGCCCGCTGTCCTGCAATACCATTTACAAAGACAAAGTAGTGGCCGACAAGCTGGCATCGGGATTCGATTCCGAAGGCGATATTGTTTACGGACAAATGGCGTTTGATCTGAATGTGGATTTGCCCGTTGATCGTACCGTATTTACCAATGCCTGCCTTACTGTGCGCTGTTGTAATTCCATTGCATCTGCACGGGATGTGCGTTTTACCATCGAGCTGGTGGAGCTCAGAGATGTGGACTACCAGCATGTTAAACAGCGCCAGAAGATTGAATATATCGGCTATGAGGTCAGTAATGAGCAACTCAGAGAGCGTGCTGAACATCACTTTATTTTCGACAGCTACAGCTTGCAGGAGCTGGAACGTCTGCATCAGGCACAGACGCCATTTTACTTTATTATTCGTGCCACCGCGGAGTCGCAGGCTACCGATGCACTGGTAAACTGGACCAACTGTCAGGACCAGCAGCCGGCACAGCTGAAGATCGATTATATCGAGCGCCGTAAACATCCGGTGGCTGCGCCCCATAACCTGCAAACTCAGGTCGAAAATGGCGTGGTTAAGCTGACCTGGGACAATGAAGAAGACGAGGATCTGGTCGGCTTCTTTGTGGTGCGTAACCGTTTTCATCCGCCGCGCTCGCCGTTTGATGGGGTGAAGTTGTACGGTGGTCGGGACAATTATACGCTGGATAACTTTGGTACGCCGGATATTGCGAAGTATTATGCGGTATTTAGCTATGATGATGTGCCCAATTACTCGCAGCCAGTGACGATTTACTACGCGGGCAAAACTGAGGGCTGAGTTTTTTGACCATAAACTAACAGGGCCAGCCTGAGTGAACTAAGCTTTAACCATTCTGAACGCGGTGGTTAAGGCGACAGGTATGCAGTTTGAATCTGGCATTCTGGTCCTGGTGTTTTTGATCCTGGCCCTGTTTATCGGGGCGCTGACTCGCCATGCCCTGAAAAATACCCAAATCCCTTATACTGTAGCGCTGCTGGTCATAGGGATCTGTATCGGGCTGGCGCAGCGGGGTGAGGCATTCACTGGTGATATGCAGATGGTCGGCGATACCCTGACGCTGGTGGCTGACATCGACCCGCATCTGTTCCTCTTTCTATTTTTACCTACTCTGATCTTCGAAAGCGCGTTTGCCATGGAAGTGCATTTATTCCGGCGCATGTTTACGCAAATTGCCATTCTGGCGGTGCCAGGTCTGATGCTGGCCATTTGGCTGACTGCTGAGTTATTGCATGTGAGCGTGCCTGAACACTGGCAGTGGAGCTGGGCCATGTGCCTGATGTTTGGTGCCCTGATCAGTGCCACCGATCCGGTGGCTGTGGTGGCTTTACTGAAAGAAGTGAGCTCGCGCAAACGTCTAGAAACCCTGATTGAGGGCGAGTCTTTGCTTAATGATGGGACCGCCATTGTGTTTTTCAGCTTGTTTTATGTCTGGGTACTGGCCAGCAGTGGTGGTGAAGGCGCGGCGATGGCCTCGCCCTGGCAAGCGGTAGGCCAGTTTGCCGGGGTCGTCTTGGTGGGGCTGGCGATAGGGCTGGTGTTGGGCGGATTATGTATTATGTGGATCGATCGGGTGTTTAACGATCCCATGATAGAGATCACTCTGACCATAGCAGCGGCGTACTCGGCCTTTTTTATTTCCGAGTCGTTCCATGTATCCGGAGTGGTGGCAGTGGTGACGCTGGCGCTGGTACTGGCCAGTGTCGGGCGGACCCGGATAAGCCCGGAGGTTGCCGGATTTTTACATCATTTCTGGGAAATGATGGCGCATATTGCCAACACCTGTATTTTCCTCCTGGTGGGGATCCTGGTGGCCATTCGGGTGCCCCTGGACGACCTTCAGGCATGGCAGACGCTGGGTATCTTGTACGCGGGGATCATGCTGATCCGGGGGACTTCCATCACAGTGTTCACACCTTTGTTAAGCCGTATAGGCGTGGGCATTACCTTTGAAAAAGCCAGTGTATTATGCTGGGGGGGTCTGCGTGGCGCAGTCTCATTAGCGCTGGCCCTGACCGTGGCTGCCAGCGAGGCGATCCCAAAGGAGGTAAGCGATCGCATGTTGTTTTTATGTGCCGGGATTGTGGTACTGACGATTTTAATTAACGGCGGCACTATGGGCATGCTGCTGAAGTTTCTGCGTCTCGATAGCCTGCCTCCGGCTAAACAGGCTACGGTGGACAAAGCCAATCAGCAGGTCGCCAATACCCTGCAAACCATGTTGCCGACCATGATGAACAGCCCGTTTTTACTGGGCGCTGACTGGCAACAGGTGAAAGCACAGGTCAAGCTGGGCGCGATGGCACAGTCAGACGCCGCAACACCAATAGATAAGGACGATCTCAATACCGCTTTTTTACGTCGTCTGCTGGAGACGGAACGAAAACACTACTGGACACAGTTTGAGCAAGGGACCCTGGGTAAGCGAGCAACCAACTTGCTGGTTGAAGCTGTGGAGCAGGCACTGGATGGCGAGCCCTGCATTGGGCCGCGCGATACTCTGTTTGCGACCTGGCAAGTACCGGGTTGGCTTGAACGACTGCGTGGCAGTGCCTGGTTAGAGCGGGCGTTATTGAGATTGTACTTTGAGCGTCTGGTGGTGGGGTACGATGTGGCACGGGGTTTTATTCAGGCGCAGGAAGCACTGGAAAGTCACATTGATACCTTATCGCCAAACACACAAATAGCGGATCAGGTGCGTAAGCAGGTTGAGGGTAATATTGCTCAGACCATAGCGCGCATCAATGATCTTCAGGAGACGTTTCCGGATATCGTTCAGGCACTGCAATCCCAGGCGGCTACCCGATTGCTGCTTAACCGGGAGCGTGCGGTGATTAATGAGCAACTAAAGCTGGCAGTGCTCGATAAACCCGAAGCCAGTCGTTTGCTGGAAAGTGTCGAAAAGCGTATGGCGGCACTGCAAAAAGTGTCCATTTTTCGCCAGACCGAGGCGGCGCAGCTGGATCAGCAGATCCCCTGGCTGCATGGCGTAACACACACCACCCGGGAGCAAATAAGCAGCTGCCAGGAGCGGGGCATTTATGACGCCGGGCAGGCTTTGATCAAGCGGGGTAAGCCGCTGAATAAACTGGGGGTCATTTATCGAGGGAGCGTACGAGAAGTCGGCGCTGGCACTGACGGAAGTAGTCAGGCTGTGGTTCGGGGGCCGGGTGAGGCCCTGGGGGTTACGGCCTTGCTGACAGGCACTTCGGCGCTGGATTATCTGGCAGAAACGCCCTGTGAAGTGATGTGGATCCCAGTTGATAAGCTGAAGTTACTGATGCAGGACGACCCCGCGCTGATGCGTATACTTTGCCAACAGCTGGCGCAGGGCTAGCTTTGCATCTGGTTGAAATATATGCAATGGTGGTTAAGTGCCTACGAGCACACACTACAGATACCAATAAGGAAATAAACTATGAAACTACAGTTAAACAAAAAATCGATAAAGCAGCTTGGCAAACCGGCACGTACGCTTGCTGGTGGCGAAACACCTCAGATTGCGGGTGGTGCATATCGTACCGCATGGTCCACCTGTAACACGGCAATCGACCAGTGCGATACTTTCCATTTCAGAAGTTGCCTTTGCTAAAGGCTGATTGGTATTACCTGTGGCTCAGTTCTGAGCCACTTTCTGATAAATGGCCAGGGCTTACAGCTCAAATGGTGCGACGCCAACCGCGTCCATTTGATATCCAGTTTGTGCCAGGTCACCTTTCCAGGTTGCAACTTTCATAGTGCCAGTCACGGTAATGGCATCATACAGGCTGTCGATGGGCACGCCGTTCTTGATTTTAACGTGGACAATCTGATTGGGTGGCGGCGGTGGCACGTGGATACAAGCGCCAAAGTAGGGCACCAGCAGGAATTCGGTGATCACTTCACTGTCGCCTTCCAGCGGTACCACAAACCCGGGTAAGCTCACTTGTTTGCCATCCAGGCTTTTGACCACGGGCGCATCCAGATCTGGCTGTACCCAGTTTTGCTGATCGCCATCGTGGCTGGCTGAGGCATCCTGATCGCTGAGTTCATAGCCTTTTGGTAGCAGGTCATCCCAGAAAATTTCTTTCGGGGGTCCAGCCTGAACTTGTACTGAAATTAGCAATAGCGCAGTGTATAGCCAGAAAAAAGTGCGTATTGGTGTCATTCAAAACCTCTTATAGCTTAATGCTCATGCCATCGCTGAGCGAATAGAAATAGGCCCGGGTTGCAGGCAATATGCCCATCAAAGTGCCGGCCGCCATGATAACGCCGATCAACATCAGTTCATAGTGACTGAGCAGTGAAATACTCAGACTGATCCCAAACTGACTTTGCAGTGTGCCCTGAGCCAGGGCGATCAGCGCGTAAAACAGGGCAATGCCCAGTGCGCAACCGGCGGCTGTGATCAAGATGGCCTCGCTGCTCATGAGTGTAAAAATATGCCGGGGTCTGGCGCCAACAGAGCGCAAAATGGCCAGCTCACGGCGACGCTGGTTGAGGGTTGCCAGTAACGTAGTGAGCATACCCAGCAGGCTGATGAGTACCACTACGCCTGAGAACAGCAACAGGATCTTCTCTACCAGGCCTAACATACGCCACAGCTCACGTAGTGTGACACCGGGCATGATGGCCAGCAGTGGCTCCGCTTTGTAATTATTGATGTTTCGACGGATCTGCAAGGTATAGAGCGGTGAATCCAGCCCCATCAGAAATGCGGTGATCTGTTTTGGCTCGCCGATCAGGTCGCCATGCAAATGTGCGGGTGCTGGTACGGCGACCGCGACGGTGTCGGGCTGCTCATGACCGTGGTTATGCTCGTCTGTATGGCCATGATCGTCATTATGTCCATGCTCATCCGCATGGTCATGGCTGCCATTGTGCTTATGCTCATCCGCATGGCCGTGGTCATGACTGTGATTGTGTTCATGCGTATCATCATGATCAGTGGACTGTTTAGGCTTACCTATCATGCGGGGCGCTGATTTAGGCTGGCTATGCATGGCCTCAATGGCTGCCAGTGGCACGTGTACGGTTTTGTCGACGGGTGTACCGGTAGGCGCCAGGATCCCCACTATGGTCATCGGATTATCGTCGTGATGGTGGAAGCTGGTATTACCCATACCATGTGAGATCACAATTTGCTGGCCAAGCCGATAATGCATTTTGCTGGCAACCTCGCTCCCCAGTACCACTTCCTGCGCATTAACAAACGCGCGGCCGGCGGCAAAGGCCAGGTTTTGTTTTTTGCCATAGCGAAAGTGTGTAAAGTACGCGCTGTCGGTGCCCAGCACTGCGTGGCCTTTATGGCTGTCGCCTAAGCTGATGGGAATGGCCCAGCTTACGCCGCGCTGAGCCTTGATATCCTGATAGCTTGCCCAGCTGACGCTGTTATTGGCATGGCCGATACGAAATACACTGGAAAGCAGGAGCTGAATATCACCGCTGCGTGCGCCGACAATCAGATCGGTACCCGACACGGTATTGCTGAAACTGCTTTTGGCTTCCTGACGCACCCGCTCAATGGAAAGCAGCAACATCACACTGATGGCAATGGTAAACAGGGTCAGCAGTACACTGGCCTTGCGATTGAGCATACTTTTGGTTGCTAACGTGACTAACCTCATTGATTCACCTCGTTTATTTCAACCAGACTCAATTGTTTATCAAATAAAGGCGCCAGGCTATTGTCATGGCTGACAAATAGGATAGTGGCACCATACTGGCTGGCTTGCTGGAACAGCAGCTCAATAAAGGTATTGCGATTGTCGGCATCCAGTGCCGAGGTGGGTTCATCTGCGATTATCAGTTCCGGCTGACCGATAAACGCCCGGGCAGCTGCGACTCGCTGTTGCTGGCCTATACTCAGCTGCGACACTGAACGCGACATAATCTCGGGGCTCAGGCCGAGCGCGTGTAGCAGCTGTTGGGCTTGCTGGGTCAGTGTGTTACCAGAAGCACTGACTCGCTGAGTGCGGAGTTTAGAAAAATTGCACCCCAGCATCACATTCTCAATTGGGCTGAGATAGGGCAGCAAATTAAAATTCTGAAATATGGTGCCGATGTGATCGGCTCTGAATTTGTCTCTGGCGGCATCGCTGAGGTTTGCCAGATCAGTATCCAGTAATCGGATATGTCCAGACTCAGGCTTGCTTATACCGCTGAGCAACCCCAGTAAAGTGGATTTTCCGCTGCCGCTTGGGCCATGTAAAAACACCCGCTCACCAGCGGCTACCTCAAGTTTAGGTATGTTGAGTGTGGCGTCTGTCTGGCCTGGCCAGCGAAATATCAGGTTATTAATTTCTAGCATAGTCTCACATCAATGGCGGATCACACCCGCATCATAAAATACTTGTGCCTCAAGCTAAACCTGCCTGCGGCATATCGCCGATCAGTGCGGTAAAGCAATTGTGATTTAGCGGCTGCTCGACTATCATACACCGCTCTAACCCCCTCTGTATTTTGCGTCCTTTAGCAAGACGCAGCCGTTCTCTATGGAGATACAATGAGTAGCTACAAAGTTCTAGACGTCAATGACGATCTACCCATTCGCACCAAAGGTGCTGTGCACAGTGGTAAAGTACGTTCAGTTTATTGGTTAACCGACCAGGACAGCGCCCGTTTAATTGAAGAAAAAGGCTATGATGTTCCAACCGGAACTGAGCTGGCGATCATGGTGATCTCGGATCGCATCTCCGCATTTGATTGCATCTGGCAGGGCGAAAACGGCCTCAATGGTGTGCCGGGTAAAGGTATCGCACTAAACAGTGTGGCCGCCCATTGGTTTAAGTTGTTTGATGAAGCCGGACTGGCCGGCAATCACATCGTGGATATTCCACACCCTTACGTGTGGATCGTGCGTAAAGCCAGCACAGTGCGCGTCGAAGCCATTGCCCGTCAGTATATCACTGGCAGCATGTGGCGCGATTACAGCAAAGGTGTACGCGAGTTCTGTGGCATCAATCTGCCAGAAGGCCTTACGGCCCATCAAAAGCTGGATGAGGTATTGATCACCCCGTCAACCAAAGGGATCATTCGTGGTTTAGCAGATGTACCGGAAGTGGACGACGTGAACATCACCCGTCGCAATATCACAGATAATCTGGATGCGTTCAACTTTAAGTCTGAAGACGATGTCGCACTCTATGAAAAGCTGCTGAGCGAAGGCTTTGCGCTCATCTCTAAAGAGTTGGCTCAGCTGGACCAGATTTTTGTTGATACCAAATTTGAATTTGGTTACGTGGAAGACAAAGATGGCACCGAACGCCTGATCTACATTGACGAAGTAGGAACACCGGATTCATCGCGGATCTGGGATGGCCCGGCCTACCGCGACGGTAACATTGTCGAGAACTCAAAAGAGGGCTTCCGCCAGCTGCTGATCAACAATGTTCCTGACAGCGATGTTCTGCTGAACAAAGACCGCATGGATGAGCGTGAGCAGCTGGCTGCCAGTTACAAACTGCCAGAGCAGGTAATGATGTCTGTATCTGATACCTATGTCGGCATTGCCAGCAAAATAGTTGGTCGGCAGTTAAGCATACCTCAAAGCCCGCGTGACGAAGTGATTGCGGTGTTAGATAAAGAGTATGCTCTGATCGACGCCTGAGTCACCTGATACGACTCTTCTGAAAAAGCGGCCCGGTGCCGCTTTTTCATTTTGACGTACCAAGCACTTTCAAGCCAGAGCTAAAAACATACCCTTGGCGCCGATTTTCCTGCGTGTTTACGTATTATCTGAACGTGAATTCGTGTTAGTCCTTGCTTTTCTTTTCAGCGTCACTTTTACTTAAGAGTATGCAAGTGGCTCAGGCAAATATCCATGAACGTCAGCGGGCATAACCCGGTAAGGATCGCACAAGGGCGTCTGAACGTGATCAGACGAACCGTAGGGGGCGTATGGGCTGCATTCAGCATGACCCTGTTTGGTTGCTGTGCGGTGGTTCTTATGACTGGCGTTGCCTATGGAGCCGAGAGTGGTAACGGTAGCGGGTACACCCTTCAATTACGCGACCAGCATGGTGCTCCATTGCCCGATGTAGTAGTCGAGGTTATTGCCCCTCTGCGTGCAGGCTCTGTGCAGCAGATAGCGATAATGGATCAGATTGATAAACAGTTTCATCCTCGGCTGCTTACCATTATGCAAGGCCAGGCGGTCAGCTTTCCAAACAGCGATGATATTCGCCATCATGTATATTCCTTCTCTGATACTAAACGATTTGAACTCAAATTGTATGCCGGCACCCCCATTCAACCGATACGATTTGAACAATCTGGTGTCGTTGTTTTAGGATGTAATATTCATGATTCAATGGTCGGCTATATCTATGTTTCTAAATCAAAAGATGTGCTTACAACAAATCAGCAGGGAACTGTGCAAATACCAGCATACGCCCAGCAAGTAGCCATCTGGCACGCACTGCAAACACAGGATATCGACACTCGCAGGGTAGTGGCGGTGGCAGAATTACAACAATCCGGGTCTGTTATTGTAGAGATACAGGCACCGGCACCCAGAAACACATTCTCTGAGATGTTTAAGGAGCATCATGGGCACTAGTTTTAAAAATCGCATTATCGCGCTGTGCGTCGGGTTAGTGCTGTTAACAGCCATAGCCAGTTTGGCCAGCTTTTGGTGGTCCACCAGCCAGTTTAATGAACGCAAAGTGCAGCAGGATATACAGGTAGCACAAAATGTCTATCAGCAGTACCTGAGTGCAAAAGAGCGCTTACTGGTCACAGCTGCGACTGTGCTGACACAGGATTTTGGCTTTAAACAGGCCGTTGCAACCCGGGATGCCCCCACCATAGAAAGCGTGTTGTTTAATCACAGTCAGCGAATTGATGCTGACTTGATGCTATTGCTGGATGTCAGAGGGCAGCTGATTTCCGCTAATCAGGCAGAAATTGAATTGGCTGAAGATTTGCGCCCGCTGCTCAGAGAGCTGTTGAATCACACAGAACAGTCGGCCTTTGTTAGCCTCGACAAACAGTTGTATCAAGCCATTATTCTTCCGGTTAAGGCGCCCAGGACCATTGCCTTTGCCATCGTTGGTTTTGCGGTAGATACAGAGGTCGCAAGACAGCTGCGTGAACTGACTGGCATGGAGATGAGTTTTATCGGCCATGGTGAGCAGATCAAGGCCAGTTCTTTGAGTTTACCGGACTCACAGGATCTGTTTGCTTATTTACACGAGCAAAAAATAACCCGGTGGTTGAGTGAGTTTCCGATTTATATCAATGCCGAAGTGGCCTTGCCTGCGCTCAGCTCTTCGCCGGTGAGCCTGGTATTGAGTGCCGATATGACCAAAGACTATCAGGAGTTTGATCAGCTGGTGCTGACTATCATCTTGTCGTCGTGTGTGACTATGCTGTTTGGCTTTGTGGCCAGTGGCTTTTTGGCCCGCAATCTGGCAACTCCCTTGCAGCAGTTGACTGTGATGGCGCGCCGCTTTGCCCTGGGAGATTATGAAGCGACTGTACATGAGTCTCGGCCTACCAAAGAGATTTGCCAGCTGGTGGATGCCTTTCATGAAATGGGCGACGACATTCAGGCGCGGGAAAAGCAAATTCGCTATCAGGCCAGTCATGACGGTCTGACGCGTTTTTACAACCGGGCTGCGGCTATGGAGAAACTCACTCGGTTGTTGCAAGATGGTCGTGTTTATTACCTGCTGGTTGTGGACATTAAAGGCCTCAGGCACATTAACGATAAACTGGGACCGCGCGTTGGGGATAGCTGTATTCAGGCCGTTGCACAGCGCATTGAACAGATAGGTGCCAGTTTTGAAGGGCTCAATGCCCGTCTGGGAGGCGATGAGTTTTTAACTGTGCTGGCAGCCAAAGAAGACAGCTCCATGGAGGGCTGTGTTGCGGGGTTTTTAAGTGCGCTTAACCAGCCATATCAGGTACAAAAACTGGAGATCAACCTGCGATTTAGCGTGGGCGTCGTGCATTACCCTGAGCAGGCAGACGATCCTGAAGATCTCGTGCGACGGGCACTGATTGCAGCCGATAATGCCGCACAGCAGGGCAATAACTCGGTTTATTTCTATCAGACTGGTGAAGACGAAGCGTATCTTGAACGCTTGCTGATCATCGATGAACTAAAAGCCGCATTGCAAAGTGATGATGGCCAGTTGTTTATGACTTATCAGCCCAAGCTGAACATGCACAGTCAGCAGGTCGATAAGGTTGAATCACTGATCCGCTGGCAACGGCGCAATGGAGAATGGGTCTCGCCTGAGTTCTTCATTGATCTGGCTGAGCAGTCCGGCTTGATTGTTGAGCTGACTCAGTGGGTGCTTAAAACCGTAGTGGCTCAGGTGGCCAACTGGGTTGAACAGGGGATCACCATGAAGGCAGCCATCAATGTGTCGGCGCAGGATATTGCCGATCCCGACTTTGTGCCGCACCTGGAAGCCATGTTAGACCGCTATCAAATATTTCCATCGCTGATCACCATAGAGCTGACCGAGCGGGACATGATAGAAAATGAAGAAAAAGGTATAGCTGCGCTTAAAGTACTCAAAGAAATTGGTGTACATATATCTCTGGACGATTACGGGGTAGGGCAAACCTCGCTGGGCCGCTTAAAAATGCTGCCCATTGATGAACTTAAGCTGGATAAAGTGTTTATTCTGAAACTTGCTGAAACCCATCAGGATCAATGTATTGTGCGCTCCACCATCAGTCTGGGTCATCAGCTGGGTTTCTCTGTGGTGGCCGAAGGCGTAGAAGACAAAGCCTCTTTGGAGCTGCTTAAAGAAATGGGGTGTGATTACGCGCAGGGTTACTATCTGAGTAAGCCATTAAAAGCGGATCTACTGACTCAATGGCTTGGCCAATATCATGAAGCAGGCTGAGTCGTGGCTGCTTTTGCTGACCAGTTGTGTGCTGTGTGTGAGTACACACAGTATCGCAGGATCCGGTAAGTTACTGGCCACACCGGGCGTTTCTCAGGTAGAAGGAAGCGCTGGGGGTGGGATCGTGCCCTGGGCACAACTTGCAGGTTATGCCAGCGAAGTTCAGTGGAGTCTTGGGGGATTTTGCAGCCGTGCCAGCGTCGACGACTATCGCCTCGATGTGTGTGGCATTCAGGCTAACCTGTTTGATCGAGTCGAGCTGAGTTATGCCGAGCAAACCTTTGCGGTGCCAGCACTCAATACAGATATTGAACAGTCGGTAAGTGGTGTTAAAGTGCGCCTGTATGGGGATATCGTTTACAGTACCTGGCCACAATTAAGCCTGGGCCTGCAACACAAGTCGTTAAAAGACGATGCGGTTGCCGCTTTACTGGGCGCGGAAGATGACAGCGGCACCGATATTTATTTAGCTGCCAGCAAGCTGCATCTGGGCATGCTTGGCGGCTATAACGCATTTTGGAATATCACGGCGCGTCATACGAAGGCCAATCAGTTGGGTCTGCTGGGTTTCGGTGGTCAGCACGGCAGTGAACGCATTTACCTTGAAGCCAGTACGGCCATTTTTCTTAGCCAGCACCTGGCTTTGGGCTACGAATATCGTGAAAAGCCTGACAACCTCGGATTGGGCGAGCAACAGTGGCAGGATGTGTTTGTTGCCTGGTTTATCAATAAGCAGGTCAATATCACCGCAGCCTGGTTGGATTTGGGCAGTATCGCAGGTCAGCCGGGTCAAACCGGTTGGTATGTGTCTGTTACCGGATACTTTTAAGGGATTAGGGTGAATAATAAAGCACATCACATGACCCGCAACCTTGTAGCCAGTCTGATAGTCTTGCTAGCCTGCGTCTGGATGGGTGGCTGCCAGTCCGCTGCCCGGCCGACTCTGTATCAAAAAATTGGCGGTGAGGCCGGTCTGGAGCGACTGGTTGATCTATTTATTCAGGAAATAGGACGGGATAAAGCCATTCTGCCTTACTTTGCTAAGGCCAATGTAAGCCGCTTTCGTCAGGGGTTTATTACTCACCTGTGTGATACCCTCGACGGCCCCTGCGATTATCAGGGGGATTCTATGATACAGATTCACACCGGCATGCAGATCACCGAAGCCGACTTTAACCGGGTCGT
Organism: Pseudoalteromonas sp. XMcav2-N; assembly: GCF_024124545.1. Lineage (GTDB taxonomy): Bacteria > Pseudomonadota > Gammaproteobacteria > Enterobacterales > Alteromonadaceae > Pseudoalteromonas. Next base: position 107,266 of record NZ_JAMXSF010000009.1, read on the forward strand.
TGAGCTATTGATTAACGCCATGACCGAAGCGGGCATTGACCACACCACGCAAAACCAGATCCTCGCCAGACTGGCACCGTTGCGCGGTGTGGTGATAAAGATGTGATCACTCAAACGCCAATGAGTAATCCGGTTTTTTCGGGTTGTTTGGAAAGTCTAGTCCTTCAACCGGGTAAGAGAGTTGGGAAACCGTCGCATCAGGCGCCAAAGCTTTATTGATAAATGTAATTTCAACAGTTTCAGGGAAATCAATCGAGTCTGCGTATTTACCATAGTTGTTACCATGAATATGAACAACATGAAAATGCGCTTTTATCAATTCAATAAAGTGGTTAAAGTCAGCGGTCTGCGTGTCCAGGTGATGAAACTCTGCGGCAACGACATTGATCCTGTCGGCATGTTTACACAGGTCATCGATAACCTGGTATTCAGCCCCTTCGATATCCATTTTAAGAAAAATGATGTCATCTTTCGCCCCACAATGCTGGTTGATTAATTCATCCAGGCTGATATCCAATTGATCTGAAGCCTTACTGACACGGCGTTGTAAATGGCAGTTTTTGCCGCGGAAAAAGCTGTAAAAAAACACACAGTTTAATAAACGCGTCCAGTACTTCTGGCGTTTGTCATGGCGAAACAACAATGTATTGATCAGAGACTTGAGGCTATTTTGCAGGGTTTTTCGAACGATAAAGCCAAGCCCGACGGTATAGTCTACCCCCACAACCCGGCAATCTGGATTGAGCGCCTGAAATTCTTTGTCAAACCGCCAGTCATCATTGATACCCAGCGAGAGCAAAACATCAGTTTCTTCTATATGGCTTTTGGGCACGATGTATCCACCATCAAAGTGGTTACCCATACGGATTAAGTCTGGACAGTGATTTGGGCGCAGGGCGTGTTTGTTGATTTTCATGTAGATATTCCGGCAGTTTATTATTATTTGTTCGACTTTACGTTCCGGCATTAGTAGAACATTTTTTTTCGTTAAAGTTCACTTATATTTTAATTGTTTTAATTATTTGTGCTCGGTGTGCGTTGGTAACACGCGTCTATTCCTGGCTGTGATACGTGTTTTTGTACAAGATTTTGGTTTTTCTTATTTTTATTTCTGTTTCACCGCCATGAGGAGTGGCGGTGAAGGAGACGGGTTGTGTTAGGTTTTAGTGTGAGCGAGTAGCGCAATATACTGGTGCGCAATCATTTCTGGGCTTATGTCATTGATGATCTCATGTTCTTTCAAGCTGGTTGATGGGCTTTCCAATGCCATAAGGTTTTTTTGTAGTGGCCTTACGATAGACCAGGGGGAGGTACCTAGCCCTACTAAGGCCAGGCAAGGTACATTACAGGCTGCTGCAATATGCATCGGGCCAGAGTCTATGGAAATCATAGTGTCCATAGCGGCGATTGTATCAACTAGTTCCCCAAGCGTGGTCTTGCCAGCCATGTTAGTTACAGAAATCTTATTTTGTGTTAACGCCTGACATAAACGGACTGCGTCTTCTGACTCGGATGGATCCCCCACAATAAAAAAATGGGTCTCTGTCGATTTTGCTATACGGGTGAGGGCATCCACACTTTTTGCTATGTCATAGTGTCGGGTTCCTTTGTTCTTGCCACCTATGTAGACCGCTGTTCTGTGCACGTGCTCCGGTAACTTAGTGGTGCGTGGTAACAAGGTGGGTAACTCAAAGTGAGAAAAAGGGCGATTGTGAACGTCATTCACCAGACGGCAATACCGATGAATATAATGATGGCATTCGTTGAGTTTTAGCGCATGGCTGAGTAGTGGTTTACGGCCGTTCTGTGCATAACCAACAATCAGATTTATACGAGCCAGTTTAGCGAGTAGTGCTTCACGTATTGAACCTCTGAACAACACTGCCAAAGCATAATTGTTCTTTCTCAGTGTACGTGCAAAAGAAAACATACCTTGCTTGTGTTCTTTGCAATAGCGGTTATCCGCAATCAACTCAATGTTGTAATGTGCTGCACGCTCAAGTACTTCAAGCATGTAGGGGCGTGCCAGTAGATGTATAGGATGCTCGGGATATAGAGATCTGAGCATAGCAATTGCTGGCAAAGTATTGATGGCATCACCGATAAATTTAGGCAAAACCACCAGGATTGGGCCACGTACATTGTCTTGTGTGATTGTTTTCGAGGACATAACGTTACAAATAATCGACGGAATTCGTCGAGTATAACCTGTCTAAAAAGGGAGGTCATCACTGTGTGTTTTTGGGTGTAGAAGTGTTTTGTTATTAGGTAGGTAGTGGAGTTGCTACGAGTTTGCAGTAATAGAGTGAGTATTCGCAAAAATAAGTCGAGCTCAGTGTGATAATTGGGTACAATTAGGGTTTTGATTTTTAAGGGAAAAAGGCGATTTATTTATGAACAAGTACATGCTCGGCTGTGCTTCATTATTACTCTGCAACGCTTCAGTGGTAGCACATCAGGTAGATTACAACTACATAGAGCTTGGCCATAAAACCTTTGACTTTACAGATGATTCATCGGGGTTCTCGTTTGCTGCTGTGGGTCGGAATGATAGTATTTATTGGGAAGCACAAGTTGACAGGACCAAAGATGAGTCGGGTTATCACGTAGAAGGTGAATTCAACGAATCGGCACAGACAATCAAGCATTTGCGTTTGGGAGTGGGTCAGGTTGTTGATCTCAGCAATCGCTCAGCCGTTGATTTTGGTATTCAGTTAGGGCGTTATACGTTTGAGCACAGTCTGAAATACAAAAACGCATTCAGAAGCGTCAGTAACGTGTGGCATGATCATGCAGATATTTATGGCGCTCGTGTTCAGTATCAACGTGTGTTTGCAGAAAAATGGGAAGCCAAACTGGGTATTGGCTTTGAGCATATTTCAGGAGAAGGAGCTGATGACAACGCGTTTTTTCTTGCCGGTTTAGGTTATCGCTTTAACTCGAACTTGGCGTCGAATTTGGTTTATCGCGACGCGGGTGATTATACGTCGACCACGCTGAGCCTTAGGTTTGCTTTCTAATCAACAGGCCCCTACAAAGTGATGTCCCAGAGTCAGAATTTAACTGACTCTGTACAATATCCAATTGTTTCTGCCATATTTCCCATCTAGTATTAGTGGCATACTAAAACAGTCAATACAATTCATTCAAAATGAAAAACATCAAAAGCTGTCACTGGTTACTAAAGAACCTCGACCGAGTTGTGGTACTCGATTGCGGCATGCTCAAACCCGGGGCAACAGGAAAGTATCAGCCTGCGGGGATCATCGCGGGTGCAAAACGGTTTAATATCAGCCAGACGTTTAGTGATCCCGATGGCAGGTTTCCCAGCACTATGTGCAGTGCTGAGCAATTTCAGCATGAGGCTAGGTTGTTGGGGATCAACCAGCGGGATACCGTGATTGTTTATGATAACTTTGGCTTGTTTAGCGCGGCCCGTGCCTGGTGGATGTTTAAGGCCATGGGGTTTGAGCAGGTTTATGTGCTGGATGGGGGCCTGGTCAAATGGCTGGAACTGGGTTTGCCCGTGGCGCCAGACTATGCACAGAGCCCACAGTCTGGAGAGTTTGTTGCTCAGCCTCAGGCTGGCTATTTTATAGATAAACAGGCGGTACTGGCAGCAATAGACGATCCCAGTGTTTTATTGCTGGATGCCCGCAGCCCGGCAAGATTCAGTGGTCAGGAAAGTGAACCCAGAGAGGGGATGCGTAGCGGACATATTCCGGGCAGTGCCAATGTCCATTATGCCAGCGTACTTGATGACAGCGGCTTGTTAAAGTCCAGGACGCAGTTAAGAGCGCTACTGAGCGACGCGGGTGTCACTCATCAGGCCTTGCAGTTTAGCTGTGGCTCCGGGATCACTGCCTGTATTCTGGCCATGATTGCTGATGAATGCGGGTTCCATCCATTGTCTGTATATGACGCGTCCTGGAGCGAATGGGGGCAAGATTCGGAGGTACCGGTTGCGACACTTGCCCCTGAGAGTTAGTAAACCAGTTCCTGAAGCTCACTGGGCAGGCACAGGGCTGGAAAATACAAGGTTTGCATATTTTTGGCGCTGAGTGCGCTGTGTAGTGGTAGGGTCGCTACTCCTTTAAGCGCAATATTTGCCACATCTGGGGTTTTGACCAGGCGTACTACCTGCCGCTCACCAAACTGCGCAATGGATGGGATAAACGGGCGCAGTTCTGATGTCAGTTTATCCAACAGCCAGTCATTAATGTCTCCTCCTAAAATAATAGTCTGAGTATTCAATAACGACTCTATGCTGTGAATGGCGATCCGCATCGGTTCCGCGGCTTGCTCAAGCCAGCGGTCGATCACTGGGTGTTCCTGTAGCTGGTGGTGTAGCTCTTCTGTGGAACAACCCGGTCGTCCCAGGTGTTGTTTCAATGCATTGAGTGAGGCAAAGTCATTCAGTCTGCCTAATTCTGCGGTATCATCATCGGTTTCGGGTGTCACAAACAAGTCACCTAAGGCGCCTGTAAGGCCATTTTGTCCGAGCAGTATCCGACGGTCGTACACCACCGCAGATTCAACCTGATTACCCAAATGTACGTATACAAAGCTATCGAGCAGCCGGGCTTCGCCAAACAGCATCTGAAAGCTGGCACAGGCGGATGCGGTGGTTTCGAGCGCAACCGGAACCGCCAGTGTATCGGCAAGCAGCTGCTGTAATTGTCGATTGTGAGCAAAGATCTCGACACCTTTAAGATGACTCAGTTGCACCGACAACCCGCAGCCAAGCACCTGAGACACGGTCAGGCTGGCCACTGTCAGCAGGGTATCAATCAGATATTTGACTTTCTCGAGTGGTGTATCGTTTGTGTCTAGTCGGGTATGCAGCCGGTTTAGCAGTTCACCGTTGAGGTAAAACAAGCCAACTTCCAGCTCACTATCGACAATCCGTACGGCCAGGGTATACGCCGCCTTCTTATTCAGAACCAGCATTTTTGAGGGTTTACCTGCCCCTTCAGATTTCTTTATGCCGGTTTCTTCGACAAGCTGAACGCTCAGTAATTCTTCGACCATATTGGTAATGGTTTGTTTGGTCAATTGTGTATTGCGGGCAATCTCTACACGGGAGATCGGCCCCTGCGTGACAATCTGAGCGAGTACAAGACGCAAATTTATCGATTTATTCTGTTTTGCGTTGGAGCCTTTCAATGTGTTCGCCTTACTATTTGAATCTGATTACGGGGTTCTAAACATCATACAACCCCTGTTAATGTGTCATATGTACCTGCTTATACAACACATTCTCCTTGAACTAAGCCGATCATCTTACTCGATCATGATGCTAAACCGAATAAAAAATAATTAGTCAAACTATTTGACATAAGCGGTTTGTTGGCTGAATATGACTATAAATACAACAAAACAGATCCTAAATGCCAGTATTAAAAAGGCAGTTAGGATATTCGCGAGTGCGAATTTTAATAATCAACAGCAGGATCTACCTATGTCTACAGGAACTCAGATAAAGGGCCATCGTAGCCGGGCGTGGTTGAGCGGGATGTTTGCCGCTGCTGCACTGTGCGCAACGTCGATGAGCTGGGCAACGCAAAGTATCGACTGGAGCAAAGCGGCAAAATCCAGTGATATTCACCTGAGCGAACAGCAGAGCCAGGCAATTAAATCAAAAGATTTGACTGCTGCACTGGTATGGCATGGCGCCAGCCCCTGGGTGGCTGCGGTATCACGTGGTGCGCGTGCTGAATTTGAAAAGTTAGGCATTAAAGTGGTGGCAGCAACCGACGCCCAGTTTGATCCTGCCAAGCAAGTGGCTGATCTCGAAAATATTGCGGCATTAAACCCCGACATCATTTTGTCACTGAGTGTAGATGGCGTAAGTACGAAACAAAGCTATGCGAAAGCCATTGAGCGGGGCGCCAAACTGGTGCTGCTCAGCAACCCCATCCCCGGATTTGAGCAGGGCAAAGATTTTGTCGGCATTGTAACCGATGACATGTTCGGTATGGGTAAGGCGGCAGCTGACCTGACGGCCAGTGCGCTGGATAACAAAGGTAAAATTGGCATGATCTATCATGATGCCAGCTATTTTATCACCAACAACCGCGATAATGCCTACCGCACAGGGCTCAAAGCCTACCCTGAACTCGACGTGATCATCGAGAAGGGGTTTATCAAAGAGCATGAGACAAGCAATGTGGCTGCTGCCATGGTGTTACAGCATCCTGAGCTGGAGGCGATTTATGTTTCCTGGGATGCTGCCGCTGAAGGCGTTGTCGAAGCACTGCGCTCTTTGGGTCGGCGCGATATAAAAGTGATCACCCATGACTTAGGGGTCAATAATCTGCTGGATATGGCTATGAATGGCAACGTGCACGGCACCATTTCGGATCGCCCATTTGATATCGGCCAGACCATGGCCAGGCTGGGTGCGGCTGCAACGCTGGGTTTACCAGCACCGCACTTTACTCTGGTGCCGTTTGATACGGTGAAACGAGACAATATTGCTGAGATCTGGCAGCGCGCGTTCCAGTCGCCTCTGCCCAGACTCCTGAATTTAGCGTTAAAACAATAAGGAATACCATGAGCGTTAATCAACTACCTTTGCAGCAGCTGAAGTTGCTGGCAGTAAAACGAGAGTTCTTTATCTACTATATATTCCTTGCAGTGATGCTGATTTTTGCAGTTGCGCTGCATGATACGGGCTTTTTTAGCCTGACCAATTTTATGAACATTGTGCGCCAGACTGCGCCCATTACTGTGATGGCAGTGGGCTTGACCTTTGCACTGGCGGTGGGTCATATCGATCTGTCCATAGGCTCGGTTGTCGCTTTATCAGCCCTGGTTGGCGCTCTGCTATTACAACATGTGGGTATTCCGCTTGCGGTCCTGGGGGCGCTCAGTGTGGGCCTGGTCGTGGGTCTGATCAACGGGTTGCTGATTGAGCGGTTACAGGTATCTTCTTTGTTGATCACCCTGGGCACTATGGGCGTGATCACGGGTCTGTCGCGTCAACTGACCAATCTTGAATCGGTACCTATCATAGATCAGACGTTCACTGCGTTTTTTGGTGCTGGTGAGCTGTTTGGTATTCCATCGCTATTTATCTGGACACTGGTGATCGCGGCTCTGGGTTATGTGGTGCTCACTAAATTAGCTTTTGGTAAGCACTTACTTGCGGTAGGTGGTAGTCCTAAAGCAGCACTGGCGATGGGGATTAAGGTGACTCAGGTGCGTATTTACGCTCTGGTTATCTCATCTATGGCTGCTGCGCTGGCGGGACTCTTGTATGCCGGCCGCCTGCATGGTGCCCGTTACACTTTGGGTGAGGCGGATCTGTTGACCGTTATCGCCGCGGTAGCGATTGGCGGGACCAGCCTGTTTGGTGGCCGGGCCTGTATTATCGGTGCCATTCTGGGCTCCTGGTTGATGGGCATGATCAACAATGGTCTGATCTTGTCCGGGTTTTCTACAAATGAACAAATGATAGCCCGCGGCGCTATCCTGATTGTGGCAGTGGCAATTGGTGTCAAGGAGTTGAAAAATGGTTAGAAGTGCATTGGATCAAATCGCCCTCGAAGTCAGGGATGTACATAAGCGCTTTGGCGGCGTTCACGCCCTTAAAGGGGTCAGCTTTACCATTAATAAAGGCGAAGTGGTTGGCTTACTGGGTGACAATGGTGCCGGTAAATCGACTCTGGTGCGTTGTATCTCCGGGATCCACCCGCCGGATGAAGGCGCGATTTTGGTCAACGGCCAGCCGGTACATATCGACTCGCCGCTGGCTGCGCGTGAGACAGGGATAGAAACGGTATTTCAGGATCTGGCCATGGTGCCCGAGTTCGATATCACGGAGAACCTTTTTCTTAATCGCGAGATCCTGCACAAAAATCCGATCCTGCGCCGACTGGGCTGGCTGGACAAAAAAGCCATGGAGAAACGGGCGAAAAAAGCTCTGAACCGACTGAACAGCCGCATTCCAAGTTATCAGGAGCAGATCCACCGCTTGTCTGGTGGTCAGCGTCAGGCTGTGGCCATTGCCCGTGCCGTGAACTGGGGCGCTGACATCGTGATTATGGATGAGCCAACCGCAGCACTGGGTGTTGAGCAAAGTGCCCAGGTCAATGAGCTTATCAATGTGATCAGTTCGCAGGGCGTAGCGGTGCTGCTGATCAGCCACAACATGCAACATGTTGTAGAAACCTGCGATCGTGCAGTAGTGCTTTATCAGGGTCAATCGGTGGCAGATGTGTCTGTCAGTGATGTGACCAAAGAAGATCTGGTCGGGTTGATCACCGGTGCCAAATCTGCGGCATAACTTTTATCGATCCCGAACAAGTTTTATCAATTAAATGGCAGTGACAGACGCTTTGTGCGCACTGAAAAATTGATGGATGTATAACACGGATTGATATCAACCTCGGGGTGCAACTGCGCACTCCTTTAATCTGAACATTGTTTAAATCGGCGCAGTGGCGCTGAGGGCTTTGCTTTGCCGAAAATCAGAGGGCAGTATGGATATTGAAAAGAAAGTTGCACAACTCATAGACACGCTTTGCATAGAAGAAAAAGTCGGACAGTTGTTTGTACTGGCATTTGCCGGAGAGGACCGGGACTACGCAAAGGCGCTGGTCAAGGAGCGTCATATCGGCGGGTTTTATATTACCGACGACAATGCAGCCAACCCCACAAGTGCAGCGCAGTTAGCGCAGGACTTACAACACGAGGCATCACTGAGAGCCTGCGATGCACCTTTGTTATTGGCCGTCGATCAGGAGGGCTCCTGGGGGATCCTTACTCAGTATACCGATCTGGGACCCGGTAATCTGGGTCTGGGTAAGGCCGACAACACGGCACTCACCGCAGATATGTATCAGGTCTTTGCGGAGCAAATGCGGGAAGTGGGATACAACACACTGCTTTCACCTTGTGCGGATGTGAATGCGGATCCCGACAATCCCATCATTGGGCTGCGCGCCTTTGGTGAGCAAAGTCATCATGTTGCCCGGCATGTTGCAGCCGCCGTACGCGGTGTAGAGCGCAGCGGTAGTTTGAGTTGTGCTAAGCATTTTCCGGGGCACGGAGATACCCACAGCGATTCACATCAGACTCTCCCTGTAGTGGATAAATCATTGCAGCAGCTGATGCGCGAAGATCTCTTACCTTTTAAGGCTGCCATTGAATCGGGTGTGCCGCTGATTATGACCAGTCATATCAGTTATCCGCAAATTGATGCCGACCATCCTGCAACCTTATCATCGACGATTTTGCAGGGGGTGTTACGTCAGCAATTAGGCTTTGAAGGCCTGATCATTACCGATAGCATGAATATGTGGTCGATGCGCAAAAACTATGCCCCGGAAGAAGCAGCCATTTTGGCCTTGCAGGCTGGTGCCAATCTGGTGATGCTGAGTGAAGAGCACTACGAGAACAGTACCACACCGTATAAAGCCATTCAGGCGCAAACCATTGATGGCGTCATTGCAGCGGTGAAGCAAGGTCGCTTGCCAGAATCTGTCGTCGATGCACGTTTGCAGCAGGTACTGGCATTTAAGTATCAACATTTTGCGGCTGCACCTAACCCGACCGCCAGTGTTCTGGAAGGGGCCAATCAACTTGCACGCGAAGCGGCTGAGGCCGCCATTCGGGTCGTTCGTAATCGTCATCAGCAGTGGCCGCTGGCTGGCCGCGCGTTTACCCTGGCATTTGCCGCAGATCCCAAAGGCTATGACAGCATAGTAAATAGCCGGGGAATAGGTCCGAACGATCCTAATTCAGCACGAGATGTGATCCTCGAAACATTAGCTGAACGGGGGCGTGAGTACCGACTCTGGCAGCACGATCAGCTGCTGGCTGCACTTCAGGCACCGACTGAACCTATGGCTGAGCCTTTGGTGCTCATCACAGAAGACTACCCGCTGCCCGGAGAGAGTTTCGACGTAGCTGCGCAACAACAGCGTGTAAAACAGGCGCTGCAAAAATGGTCTGATAACGTCATTGTGATTGCCATGCGCTCTGACTATGAGGTGACGCAATATACTGATTTATCGACTTATGTTTGTGCATACTCGAGCCGAGCCGTCAGCGCCCGGGCAATGGCTGAGCTGCTTTAAAAAGCGCAGCAAAACGAAATAATAAGTGCTTGACAATTAGTCAAAATGATTTAATAAATACTTAGTATATCAATTTTACTAATAAAAAATGACAGTTTGATAATAATACAAGCCCGTCGACTCACTGGGAATGAACGGCTTGGGAAAAAGGCAAAGGGGAGAAGAGCATGAAAAATCAGGGCTCAAAGGTAAATATCAGTTATCTGAAATCTAGTTATCTGGCGGTATGTGTAGCAACGGCGTTATCTGGTATGTCGTTTGGTGCAATGGCTGAACAACAGGAAGGTGCGAATAAGGAAATTGAAACAATTGAAGTCAGAGGGATCCGACGCAGTCTGACCGAGGCGCTGAATACTAAGCGTTTTGCTAATTCTGTCGTTGACTCGATTTCTGCTGAAGACATAGGTAAGTTTCCGGATAAGAACATCGGTGATGCAATGCAGCGGATCCCGGGTGTGACTGTGGTCAGAACCTTTGGTGAAGTGAGCGGTGTAACGGTTCGTGGTACTGCGCCGGAGCACAGTATGGTGCTGCTTAATGGTCAGAACGTAGCCAGTGTTGGCTGGTTTGACTTAGGCGGAATGAACCGTAGCTTTAACTTTGAGATGCTGGCATCGGAGCAGATCTCGGGTATGGATGTCTATAAATCCGTTGAGTCTGATATCAACGAAGGGGCGATGGGGGGAACAGTCAACCTGAAGACCCGTAAGCCGCTCGATATGGACTCAGGCACTGTTTTTGCGTCGGTAGAAAATGCCTATCATAGCAATGCAGAAGACTGGTCTCCTGCCTATTCAGGTCTGGCGAGCTGGAAAAATGAGCAAGAAAACTTCGGTATTCTGGTAGCTTACTCAAATGAAGAGTCGAAAGTATACCGTGAAACCCTGTCGACGTTCGGGCCTCCTGGTGCATCTGAGCTGGAAGACAGCGCTGGTATTTTAAGAAAAACCTCATGCTGTGCTTCGTCGATTATCTTTGACGAAGACAGGGAGCGTAGCAGCAGCCAGATCAGTGTTCAGTACGCGCCCAGCGAGACACTGACATTAGGCCTGGATTACAATTTGTTTGAGCTGGAAAACGATCACATTAACTCGGCCATGTTTGCCATCATGAGTTCGGGAACGTTGCAAAGTGACACCGTCAGCGTCAATGAACAGGGCATAGTGACCGGCGCGACTGTGACGGCCTCGGGCCCGGGTGGTGCGCCATTGTTTAATAACAGCGTATTGCGTACGCCCAAGATGCAATCGGATGTGCTCAACTTTACCGCCAATTATCAGTCCGACACCTGGTCGGCAGACTTCGTGCTGGGTAAGTCAACTGCCGAAGGTCGTATCGGCCAGACAAGTACCTGGTGGGGTGACATTACCGAGCGTGCTAACTCAGGCTTTTCTTACAATGTGGATGGGCCGCTGGAATTACAACCTGTCAACTCAGACTACCTGAGCAGCCACGATAACTTGGAGCTGTTCCATGAATACACTTACATCAACTATGAACGCGATAATGAAATAGATTATATTCAGGCCGACTTCACTTTTGAGCTGGACTCGCCAGTGATCACCTCTATTCAGACAGGGATTAAGTTTCAGGAGCAGGTTTTCTCTTATCAGGAAAACAACCAGGACCTGAGTGTTGATGCTATTCGTGCGGGTGGCGAGCGATTGACGCTGGGCGACTTTAACGGCGGATTTGTCTCTGGCCTGCACAGTGCGCAAGGACGTGCTGGCAGTTTGTCGTCGTTCCCGATTGCGACACGTGCCCTGTGGGATTACGCGCGTAGCAATGCGCCTGGTACTGTCACGGTCAAAGATGCTTTTTCCATTGAAGAAGACATTGCCGCAGCTTATGTGAAGGCCAATTTCTCAGGCGAAGGTTTCCGCGGTAACTTGGGCCTGCGAGTAGTGGAAACCGACATTCTCTCTAAAGGCGAAATCAATGGCGTAAAAGGTGAAGTGGATAAAACCTACACCAACTATCTGCCAAGCCTTAACTTAGCCATCGACCTGAGTGAAGACATGATCTTCCGTTTTGCTGCCGGTTCAACGGTTTCGCGCCCTGATTATGATGACATGAAAGTGGCAGATATCATCTCCGAAAGCTTTAAAACGGCGAATGTCGGTAGCCCGGATCTGGACCCGTATAAGTCAGATCAATACGACATGGGCGTTGAATGGTACTTTAATCCGTCATCCGTCCTTGGGGCAACCTTATTTGTAAAGAACATCAGTGACTATATTGAGCAAACGACTGCTGCTGAGTTTTATCCGGGATGTGGCGAAGGTTGTCTGGTAACGCGTTCACGTAACGTTGGCACGGCCGATGTACGTGGTATTGAGTTGCAATATCAGCATGCATTTGAAAATGGTTTTGGGGTGCAGGCAAACTACACCTATACCGATAGCAGCCGCACCGACTCGACGGGTAAGGAAATGCCGATTGAGGAAGTATCGCAAAACTCCTACAACCTGTCGGGTTACTACGAAAACGACCTGTTCAGCGTGCGCCTGGCGTATAACTATCGTGATAACTGGGTCAGGCAACTTAACGGCAGTGGCCTGGATAGCCTGAACGATGCTTATGATCAGCTTGATGCCTCTATTGTCTGGCATGTGACAGACAACATCGATGTGTCGCTGGAAGCGGTTAACTTGCTCAATGAAGCGCTGGTACTCAGACAGCCAACTGCGGGTAATATTGTTCATGCTGTAGATGAATTTGGTACCCGTTACTTTGTGGGGGCAAGCGTGCGCTTCTAACTCCCAGTTTTCCGGGCAGCAACCTAAGCTGTCTGGTGTTTGAATAAGGGAGGTGCCCGCTTCCCTTAGGCCAGTTCGGTTTTAACTGGTCAATCCGCGCGTAACCTGGCAAGGAAGACTTTACAGGTGCGCGGATAGGGGTGCAAACCTGATATTTCCGGCATCTTTGCCGGACAGGTTCTGTGTACCCACACTTCTACTCGGTTAAGGCAGGTTTGCCCGGCTTGCCTTATTTCTTGCCTTTTTATAATTGATTTTATACGTGAAACTTTATTGCAATAAATTTTGTAAAAACAATTGACTTATTATTTTGTGAGCGCTAGCTTGTATATTAGTTGAGCAAATAGAAATGCCTGTTTTGCACATTAAGCAAGATAGGCTTGCTCACTGCCTCAGTGATATTAGCCCGCAATAGATAATTAATGCGGGTTTATTGGTAGGCGGCTTGGGTTGGGTCGCGGTTGTTCATTAAAATTGTTGCTCTAATCGGGTTGGTATTGCTGGGTTTGTTTCGATTAAAAAAATAATGAGGAAACACCTAATGAAATTGAAAATGACAGGATGTGCAGCCGCCGTGATCTTAAGTTGTTCCGCGTCAGCGGGAACGGGCGTGCAGGATTTTTTGGACAGCTTAAGAAACTTCGAATCGGGTATTAACCCTGCGCTTGCAGACTTTTACCTGAAGAACCTGAATAACCCGGTTTACAAGTATGCCAAAGTCTCTGCACCCGGTCGTATGGTGCGTGACTGCTCGACCGGGAGCATGATCCCTGAAGATACCACCATCAATCAGTTTTTTACCAAGCTGGGTATTGACGGAATCTATAACTCACAAACTCCGTATAGTGCTGAGATGTTTAAAACTATGCAGTATAACTCCATGAATGCCTGGGGATTTGTGGGTTATCAGCTGGGTGAAGCCGTTCTGATTGATGCTGGCTACTATAGCCCGAAAGTGGTGACGATTGATGGCAAAGAGTACGACAGCTTCTACGTGTTTGTGGAAGACAGCACCTGGATTGGCTGTAAAACCGAGGCCCTGGTTGAGATTGTCGGCTCTGGTGGTAACCAGATCCAGGCAACAGATGTGAACCGCTGGGAAGGCACCTTTGTCGGTAAGAATGGCGTCAACTCATTCGCTGACCTGCTGATCCCGGATAATCAGGAACTGGTGATGCGCGATGCCATGCGGTTTAACTATGGCGTGATGACGCAGTTGCTGACCGATGCCAACATGACCTGGGAGCAGGCACTGGCGAAGAGCTGGCCGGGCACAGACGACAATGGTAATCCAATCACAGTGCAGGCGACTATGTCTGGCTTGCTGGCTGCGGCTCACTTACGTGGCGCCTGGGGTACTGCACGATTGCTGACCAAGGATGAAATCACCTGTGATGAGCTGGGCACCTGTATCACTAAGTATGTACACAAGTTTGGTGGTTACAACACTATCTTCGACACGCCAGCGGATGATGTGATTGAAGGGTCAAAGTACGATGAAAAGCTGTCTGCGGGCTGGGGTAACGATTTAGTGCTGCCCGGTGGTGGTGTGGATGTTATCGAGCTGCATGAGCAAAGCGGCTCTGTGACCACAGTGCGCGATTTCACCGTGGGTGAAGACCGTATTATTCTGCGCGACTGGCAAACGGCTGCACCGCTGAGTAACCTGTCAGTCTCTGATGTGGCTGCCGGTGCTGAGCTGGCATTTGCCGGTCAGCGTGTGGTACTCGAAGGCGTATCGGCTGCTGCCGTTAATGTGAACACCGAAGCGGTGATTGCCCAGTCGGATATCTATGAAATTGCCTGGTCAGGCAAGCAGACTGTGACCGGCTTTAATCCGCAATTGGATAAAATTCGTGGCACGGCGGGCATTGGCTTTAAACATCTTAAAGCGTATGAGACCGATACGGCATTAGTGGTGGGTGTGCAGGCCAAAGATGGTGGTATCTACAGTTCGGTTGAGCTGGTTGGTCTGACGATTGCTGACTTGACACCAGACATGTTTGATAACGTCACCGGTGGTTACGACCGTCTGGGCTTTATTGTGCCGCTGAACAGTCAGAACTGGGGCTGGAATATGGCACTGACCGTGAACAGCTTTGACCCGGCCAAAACTGTGATCAGCATGCCGCTGTTCAACTATACCTTCTCTATGCTGGTGCTGACGCAGGAAGGCGCGGATACGGTGATCACACTGGACGAAACGGCATCAAAAGGCGATCAGAAACGTCTGGTACTGAAAAACACCGATGTGAACAGTCTGAGTGCTGCCAACTTTGACTATGTGTCTGGTAACTTTACTGACGTGGTGATTGACGTACCGGTATTCTATGACATCACGGCCACAGTGGTGGGTACGGGTGGCAGCATTTCGCCGACACCAGATGCAAACGGGGTGATCAGCGCTAAGGGCAACACCGACTTCACACTGACCTTTGTACCAGACAGCGGTTATCGCGTTGCGACATTGAAAGTCGATGGCGTGAGCGTGACAGCGCAGTCAAGCTACACCTTCCCGGCACTGTCTGCTGCGCACAGCGTAGAGGTGACCTTTGAACCTGGTAATGCCTGTCCGGCACCCTGGAATGCAGCAGATGTCTATACGACGGGCGATCAGGTGACCTTTGAAGGCAAAACCTATGAAGCTAAATGGTGGACGCAGGGTAATAACCCGGCCTCACTGGGCCCATGGAAAGAAATTGCCAATTGTCAGTAATGACGCAATTTGATTAAGGGCAAGCCATGGCCTGCGCAAGCGACCATGGCTTTTTTGATCTGTGTGGCATGGCACCTGATTACAGCGAATCTGGATGGGGTCGTCATCTAGTGAAGCGCTGTGGTGATTAGCCACTTCTGCCAACTGCAAAAGAAGGTTATAAGGAGAAAAAAAGAGGGAGATAAAAACGCCATGGCGGACTTATCATGGCGTTTAGAGCATGTGATATTCCATACCTGCTCTTGCTGTTCTAGTGAGTAGGTTAGACTTCATCTGACAGGCAGTATGAGCGAGAAACGGACAGTCTGACAAACACGTTTGTGGACAGAAACGTGATAGATTAATTGCTCAATAACTAGTTATATGGATTAGAAAAAGTATCAATAAATTAAAGAGCCAGAGGCAAAACCTACAAGCTACATCAGTTTTACTTAGGTTTAGAAACATCCAGAACAAAGACATCAATTAGCCCTTTTAGTTCTGCGGGCAATTGTTCTTCAATACTGCTTTTTAGTTCCTGAGCACTACTTATCTCATGCCTTTTTCGCCCTGCAACCTCTTCATCTACACCAAACCAAATAACAAGGTAAATACCTTGATGTTCAGCATCAGGGTGGATTGAGTAACGTTCGAATAGCTGAGCAGAGGCAGCCGAATATAACTCACTATGCCATTGTCCCTTTGCCTCTATAACGAGTAACCGCCTTTTACCGTCAATCATCTTAGTTGCAGTTATATCAATCCTATTTTGATTCTTGGTCTGATGTTCGGGCGTAACTGAGATACTTTGAGGGTGGAGTACCAAGTTCAGTCGTTCGGCAATGATCTCGACAGAATTAACTTCATTTAAATGTATATCACACCCATTTTTATCTTTCGTATAAAAACGACTTGCCGTATTGAACTCGCCTCCGTCAATATCCTTTTGATAGTTTATCAACTCTTGAATAACGAGTTGGCGTAATCCTTCAACCGTAACTACAGCGTTATTGTTCAATAAATCTGCTATTTTTTGAGGGGTAGGGGGGGCGAAATCTCTTAGAGCTTTCTTACGCAACTGCTCTGCCTGTATGCTTGTTAACTCTCTATAAATATCAACATAACGTTTATCTTTTAAAAGTCGACTAAGAACAGAGATTGCTGCATCGTGACTGTCGTTACCAATTGTCCAAATGAGCTCTGTCAGAAACCTATATGCCGTTTCTCCAACAGGGCTTCCAGTTCCCCAACTGCTAGGAAGGTACACCTTTGGCCATTGTTTAAAGTAGGCTTCAAGAATAGCTTCTACCTTCTCAGATGTTAGCTCAGGCCAATATGAATGGTGGCTCCGATTCATTCGACCTGAACGCTCATTAAACAAAAGTACTGAGTTTTTATCAGACCTTAACCAATTCAAATACGGTTTTGCCACTTCTATATCCAGGAAGTAGAATGCTCGAACAAACCAGAATTTACGCCTTTGTTCGAGTTTTTCATCAGCTGTTGCATCGGGCCACTTAGATAAAAATTCAGAACAACGAACAAGAATGATTTCATTCAGTTCTTCTCGTTTTCCGTAATGAGCCGCGAGTTCAAAAAGAGAGTCCAGTGCATAGGGTTCAATCGCATTGAAACGACCAAGCCACTCAATTGATAACTTTGCTCGTAAAGGACTGAATATGTTGTCGTACTTTAATAAGTCGACCTCAGGGTGGGCACACTTAGATTGCGCCAATTGAGGCTCAACGTATTGACGTAGAAATTGCTCGGCAGATTCAATATCAGGAAAAATTAAGCGATCAACTTCAGTTCTAAGAGCATCGCGTTCACCTTCATCAACAGCAGAATGTCCCATACTTAAGTTTGTTCTCAGTGCAATTAGCAACGAAGACTTGACGCCTTCCAAGTTTCCACAATCACGCATGATTTCAAGGCAAGCCGCGAAAAGGATGGTTTCAACGAATAAGCCCTTAGAAGCGCATTGCAATTCAGCTAGCTTTTGCAGATTAGGAACATCTGATTCAATAAAGTCGAGGCAGTTTCTCAGCGCATTTCGAACAAGCGTTTCATCACCAAACTCAGGTTCTATACGCTCTGGTTGCTCCAGTACGAGTCCAGCAAAACGAACCAAGCAATGCCAATGTCGTCCACCTTCAATCAGAGCACGGTTTTCCTGAACAAATTCGATATTTTCCACATGAATTTGTCTAGTTTTCTTGTCATGGCGTTTTATTAGTCGGCGATGTTTGAAATTCCACTCTCGATCTTCCTTTTTGTCCCAAATAGCCGTTTGCCTATTTTGAAAAGCCCAGCGCCTCATGAATTCAGTTTTTTTAGAGGCTTGAACACGCATATGTCGACGCAAATAATCAGGCCCTAAGTCTTCCTGTGCACGGTGATAATTATGTCGCGGCATAAAACTCACCCACAATTCGAGGTTATCGCTCATAAACGCCAAATCAACAATAAACTTATGATCATCAAGATTTAGACGAAGACCGGCATGTGAGCAATGCCCACCAAACTTGTGTACTTTAGTTTGGAAAATCTGATCTCTATCAGTTAGCTTACCGAAAACATGAGCAATAATTTCTTGACGTAGGGCATTATCTTCCCGAAGTAATTTAACCGAGTTGATATCTTGAGTATTTACTTGTTCTGGAAAATTAAGATTTTCAATCCATTGCCAGACACGCAACGGCTCAAAAGGTGGTTTAGCTAACTCAAAATAGCGATCCAGCATTGAACCAATGATTTTGCTCACCCCAGTTCGACAGTCACATTCATACGCTTTTTTTCCACAGGTGCAGGCTAAGCCTTTACTCAATGAATCTAACAGCCATTCGATGACCTCCAAAGTTAAACAAGATATTAAACGCTTAACAAAATAACGCCCTCCTATTTCTCTCTCAAAACGCTCTTTATGACTAGGATATAGGTTGATGCAACTTAGAAAGAACACTTCAAGCTCATCCGGACTAAATGTGTCTGGACCAAGTGTTTTGATTACATCTGCTGCTATATTCAGAGATGAATGACTAGCTTCAGCAATCAATTCTTTCAAATCTAAACGGAAGTCGTAATCATCAATCATTAACAGGCAGCTCTTAGCTAATACTCGAACTTGTTTAGTTTCACTTGATGCTAATAATAACTGACGTAACTCTTTGACTAACCACTTTGCGGCCTTAGAGCCTATTAAGAGTTCAAGAAGCAAACATCTCAAGTGCCCATCACTCTCATCAGTGATAATTGGCTTAATCTCTTCTATGGTTTCTTGTGTAAATAACCCCGCAACGCTAAATCTACGCGAGAAGTCTCCCCTTCGAAAATACGGGTCAGAAGCTTCAACTTCCCTCAATCGTGATAATAGAAGCCTTTTTGACGATAGCTCCAGTTGAGAAGGGTCACCATTCGCAAGCACAGCATATGAATCAAGTTCAATTGCGGCTTCTTCAATTGCTTTATCGCCCAATGCAGCGATCCAACCAAGCAAGCCACGCAATTCATCTCGAACCGTGGAGTTTGGAGCTATAATAGGCAAGCATTGAAAGAACGTTAAAGGATCTGATGGGTTGGATATACGCTCGATGAGATAGTTTGCCGCACAATATTCAGCAACTATTTTGTGAACAGGGCGATGCTGGTCTGCATTGTCTCCGGGCTTAAAAAGACGAGTTGCTAAGATACAGTTGACGTCGACATTATTAGAGCTCAATAACGAACCAACTAACGGGTACATCCTGTTTTCGCTTGCTTCGCTTACTCCAATTCCCTCAGCACCGGACAACAAGAGTTTTGCAAAAATTTCTGAAGATAGGCTGATTTTTTTGTCACTTGGGAGAGCTGAATTAGGCTTGGTTTTAGCATTAACCTCCCTCGCCAAGTGTGTAACGGCTTGAGTAAAAATCGAACGCTTGTTGGCAAAATGTTTATTGCTCTCAATATATGCATCTGCAAACATCTTGAGGAATTGTGGGTTTGGGAGTAGTGGTTCCAACGCAAACCTAGCAACTTCAGCCTGAAACTCTACAAAATCACCTCTATTTGAATGGTGACTATAAATCTCCCGTTGCTCTGATTCATCAAACTCGCAAAGCCTAGCGACCAAAGGGGGGTAGCCGATAAACTGTTCAAAAATACTTGTGGCTGAGTTGTCCCATTCACTGGATCTGCTTGAAATAATTACATTAGTTGGGTTTGCCTTTGAAACATTAGCAAGTAGC
Organism: Pseudoalteromonas sp. XMcav2-N; assembly: GCF_024124545.1. Taxonomy (GTDB): domain Bacteria; phylum Pseudomonadota; class Gammaproteobacteria; order Enterobacterales; family Alteromonadaceae; genus Pseudoalteromonas. Next base: position 127,031 of record NZ_JAMXSF010000009.1, read on the forward strand.
TTATGGATACCAGTATTATCAATCTTAGCCAGTTCATCAAATGCATCGATAACCAGAGGAACTCCTTCTTGGTTTGTCTCTACGTAACTAAATACACTTGCAGTTACCTCTCTCCCTCCTAGTTGTTTAGCCAGACTCTTCAGAAGCTCCGTTTTCCCACCCCCTGGTTCAGCCAAAATGACAATGTAATTCGAAGTTTCTAGCAACTCAGTCTCTGAGTATGTTCTATCACCACTAAAGAGTTTGCGTTCGAGGTAAAGGGGCTGATTCATAAAAACAAAATTCGCTCTTGAAAGTTATCATCAAGTTAGTCTGCTAAAAGAAAGGTATGAAGTACAAGCTATTAACATTCCTGACATGTAGATATGCTACCGGTAACATAATCAGCCATTAGTTAAATTTGGTCAATGAGCAGAAGAAAGAGTCTACTTGAATTTTGATGCTAAACAGTTTTGGGACAAATGTAAGTTAGAGCCGAGTGCCAGATCTGATTCAACCCTGAAATCAAATCTGGCAGTTCAAGTAAGACTTATTCTCGTTAGGTACGGGGCTTACTTATGATACCCAAGACACGCTTCGACTTCGTTTTTCGAGCCTAAGATCACCGCTACGCGTTGGTGGATATGTTCCGGGTCGATATCCAGAATGCGTTGCTCACCGGTGTGAGCCAGACCGCCGGCTTGTTCTACCAGCATGGCCATCGGGTTGGCTTCGTACATCAGGCGCAGCTTGTATGGCTTTTCCGGGTTTTTGGTGTCGGCCGGGTAAGTAAACAGGCCGCCGCGACATAGCACGCGGTGTACGTCACCTACCATGGCTGCAATCCAACGCATGTTGAAGTTTTTACCGCGCGGGCCGGTGTCACCTGCCAGCAGGTCATTGATGTAGTTTTGCATGGCCGGTTGCCAGTGACGTTGGTTTGACGCGTTGATGGCAAACTCTTTGGTGTCGGCCGGGATCTTGGCAAATTCTTCGGTCAGCAGGAAACTGCCGTGGGTTTTGTCCAGCGTGAAGATACGGGTGCCTTTACCTGTGGTCAGTGCCAGCGTGGTGCACGGGCCGTACAGTACGTAGCCTGCGGCAACTTGCTTGTGACCTGGCTGCATAAAGATAGCCGGATCGGCCGGATCGGCATCTGCCGGCGCTTCCATAATAGAGAAGATGGTACCAACCAGTGAATTGATATCGGTATTCGATGAGCCATCCAGCGGGTCGAATGCCACAATAAACTTGGCATCCGGGCTGCCTGCTACCGTGCCTTCCTCTTCTTCCGAGGCAATGGCCTTAACATAGCCAGACTCCAGCAGAATGTCTTTAAGTAGCTGGTTAGACAGTACGTCGAGTTTCTTTTGAGTTTCGCCCTGAATGTTTTCATCCAGCGTTGAACCCAGCACGCCTGACAGTGCGCCCTGACCGACGCGGAAAGAGATTTCTTTACAGGCAGCCAGAATGGTTCTGATCAGTGAAACCAGTTCACGGGAACAGCCGTCTTCAATTAACACCGGTGGAAGTCTACGCATAAATTTTAGTCCTGATAACGGTTATGTTGCAGCCCCGACAGAGTGAGAGAGCAGGCCGCAAACAGCGCTGAATTTTGTCCTAAATAACTGTATTTTGTATACGATTTAATATACAAAAGGGGTACCAGTCATCTAACCTCAAACAACAAAGATAAGAAAATGCGAAAAACACGCTTTGCACCTCACATGTTCTCGGCTTTGCTATTGGCTATGATACCCCAAGCGCACGCCGCAATTAAGTCTATTGATGAATTTACTGACAACTTCAACCATTTTCCCGGGTTCTATGCGTTTTACAGTGACCCATCCAGTGGCAAGATTTATCTGGATGTGGACAAGCTCTCACAGCCATTTTTGTTGCAGCACAGCTTGCCGTATGGCGTCGGCTCAAACGACATAGGCCTGGATAGAGGTCAGCTGGGCAGCACGTATCTGGTGCAGTTCGAACGCTTTGGTGACAAGGTGATGTTGCGCGCACTGAATACCTATTTTCGTGCCAGTGCCGACAATCCGGCGGAGCAGCAAAGCCTGAAAGAGGCGTTTGCCTCGAGCATTTTAAACGGCTTTAAGGTGGTAGCCGAAGATGACGACAGCGTGCTGATTGACTACACCCCTTACTTATTATCGGATGTGCATGGCGTATCTCGCACCCTGGCGGCGCGCAAGCAGGGCAGTTACAGCCTGGACGCCAGCCGCAGCGCGACCTATATGCCGCGCTCTAAAGCTTTTATGAAAAATACCGAACTGGAAGCAGTCCTGACTTTTAAGGGCAGCAAGCCCGGTGAGTATGTGAAGCAGGCGGCGGCGAACCCTTATGCGGTCACAGTCCACCAGCACCACTCATTGATCGAACTGCCGGATGATAACTATCAGCCCCGCGCATTTCATCCGCAGTCGGGTTACTGGAGCATAGAGCATAAAGACTACTCGGCACCGCTGAGCGAGTCTATGTATGTGCGCTATATCCCGCGCCACCGTTTAAACAAAAAAGACCCGACGGCAAAAGTATCTGAGCCGGTTGAGCCGATTGTATATTACCTGGATCCGGGCGTACCTGAGCCGGTGAAGACTGCGTTACTGGATGGTGCACGCTGGTGGGATCAGGCTTTTGAAGCGGCGGGTTACAAAAATGCTTTTCAGGTCAAAGTGCTGCCGGAAAATGCTGACCCCATGGATATTCGTTACAACGTGATCCAGTGGGTTCACCGTGCTACCCGCGGCTGGTCGTATGGTGCATCGGTGATAGATCCGCGCACCGGCGAGATCATCAAAGGTCATGTGACGCTTGGCTCATTGCGGGTACGCCAGGATATTCTGATTGCCGAAGCCTTAGCCGCGCCATTTGTTAAAGGCGATGAAGTGACGGAGCGTCTGCATGCCATGGCGCTGGATCGTATTCGTCAGCTTAGTGCCCACGAAATTGGTCATACCCTGGGGATTGCCCATAACTTCTCGGCGTCGGTAAAAGAGCGCGCCTCGGTAATGGATTATCCGCACCCGCTGGTGGGCATGAACGATCAGGGCGAACTGGACATCAGCAAAGGCTATGCCACCGGTATGGGCGAATGGGATACCCAGGTGATCAAATACGGATACAGTGACTTTACCGCACAAGACGAAGCCCAGGCACTGGCCGCCATTCTTGCTGAGAACAAGAGCAAGGGCCTGGAGTTTATCTCGGATGCTGATGCCCGCCCGAAAGGTGGCGCCCACCCGACCGCCCACTTGTGGGATAACGGTGACGACCCGGCTGCTGAGCTGACTCGGGTACTGGATATTCGTCAAAAGGCGCTGGCCCGTTTTGGCCTGAATAACATCAAAACCGGCGAGGCCCTGTCACAGCTGGAAGAAAAGCTGGTGCCGCTGTACTTGTTCCATCGCTATCAGGTTGAGTCGGCAGTGAAGCTGATTGGCGGTGTAGACTATGACTACGAAGTACGGGGGGCGCACACACCAAAAGGGGCACAGGTGGTTGGCAAAGCCAAGCAGCAGGCTGCATTGGCCGCATTACTGGATACCCTGGCACCTGAACAGCTGATGATCCCAGAGTCGGTATTAGCACTTATTCCACCCAAAGCCTATGGCGAGTATAAGACCCGGGAGAGCGTGAAAGGTCGCACGGGTCTGACGCTGGATGCCATGGCGTTGCCGGAAGTAGCGGCGCAGCATACTTTGAGCTTATTGCTGAACCCAGAGCGACTGAATCGCCTGGCACAACAGGGGGCGCGCAATGATGGCAACCTCAGTAGTGACGATCTGCTGAACACGGTGTATCAGCATGTTTTTCAGCCGAAAGCGGAGTCGGGCATGGCAACTAAGCTTGCGCAGCGAGTGCAGTTTCTAACGGCTTATCACCTGGCAACGCTTAGCAGCAGCGATAAGCTGGCACCAGAAGTTCAGGCGAAGTCGCGTTATTACCTTAACCAGCTGGTGGAGCAATACAGCAACGACTCTTTGTTTGGTGGCACCAGTAAAGCGGATGCGTTTGAAACCTATCTGGCTGATCGGGTGGCACAGTATCTGAAAAGCGGCAAATGGCCTGCGGGCTTTAAAGCCTTGCCGATGCCGCCGGGCTCGCCCATCTAAGCGAGTTTAGAGAAAAACCGGACTGAGTGCAGTCCGGTTTTTTTATGCCTGCTTAGTTTAGACTTTTTTAACTAAGGTATTGGTAGTGATGTGCGGGAAGGTGACAGTCTGCCCCTGAATGGGGATCTCCATGGTGATATTTTGCGAGTACTGTAACTGGGTAAAGTTATCACTGCCATCGAGTGATTCCAGCCAGTAGCTGATGGCGTAACGGCTGACGTTGGCGTGCTGTTGTTCAAAGCCAATGTTGGTGACCGGAATCCCTGAGTGGGCGGTATCGACTTCCAGCAGAATGAACTTCTTCGGTGGCGAAACTTCCAGTGCATTGGTCAGCGGCTGGTTGGGGTTCAGGGTAAAGTCCGGATTCAGATTACCGACACTTTTGGTGCTGTACTGATCTGTGCTGACATCATGGGGCAGACCCATAGGGAGTACGTCGCTCTTGCTCAGCACTGGAATGGTCGGCACACCTGTGCCAGACTGGAAATGGCCGCTGGCAAGAATGGAGTTACCATGTGGCACCGACATTTGCTTGATAAAGTCATAGGCTTGTGTGGGCGGCACACTGTTAGGCACGGTTTCAGTTCCGATCCCCGGCTTGTCGCCATTGCCATAAGGCCCCAGCAGTTGTTTTCGATCGGTCAGGAACAGTAATGAGCCATTTTCGGCATGCACCAGCTGATCCTTGGCCGGACCATCGGCAAAGTAGACGCGCTGCTCATAAAACAGGGTATTGGCAACCTGAGTGCCTAAACCACCCCGGTTAGGCGCCGTGCCGTGAATGGCTGAAAAGGTCAGTTCTTCGTAATAAGAAAAGTTTTTCAGAATATAGCTGGCTTCCTGGGGCAGTGGCATCAGGCAGTAAGAAAATGGCTTATCTGTGCCACCCATGCCAGAGTTACCCAAAGGCTGATTGGTCCATGTGCCTATCAGATATTGCAGCGGACCAAGCTCAGTGGTGGGGGCTGGCGGGTTGTCCTGTGCCGGATCGATCAGCAAGGGCTTAGAAAGATCCGGGGGCGTTACATCAGTCATAGTGGTCTCCTCATTGATTGCTACTGGCATCTGGGGGCTTATCCCGAGTGCCATAGGCTGATCCCTTCAGTGACTGCACGAAGGCAACGGGATCCCTGGTCGCCTTCGTCTGCACTCAGTAATTCATCGTGTTCATGCTTTGTCGTATGTTAGTCTCATTCCACCGTTGTGTGTCTTTGCGTCGACCGGTAAGTTGCCATATGCGCTCGCAGCCGCTGGTCTCGGCTGCTTTGATAAAAGCACCACAGCTGGTCGCGATAACGCGTGGCGCACAGTGGCGTGTCCGGTTGTCTGTGGACATTGTTGAGCGGCCGCTGTTCACTCCAGCCCGCTTCGGCCATGGTGCCATAACCATTGCTGGTGGTGTCTGCCTTGGCCGGGTTATACGACACGGGTAGCTGGCTGGTGAGTACACCGGGAATAGAGAAGTTGGCGCTCAAAAGTTGCTGACTGTTCGGCGCGTTGTGGAACAAGTGCAGCACGCCATCGAGTGTGGCGGCGGCCAGCCGTCCCTCACTTTGGTAACTGTGCTCCTGGGGTTCGGGCTCGTCGGGTGTGAGTTTACTGGGTGCCTGAGAAAAATGGCCAATACCGAATCCATTAGCTGACCACTGATGGCTCACGGCATTGTCCTGAGGACCGGCGTAGGCGCTGTTGCTGACATCGGTGACATTAAACTCGGCACTGTTGTAGCTCAGGCAGGTCAGTGCATGGGTGCTGCCCTCACGGTAAATCAGCAAAGTATTGCTGCCCAGTGAGGCCAGAGTAAAAATTCCTTCAGGCCTGCACACCAGCGTTTGTGGCTGGCTTTGCCACTGTTGCTGAGCATAACGTTGTGCCAGCATGGTGCCTTGCTGGTCGCGATAAACTAAAAGCAGCTCCTGACTTTGCGGCAACACCTGAAGTGCAAGCGCAGATACACAGCTATCGCTGGGTGCAGCCAGGGATTGCCAGCCTTGGTTAGCCCTCAGCATTTGCAAAGTGACCCGCAGGTCCTGATCGCGATAGCCCAGCACCAGGGTATCGTCCTGCGCACTCAGTTGCAGTTGATCTTTGCAATCTTCCTGCATAAGTAAAGGTTCAGACCAGGCATGACCATCAAAGCTGATGCAATACAGATGCCCGGGCCTGTCGTCCCGAGTGTAAAACAGATAGAGCAAGTCACCGAGGCTGGCGGTTTGCAGCTCACTGGCATGCTCAATGTGGGGCACACAGGCTGCGGGTTGCCAGTGCAGTGCCTCATCCCACAAAAAGCGGAAATAGTTGGCATGCTCGTCATTTTTACCCAGCGTGCCGAGCGAGAAATTTTCCTCTATGGTGCGCAGCAAGGAATAATGATTGTAACCTTCATGCTGCTGAGACGGCGTCAGGGTATCACCCAGCAACACCGTATAAATCTGATTGGGCCCGTCGTAGTAATACTTGTACTTCTGGCTGGTATCGTAATCCGACTCAAAATCGGCTTCGTCATAGGTGACGACCACCAGCGTATTATCGGGCAGCTTGCTGTCTGGGCCGGGGAAGTTAATCGACGCAAAAAACGCCTTCAGCCAGTTGGCCTGCTGATCCACCAATACCGGTGCGCGCTCACCCTTGAGGTCATTGTCTTTGCTGCCAAGTAAATAATGCCCGTCGTGCCACATATTGGGGGTAAACCAGGCAAACTCGGGCAGGGTATCATTGAGCAGGTCCTGATAAAACTGTGCTTCGTTACCAATTTTTTGCCAGCGGGTTTCGCTGTCGAGAATGCGGGAAAACGATGAAAAAGGGTCGTGCTTAAGCACATAGGGATAACTGTTTACGGGCGTGAAGTTGGTTGCCGTCCAGGGCGTCCAGCCCGCCACATAGCTTTCCATGTAAGCACGCCAGTCCAGGTTCTGAGCTGAATCTTCAATCAGGTCAACCAGAGTGCGCTGGGGCAAACGTGGCGGCACTTCATCGTCGGTTACATTGCACAGCTCGCCTGCCAGAGACGCAATATAGTTGGTCTGCGACGGGTGCATTACGCCAAAACTGTTGGTCAGCTCAATCCCCTGCGCAGCAAGATTGCGCATGTACGGATTATTCATCACATAGCCGCGATACTGGTTTTCAAACATGATCACAATAATATGATCGAAGCGCTTAGTGGCCATATCAGCATCCTCCCGGACGATCTTCTGCAGGGATATAACGCCAGGTCGGCGTAGCGTATTGTCCGCTGTCATCGGGCAGGGGGACCCGCATCATGCTTTGGGCTTTTTCCTTGAGTCCGAACATAGTGCCAACGGCAGCAACCAGTAAGTCAGGCTGGCCATTAAAAGCCAGGTGAAGCTGATCCAGAAGCAGGCTCAGGGTCAGGTTAAACTCAGTGTCCAGCCGGGCAATGGCGGGATACGGCTGGTAGTGTTTTGGTTGGGGGTTTTTCACCACGTTATAAACCTGATGATAATCAATCGGAATAGCCGGACCGGTCGGCCCTGAGTTGGGCGTGTCACCCTGGACATAGCGATAACCCAGCAGCAGTTCGTTAAAGCGGTAGTAATGGGACAATTCTCTGGGTTGCATAAACAGCTGGTGGTCGCCGCTGTCTATGCCCGTGGTATCACCCAATGGAAAGGGCTGATCCGGGTTCCAGCACGCATCCGGGACCCCTTCGCCCTGCGCTATGATAGCATTGAGGGCAAAGTTGGCGGAGGCCAAGTCTGTCACTGGGGTGATCTCTCCGCCGCCGCCATAATAATACTTATGCGCGATTTGCTTGTCATGGCAGTCGGCGGGGAACAGCGCGGGGCCATAGCGGTTATGCAGCGTTTGCAAGCCGTTTTCAATGCCGACATAGAACTCGCCTATGGTGATATCCCCCTTTTTTGCCAAAGCGGCGGGCATTTCAATGTTGAGGAAGTTTTGCAGTGCCTCAGGGCTGAACTTTTGCAGATCCGCTTCAAACCAGGTTTCGCCGTCAGGTAGCTTAGTCGGAAAGGTAGGTAGAAACTCCGGACTGTTAATGGCTGGACTACCTCCGGTGGCAATCAGAAGATTCGCAGCATTGGTCAAATGGAACATCTCCTCCATCACGACTGAGCGGATCAGTGTGCAGGCACACTGGTTGGTGCCTTCCTCAATGGAATACAAGGCGGTGAGGTAGACTGGTAATGTTGAGAACTCCAGTTCAATGGCCAGTTGCAGGTCATGGTGCAGCTGTTCAAGTGTTTCTATCGGACGTTTTTGCAGTTTGTGGTACATGGCAGGTCCCTCATTCATACTGGTCGAGTGCGTTTAACACGTTGTCAGCAGCCCAGAAGGTCAGTGCTGCCATGGTTAAAGTCGGATTACTGGTCGCAATGGTGGGCATATTGCCGCAGCCAACCAGATAGAGGTTGGGGTGATCCCAGCTGCGTTGCTCACGGTTTACCACCGAGGTTTTAGGATCATCGCCCATCAGGTGCGTGCCGACCAGGTGCCCGGCGCCATTGTAGACATAGCCTTTGCCCTGATACTGCACATAGCCCGGATCGTTGGCTTTGTATTTGGTAAAAGGCTCTACACCCAGGCGCTGGAAAATAGCATCCGACACTTCTTTAGCCTGTGCCATACCTGCGCGGGTGTAGTCGGTAACCTTGTAATGGATCACCGGCCGGTAGTTGCCCAGCTGGTCCCGGTATTGATCGTCTATGGTGACGCGATTATCGGGGTCGGGGAGTTGCTCAACCAAAAAGCCAAAGCGGAACATACGCGGGTACTCTTCGGCGATTTTGTGACGCAGGGCCGGGCCAAATAAGTTTTGCTCATCGATAAGCTCTGGCACAGTGGCGATAGGTGCGCCTTCTGGCCAGCTCCAGCCCCAGTTACCTATCTCAATACGAAAAGCGGCTTGCTCAGCGCGAAATGCCCCGCCGCGCAGTGAGGGGATCCCGGAGGTGGAACCCGGACCACGGAATGCGCCGATTTTGCAAGGCATAAGGCCCCAGGTCAGCATAGTCGGGTGGTCCATTAGATTGCGACCGACCTGATCGCTGGAATTTGCCACATTGGAGGCTAGCATAAGCTTGGCGTTTTCGACGGCATGGGCGGCCAGCACCACGACTTTAGCTTTGACCGCTTTATCGTCATAAGCCGCGGATTGGGTAGAGTGGTAGCGTTTGTAGTGGACCTTAGAGATACTCTGCGTTTTGTGGTCCACTTCGAGGTTGTAGGCCACCGCCTGAGTCTCTATGGTCACGTTACCCGTGTTTTTGGCTTGTTCCAGTGTTTTTAAAGCTGAGTACTTGGCCTGGATAGGACAGATAGGCACACAGTTAGAATTACCCGCACAGCGTTGACCCAGATCCGGGTTTCCTACTGCCCCCACAGGGCGATAATCACCCCTCGGCATGCCGTTACGCCCCTGAGGGGTTGCAACCACATCAATGGGGTAGGGCTGGTTGTCAATTTCAACTTGCATGCCCTGAAGCCCTTTGGCCAGATACTGATCCAAAAAGCTCTGCGGAATTTGCTCCATCGGATAATCGTAATTTTCTTCAAACGGTAGCTGTACGCTGGGGTTATCAATCTGCTGATAGGTCTGCACATCGGCATTGGCCGAGACCCCAATATGTTGTTCCGCGATTTCGTACCAGGGTTGTAAATCCTGATAGCTGATGGGCCAGTCCCGGCCACGGCCAAAGCGTGTTTTGAGCTCAAAGTCTTCGGGCAGCATGCGCAGGCAGGTGCCCAGCCAGTGCAAGGTGGTGCCGCCTTCACTACGAGTGTAGGTACTGGCAAACGGGTCAGGACCATACTGGACAAAATAGCCATGATCACTGACGGGTTTATCCAATGGTGGCTTTTGAATATCGGTGACCAAAGGTTGCGGGGCATTGGGGTTGTTGGGATACGGGGCGTTGGGGATCTTGGCCATGGCAGTGAAGAAACGCGACATATAAGACTCATAGCCTTTCTCTTTGCCCTGATCGAAGAAACGTCCATCGGTGCCCGTGCCCGCTTCCAGGATCAGGACTTTTTTGCCTTGTTCTCCCAGCTGTTTAGCCATAATGGCGCCTGCAATGCCGGCCCCGACGATGACCACGTCGTATTCTGTATGATGATGTGTCATGCTGCTTTCCTAATCCAGATTAAGAGGTTTCGCTGATTGGCCGGGAAAGGCCCAGGTGCCATACCCAGGTTGTTTTGCTCCCATGGGGTGACTGCCCAGGGCATTCCAAACCAGGCCCTGGATATAGGCATTGCTGGAGATGACATAGTCTTCAACAGGCTTCTTATCGGAGCTGAAATCATCCACCCCATAGAGGGCATTCCAGTCGGCAGGCAGCTGATACCAAATGGAGAGATACCACATCTTGATGATGTTTCTGGCAACCGGGCCAAGTTTGGCGCAGTTCCAGATTCGGTCGTAAAATTGTGCCTGATTGGAATCACACTCGAGTGAACCAATCTCCTCAGCCCGGTGATAAAGTTCCTGTATCACGTCCTGACGAACCCATTGACTGAGTGTTTTGCAGTAAGTGGGACCCACGCCCGTGCCTTGTAACTCGACCAGATCGTAGCCAGTCAGAGTGGCACTGAGACGATAAAAATCGGTCAGTCTGTACATAAGTTTGCCCCTGATTAAGTGATAAGAGAAATGTACGAGCGGCACACATCAGAGGAAGGAAAACAGCACAGCAAGCGACGGTCCGCATGCTGTGTAAGTAGCGGCTTAGATCACGACAGATACAATGGCACAGGCCATGGTAATTGGTATGACAGAGTGGTTTGCACATCTTTTGCCCCTTCCTTGCCAGTAGACAGATACTGCGGCGTCCTATGCTGACAGTCGATGGCCCCGAACGGCCAGAATGCACCGCAGCCATAAAGCAACGGCACATCTTTAACAGGTAAAAGCCTGCTCTGAGCTGCGATAGACGGATCGCATGCTGGCAGGCTGATACCGATTATGTGTTACATCTGTTCAGGTATAGTTGCTGAGGGGGCGTCTTGCAATTACATGTTATTACACTGCGCTAAGCAAAACATTGTTGCCTGATCAACTCAGTCAGGATCTGCTGGCTGGGTTTGATTTTTTCCATCGCGAGATACTCATCTGGTTGATGGGCCTGCGCAATGGAGCCGGGTCCCATTACGATCGTCTCGCAACCAAGCTGCTGTAAAAAGGGGGCTTCTGTACAATAATTCACGGCCACAGCCTGTTGACCTGAAATTTTTTCAGCCAGTTTAACTAAGGAGCAATCCCGTGTGCCATGAAAGGCGGGAATAGGGTCGTGCAAGTCAATCACTGACACGCTGTTGGGGTAACGCGCATTGATCGGAGCAACGGCCTGCAGTAACAAGGCCTGGAGTTCCGCGATGCTGAGTCCGGGCAGGGGACGAAGGTCAATATGCAGCTCGCAGCAGCCACAAATTCGGTTGGCATTGTCGCCTCCGTGAATATGACCTAAATTCAAGGTCGGGTAAGGAATTGCAAAATCCTCAAGTGAATATTTATTCTTTAAGTCTTCTTTTAACTGTAACAGATTGGTCATCACCTGCTGCATTATCTCGATAGCATTTAAGCCTCGATCCGGATCGGAACTGTGCCCCGAACGACCCGTTACCCGAATCGCCGAAGACATATGTCCCTTGTGGGTGTACACAGGAACCATGTCGGTCGGCTCACCAATGATACAGCGCTCTGGCTTCAGGTTGCTGTGGCGTGCAACCTCCTGCGCGCCTGCCATGGTGATCTCCTCATCTGCGGTGGCCAGGATCATGATCGGGGCGCTTTGTGGTATGTCTTTAAGATCTTCCAGCGCTTTCAATACAAAGGCAAAAAAGCCTTTCATATCAATGCTCCCTAAGCCATACAGACGATTGTCCCGTTCGCTGAGGGTGAAGGGGTCAAAGTTCCAGCGGCTGTCATCAAAGGGCACAGTGTCTGTGTGTCCGGCGAGCATCAGGCCACCGGTTTGGTCTGCCTGGCCCGGCGGACATTTCCTGGCGAGTAAGTTGAACTTGCCCGGCGCGGCGTGGAGCTCGGTGATTTCGGTACTGAAACCCAGTTGTTCACACCACTGAGCAAGCAGTTCAATGACCGCCTGGTTGCTTTGGTTGAGCGTCTGATCGAGTGCACTGATAGAGGGCCGGGCAATCAGCTCGCGGTACATAGTTTTAAAGTCGGGTAATGACATTGCAGTATCCTAAAAATATTTATTCAAACCTGTTGCATAAAAATCTATATGTATGTAAGGTGAATATCAATTCATTTTTTCAGCATAAATATAGAGGGTGCAACAATGCGACGATAACATCATCAATAGCAGATATATGGGTTTTGTGTTTACTAATTTATAAGAGTTATCGATGTTTAACGTAGCAATTGTTGGCGCCAGCGGATATAGCGGCGCAGAGCTGGCCAGTTTGGTGGCCCGTCACCCGGGTTTGAAACTGAGTGGCTGTTATGTATCAGCAAATAGCCTGGATAAAGGGAAATATCTGAGTGAGTTATATCCTGAACACACAGGTTTACTTGATGTCTCCCTGCTCCCTTTGACGGATGAGACGTTTGCAGACATAGCCGACAGCGATGTCGACTATGTCTGCCTTTGTACTGACCATAAAGTCAGCGTCGAGCTGGCTCAAACCTTTCTGAAAATGGGCAAAAAAGTCTTCGATTTGTCGGGGGCTTACCGGCTCAAAAGCAGCACCGATTATGAACAATACTATGGCTTCAGCCACCCTTACTCACAATGGCTGGACAAAGCGCGTTACGGCCTGGTGGAATGGTATGGCGAATCACTGAGCGAAGCTCAGCTGGTGGCAGTGCCTGGCTGTTATCCAACCGCCGCGCTGAACGCACTTAAACCGCTTAAGCAGGCTGACTTACTTAGTGACAGCACCATTATCATCAATGCCGTATCGGGTGTGACCGGTGCGGGCCGCAAAGCCAGCCTCACTACCCATTTTTGCGAAGTATCTTTGGCGCCTTATGGCCTGTTTAACCATCGGCATACTCCGGAAATTGAGCGTTACCTTGATCACCCCGTGTTGTTTACTCCGCATTTGGGGAATTTCCCACGGGGTATTCTGGAAACCATTTATGTCTCACTCAAGCCGGGCGTTTCAGAGCATCAGGTTGCACAAGCCTATCAGGTGCTGGCAGACGAGCCGCTGATCCGCCTCAAAGGTGCAAACATGCCTTCGATCAAAGGGGTGGCAAACCGTGCATTTATCGATATTGGCTGGCAGCAGCAGGGGCAGCAACTGATTGTCACAGTGGCCATAGATAATCTATTGAAAGGCGCGGCAGGACAGGCACTGCAGTGTATGAATCTGGCCAGTCAGTATCCGCATGAACAAGGGTTGATGGGGTAACTTATGACAGATAAAAAAATCTGGGTGATTAAACTGGGTGGCGCAGTGCTTAACTCAGAACACGCCGCCCATGACTTATTCAAAGCACTTCATTTATTAGCACAACAAGACAGCACGCACGACTTTGTGGTGGTCCACGGTGGTGGTGCTTTGGTAGACAGCTGGTTGAGTGATGCCGGGTTTGCCACGGCTAAGCATCAGGGGTTACGGATCAGCCCCAAAGAGCAAATGCCGTATATTGTCGGTGCGCTTGCCGGGTGTGCAAACAAGCAGTTAATGGCCCAGGCAATCACGGCGGGTTTAAATCCCGTTGGGATCAGCTTATATGAAGCGGGCCTGATGACTTCGCAAAAGCTTAAGGCGTTGGGGCAAGTTGGTACCTGTGAGCCGCATCATGACAGCTTGGTCCCCGAGCTGCTGGCAACCGGCAGAGTGCCGTTGGTGAGTTCAATTGGCATAGGGGCAGATGGTGCGCTGTTTAATGTTAACGCGGATGAAGCGGCGGCTGCGCTGGCACATCAGCTGGGCGGCGAACTGATCTTTATGACCGATGTAGAAGCGGTACTGGACGGGGCTGGCCAACCACTAGCACAGCTAAATAGTGAACAGATAGAACAACTGATAGCACAGAAGGTGATTGTGGGCGGGATGGAGGTCAAAGTTAAGACCAGTCTTCACGCTGCCCGACATTTACGACGTGGGGTGTACATCTCCAGCTGGCAAAAGCCAGATAACTTGGTTGCCCTGATAGCCGGGCAGCACGTCGGTACTCACATTTTACCTTAGGAAGCCTTATGTCGACTCACTTTATTACCGGTCTGGAATTTGATAAAAGCCAGGCTCTGAAACTCCTTGCGCTGGCAAGCGATATCAAACAGCAGCCACAGGAATTTGCGCATGCTTTGGCGGGCAAATCTGTGGTCACTTTATTCGAAAAACCCAGTCTCAGAACCCGCTTGTCGTTCGACATTGGTATCAACAAGCTTGGCGGCCATGCGGTCTATCTGGATCAGCAAAACGGCGCAATGGGCAGCCGTGAATCCGTGCAGGATTTTGCGCTGAACATTGCTACCTGGGCAGATGCATTGGTGGCGCGTGTTTCTTCCCATCACACCCTTGAGGTGCTGGCTGAGCATTCTGATATCCCGGTGGTGAACAGCTTGTGTGACTTATACCACCCATGTCAGGCGCTTGCAGACTTTCTGACTTTGCAGGAAGTATTTGGCGATGTCAGCCAGATAAAACTGGCTTATCTGGGTGAGGGAAACAATGTTTGCCAATCTTTATTGCTGCTGGGGGCAACGCTGGGGGCAGATTTTGTCGCTGTGTGCCCCAAAGGACATTCGCCTGATGCGCAAATAGTAAAACAGGCAGAGCAAATTGCTGCGGTAAATGGCGCGTCTGTGATGATCAGTGATCGCATTGAAGCCGCAGTCGGTGCCAACGCTTTGTACACAGATACCTGGGTCTCAATGGGCAGCGACACGTCACTGGAGCAGGCAAAAACCACCTTTATGCCGTATCAGCTTAATCAAACACTACTCGAACAAACCGGGGCCAGTACAGTACTGCATTGCCAGCCTGCGCACCGGGGCTATGAGATCACCTCAGAGGTGATGGACGGTCCTAAAGCGCGGATCCTGCAACAGGCAGAAAACCGCATGTATGCACAAAATGCTCTGTTACTGGCGCTGATGAATAAGCAGCTCGTCTGAGCCAATAAGATTCAAGAATTAAGGTAAAAATATCATGAAAAATATCAAAAAAGTCGTTCTGGCATACTCAGGTGGTCTGGATACGTCGGCCATTGTGCCCTGGTTAAAAGAAAACTACGGCTGCGACGTTGTTGCGTTTGTGGCCGATGTCGGCCAGGGGGATGAAGAGCTTCAGGGCGTTGAAGAAAAAGCGCTTGCATCTGGTGCCAGTGAGTGTCACATCGTCGATTTGAAAGCCGAGCTGGTCAGTGAGTACATTTACCCGACTTTGCAAAGCGGTGCGGTATACGAAGGCACTTATCTGCTGGGCACTTCCATGGCGCGGCCAATTATCGCCAAAGCACAGGTTGAGATCGCTCGCAAAGTGGGTGCGGATGCACTGTCTCATGGTTGTACCGGCAAAGGCAATGATCAGGTGCGTTTTGAATCTTGCTTTGCCGCGCTTGCGCCTGATCTGGAGGTGATCGCTCCATGGCGTGAGTGGTCACTATCTAGTCGGGAGTCGTTGCTGGATTATCTGGCCGAGCGCAATATTCCCTGTGCAGCATCCGCAACCAAAATCTACAGCCGTGATGCCAACGCCTGGCATATTTCTCATGAAGGTGGCGAACTGGAAGATCCCTGGAATCAGCCCAGCGACCAGGTCTGGACCTGGACGGCTTCGCCTGAGCAGGCACCCAATGAGGCTGAACTGGTCAGTGTGCAGATTGAGGCCGGTCAGGTAACGGCGGTCAATGGCCAGCCTCTGACACCTTATCAATGTTTGCTGACGCTTAACGAAATTGCCGCCAAACATGGCGTGGGCCGTATTGATATTGTCGAAAACCGCCTGGTGGGTATGAAGTCGCGGGGCTGTTACGAAACCCCGGGAGGCACGGTTATGGTGGCGGCGCTTCAGGCCATTGATGAGTTGGTTTTGGACAAAGCCAGTCGTAAATGGAAAGAAACGGTGGCCAGTGAGTTTGCTCACTTAGTGTATGACGGGCGTTGGTTTACACCGTTAAAAGACTCTTTACTGGCGGCGGCTCAGTCACTGGCTCAGGTGGCCACCGGTGAGGTGGTTCTGAAGCTGTATAAAGGTCAGGTCAGCGCGGTACAAAAGCGCTCGCAAAACAGCCTGTACAGCGAAGATTTTGCGACTTTCGGTGAGGACGATGTGTATGACCAGTCTCATGCCGAAGGCTTTATCCGCTTGTTCTCGTTGTCGAGTCGCATTGCGGCACTGAACAAGCAAAAGTCGGTTAAATAACGGTGAGCAGAGGAGTAAAGTAACATGGCACTGTGGGGTGGACGCTTTTCGTCTGGGCCGGATGCGGCCTTTAAACAATTTAACGATTCCTTACCGTTTGACTATCAGCTGGCAGAGCAGGATATTGTTGGTTCGATTGCCTGGGCGGGCGCGCTCAAACAGGTTCAGGTCCTGACTGGCGATGAGCATGCTCAACTGGTCGCGGCGTTGCAAGCGTTACTGGAAGAAGCCAATGCGGATCCGCACGCCATAGCGACGGCTGGGTATGAAGACATTCACTCTTACGTTGAGGCGCGTCTGATTGACAAAGTTGGCGATCTGGGCAAAAAGCTGCACACAGGTCGTAGTCGTAATGATCAGGTGGCCACCGATTTTCGTTTATGGTGTCGTGATAGCGCTTACAAAATCCTTGAAGCACTGGACATGTTAAAAGCGGCATTTGTTGCGCTGGCAGAGCGGGAGCTTGGTACGGTTTTACCTGGCTATACCCACTTGCAACGGGCACAACCTGTGTTATTTAGTCACTGGTGTATGGCGTATGTGGAAATGCTGGAGCGTGATACATCGCGTCTTCAGGATGCCGTAACACGCCTGAACGAATGCCCGCTTGGCAGCGGTGCACTGGCTGGTACCGCCTATGATATCGACAGAGAGCAGCTGGCTGCTGAGCTGGAGTTTAGCTGTGCCACGCGCAATAGTCTGGATGCGGTATCTGACAGAGATTTTGTGCTGGAGTTACTCAGTTGTGCGTCTATTTCTATGTTGCATTTATCACGACTTGCCGAGGACATGATTTTTTATAACTCTGGCGAGGCAGGCTTTATTGAGCTGGGAGATAATGTGACATCTGGCTCCTCTTTGATGCCGCAAAAGAAAAACCCCGATGCTCTGGAGTTGATCCGGGGTAAAATCGGCCGTGTGTTTGGGGCCTTCAGCGCCATGATGATGACGCTAAAAGCACTGCCGCTGGCCTACAACAAAGATATGCAGGAAGACAAAGAAGGCGTATTCGATGCCATGCCAACCTGGCTGGCAGCATTGCATATGGCACAGTCCTGTATCGAAAGTGTTAAGGTCAATGGCGACAAGAGCAAACAGGCAGCGCAGGGCGGACATGCAAATGCTACTGAGCTGGCAGATTACCTTGTGGCAAAAGGGATCCCGTTCCGTGAAGGGCACCATATTGTTGGTCAGCTGGTACAACTGGCGTTGAGCGAGGGTAAAAACCTCGAAGATCTGAGTCTGGCTCAATTTCAGTCTGTGTGTGCGCAGGTCGACCAGGATGTCTACCCGGTACTGCAACTGGATGCCTGTATTGCGGCACGCAACGCCAAAGGGGGAACCTCTTTACAGCAAGTGTCAGCAGCCATCAGTGCAGTGAAAAAAAAACAGCAAATTACGGTTCGTGATGCCACGTTAAACGATGTAGAAGCCATTGCCGGACTGATCCAATACTGGGCTAAGGTAGGTGAAAACCTGCCCCGGGCCAAAAGCGATATGATCCACAGTATCAATGAGTTTGCTGTGACCGAGGTCGATGGCAAGGTGACCGGCTGTGCATCGCTGTACATTTATGACACGGGTCTGGCCGAGATCCGTTCACTCGGGGTCGACCCGTCGGTGCAGGTGAAAGGCCAGGGGCAGTTGCTGGTATCGCATTTGCTGGATAAGGCCAGGCGTCTGGCACTGAAGCGCGTTATTGTACTGACTCGGGTGCCAGGCTTTTTTGATAAACAAGGCTTTAGTGGGTGTAATAAGGACAGCCTTCCTGAAAAAGTAATGAAAGACTGTGAGCTGTGTTTGCGTAAAAACAATTGTGATGAAGTGGCAATGGAGTTTATGTTGCAGGTTGCAGAGCCCGCGCGTATTCCCTGCCAGTTTGTGGCCTGAACCCACTGTTATTAGCTAAAGCGCCCGTTCGGGCGCTTTTTGCGGATTTTAGAAGCGGTATTCCCAGCTAACTGAGGCGGATGTTTCGTTATTTGAGTCAGTCGCGCCTTTATCGCGCCAGTACGCTAGGTCGACTTTCAATAAACCATTAAACAGTCCCTGCTGGTAACCTACCTGCAATAAATCTCTGTCTACATCAAGCGCGCCAAATTCAAGCCGCTTCAATTTGGCATAACCACCATAGCCACCTACACCGTAATAATCAGCGCCCAGACTGACAGATTTGGCTTGGGGGCCCATGTGAGCACCCAGCCAGCGGTCTCGTTCAAAATAATCACTCCCCTTACCTGCTGTCACAAAATGACACTGGAAGCTGGCTTGCTGCGGTTGGCAATCTGTCTCAGTATCACTGTACTCAAGGTAAGACTTCACACGGTATTCCTGTGTGCCCCAGAATGCTTCTGCACCTATAGTAAACAAGCGATGTTCTGGTAAAACACCTCTGTCATTGTCTCCGCTCATCTCGCCATATACGGCCACAGGCAACCCTGCTATGCGCGATGAGTATTTGAAATCTACACTGCTCAGGCGCTGCTGATTTTCAGACTCATCATCTGGGGTAGTCTGATAGACAAAATCACTGGCGGTGGTTGAATACGCAATTTCAAGCCCGGGTAAGGGGTAAGCAGACACGCGGACTCCCCAGAAATCTTTTTCTTCATCCACCGCTAATCGGGGGTGCTGTTTGGCTGCAATGGCTGTGATTTGCCAGGGACCGACAAAGGACAAAAAGCTTGGCCCACTGTAATTGGTATTTGCTCTGCTAACGCGCAGCGCTTTCATGGGCGCGGCATTGTTAGACAGCAGCAGGGCATTTTCATTGCCCGGGCCCCACCAGTAATCTAGCCGTTCGGCACTGATTGCCCAGTCCCCCAGCAAGACAGCCAGGTGACTGCCATGATGGTTAACCTGCTTACCATCCTGCGCATTGTCCGCATAGTTCACCTGTACCCGCGCACTGACATTACTTCCCTTGATTTGCCCATAACTGCTCACGCCGCTGCGTGAACGAGTTTGTCGTCCAAATCCCGCTGGCATTGACTGTTCATCGCTGTAATGAGTCAAAAAGCCAGAGTTTTTACTTTGTTTTGCCAGACGCAATGCATGATTGAGATGTTGCAGGGCAAACTGTGCGTCTGCCGGTAATTGTTCGCTGTCTACACCCGAGAGATCATCCACCAGACCATTCCACATCAGCGGGTACTGATTGACCGGTCGTTGAATCACACCTGCACTGACCAGCAGGTCGATAGAGTGTTTGAGGTGACTTTGCTGTGCATCAATCCAGGGGGAAGATACGGCCTGTGCTGAAGCCAGTGCAAGACTACTGAGTATTAAATAGTTGAGTTTCATCCGTGTAACTTTTCCTCAAGGGCTTTGGCCACCAGTGGGCTGACAAATTCACTGACATCACCATGATGTAAGGCCACTTCTTTGACTAAAGTAGATGAAATAAAAGAGTTTTTCTCGGATGGAGTCAAAAACACGCTTTCCAGCTCAGGGAACAGGCGGCGATTCATGTTGGCCAGCTGAAACTCATAATCAAAATCGGAAACTGCCCGGATCCCACGGATCAGCACATTGGCCTGTTGTTGTTTAGCCAAATCGACCAGCAACCCGGTGAAGCCAATGACTTGAACATTGTTATGTGCCGCCAGGACCTCTTTGGCCAAAGCGACACGTTCTTCCAAAGTAAAGCAGGGTTTTTTGTTGGGGTTGTGTGCGATGGCTAAAATGACAGTATCGAACATTTTGGCCGCGCGTTTGATTAAGTCGGCATGTCCATTGGTGAGTGGATCAAAGGTGCCCGGATATAAAGCGGTAACTTGCATGTTTAGATCATAACAATTCAAATTTGGTTTATATTATCAAGCTTGCGGCACAATATCACTGGTCTGATTTCAAAATGAAAATTTAATGTTATTCCCATTTAGTGCTATTTTCACTGTGCGTTATAACCGAACGGTCATTATTGCCTCATTAATTACGTGTTATCAGAGAACCGAATATGAACACCAAGGAAAAAATTATTCGTACCAGTATCGCCTTATTTAACTTACATGGCGAGCGAACAATCACTACTAATCACATCGCTTCTAACATGGGGATCAGTCCTGGTAATCTGTATTACCACTTTAAAAACAAAGAAGACATTATTCGCAATATTTTTGCCTTGTACAGTGAACACCTGAGTACCCACTTTAAGCCCTTGGCAGCTCATGACGAGCCGGTTGAGCAGCTGACTCAGTATCTGGATTCGTTGTTTGAACTGATGTGGCGTTACCACTTTTTCTACGACAACCTGAACGATATCCTGGCGCGTGATGATGTGCTGAAAAAAGACTATATCGCCTTTCAGGCACGGCTATTCGAGCAAGTGAAAGCGGTCGTCCTGGGTTTGCGCGAGGTGGATGTGATTGCCATCAGTAACGACGATGCCAATGAGTTAGCACATATGCTAAAAATGGTAGTGAGCTTTTGGACGCCCTATGTGAAAGCGCGCAGAATGACTGGCGTGTTAGAACAACAGGATATCTATAATGGCATTGTGAAGGTATTAATGTTGTTTAAACCTTACGCCACTACGCTCAGCCGGGACAAAATCGAACAACTACAACAGCACTACCAGGCAATGGCAGATGCCGCACTCCCCAGTATTGCCTGAGCCCGCACCAGAAAAAGCTGGTTATCCTCTGTATATTTCCTAGTCTTTAATAAGTCTGCTATAATCGCGCGCCCGTTGTCGGCGCGCCAATTGCGCATTCATGTCCAAACCAAGAGTGACTTCTATGTTTAAATTTATCGTCAAACTGCACCCCGAAATCGTGATCAAAAGTAAATCGGTTCGCAAACGTTTTACTATGGTACTCGAGCGAAACATTAAACTGGTGCTTTGCCGCTTTGATGAAAAAGTGACGGTAAAGAACAACTGGGACAATATTACGGTGGTGACGCAGAGTGAAGACCCTGCAATCCGCAAAGCCTTCATCAGTGGCCTTGGTCGTATCCCCGGCATTGTTCAGTTTCTGGAAGTACAGGAAACCACTTTTGAAACCCTGGACGACATTTATCAAAAAGCCTTACCTCTGGTTGGCCCGCAGATCGAAAACAAGACCTTTTGTGTACGAGTTAAGCGTCAGGGCGATCATGACTTTACCTCCAGTGATGTTGAAAGATATGTTGGCGGCGGTCTGAACCAGCATGTGCCGGGTGCACGCGTGCAGCTGCGCAAACCGGATGTGACGGTTAAAATTGAGGTAAAAGGCGACCGTGCTTATATCGTAACGACTAAACATCTGGGCATGGGTGGTTTCCCATTGCCAACGCAGGAAGATGTACTGTCTTTGATGTCGGGTGGCTTTGACTCTGGTGTGGCAAGTTACCAGATGATCCGCAAAGGCGCGAGAACCCACTTCCTGTTCTTTAACTTAGGGGGGGCGGCGCACGAGATTGGGGTGAAACAGGTCAGCCACTATCTGTGGAAGCAATACAGCTCAACCCATAAAGTACGCTTTATTACCGTGGACTTCGAGCCTGTGGTCGCCGAGATCCTGGAAAACATTGAAAGCAGCCAGATGGGCGTGGTGCTAAAGCGCATGATGATGCGAGCGGGGTCCGCTGTGGCGGAGCGTTTTGGTATTCAGGCTTTGGTCACCGGTGAGTGTATTGGTCAGGTGTCCAGTCAGACACTGGCAAACCTGAATGTGATTGATCGCGTCACCGAGACACTGATTTTACGTCCTCTTATCCAATATGATAAAGAAGAGATCATTCGTATTGCGCGCCAGATTGGGACTTGTGAAATGGCTGAGTCGATGCCGGAGTACTGTGGTGTAATCTCGAAAAAGCCAACAGTAAAAGCCAAGCTGGAAAAAATCGAGGCCGAAGAAAGCAAGTTTGACTTTGATGTGCTGGACACTGTGGTAGAAAATGCCGTTGTGAAAGACATTCGTGAGATTGAAGCCGAAGCGAAAGAAGAAGTTAAAGAAGCTGAGAGTGTCAGCGAGTTACCGGCAGGTGCTGTCGTGGTGGATATCCGCTCACCGGAAGAAGAAGATGCCGAACCATTAGAATTGGATGGTATTGAAGTGATCCATCTGCCATTTTTCCGTCTGGCGACCAAGTTTGGTGATTTGCCTCAGGACAAAGATTATTACTTGTACTGCAGTAAAGGTGTAATGAGTCAGCTGCAAGCTTTGATCCTGCATGAAAATGGCTTTGCTAACGTCAGGGTTTATCGTCCATAGCACAACCCTCACTTCTACCGTGGCTGAGCAAAGCGTTGATGCTCAGCCCAACTCTGCTTTGTTCTCAGCCGGATGCAACGCTCGCACACGGTTTAATAACGTCATATTGTGCGGCACGGATAGTCCATATTGCTTTGACTGCTCAACAATATAGCCACACATCGCGTCTACCTCAGTACGTCTTTGGTGTTTCACATCCTGTGCCATGGACGAAAAGTTGTCAGCAGTGAGCGTCATAACCTGATACGCCCGTTGTAGCTCTTCATGCAGTTGCAGAGGCACACCAATGTGGTTGGCAACGGCACACGCTTCACTGAGCACTCCCAAAATTTCCGACGCATAACAGGGCGCGCGCAGGCGACCATTTTTCTGTCCGGACAGGGCACTGAGCGGATTAATGGCCAGGTTAACACACAGCTTTTGCCAGCGTAGTAGCTGAATATCGTCGGACAATTGTGCGGGGGTAAAGTGAGGCTTTATCAGCGTATCAAACAGCGACGAAACTCGCTGTTGAGCCACCGGATTACAGGGACCAAAGACACTTAAACCCGGGCCGGTGAACGCGACGGTGTTAGCGTTAGGTTTCCAGCCCCCCATACTGGTGGACAGAAAAAACAGCCCCTGCTGAGCTGATAATTCAGCGGTAACAGGTTCAAGTGCCTGTATCCCGTTATGACTGAAAATAACGTTGGCATCCGGATTCAGGTGTGGTTTGAGCGTCGTAAATGCCGCGCTGAGTTGATACGATTTGACGGGCACGATGCACAAAGCAATGCGGATGTTGCGTTTTGCCAGCTCCTGCCAGCTCAGGCATTTGACCGCGAGAGGACGAGTACATTCGGCATGTTGAGCAAAAACGGTTTGTGTTGGCGATCTTGTGATCAGGGTAACGGAATGGGTTTTTGCCAGTCGCTCGGCCAGTAATAAACCGACTGCCCCTTTGCCGACAATGAATACTTCAGACATAGGGCTTTCCGGTTTTACGGCAATAAACCCAGTAAGCAAAAAAGTAACTTATGGCACCTGCGACATCAGCCATAAAGTCCCCCCACGAAGCTTGTCGGTAGGGTAAGGAGTCTTGCATCCACTCGATCCCTGCTCCGTAAAATGTAAGAAGCATCAGGTGAAACCAGATCCGAAAACGAAACGCATGATGAGAGAAAAACGCCAGGACAAAAAACACGCCAAAGTGTGCCACCTTATCTGCATGAGCGAATTTCACAATTTGACTGGCCTGAATTTCTTTAGCGAACAGAAACGTGCATACAGCCAGAGAGAGTAATAACAGGCATTGGTAGAGTCGGCGTGCCACAAATACTTCCAAATCATCAGGGATTAAAAGGCCAGTATATCATCGAAATCTGAAAATAGGATGAAGCAGGGACTGTCAGTTCCAAATTTGAAAACGAGCGCTGAGAGTGTGGTCGCGTCACAGCCTTTGGGTTGCTATAATCCGGAAAAACATTATCCAGGAGCTAGATATGCCTTCTTTTGACATTGTGTCTGAAATTGATATGACTGAAGCGAGAAACACGGTGGATAACGCGGATCGTGAACTGAGCACGCGTTTTGACTTTCGTGGTGTAGAAGCGTCGTTTGACCTGAAGGACGAAGTGATCACGTTAAAAAGTGAATCTGAGCAGCAAGTGATGCAATTATTCGACATGCTGGTAGGCAAAGCCGCAAAACGTGGTCTGGACGTGGCCAGCTTTGAGCTGAAAGACGTTGAAAAGTCGGGTAAGTATGTGTCACGTAAAGTGATGCTGAAACAGGGGATCGACAAAGAGATGGCGAAGAAAGTGGTTAAGGCCATTAAAGATTCTAAGATTAAGGTACAGGCGTCTATTCAGGGTGAAACCGTGCGTGTTACTGGCAAGAAGCGTGACGATCTGCAGGAAACCATGCAGCTGATCCGCGGTGCCGAACTTGGTCAGCCTTTCCAGTTTAAAAACTTCCGAGATTAACCTCTCAGCTTACCTTCTTACATCTGGCATGCTAAATATTACCAATACTTTAGCATGCTAGACGTCCATTGATTTTTGTTCTCAAATCTCCGACAATAGCGCCAACTTTTCAGGGTGTCAGATCAGGAGCCTGGAGTCTCTCAAAGATCTGAATAATCGGGAAGCTGGTGACTGCCTATGGAGTCGGTAATAGTCCAGCACTGCCCCCGCAACGGTGAACCTGTGACAGTCCCTCCGGCGGTTACAGGTAAGTCCGGAAACCGGCCCTGAAACACACTCAATAGTTGTAGTTCACGCGGTGGGCGTGGATCAGGGGAACTCATGTTTAAAAAATCTGCTTTAACCACAGCTCTGCTGGCTGTGTTACCTTTTTCTGCGCTTTGCGCACAAGACATTGAACATATTACGATTACGGCGAACAAGTTCGAACAAGCCAGTGTAGATACGCTGACGTCTGTGGCAGTGGTTGAGCGTGCAGAAATCGAACGAGCTAACGTACGTGACCTGCCGACATTGCTGAACAACCTCGCAGGTATCGATGTTGTACGCAGTGGTGGTTACGGCCAAAAAGCTAGTGTGTTTGTGCGTGGTGCGGCGACTAAATACACTTTAGTGTTGGTTGATGGCGTGCGTATTAGTGATGCAAACTCGGGTGACGTGTCTTTTACCAATATTCCGGTTAACAGTATTGAACGTGTCGAAGTCCTCAAGGGGGCGCGTGCCGCTATTCATGGTTCAGATGCGGTTGCTGGGGTGATCAACATTATTACCCGGGAACAGAAAGGGCATCAGCTGGCATTGAGCTCTGGCAGCCGCAACTATGGCGGCGCTCAACTGGCTGGGCAGTTTGAGGCAGATAAACTGACGGTCAATTATCATTTTGGCTATGAAACCACAGATGGTTACGACGTGACGGCCAAAGATCCGGCATTTCCTCGGACCAAAGAGCATGATCGTGACGGCTATGACAACACCAATATGGGTGTAAAACTGAATTATGATCTGGCTCAGTATGGGCAGCTTGCTTTGCATGCACAGCGCAGCGAAGGGGAGGCAGACTATGATTCCTCCTATGGCAACGATGCTTACGAGTTTGATAATTACACCACTAAACTTGTGTGGCAGAAACAATCGGATGTGTTGAGCCAGGAAGCGTCTGTTAGTCTGGCACAGGAGGAAAATACACAGTTCCTGTCTGTATTGCCTGATGACGGTACGCCACCCCCGCCAAATGACATTTACAGCACTAAGCGAGATGAAATTGAGTACCGTGCCCGTTATAAAATGACGCAGTCTCTGCAGTTGATGGGGGGCGTGAGCCGTCTGAATGAAGATTTGTCTTCATCGAGCGCTCAGTTCTCGATTGCTGAGCGAGATAACACGGCTGTGTTTGCGGCCGCGTTTTACGATCAAGGTCGCTGGTTGCTGAACGCCGTCGCACGCAGTGATGATTATGAGCACCATGGTCGCGCAAATACGTATACCGCTGACCTTGGCTTCAGAGCGTCGGATATCGTTACTTTTCGGGTTAACCATGGCACCGCATTTCGCGCGCCCAGCCTGACGAATGCGTTTGTCAAAGACAGCCCCTGGTACTTACCAAATAGCGAAATCAAACCGGAAGAGGGTACTTATAATGAAGTAGGTGTGACGGTAGATACCGCCAATGTGCGCTATGATGTGGCCATTTTTGACAATCGTATCGATAACCTGATCAGCAATGAATTTGATGCACAAACCAGCAAGTATATTCCCGCCAATGTGGGTCGTGCACAGATGAAAGGCATTGAGCTGAGTGCACAATTCTCAGCATTGGGTCTGGAACATGCAGCTAACCTGACCTTAATGGATGCCAGAGACCAGGAAAAGCGTGAAGATTTACCTCGCCGTCCTGGTAAAGCGTTCAACTATGTCCTGTCTAAGCAGTGGGATAAACTAGATGTGAGACTGGCTATGCAGTACCGCGATAAGCGTCCGTCGATCAGCTACTTTGATACCGACCTGCCGTCGTATACGGTATTTAATCTGAGTGCCAATTACCAGTTGCTTGAACCGATTGCACTTACAATGAGGGTGGAAAACCTGACTGATAAAACATACTTCAACTCAGTTGCCGGTAAAACGCCAGATGGGGCTTTACTGCCTTATCAGCCGCCAGGCCGTCAGGTTTACGTGGGTGCTCGCGTGACTTTCTAAACGTCAGTTAAAAGGAGGCATTAGCCTCCTTTTTTGATCTAAAGGGCGGATTTCATTCGTCCAGGTATGTGGCAAACTTCTCAGCGAATGCGGCTAATTTAGGCGCTATCATCACGCTACAGTAACCCTGATTAGGGTTATTGGTATAGTAATCCTGATGATACTGCTCAGCAGGATAAAAGTGTGTTTTGCCTGACACTTCGGTCACTATGGGCGCGCCCATAGTGGGCGCTAACGCATCAATATAGCGCTGAGTTAACGTTTGCTGCTCTTCACTATGATAAAACACCACGCTGCGGTATTGAGTACCTATGTCATTGCCCTGACGGTTTAGCTGGGTGGGGTCATGCAGCGCAAAAAACATCTCCAGCAGCACAGAAAAGTCTACCTGCTGGGGATCAAAGGTGAGCTGAACGACTTCAGCATGGCCGCTTCGACCGGTGCAGATCTGCTCATAAGTCGGATTGTCGGTATGACCGCCGGCATAACCAGAGGCTACTTGCGTGACACCCCGGACTCTGCGAAAGGCGGCATCAATACACCAAAAACAGCCGCCACCAAATGTGGCAATTTGCTGGCTCATCATTAAATCTCCCGTTCCTGTTGTGTTTGCGGGTGGGCGTCATGCTGTTCCAGCAGCTTGTCGCTGGTTGCCTGTGGTGACTGAGTGCGGCGTGCCAGCATGCTGTACGCACAGGGGATCACAAACAGCGTTAAGATGGTCGCAACACTCACCCCGGCAAACACGACCACCCCGATCACCATACGGCTTTCAGAGCCCGGGCCTGAAGCCAGCACCAGCGGAATGGCACTCATCACTGTGGTCAGTGAGGTCATGATTATGGGTCTGAGACGTTGCACCGCAGCATCGATGATTGCTTGTTCGAATGCTACACCTTTGTCTCTGAGCTGGTTGGCAAACTCAACAATCAGAATACCATTTTTAGCGCTGAGTCCAATCAGCATCACTATCCCGATTTGGCTATAGATGTTCAGCGAGCTGTCGGTGGCGTACAGGCCAAACATAGCACCGACCAGGCCCAGTGGTACCGTCAGCATGATCACCAGTGGGTGAACAAAGCTTTCAAATTGTGCGGCCAGTACCAGGAAAGTCACGGTCAGAGCCAAAATAAAGACGTAGGTCATGGCCGACGCGCCTTCATAAAACAGCTGAGATTCGCCTTTGTAGTCGACGGCCCCGTCAATGTCATTTTCTTCCGCTGCAACCTGGTTCAGGAAATCCAGTGCCTGTTCCAGTGTATAACCTGGTGCCAGGTTTGCAGTAATTGTAATGGCTCGCATTCGATTATAGCGATTTAACCGTGAAGCCGTGGCCTCTTCGCGAATAGTGATCAGGCTGTCCAGCGGCACTAGTTGATCGCTGCGAGAAGTGACATAAATGTCGGCGATGTCGTGTGGTGCACTAAAGTCTGCTTTGGTCCCTTTGAGGATCACATCATACTCTTCACCGCGGTCAATAAAGGTCGTAACACGACGCTGGCCCAGCATGGTTTCTAAGGTGCGGCCAATGTCGCTGACCGAGACGCCCAGATCGGCGGCCTTGAGTTTGTCTATGCTGATCAAAAACTGTGGGAAAGTTTCTTTATAGTCGTGGTCGAGTCTGACCAGCCCCTGATTCGTGCGGGCACGGTTGAGAATACGATCACGCCAGTCTACCAGTTCGTCATAGTCATTCCCCTGCAGAACGAACTCGATAGGGCGGGACTGACCCCCTCCACCTATGCCCCGGCGCATAATGGCAAAGGCACGCACATCGGTGACTTCACGCATCTGGCCACTGATCTCACCCATCACTTCCCAGGTTGAGCGTTTACGTTCGTCCCAGTCAGGCATACCGACAATAGCCACACCACCTCGGCCTCCCCAGCCAGGCACACGCACCAGAACACGGCTCAGTTCTTCATTTTCGACATACGGCAGCAGGCGCTGTTCAATCTCGGCCATATTAGCGGCATTATTTTCATAGCTGGCGCCTTCAGGGCCATTCATCATAATGAAAAAAGTCCCCCGGTCTTCTTTTGGGGTCAGTTCTGATGGGATCTGCTGGAACAAGGCGTAGCTTGCAAAGCCAGCCAGTGCGAGTGTCAGCATCAAGCTGTAACGTCGAGTGATGTTGTCGCTGATCACATTACGGTAGGCAGACTCCAGGCGACCAAATTGGTTGTCCATCCACTGAGAAAACTTACTTTCTTTATTGCTGGCTTTGAGTACTTTAGAGCACAAAGCGGGCGACAGGGTAAGTGCCGTAATGCTAGAGAAGATCACGGCCGCACTGACTGCCAAAGCAAACTCGGTAAATAGGGCACCGATGCGCCCTTCCATAAACACCAGAGGGACGAAAACGGCAACCAGCACTAAGGTGGTGGCGATGATGGCAAAGCCCACTTCTCGTGCTCCGCGATAGGCTGCCAGCAATCTGGGTTCGCCCAGTTCGATACGACGGTGGATGTTTTCCAGCATCACGATTGCGTCATCTACCACCAGGCCGATGGCGAGCACCAGCGCCAGTAGTGTCAGAAGATTAATGGAGTAACCCATAGCAAACAAGAAGGTAAAAGTGGCAATCAACGCGATGGGTACCGTGATTGCGGGTATCAGGGTGGCGCGGATGTTACCTAAAAACAGGAATATCACTAAGACTACCAGTCCCATGGCGATGGCCAGTGTGCGATACACTTCAATAATGGATTCGCGAATAAACACGGAGGAATCGTAACTGTCCTGAATGGTAGTGCCCTCTGGCAGGTTACGTTTGATTTTCTCCAGTTCTTTACGGGCATTGTCGACGACATCCAGTGTATTGGCTTTGGCTTGTTTAACAATCCCCAGACCTATCATGTTTTTACCGTTACCGCGGAAAGTACTTTCAACATCTGCTGCTTCCAGGCGGACGTCAGCGACTTCGCCAAGCCGCACCAGGTAACCCTGAGCGCCGCGTTTAATCACCAGATTATTAAAGTCTTCCTGGGTTTTGTAGCTGCGGGCGATACGTACGGCAAAGTCGCGGTCCAGCGATTCAATTTCACCAGCTGGCAGCTCGACGTTCTCGTTGCGTAGTACACGTTCAATGTCGCTGGCGGTGATATCTCGGGCTGCCATTGCGCGACGATCCAACCAGATCTTCATGGCATATTTACGTTCGCCACCGATGCGTACGTTTGACACACCATCCACCACCGCCAATCTGTCGACGATAAAGCGCTGGGCATAGTCGGATAGTTGCAGCGTATCCATAGTTTCGCTGTTCAGCACGAACCAGGCTATGGGGCTTTCATCACTGTTAGACTTGGAAACCTCAGGTGGACGAACCTGCTCAGGCAGCCGGTCCAGCGCCCTTGATACCCGCTCTCGCACATCATTGGCGGCGGCATCAATATTCCGATCAATGTTGAATTCAATGGTGATGTTTGAACGACCATTACGACTGGAAGAGGTGATGCTTTTGATCCCTTCAATACCT
Source organism: Pseudoalteromonas sp. XMcav2-N (assembly GCF_024124545.1). Taxonomy (GTDB): domain Bacteria; phylum Pseudomonadota; class Gammaproteobacteria; order Enterobacterales; family Alteromonadaceae; genus Pseudoalteromonas. The sequence goes on from NZ_JAMXSF010000009.1 coordinate 157,302, forward strand.
GAGATACGGTTTTCCAGCACCTGAGTGATTTTGGTTTCTACGACCTCTGCAGACGCACCGGTATAATCGGTACTAACACTGACAATTGGTGTTTCGATGTCTGGGTACTCGCGCAGTGGCAGCATAGTGAAAGCAACCAAGCCAAAGGTCAGCAGTAATAAGTTAATGACAATGGCAAAAACCGGCCGTTTTACGGCTGTATCTGTGATCCGCACGTTTTACCCCTTAACCACAACGGTGCTGCCATTACGAATCTTGGTGGTGCCTTCAGTGATGATCTGCTGACCTGCAGACAATCCATCAACAGCAACCCAGCCCTGGAAGCGAGACAGGACATTAACCTGTTGTTGTTTTGCCTTGCCGTCGTTAATGGTGAAGACAAAGTGTTTATCCTGTCTCGGGATCAGGCTTTTTTCCGGCACCATCAGGGCGTTTAACTCGCCCAAAAAGAGCGAGACATGCAACAACATACCGGGTCTGAGTAAATCTTTTGGATTGTCGAAGCTGGCTGTCACGCGAATGCTGCGGGTTGCATCATCAATGCGTGGGTCGATATGTGTAATGATGCCCTCAAATGTGCTCTCTGGGTAGGCATCGCTGGATACAGCTGCGCGCATGTTAAGTTTAAGCTGAGCAAGGTATTTTTCAGGTACCTGGAAGTCAACTTTGATGATGCTGATATCGTCCAGAGTGGTCAGTACACTGTTGTTATTGACGAAGCTGCCCACCGATACCAGACGCTGACCCAGTATACCGTCAAAGGGCGCATAGATGGCCATTTCTGCCAGCTTTGTTCGAGCCGTTTGTAACTGAATTTCCAGCGCATCGACAACGGCATGTTGACTGTCCAACTGTGAACGAGCAGCGGACTGAGTTTTTGACAATTCAGTTAAGCGTTTGAGCTGACGGCGTTCTTCTTTAAGATTGACCTCTAACTCTTGCACTGCTAGCTGCTCTTTCAAATCTTGCAGTTGGGCGAGTTTATCACCTTGTTTTACCCTGTCCCCATCATCGAAGTATAACGCACTGATATAATCGCTTTGTGCACTGGTGATGTTCAGAGCATGATTCGCACGGGCTGAGCCAATCGCGTTAATGGTAATGTCTCGGCTTTGCTGATCGACCGTCACCGCGGCAACCTGAGTCGGGGCGCCGGAAAATGATTTGCTTTTGCCATTGCTGGCAGGTAAATAGAGATAGCCGCAAAGTGCAATAAGCACTAAAATTATAAAAGGAAAGAGGGCTTTACCCGATTGACTGGCGCGCATAATTGATTCTCGTTGACTGCGGGGCTTTAGTGTACAAAAATTCCAAATAGAGCATATTGTCGAACGTCCTGTATATTTGTGCGTTAAACGAAAAGCGAGCAATATGGCCCACGGTATGTTGAACTTTGTACCCAAAAATTAAGGCATTATGAAAAAAAAGAAACCATGCCCGAGGTGTATGAAAATACGTAAAATGGTGTTCTGGGGGATCATTATGTACGGTTTTTATTTGTGGTTTTATAGTTATGGTTGAACCCGTCAGATTACGTGCGCTGGCCAATCGCCACAGCATTGAGTTTATGCTGGTTGGTGCAATAGCGCTGGTTATTATCATGGTCTTTGTTACCTTACGGGCAACGCCAATCAGTTTGCTTGAAATTGCACTGGCAAGCGCCGCGATAGTTGCGATTATGCTTGGCTTTTTAAAAAGTCAGCAGCCTTATTATAGTATCGAAATGAGTCCGCAGCGGCTTGTCTATTATCATAAGTTTGGTGAATTCTTGCTCGAGCATCATAATTTTCACTCAAGTGGCGTGCCAAGTGTCACTCAAGGAGTTGAAACGCTTGAGTTAAATGTTGTAGGTATTAAACTAAAGGATATCGATGTATTTTTATCCGACCTGACACCCAGGTTGGCTGGAAAATTACTGATAGAACAGCGGAATATTTTTTTACAAGCTGTTAAAATACATTGCAGTAATGGCAATTGCCCATCAGAATGGCTGATCGAAGAGGCGAATTACACCTCTCCAAGTGGACAAGCATATTCTGGATTAATGGCGATGTTCGCAAATCGGATGCAGAACTTTAAAACGCTGACAGGCTACGACTTGATGTTGCCTGCTAACGTACTCGACAGGGATATCTGGCAATTTGCCACTGTCATGAATCGTTGGAAGTTATCACCCGAAGAGGTGGTCAAAAACTTGCATAGTGAGTTGGCTACCTCAGCAATGAAGTAACAGGATAAATACATGAGCTTTGAGAAAGCTTTTATTAAAAGTGGTCGCAACACCATTATCCATAAAGAGAAAAAGCTCGATTTAGTTGTCGTGAATGGAGAAAATCACCCAAAGATTAAGGTGACTCCGACCGGTTTAGTGCCGTTCAAAGAAGAACTGCCAAGAAACCGTCGCGAAGCCAAAGAGCGTTACTTAGAGGTAGTTCACGTGGCCAGCGTGGATGTGTTTGGTGAAGTAAAGAGACTGTTGTTTATTCAGGCGCTTGACGGGCGTGAGTACAAGGTAGATTACAGCAAAATAGGCACTAAGTTATTTGTTCGGATCCACCAGGATAGTTACCTCTAAGCTTTTCAACGTACACCACACTTGCATGCAGAGCAGGGGATGACCTTGCCTGCAGTGCACCATCCCCTGGTTTTGGTACAATCGTCCGTTGGCAGCACTGACATGCTGCACAATGAATAAGTCACGTTTTAGGGAGTTACCATGCTGAAGAAGTCAGTATTGGCTCTGGGGTTTGCGAGTGTGTTAAGCGCATGCGGTGGCGGCTCCGGTGGTGATGAAAGCCCGAATATCAGCGTCAGTGTGAACGCGGGTTTAGATATCACCGTCAATGAAAAAATCGAATTTACACTCAAAGCGCTGGGTTCTCCTTCCGGTGGTGTGTTTAGCTGGCAGGTGATTTCAGGCCCGGACATTGAGGGTTTTCCGCAAGAAGGTGAGGAGCTGACAGTGACCGCACCGGATGTTAAAGGAAATAGCCCGGTTGAACTTAAAGTCAGTTACACAGCACCGGATGGCACCTCGGCCAGCGATACTGTGATTGTCACAGTCTTGTCCGTTAATTTAGATCCTAAAGCTCAAATAACGCAAACCGCACCAGAAAGCGGGACTTCCAAATATGCTGATACCATCACCCTGTCGGGCGTGGACTCCAGTGACCGGGATGAAAATGGTAGCATAGTAGCCTATCAGTGGAAGATGCTAGATGGGCCCAGTACCATTACCACCGAGCGCACCGATCAGGCCACTCTGAGTTTTGTACATCCCTTGCTGGCCTCGCCAAGCTCGGTCATCTGGGAACTCACCGTGACCGACGACGAAGGGGGGACCGGTGCCACAACGAAGCGGCTTTCATTGTTGGCAAATGATCAATTGGTACTGGCCAATGCGGGGAGCGACCAGCAAGTTCAGGAGCTCGACACGGTAACCCTGGATGCCAGCAGCAGTGTCACGGTTGATGGTCAGTTTTCCTGTATGTGGGAGCAGGTAAGTAATGGCAGTGCTGTCACCCTTGCAGATGAGCGAGCGTGTAAAACCACCTTTATGGCGCCGCTTAAAAGCGGTAATCAGGCCACTTCGATAGACTTTAAAGTGACGCTGACCGACAGCGCACAGCGTACCGGTACAGACACCGTAAACGTAGAGATCCTGCCTAAGCCGCTTGGCAACCTAAATGATACCGGCACCACTTTATGCTACAACAACACAGCACAGATCAGTTGTGGCAATAGTGATTTTCCGGGGCAGGACGCTGAGCTTGGACGGGATGCCGTGGTGCAGTTTATCCCTAAAAGTGGTCAGGGCAACCAGGCTTTTGACTTTACGAAGTTTAGTGAGGAATTTGAACCGCTACCAAATAGTGAAGACAGCTTTGCTTGTGTATTGGACAATGTCACGGGGTTGATCTGGGAGGTCAAAGAAGCGACCGCGGGGAGCTTGCCCAACACCAGTGTGCGTAACGCACAAAACCACTACACCTGGTTCCTGGCGGGCAAAGCGAATGTCACACCAGGCGCACCCAACTCGACTTGCCCGCAGGATGATTATTGCGGTGTACAAGCCCTGATCGACGCGGTGAATGAAGCCAGTTTCTGTGGCGGTAATAACTGGCGTCTGCCGACTTATATGGAGCTGGCAAATTTGCTCGATCACAACAGCAGTAGTGACTATTTGCTTGACCCCACTTACTTCCCCAATGTGCCGGATCAGGCATTGCTGGGGCACCAGTACTATTGGACTACTCAGACGAGTGTGGACGGGACTGACGGAAAAGATGCAAACCTGGTTCGGGCTTTGGTTATTGACATGAAAACCGGCAACGACGTGACACGCAATAAGTCGCAAACCGCTTATGTCAGACTGGTGCGTCGCTACGGGGAGGAAGACTAATGAGAGCATTGATCTTAACCGCAATCGCGTCTGCCAGCTTTAGCTATAGCGCGCTTGCTTCACAAATTTGTGCGTCAGCAGCTTTGGTACCTGACACCACGCCAAAGGCACAGTTTGAAATAAAAGACGATGGTACCGTCTGTGATAAGCAAACTAACCTGATGTGGCAGCGCTGTTCATTCGGTCAGATTTACAATAGTGACAGTGGCAGCTGCGATAATGTTGCACAAGAGCTGAGCTGGCAACAGGCACTACAAACTGCCAACGCGCAGGAATTTGCCGGTTACAGCGACTGGCACCTGCCCAATGTGAAGGAGTTGGCCAGCATTGTAGAGCATCGCTGCGTCAAGCCCGCTATTAACGAGGAAGTTTTTCTCGCAACCCTGGAGAAAAACTACTGGTCCAGTACCACAGTGGAAGGTACGCCAGGCAATGCCTGGCTGTTCTCTTTTGGCGATGGTAAAGTGAGCAATGTGTTTAGTAAGAACTCCACCGCTTATGTCAGGCTGGTTCGCTACGCATTCTGCGAGTAGCACAGACGTTCATTGAGGCACATTTGGTGCCGTTAGGCGCAAAAATTGGCCAGTCCCGCCGCAAACAGGTGGGTTGGCCTCACTAAATTTGCTACGCTCACATTATCTTAAGGTGGAGGTAGCACGTGTTCTGTGTACGCATTTTACAATTCTTATTTATATCCGCTTTATGGCTAATGCCGGCGCTTTCTCAGGCGGCAGGTAAATGTGATGTCGAACTGGGCCATGGCTTGATCATCACAGATTCGGTCATTCGCATCGTCGATAAAAATCAGACCCGGGTGCAGATCAACAATGATAATCAGCTGCTTATCAAAGGTAAATGGATCCAGCTTAGTGATCAGGACACTCTGCTGCTGAATGAATATGCACTTGGGATCCGCGACACTGTTCCTGAACTGGTTAATCTGGCGACAGACGGTGTCAATCTTGGCTTGAGCGCCATAGAGCAGGTCGTAGAGGGCATGTCTGACAACGATCCGGAAGTGCTGAAAACCCAGCTGCAATATGTTGAGCGCGCATTGATGGATAAGTTTAAGCGTGGTGAAGACTTCTATTTTATCGCGCCGCAGTCCCTCTCTAAGATTGATGACTTTTTTACCAAGGAGATCAGCGAGCGGATCCATTCCGCTGTACATGGATCTTTGGGGGCGATACTGGTGTCTGTCGGGGACGCGTTTAAAGCCAGAGAAGGCAATATTGAAGATCGTTTCAGCGACATGGGCCAGCGCATGGAAATTATATCCAGTGAAATCGACAAGTCGCTTAAGAAGAAGGCCTATCAATTGGAAGAAAAGGCAGATGAATACTGTGAATGTCTTAACGCCTTAGACAAAACAGAGACCCGGCTACAAAGCATAGTCCCGAGTCTGGCCGAATACGATCTCGTTAAGATCCGTTAAACCCATACCAATTTTTGGCATTGGCGTAGCTGAGCTGATGCCAGAGTGCATCGTCGTGCCGGCACAGGGCTAAATACTGTTGCCAGACACCCTGGTAATCATGTCTGATCAGGCACACCGGGTGGTTAGAGGCAAACATGACTCGCTCCGTGCCAAATAAGTCCAGTAAGCTGGTGAGTTGGTCCTGTAAAGGCAAAGGGCTTGCCAGCAATTCATGCCCTGAAAATTTGATAGCGCAATGAGGGAGTGCTGCCAGTAAGGCCGCATTTTCCAGCCAGCTGTCTGCCTGACCCACCAGCCCGCTATGATTGAGCATAATACGTAAATTTGGTAGCTGGCGTGCAATGTTACACAGGTGCGTCACCACATTATGCTGAGTGAGCTCAAACTGGGCCTCAAAGTGCAGTCCATTTTCACTCAGCAAGGCAAGATTATCGGCAACCTGGGGGGGGAGCAGGCGTGCTGCATCCTGGCCCTCAGTGATGTCGCGTATTGCTACCAAACTGGGGTGTTTTAGTGCTTCCAGCTGACGACGAAACTGTGCCGCTGGGGCGTCGATTTGTGCATAACTAACTGCTTTATAACGTGTGGCCGGAAGTAGCTGTGCCAGCCAGTCCAGCTCGCGTTGTGGTTGCTCGTTGTCAAACCCCGCCTCAATGTGGACGCACCCTTCAAGAGAAAAGTCACTCAGACTGAAGAGCGCATCGGGCAGGTGGTCCTGCCTGATCAGGTCTAGATTAGGCCAACCAGGCGGGTTATGTTTCAGCCAGTGATATTGACCCTGCCGGAGTGAGAAAAAGTGAAGGTGCGGGTCAATAATTTTGTTCATCGTGCTGTATATCCACCGTCTATGGTTTGCAAACTGCCGGTAATAAAGCTGGCATCGGGACTTACTAAAAATGCCACCAGGGCTGCCACTTCATTTGCCTGGCCTAATCGGCCCAATGGCTGGAGCGCCGCTTCTTCAGCGACAATAGCCTGCTTATCGGCACCGCTTTTTTCACAGTATCGATCGATAGCCTGATGAAACAAAGGTGTCTCTATGGTGCCCGGGCACACCGCATTTGCGCGAATATTATAGCCCGCATAATCCAGTGCTGTGGTCTTGGCCATGGAGGCCAGTGCAGCCTTGGTCAGGTTATAAGCAAACGAGTTAGGCTTGCCTACTAAAGCCTGATCAGAGGAGATCAGGACAATACTGCCATCATTTTGCGCTTTCATGGTTGGCAGCACAGCCTGAATGGCGCTGTAGGCTCCTTTGACATTGAGGGCAAAAAGCTGATCCAGGGTATGTTCATCGGTGTCTTCTATGGTGGCGCTGAGGTGTTTACCTGCGTTAGACACCAGTGCATCAACACGTCCTGTAGTGGCAATGATGTCTGCGATGGTATCGTGCACTGCGCTTACATCACTGACGTCACAGTGGCGATATTCTCCATGTGATGCAGTTTGAATGTCCAAATTGAACACCTGATAGCCCTGAATTAGCAGACGTTCGGCAATGGCTTTACCAATGCCGACGCTGCCACCGGTTACAATGGCAACTTTTTGCATGTGTTTTCCTTAATGGTTGTGGCCGCAGCCACCTTCAGCGTGTACGTGGCCATGCGCCACTTCATCCGCTGTGGCTTCGCGCACAGACAAGATCTCGATGTCAAAGGTCAGTGTTTTGCCTGCAAAAGGATGGTTAAGATCGCAATCTGCGTTGAAACGGCCTACTTTAATGATCTGTACCTGGTGGCGGCCTTGGTTAGATTCAACAATAGCTGTCATACCTGGTTTCCAGACTTTAGCGTTGCCCAGACCCTGCAAGTGTTTAATTGGGATGCGCTGAGTCAGGCCTTCCTGATACTCACCGTAGGCATCCTTTGGTTCCAGAGTCAGGGTCAGTTTATCGCCTGCCGCTTTGCCCTCTAATCCAGCTTCCAGGCCTGGCAACATACCTTCGGCACCGTGCAGGTATACCAGTGCGTCCTGATTGGTGCTGGTTTCCAGCTGCTCACCGGCTTCGCTCAGGGTGTAGTGGAACTCAACCACAGTATTTTTTGCGATCTGCATAGTAATCTCTTCATTTTCGTAGTGTTGTAGTGTCAGGCATTCTACGGATCGCTTTTCGGCTTGACCAGTGTTTTTAGTTCATCGAGGTAATCTTTGCCGCTCCCTGTACCTACGTTAGGCTGAGGCGTTGCAGGGGCTTCTACTGGCAAGTGAAGGATCAGCGTATCGCCAGGGGATAGCAGGCTTTGCGTTGTGAGTTGATTCCAGTCGAGCAAATCTTTCATCGGCACCTGGTATTGGCGGCTGAGGGCCCAAAGAGAATCTCCTTCCTGAATCACATGGTGTTTTTCATAGGTTGCGACTTTAGCTGGCCGTTGTTGCTGTAAATAGGGGCTGATCTCATAATCCACTGTGAGGTCGTCTTTGGCATGAGCGCGGTGGATCAGCAGTGTTTCACCAACCCGAATAAGATCCCGGGTTTTATTGTTGAGCTGTTTTAACTGCGCAACGCTGGTGTTATGTCGTCTGGCGATACCGTACAGGGTGTCATTGAGTCTTACCTGATAGTGCGTGCTGAACTGACGGCGGTAGAAGTCGGTGGCGAACAGCTGCTGTTGATCCATAGGTAATAGTACTTTAAATGGCCCGTCAGCCGGACTCTGATGACGTAAATATCCAGGGTTGAGCTGATGTAGTTGCTGCTTATCAATGTCGAGTAATGCAGCCAAAATACCAAAGTTAAACGCTTGCCCTACGTCTAACACGGTCGTTTGCGCTTCATTGGGTAAACTGGGACGTTTCAGGCCTGTTTCTGGATGCTGTAACAGGTAGCTCAAAGCCAGCAATTTTGGCACATAGTCGGCGGTTTCTCTGGGGAGTTTCAGGTGCCAGAAATGGCTGCTACGCTTGTGCTTTTGGTTGTATTTTATCGCAGCTTTGACTCGTCCTTCACCGGAATTATAGGCTGCCAGTGCATGTAACCAGTTACCATTAAACCTCTGTCGCAGATAATTTAAATAATCAAGTGCCGCATCGGTTGCGGCCAGTACATCCTGACGGCCGTCATACCAGTCATTGCTTTGCAGGCCAAAATGGTAGGCGGTTGCATCAACCAGTTGCCACACTCCGACGGCACCCTGAGAAGAGCGTGCCGTGGGCCGGAAATCACTTTCTACGAAGGGCAGCAGTGCCAATTCCATCGGCAGTTTGCGTTGTTCCACTTTTTTCACTATGTGGTAGAGATAAGGGGCAGCCCGTTCGTTCACGCTCAACAAGTAATTGGGTTGTGACAGATACCATTGAACCCGCTTCTGCAGGCGTGCATTGGGGGCAATATCAAAGCTGAGGTTTGCGGCGATATATTGCCAGAGCTCCTGATATTGCTGCGGCTGTTCAGTGATCACCGGCAAAGGTGCAGTGGCGCCCGATTGCTCAGCTTCGGGTGCTGGCAACTCCTCGCTGGGAAGGTTCAACGCCAGGTTGATATCCGCGGGGGTAGCATGACGTTCCGGGGAGCTGAGACATGCTGTCAGCATCACTGAGCACAAGACGATGACACCGCAGCGTAACGAACTAAGTACGCGCCACCAAGACATAGAAAAAACGGCCTGAATCTCTCATAAGGTCCACTATACTTGCTGGTGATTATTTATTCAAAGTCTTCTTGCGGGCCAGAACTTTGACAGCCTGAGAGAAATGCTGAGTCAATTGCATCTGGTTGTAGGGCAAGTCCTGATAAAGAGAAGAGAGTGTTTTGGGGAGACGGGTATCTTCCTGCGCAGCCTGTTGATGTGCCAGCGTTAAAAATGCGATTGGCACACTGAGTTGTCGGGCTTTGTAGGGCTTACCAAAAGCAGGCAAGACCCAGTCGAGTTGAGGGCTGTGCTGCAAGGCAAGCAGAGCAGAGTGCCAACTTGTGTTGCGGACATAGGGCAGCAGGTTTACGCTCTGTCCTGCGAATAAAGCGCCATGTTGCACACTGAATACGCTCAGGTCGTAGCCGCTTTGACCGTGAAACTGGCTGAGTTTTAATGTGACTCCACCCAGTTCCAAATCAGCTTGCGCTGTAGTCTCGTTCGTGACAGCCGTACTTTGCAACGTTTGCCAGCGGGCCAGCCGTTGTTTGGCCAGCGCCAGCCGTTGTGGCCATGCAGCTTGTTGTTCAGCAGATAACTTACTCAGTCTTTGCTCACTGAGCTCAATGCTTTTGGCAAAGTTATCGAGCTGTGTATCCAGTGCTACTCGCAGCGTATGATCTGTGAGCTGTGGCGCCTTTGGCAGGTGTACGCTGGCATTCGGAAATGCCTGTTTTAATAGTGCCAGCCCGGTGAGCTGGTGGGTCTCGCTGGTAGTGGCGATTAAATAACACAAAGGGGTGTTCAGGCGTTCTTTGAGTTGGTTAATCACCTGTTCCAGCGCCACAAAGTCTCCGTGGCTGTCTATCAGGGCGCTACAGTTTTTGCCCTGTATAAGCGCCATATTCGGTAAGATAAAGCGGGCTTTTGCTTGTGGTTCTATCAGGGTTATCTGAGAAGAAACCGTATGCCAGTTGGCTGCAAACGTTGTTGGCGCCAGCATCAGTGTGGTGAAGAATACACAGACCAGGCGAAGCACTTAAGCACGTTCCATCTGAGTACTGATACGTTGAGTCAGCTGTTGTAGCGTTTGTTCCACTTGCTGGGTATCACTTTGCAATGCCAGCAATTCATGACACAGGTGTAATGCAGCGAGCAACAAGGCATTGTGATCGCTGCGCACTGTATCGCGCTGACGCATTTCGTCGACCCGCCCGTTAAGCAGGCCTACGGCATCAATCAGTGCTTGTTGTTGTCCTGGCGTGCAGGAAAACTGGTGACTTTTTCCCAGCAGGGTGACGGTGACCTGTTCGGGCGATTCTGACATTAGCCTGCCTGACTAGCACTCTGCAGTTTTTCTAACAACCCACTCAGTGTAGAGCTGGTTTCTTTTTGCTTTTCTTCGCTTTCCAGTACTTCAAGCTGCAGCGTCTCATTTTCATCAATTAATTTGCTGTTTTGCTCTTTGAGTGTGTTTACCTGCTCAGCCAGAGTATTGTTTTGTGCAATAAGTTGATCAATCAGTTGCTCGAGTTGAGGGAGAATTTCTTTCATTTTAAATGCGCTCATTATCACTGTGATTATGTCATGCAAATGTAAAGCAAAGTGCGCTGCAAAGCTAGTGATTAGGGCAGGTTATGCTGATTTTTGTCTCGTTTTAAGCGATAATACCCAATACTAACAATTTTGTTCATTTATGGTTCAGCCGAAGCGCTTAGAAAGCGCGGCTTTATGCGCCAAAGAAATGGACAATGCCCACCTAATTAGGAGCGGATAATGCTCAGTTATCGACATTCATTTCATGCAGGTAACCCTGCCGATGTCATTAAACATTTGGTACTGGCTCAAGTGCTGGAATATATGACACGTAAAGATAAGCCTTTTGATTATATCGATACGCATTCTGGTGCCGGATTATTCGAATTGGCAGCCAAAGATGCGCAAAAGACACAAGAGTATCTGCTGGGCATTGCGAAATTGTGGCAGTATTCCGGCCAGGTGGGTGCGATTCAGGATTATGTTGAACTGGTTAAATCACTGAATAGCGACACTCTGGCCTATTATCCCGGCTCGCCCAAAGTGGCAGAGCAGTTTTTGCGTAAACAGGACAAAGGCTGGTTTTTTGAATTGCACCCACAGGATCTCAAGCTGCTGGAAAAAAATACAGGGCATAAGCGCTCTTTGCGGGTGAAAGGGGAAGATGGCTTTAAAGGCCTGATGGGACTGGTACCGCCACAATCTCGTCGCGCCTGTGTACTGATGGACCCACCCTATGAAATCAAGTCTGATTACGAGGTTGCGGCTCGCTCTATTATCAAGGCACACAAACGTTTTGCATCGGGGACCTATATGATCTGGTATCCGGTTGTGGATCGTGCGCGGATCGATCAGATGGAACAGACTCTGATTGAGTCCGGTGTGAGAAACATCCAGTTATTTGAATTGGCTACCGAGACGGATACCGAAGAGCGTGGCATGACAGCATCCGGTATGATTGTCATCAACCCGCCGTGGACACTCAAAGCGACCATGGATGAAGTCTTGCCTGAACTGGTGACGTGCTTATCCTCAGACTCCGGGTTTTTCCGCTGTGAACAGTTGGTGGCCGAGTAAGCTGATTTTGTGTCAGCCTACTCGCCCTGATCCCTGCCCGTGAATGCATGCTCCAGATAGTAGGTTTCTATCCGGGCGATTTGACCCGATCGCTGAAGTGTCAGAATCGCCCGGTTGAGTCGGGGCAACAGATGGGCATGCTCGGCTCGCAGGCGAATATGCAGCAGGCCCTGTGAATGTAACTGGTTGAAGTGCAAATTTACCTTGTCCTGTTCTGACCAGTATTTTGCGGGCAAGTCGCCAACGATGGCCAGCTCCACCCGCCCTTTATTCAGCGCTTGTAACAACGCGCGCTCGGACTCAAAGTCTACTCGGGTAAAAACATCATCGTCATGATAATAGTAACCACGCACTGTACCGACCATTTGACCTGACAAACTGGTGAGAGGCCCTACGGGTGTGCGTGTTATAACGTACTCGCGAATAGGCAGAATTGCTTCTGAAAAAACAAACCGCGGATCGGTGCGTTGGGATGAGTTTAGCCAGGCGGGGCTGATAAGGTCGAAGTCGATTTTACCGCTCGCGAGATAACGGTTGGTGCGTTTTGCTGGCAGTACGATATTCTCGCCTTGCACCGATGCCTGAGCCAGTATGCGCGCGACTAAATCGGGCAGGATACCCGGATGATGGGGGTCGTTAGTAAAGTAGGGGTAAAACGTGCCTGAGCCGCTGATACTATATTTTAGAGTATGTTGCGTTTGAGTCGTGCTGTGATGCTCAGACAAAGCTGCAACCCCCTGACTGCTAAAAAGCAACGGGATAAGAAAAAGCAGGATGCAAAAATGCGAAATAAGTGTAACACTCATAAGACCTATAATAGTAAAAGAGTGACAGTCTCGGCAACCACCTGAGGTAACTTTGTTGTTACCACAATGGTGAGAAAATAGATTGCTCAAGGGCGTGAGTTTTCATATGCTGGGACAACGGAAGCCTTTAAAGTACAAGAGTTAAGGATGTTAATGAGCGGTCATATTGCCAAGTCAAAAAAAGACACGGTGCAATATATAGCACGCCAGGCCATATTCAATCGTGAACAGAGCGTGGCTGCCTATGAATTGTTGTATCGGGACTCACACAATAACGCCTTTCCTATCGGGGTCAGCGATGGCCAGGCGACAGGCAGGCTGTTTTTTAATTCTCTGCTCTTTATTGGTGTCGAGCGGCTGGCTGCCGGTGCGCCTGCCTTTATCAATCTGTCAGATGAAACTTTACTGCAAGAACTTCCCAAATTACTCCGGCCACAAGGGCTGGTAATCGAAATTGTCGAGCGCTCCACGAATTTATCAGAGCTGGTCACCACTGTGACTAAACTAAAAAAGCTGGGATATCGTTTTGCCCTGGATGACTACGATGGTGACGAGCGTTGGGAAGTGCTGCTGCCACTGATGGACTACATTAAAATAGAAGTCCTTGAGCCGGTGATAAAAACCACCATGATGCTGAAAAAGCTCAAACGTCGCTTTCCTGATGCAAAAGTGATTGTCGAGCGGATTGAAACCATGGAGCACTACAGCTTTATCAAAAGTGCCGGGGCAGATTACTTCCAGGGCTTTTTCTTCGCAGTACCGGAAATGCTGAACCATGGCAATGTTGAACCGTCAAAACTGGTGGTTCTGGACTTATTACGTTGTACCGCCAAGCAGTCTTTATGTTTTAAAGAAATTCAGCAAAGGATCTCCAAAGACCTGAGCCTGACGGCACGAGTGCTTAAGCTTGCTAATGCTAAAGCAGGTGAAGATAAAATTGAGATCCGCTCTATCGCCCAGGCGGTAGTCTATCTGGGGGAGGATGCGATCCGTCAGTTCGTCAAAGTACTGGCTTTAAGTGAACTGGGTGCAGATAAGCCCAGTGAACTGACTAAGCTTGGCCTGGCACGGGCGAAGTTTCTTGAACAATTCTTGCTGCCAGGCGGCGATGAAATGGCACAACAAGGCTACCTGATTGGTCTGATGTCGGTGCTTGATGCTGTACTGGATGTAGAGCTTTCCGTTATTGTCGATGAGTTTTCATTGGATCCGGACCTCAGCAGCGCGCTGTTAAGCTATAAGGGTTTGATCGGTGGGGCGTTGCGTCTGGCGATTGAAGTTGAACGCAATAATATTCAGGAAGCCGAACTGATCCTCAATGCCATTCGCCCGGCGTCCAGTATCGAATTGCTCTTTTCGCTGGCACTGGACAGTCGTGTCTATGCTGATGAAATTTACGCCGTTGTAAAAGAAGAAGTCGCCTAGGCCCGTTTACGGGCCTGAGTCCTAATTGTTTCCGGCGGAGAAACTTTTAACACCGTTAGCGTCATATTTGTTCCTTCACATTTAACGTGAGTGAATGTAAGTTGGTACTAACTCATTGTCGGGAACATAAGCGTCATATTCAGCGTTTTCCAGTATGCCTGTTCTTGTTGTAGATCCGCTACAAACAGAGAGTGCTGAGCCAGCCAGTCGGGCTCGAACGTCAGCAGCAGGCTGTTATCCAGCGCTTCTATTGTGAACTTAGCCACCTGATCAATTTGTCGTTTTTGATGCACCAGAATAGCCAGGCGCAACAAGGTGAGCAGGCGAGCAAAGTGTGTCAGATCGGCTTCCACTAAGGCCGATAGCTCTGCGCGTTTGATTTTTTTGCGATGAAAACGGATCAAGGTGCCCAGCAGCTGTTGTTGATCCTGGGTAAATCCCGGCAGCTGTGCATTTAACACTATGTAGGCACTGTGCTTGTGGATCCCTGACGAGTTTATTGCCAGTCCCACTTCGTGTAGTCGCGCGGCCCAGCGCAGCATCTGCAGATCGACTTCATTGAGTGCCCAATGTGCTCGCACCATGTCAAACATCTGGTTCAGGGTGTCGCAAATATGCTCTGCATGTTGCTTATCAACGGCATAATGATCTCCGACCGCGCTGATGGTGCGGGCACGAATATCAAACTCGTCATTTTGCGCCATTTCCTGCAACAGGCCTTCGCGTAATGAGTTATCACAGTAACTCAGCTCGTCGATGTTGAGTTGCCTGAATACCCCGATCAGAATAGCCAGTCCGCCTGCAATACTGGCATACCGCTCTTCGGGCAGCGCTTTAAGATTCAGCGCACTCAGGGAATCGGCTTCAATCAGACGTTGTCTGATCTGTTCCAGCACTGTGAGGGTCAGGGTATCCTGGTTAAATAGTTCCTGAGCGATGGCACATAAGGTTTTAATGGTGCCCGACGTGCCGATGCAGGTTTGCCAGCCGGCCTTGCGGTAACTGGCGGAAATGGCCTCGATGTTCTGCTCCGACTTTATTTCGGCTTTGGCAAAGCGTTTGGCCGTCAGTTTAAGATCCTTGAAATGACTGTTACTGAGCGTCACGCAGCCAATATTTCGGCTGGTGAGTAATTTGTGATCCAGATGTTTACCAATGATCAGTTCGGTACTGCCACCACCGATATCGATCACCAGACGGTTGTCGTCGCTGTGAATGTGGTTTGCCACACCCTGATAGATGAGACGAGCTTCTTCTTGTCCGGAAATGACATTGATCTTAAAAGGAAAAACTTGTTTTGCTTTGGCCAAAAAATAACGGATATTGCGACAGTTACGCAGTGTATAAGTGGCAACCACTTGCACACTGTGTTTATCAAAGTCCTGTAACGTGGCTGCAAACTGTTGCAGTACATGCAGCGCGCGCGCTATGGCCTCTTCGCTCAGGTTAAACTGCTCGTCTAAACCGGCAGCCAGAAACACCCGCTGCTTTTCTTTGTGTAGCAATTGCAGACGACCATCGACCTCCCGCGCGACGACTAGATGAAAACTGTTCGAGCCTAAATCAACGGCCGCGATGGAAGGGTATGTGGTCATAGAGCTGCCCTTATGTGTTGGATTGGTTGCTTTCCCACTTTTTCAGATGGTCATAGATGGCTATCTGGGAGCGGATCTTCTTCTTATTACCGCGACGAACATAGAGATTCTTCTGTTCACTGTCAATGATCCGTGCTTTTGCTCTGTCTTTAAATTGCAGTTCAAGAATATCAATGATCAACTGTTTAAGTGACTCGTCGTAAATGGGAGTGCCAACTTCAACCCGATGATCCAGATTGCGGGTCATCCAGTCTGCTGAGGAAATATACACCTGAGGATTGCCATCGTTTTCGAAGACCATGACCCTGGGGTGTTCCAAAAAGCGGTCGACGACACTGACCACTTTGATGTTCTCACTAAAGCGTTGCAGGCCAGGTACCAGAGCACACATGCCTCGGATGATCATGCGGATCTTAACGCCTGCCATAGAAGCATTATACAAGGCGTCAATCAGCTCTTTGTCTACCAGGTTGTTGACCTTAACAGTGATCTTGGCTGTTTTGCCAGCCTGGGCATTTTGACTTTCCTGATCAATCAAAGCGAGAATTTTTTCTCGTGCATTGATTGGCGAAATCATCAGGTGTTTAAAGTTAAACGGCCTGTAGCTGCTTTCAATGAACTTAAACACATCATCACACTCATCACAGATCTCAGGGTGTTTAGTGAAGAGGCTAAAGTCGGTATAAATACGGGCGGTTTTTTCGTGGAAGTTACCAGTACCAATGTGGGCATATTTCACGATTTGGCCTTTTTCCCGGCGATGAACCACACACAGTTTGCTGTGCACTTTCAGTGCCGGGATCCCAACCATAACCTTGATACCATAATCGCTGAGCATTTTTGCCCACTCAATGTTGTTTTGTTCATCAAAACGGGCTTTGAGTTCGACCATCACGGTGACTTTCTTACCATTTTTGGCGGCATTGATCAGCGAAGCCATCAATCGGGAGCGTGACGCGACGCGATAGATATTGACCTTGATCTGGGTGACTCTGGGGTCAAACGCTGCCTGACGCACATATTCCAGCATGTGGTTAAAGGTGTGGTAAGGGTAGTAAAGCAGGATGTCCCGCTTAGAAATCGCTCTGAAAATACTGCGATAGGCGTTAAATGCTTCACTATGCAGGGGTGGCAGGGGTTTGTTTTCCAGATAGCCGCGACCGACATTCGGAAAGCCAATAAAATCGCGGAAATTACGGTACGGACCACCGGGGATCAGGGCATCCTGGCTGGTGACGCCAAGGCGCTTTTTCATGACTTTGAGGATTTCTTCTGGCATCGCCTCGTCGTAAGTCAGTCGCACTGGCTCGGCATATAAACGCTGTTTAAGGCCCTTTGACATTTTATCCAGCAGGCCTTCTTCAATTTCATCATCCAGATTGTATTCGGCATCCCGAGTTAGCTTGATTTCATACCCTTCAATGTTGTCAAAGCTGAGGAAGTTCCTGAACACTTCGTGCAGGTAAAAACGTACCACTTCGTCGAGCATCACTATGGTTTTGTGGCGCCGGGTTTTTTCCGGTGGCAGCAGAATAAAACGCTCCAGGCGATCGGTTGGTAGTTCCAGCAGCGCATGATGTTGCTTGTCGCCACGCATTTCGACAAACAGGTAGGTCAGGGCATCATTGATGTGATCTGAGTAGTCTTTACTTTCGCTCAGTAAAATAGGGCACATGTGCTGTAGCACCTGATCCTGAAAGTACTTGGCCAGCCACTGTTGGTGAAAGTCCGACAGCTCTGCCGGCTTTTTTATATGAATGTTGTGCTCATTCAAGTCCACCAGGATCTGATCGTAAATGTGCGAGAACTTCTTGCCCAGCTCCAGCACTTTCTTGTTCATCTGGTTAAGCAGTGCTTCGTCTTCGTCGAAGTCGGTGTCGGGCAGGTTACTTAATAAGATGCGACGTTTTACATCGGCTACTCGGACCCGGAAGAATTCATCTAAATTATTGGAAAATATGCCTAAAAATCGGATCCGCTCAATAATAGGGTTGCTTTTGTCTTTGGCTTCCTGAAGGACACGCTCGTTAAAGGACAGCCAGCTCAGCTCTTTGGCAAAATAGCTGATGGTAATGGGATCGTTAGATAATGCTTGCATCTTTCTTTCCATGGTAATTAAAGCTGCGGGTAGAATATGTCTGTAGTGTGACACTTATATGACATGCGCTGTCATGTCACCGAATTATCAACAAAGTGTAGACCACTCTCCTTTATCTGGCTTGTTTGATATCAAAGTGTGTGTACAAAAAAGCTGATTGGTGGAATACCCGGTAAGGTAACTTGCAACCTTACCGGTCAGTGCGATCAGGACTGTTCGACATCCACGATCAGATCGCTGGTGATGGCTTCAAGGGCTTCGATAACGTTGTCTTTGATCATACCTGCGGGCAAGCTAACGGTAGCAAATGCACTAAAAATCGGGACTCCCCAATTAGGCGCACTCTGCTGTTTGGAGTTTAGATGGGTAATGTTAGCGCCTTTATGGCGGATCACTGTTGCCAGCTCCTGGACAATACCAGGGCGATCGTTACCCGTTATTACTAAGTTCAAGGTTTCTGGTTCTGTGCTCTGGTCTTGTTCGCCATTGGCGATGCGTACCTCTAGCCCAGATATATCAAGTACGGCGTTTTGCAGCTCTTGTAAGTGCTCCTCTGCTACCTCAACCTGCACTATCCCTGCAAATTGTCCGGCAAGGTGACTTAAATTACTGGTTAGCCAGTTGCCGTGGTGGTTAAGAATGGTTGAGGAAACTCTTTCAACGAGACCTGGTTGGTCCTTGCCTATAAGTGTTAGTACTAACTGCTTCATATCACATGTCTCTTATTATTGGTGGCTCGGTATCTAAGCCCTGAATGAAAGCGAATAATCGCTCTATAAGCCTAGTAAATGAAACTTATTTGTCTACTTCCGATAATGGATACAATGTAAAAAAATGCAAAAATTACATTGCTTACTGTAATTCGAGCCTTACTCAAGGTGTTAAGTTCCTTGAACAGAGAGATATTTTGCGCCTACCTGCACAGCCTGATTGTCATGAAGGCGTTGCACTTTTAGGCATTGAGCGCATTTTTGTCAGGTAATCTGAGAGCGGTGGTGTAAAGTTGGGAACTAACATACTCTCTGAGGATCAGAATTCAGCATGAAAAAACAAGTGATGAGCGTAACTAATGAAGAGCAATGCCACAAAGCGGGCAGACTTGGGATAGTGTGTAACACAACTGTCATCTTGATGAAATATAATGCGCCGCAGTTTGATTATGAAAGGGTATTTTGATGACTTCCAATCCGCAAAAACCATCCTTTAAAACGGATAGAAGCCGTCTATTTAAGGACCGCTTTGCCCAATTTGGCATTACCTCAGGTGGGGTAATGGTATTGGTCGCTTTGCTATTGATATTCTTCTATTTGCTTTACGTTGTACAGCCCATTTTCGAATCTGCCAAGGTCGAAAAGCGGGTTGATATTGCGTTATCTGCCGAGAAGCGCTACTTCGCGCTCGGAGTAGAAGAGCAAACAGAGATTGCGTACTTGCTGGATAATACCGGTCAGGTTGATTTTTATCAGGTGAAGGGCGAGGGTGCAGGTAAACTTGTTAGCACCTTACAAACCAAGCTGGACGGCCAAATCACCAGCTTCGCGAAAAGCGCGCCATTTTTAGGCCAGTATGCGTACGGCCTTGATAATGGTCAGATACAGATCCTCAAGCCCAACTTTGTGGTCACTTTTCCGGGTAACCAGCGTGTGATGAAACCTCGCCTGGGTTACCCACTTGCAGGCCAGCAGTTGCTGGTCGATGAGCAGCAACAGGCGCTGAAAAAGTTTGCCTTTAGCCATTACGAAGATAAAACGGCGGTGGTTGCTTTGACTGCCGACAAACGGGTGATCTTTGCGTCCTACTTGGCCGAAGAAAACATGTTTACCGGTGAGCTGGAGTGGCAGGTAACACGCACTGAGCTGCCCATTGACGGCCGCATTGACGATTTACTGATTTCACCGGATACCACCCGTACTTTCGTGCGTTCAGCGAATCAGATTTATATTTTTGACACCCGCTTTGCGGACGATGTTACTCAGTTTCAACTGTTAGCGGCCAACGAAGAAAATGCCAATCTGGTTAGCATGGCCCTGCTTGCCGGTGCCAACTCCCTGATGCTGGCCAATGACAATGGTGAAGTATCACAGTGGTTTGAAGTAAACACGGACACTGGTCGTGAGTTTGCCAAAATTCGTGCCTTTGATAGCGATAAGAGCAAGCACATGAAGGTATACAGTGAGTTCTATCGTCGTACTTTCTTCACCACCACAGAAAAGGGTGAACTGGGCGTGTACTACACCACCAGTGAAGCCGAGCTATGGCGTGGTAAAGTTGCTGAACAGGCAATCGATGCCTTTGCTATCTCGCCTCGTGCGAATGCTGCCTTATTACTGACTGGCAATCAGGTCAGTGTGTTTGAGCTGCACAATGAGCACCCGGAAGTAACCTGGTCTGCGTTATGGCAGGAAGTGTGGTATGAAGGCTATCCGGAGCCGGCCTACACCTGGCAGTCAACGTCAGCCAGTGATGACTTCGAATCTAAATTCTCACTGGTGCCAATTTCATTTGGTACGATTAAAGCCGCTTTCTATGCCATGCTGTTTGCGGTACCGATTGCACTTTCAGCGGCCATTTACACCGCTTACTTTATGTCGAGTGAACTGCGTCGTGTGGTGAAGCCAACGGTTGAAATCATGGAAGCACTACCTACCGTTATTTTGGGTTTCCTGGCAGGTCTGTGGTTGGCGCCGCTGATCGAAAGCCACTTACCTGCGATTGTCGCGCTGCTGCTGCTATTGCCCCTGGCTATTTTGGGTACAGCGCTGGGCTGGACCAAGCTGCCTAAAGCCATTCGTCATCTTGTTCCGGATGGCTGGCACTCAATCTTGCTGATCCCTGTGGTATTGCTGGTTGGCTGGGTGTCTTTTGCCATGAGCGATGTCATTGAAGGGTGGATGTTCGGTGGTAACGTACGTCAGTATCTGACTAATGAACTGGGCCTGACTTTCGACCAGCGTAACTCTTTGGTCGTGGGTATTGCGATGGGCTTCGCGGTTATTCCAACGATTTTCTCGATTGCCGAAGACGCAGTATTCAGTGTACCCAGACACCTGTCAAACGGGTCACTGGCCTTGGGGGCAACGCAATGGCAAACGCTGGTGCGTGTTGTGCTACTGACAGCCAGCCCGGGTATCTTCTCGGCGGTAATGATGGGCCTGGGTCGTGCTGTGGGTGAAACCATGATTGTACTGATGGCAACGGGTAATACACCGATTATGGACTGGAGTATCTTCCAGGGGATGCGTACCTTGGCGGCGAACATCGCGGTAGAAATGCCAGAATCTGAAGTGGGCAGCTCGCATTATCGGATCCTGTTCCTTGCGGCCTTTGTATTGTTTATTTTTACTTTCGTATTTAACACGATGGCTGAGTTTGTACGTCAGCAGCTACGTGAAAAATACAGCTCAATGTAACTGGAGTGAGATGACATGGTAAGACAGTGGTTTAAGTCAGGATCTCCGTGGATCTGGATGACAGGCGGTGCAGTCAGCATCAGTTTGATCTCAGTACTGGGTCTGCTTGCAATGATAGCGTGGAAGGGCCTGAGCTTTTTCTGGCCTTCCGAAGTGGTTGAGATGCACCTGCAGGGGTCTGTTCAAAAACAAACCGTGATTGGTGAAATCTACGACCGTGAGCTGGTGCCTAAGTCGCGACTGGAAGCAACTGGCCTGGATTTTTCTAACCATCCTGGCGAGTACATAGAGCGCTTGCTGGTAAAAACCGGTAACCGTGAGTATGTTGAACTGGACTTCCGTTGGATTTTGTCAACCGACATCCAGAGCCAGTCAACACCTGCGCAGATAGCGGTCTTTGAGCGGACTAAAAATGGTAACTTTTATGGCTATGTTGAGCGTGTTATTCGCGACGGCCAGGTAGTGACAGACAATCCGCTAGAAGCGCTGGAAGAGATGGTTGAGCGTGCCGTAGATCTGAACGAAGAAGCGCTTGACCTGCAAAACGGTGAGATTGGTCACATTAACTATGAGCTGGAGCGTTTGCGTCTTAAAGAGCGCGCTTATCAGCTGGATGATGAACTGACGCCTGAAATCATCGCAGATCTGGAAGCACAGCGTGCTGCCCTGCGCGAAGAATACAAGGTATTAGAGAAAACGCTGTTTGAACTGCGCAATGGTGCCAAACGCGACGAAGTGGTTGTGCGCGACATGCGCGGTGAAGAAGTGACGTTGCCTTTATACCAGGTTTTAGATTTTTGGTTCCCGAACGACATGGGCTTCTTTGCAAAAGTGGGCCATTATATGTCGCAGATTGGCAAGTTTATTAGTGATGACCCGCGTGAAGCGAATACCGAGGGCGGGGTATTCCCGGCTATCTTTGGTACAGTGTTTATGGTTATGCTGATGGCAGTGATTGTGACGCCATTTGGCGTGGTTGCCGCGATTTATCTGCACGAGTATGCAGCTAAAAACGCCGTGACTAAGATGATCCGTATCGCGGTGATCAACCTGGCGGGTGTCCCGTCTATCGTATATGGCGTATTCGGCTTAGGTTTCTTTGTCTACATGCTGGGTGGCTCTATCGATGCCTTGTTTTACCCGGAAGCGTCACCAAGTCCGGTATTTGGTACGCCTGGTGTGATCTGGTCAGCACTGACACTGGCAATTCTGACACTGCCTGTCGTGATTGTTTCCACTGAAGAAGGCTTGTCACGTATTCCAAGCACAGTGCGTCATGGTTCACTGGCACTGGGTGCGACCAAAGCAGAGACCTTATGGCGGATTATTATCCCAATGGCCAGTCCGGCAATTATGACTGGTCTCATTCTGGCGGTTGCCCGTGCTGCGGGTGAGGTCGCACCGCTGATGCTGGTGGGGGTGGTGAAAATGGCACCGACCTTGCCGCTGGATGGTAACTTCCCGTATATTCACCTGGACCGGAAGTTTATGCACCTGGGTTTCCATATTTATGATGTGGGCTTCCAGAGCCCGAACGTAGAAGCGGCACGTCCTTTGGTTTATGCGACCGCTTTCTTACTGGTGACCGTGATCATTGCACTGAACATCACTGCAATTGGGATCCGTAACCACCTACGTGAAAAGTTCAGAGCTTTAGAGAACTAATAGTAAAGTATTTAAATAGGTAAAAATTTATGATTACAGTAGCGCCACAGGTAAATAATGCAGATACCAGCAAAAAGTTGGATCTGGAAAACTTGAGCCCGGAACTAACCGCGTTAGAGATCAAAAACCTTGACCTTTACTATGGTGATAAGCAGGCTCTGAGCGACATTAACATGTTGATCCCGCGTGGTCAGGTAACGGCGTTTATCGGCCCGTCTGGTTGTGGTAAATCAACGCTATTGCGTTGTATCAACCGCATGAACGACCTGGTAGATACCTGTCGTATTGAAGGTGAAATTAACCTTAACGGTACCAACATTTATGATAAAAGTGTCGATGTTGCTGCGTTGCGTCGTAATGTTGGTATGGTATTCCAGCGTCCAAATCCATTCCCTAAGTCTATTTACGAGAACGTGGTATACGGTCTACGCTTACAAGGTGTAAAAGACAAACGCAAGCTGGATGAAGTGGTTGAGCGTTCACTGCGTGGTGCTGCTTTGTGGGATGAAGTGAAAGACCGCTTGCACGACAGTGCTTTTGGTCTGTCGGGTGGTCAGCAGCAGCGTCTGGTTATTGCACGTTCAATTGCGATTGAGCCAGAGGTATTATTGCTGGATGAGCCAACCTCGGCACTGGACCCCATCTCGACTTTGGTTATTGAAGAGTTGATCAACGACCTGAAAGAAAAGTACACCGTGGTGATCGTAACTCACAACATGCAGCAGGCGGCGCGGGTATCCGATCAAACAGCCTTTATGTATATGGGTGAGCTGATCGAATATTCAGATACTAATACTCTGTTTACAACACCGACCAAGAAGAAAACCGAAGACTATATTACGGGTCGTTACGGTTAATTCATCGGGCTCAGCAAAGCGCTGAGCCAGCGCCTCTATAAGAAGGCGCCTACGCTGTGTTGAAACAAATTAGGAACTGATTATGGAACATAATATTAATAAGCATATCTCTGGCCGCTTTAACGAAGAGCTGGAAAACGTTCGCAACCATGTGTTGAGTATGGGCGGACTGGTTGAACAACAGTTAAACCTGGCGTTGGATGCGGTGAGTCACTGTGATGAAAACAAGGCCCGCAAAGTCAGCGAGAACGACTATCAGGTTAATGCTATGGAAGTGAGCATTGACGAAGAATGTACTCGCATTATTGCTAAGCGTCAGCCGGCGGCCAGTGACTTGCGATTGGTTGTTGCCATTGCAAAAACCATTGCCGATCTGGAACGTATTGGTGATGAAGCGGAACGCATTGCCAAAGTGGCGCTGGATTCTTTCACCAAAGACCAGCAAGACTTACTGGTCAATGTTGAAAATATGGGCCGTCTGGTTTCTCAGATGCTACATGATGTGCTGGATGCATTTGCCCGTATGGATGCCCAGCGGGCATTTGAAGTCCACAAAGAAGATGCCAAAGTTGACCGTGAATATGAAGCGCTGACGCGTCAGATCATGACCTATATGATGGAAGACCCACGTTCTATTCCTAAGATTATGGACCTGATCTGGTCAGTACGCTCACTGGAGCGCATCGGTGACCGCTGTCAGAATATTGCAGAATATGTGATTTATTTCGTTAACGGTAAAGATATTCGCCATACTTCTCAGGAAGATATCGAAAAATCACTGTAACGCTCAAAGGAAAGTACCAAAAGTAGACACGTAAGGTTTTTTTATTTATAACTGTTTGTGAGCAAAGCAATTAATAGAAGGAATAAACTATGAAACTAGCTCTAAACAAAAAAAATATTAAACAACTGACGAAAGACAGCAAAGCACTAAACAACGAAATGACGCCTCAAGTAGCGGGAGGTAAGCTTTACAATTTTCTTCCTCCGGAATCAGAAAAAACGTGTTATGGCAATTGTTTAATAGAGTCGTAAATAAAGGCCTAAACGAGCTTTTGGTACAGAATTGAGCGAGCTATATGCTCGCTTCGTTCGAATCGGTTCTGTCCAGACTTTCCTGTATGCCGCAAAACTACTCAATTATTATTGCTTTTATCTGATTATTTTTTCTATGTTTATCGAGGGGTTAAGCAATCAAACGGCAGTGATATTATCTTGATAGTCATTATGCTTGTTAAACATGCTTGTGCCGTTAATCAGAACTTCACACGAAAAAGCGTTCACAATCTGGCTTAATGCTGTAAAATTGCGCCCTGCACATGCATATTAATATGATTTAAGGGTCAGTTATGCCTAGTAATGCATTTTTAGGAGTATTCGCAAAGTCTCCTATTAAGCCAATTGAAGAGCACATTAAGATCGTCCATCAAGCCAGTGAAACCTTGATCCCGTTCTTTAACCATGCCTTCAAAGGGGAGTGGACCGAGGCCGATGCGCTTCGAGTGCAGATCCGTAACCTGGAAAGAGAAGCAGATACATTAAAGCGTGAAGTGCGCCTGCACTTGCCACGTGGTCTGTTTATGCCAGTAGAACGTACCGACTTACTGGAACTCATTACCCACCAAGACAAGATCGCCAATAAAGCCAAAGACATCGCGGGACGCGTGATTGGTCGTGAACTGGAGATCCCTGAATCAATTCAAGCCGACTTTTTGGCGTATCTGACACGCTGTGTTGATGCGACCAAACAAGCCTCAGAAGCCATTAACGAATTCGATGAACTACTGGAAACCGGTTTCCGTGGTCGCGAAGTTGCTCTGGTCGAAAAAATGCTCGTTGAACTGGATGCCATCGAGGAAGACACCGATGAGATGCAGATCCGTATTCGTAAAGGTTTACGCAACATTGAAAGTGAACTTAACCCGATTGATGTGATGTTCCTATACAAGATCATCGAATGGGTCGGCGAATTGGCTGACATTGCTGAGCGCGTAGGTTCACGACTGGAGCTGATGCTGGCGCGCTAAGCGTACACCATCTGCCTTCACACAATTAGTTAAGAATTAAAGGTTTTACAATGGATATCATTGCATCCTATGGCACGCTATTGATTATAATTGCGGCCGCAGTTGGTTTCTTTATGGCCTATGGCATTGGCGCGAACGACGTAGCCAATGCGATGGGTACATCGGTTGGCTCTAAAGCGCTGACCATCAAACAGGCGATCATCATCGCGATGATTTTTGAATTTGCCGGTGCTTATCTCGCCGGTGGTGAGGTAACGTCAACGATCCGAAAAGGGATCATTGATGCCACGCCATTTATGGATATTCCTGAACTCATGGTACTGGGGATGATCTCGGCGCTATTCGCCGCAGGTACCTGGTTGTTGTTAGCGTCTATGCTTGGCTGGCCTGTGTCTACTACGCACTCTATCATTGGTGCCATCATAGGCTTTGCTTTGGTTGCTGTGGGCAGCGAAGCTATCCAGTGGGGTAAAGTTGCTGGTATCGTCGGTAGCTGGATTGTGACCCCCGCGATTTCAGGCTTCATTGCTTACCTTATCTTTATGAGTGCGCAAAAGCTGATCTTTGACACTGATAAGCCATTAGAAAATGCCAAGCGGTTCGTACCGGTATACATGGGTCTGGCAGGTTTTGTGATGTCTTTGGTTACTATCAAAAAAGGCCTGAAGCACATTGGTGTTAACCTGGGGACTTTTGAAGGGTATGCACTGGCCATCGGTATTGCTGTACTGGTTGGTCTGATTGGTAAAATGGCCATTAACCGCCTGAAGATAGACCCGAATGCGGACAAGCAAATGCACTTTAATAATGTTGAAAAAGTGTTTGCTATTCTGATGGTACTGACAGCTTGTTGTATGGCTTTCGCGCATGGTTCAAATGATGTTGCTAACGCGATTGGCCCTCTGGCTGCGGTTGTAAACATCGTTGAGCACAATGGTGAAATCGCCAAGAAAGCGGCGCTGGCATGGTGGATCCTGCCTCTGGGTGGGTTAGGTATCGTCGTAGGTCTGGCTGTTTTGGGTAAGAAAGTAATCAAGACTATCGGTGAAGGTATTACTCACCTGACGCCAAGCCGCGGTTTTGCCGCTGAGCTTGCAGCCGCTTCAACGGTTGTTATTGCATCAGGTACAGGTCTGCCAATCTCAACCACACAAACCTTGGTTGGTGCAGTTTTAGGTGTGGGTATGGCCCGCGGTATTGCTGCACTGAACATGGGCGTGATCAGAAACATTGTGGTTTCGTGGGTAATCACGTTGCCAGTTGGCGCTGCCCTTGCTATTGTTATATTCTACATTCTGAGAAGCGCATTCGGCGTTTAACAGAAAGGACAGACTTTTAGCTTGAAAAGATCTCAATGCCTTTGGTGTTGGGGTCTTTTTATTTGTGGGTATAAAAAGTGAATAACTTACCAAGCATTAAACAGTTACAGTATTTAATTGCGGTGCATCAGCACCAGCATTTTGGCCGCGCTGCGGAAGCTTGTTATATTGGCCAGTCAACGTTGAGCAGTGCCATTCAGAATCTAGAAGAAACTCTGGGGTGTCAGCTGATTGAGCGTGAAAACCGCAGCCTGATGTTTACTGACGTGGGTGAAGAGGTCGTTGAGCGTGCTAAGCGCATAATCGGTGACACTATTAGTGTGGTAGAGCTAACTAAGAGCTTTAAACATCCTTTATCCGGTAAGTTGGTTTTGGGGATCATTCCTACCATAGCCAGCTTTATTGCGGCGCCTTTATACCGCTTTTGCAAAGACGCTTTTCCTGAGCTTCAGCTGGTACTGGTGGAGGACACCAGTGATCGTTTGCTCGATAAACTGGAGCAGGGTCACATTGATATGGGTATGCTGGCGTTGCCCTACAGAACTGAAAAGTTTCACACTCAGGTAATTGCCCGGGATCATTTTTCATTGGTCCGTCATCAGGAGTATCAGGTTCCCGAGCAGCTGGATGATTTCAATGTCTTGCCTGAACAAAGTGTCTTTTTACTGGAGCGGGAACACTGCATGACAGATCATGCGCTCAGTGCCTGTCACCTTAACCGCAGTGCCTGTATCAATCCCTTTGAAGCCGCTAACCTGCATACCTTACTGAGTATGGTGGAATACCAAAACGGGGTTACCTTCTTACCTCAGATGGCGCTTAATGCCGGCATCCTGGAAGGTAAGCCTATGGTCGCCACTGCACCGCAGCCTGATGCTTACCGTGAGATAGGTCTGTTATGGCGCAAAACCACAGGGCGGATCAGAGACTTCCGTTTGTTTAGTGACAAAGCTGGTGAGTTTGTTGCGCAGCACTGTAACGACAACAAAGGTGTTACACAATAAAACCATAAAGGGCGAAAGCCCTTCATGTTGGCGTGTTAGAGAACTTTAACTAGCTCAATCCGCTTAAGATTCTAGTGACCCCAGCTGGCGGCCTGATTTCAGATCGGGTAAAAACAGTAGGTAAACCCACACCACCAGGTTAAAGTAAGGCACTAAGCCGAGTAAGGTAAAAAACAGTTTTGGGTAGCCTTTGTGGCTTGCGCTTCGGTAACATTGTACGGCGATAACAACGTATATGAGCAACAATATAATAGACAGCTGTACCATTGCAATTCCTCCATTTCCATAGCCAGACGTGTCTAAATCCGTTGAATGTCTTGTAAATACCTGTGTTTCATGTATTTAAAGTGACACGTCAAAATGTACGCTTAATTATAGATGAGAATTACCCAACAGGCAGCTTATTTTTAGTCGAATTTTGTACAAAAATACTAGCAGGCTGTTTTCTCAGATAAAATAGTTTTCAGTACGGCACTGAGTTGTTCAACGGGGAGTGGGCGTGAAATATAGTAGCCCTGACCGTAATCAATTCCTATCTCTTTGAGTGCGTCAAATATCTCTTTGCTCTCTACATACTCAGCCACAGAGCGCTTATCCAGAGAGTGACTGATGTCATTCACCGCTTTTACCAGCGCCAGATCGATTGGGTCGTTAAGCATGTCACGTACAAATGAGCCATCGATTTTAACGTGTTGAGCTGGCAGCTGTTTTAAGTAGCTAAAGGTACTGAATCCGGTGCCAAAGTCATCGATAGAGAAATGACAGCCGAGTTCGTTGAGCTTGGCAATCATGGCCTGAGTCGCGCTGAGATTATTGATACTGGCTGATTCTGTGATCTCAAAAATAATGGCACTGGCTGCCACCTGGAACTCCGCCAGGCATGACTGAATATGAGGTAGTAAGCGCTCATCAAGGAAGGATTGCGCCGACAGATTGACTGAGACCTGATGTAGTTCCGGGTGGCAGGCAATGGCACGAATACATTCCCGGATCACACATTGATCCATCAGGTAGGTGTCGTTTAGCAACTCCAGTGCGGGAATAAATTGATTGGGGTACACCAGATTTCCGTCAATTTGCAGTCGTAATAAAGCTTCGAAGTAGGCAACCTGATTGCGCTTAAAATCCCAGATAGGCTGATAATGCAGCTCAATATGATTATTCTGTAACGCCTGACGGACATTGTGTCCCCATTCTAACCCTATTTGTAAAGTACTGTTCTGCGCATCTTCTTTGCTGTAACAGTGGACCAGGTTGCGGCCCAGGTTCTTGGCAATATATAACGCAATGTCGGCCTGTTTGAGGCATTCGCTCGGGTCGCTGTTTTGTTGTGTCACCTGTGTTAATCCAATGGAGCAGCTGATGGTATAGCTCGCTTCCTCGGAATGGAACTGATGATGTTCAATCGCACTGCAGACACTTTCGGCCAACATATGGGCATCCAGCAGCGGAGTATGTTTCAGCAAAATCGCAAACTCATCTCCACCAATGCGGAAAATAAGGTGCTCGTCGGCGATGTGCTCACCAAATAGCTGGGCCACTTCTTTGAGGACAATGTCACCCTGCTGGTGACCTTTACTGTCATTGATGATTTTAAAGTGGTCCAGATCGATATAGATCAGCGCATGCTCAAGGTGCGCATCATGCTTTGCCTGTTCACAGAAGAGATTCAATTGCTGGTCAAAGTAGTAACGGTTATGCAGTCCTGTCAGGGTGTCATGCAATGCAAGGTGGCGTAGCTGCAACTCGGCTTGCTTGCGTTCATGGATATTGTCTATGGTTGCCGTAATAGTGGCAGTGCTGGTGACATTCTTAATCAGCTGAAAGCGACACTCAACCCAGATAGGGCATTGGTTGCTTTGCATCACCTGCAGTTCAAGCAACGCTGATTGCTGCTCGCCTTGTTGTACTTTTGTCAGTACCGATGCCAGTTTGTCACGGTGTTCTGCCAGCACGTAGTCGAACATACTGGTGTGCAGGCTGGCTTTTAATTTGTGGCCTACCAACTGTTCCCATGCCGGGTTTAAAAAGCGGATCACCCCGGCGGTGTCCAGCTCCATAACCACGGTATTGAGGTGTAGTAAAATGCGCTGGTGCGCCGAGAACAGGTCTTTGTAGCGCCGTTCGCTGCGGCTCAGCTGCTCGACTTTTTCCGCAAACTCGGCATAGCTGACCATAAAGTCCTCACGACGCGCGGCATGGTCGCACACTTTACTCAACAGAGATAAATCATAGGGGGCACGCACAAAATCGGTGACACCCAGTAACAAAAGCTGTTCAGCATAGTCTGCATCGCGGTTGTCTATAATAGTCACAATAGCCTGGCTGGGCTTATGCTGAAGAATGTTCGCCACCAGCTCTTTACCTGCGTCGCTGTGTGTTGCCGTCGCATCCAGCAGTACAATGGCAAACTCACTTTGCAGGAACTGCGACAGTGCCCCATTGGTGGTGGTGACGTGTGTGGTGGTGAAGTTCAGAGATAAATGCTGGCAAATCTCATCGGCACGGACCTGGTCTGGTTCGAGCAACAACAGGTTTAAGCGACTGCTTTTTTCTAAATGCGTCGACAGTACATTCGCCAATACCTGAGGCAATACATCCTGGCGTTCCAGAGGCAGCACGGCATCTATGCTATAACTGCGAGCAGTGGTTTCCGCAATGCGTTCACAGTAGGTGGGCGGCGTCAGTACAATTGGTGTATTTTTGGGCGTTTTTAATAGCCCGGAGCGCACCATTCGCGAGAATCGCCAGCCATCAATCTTGCCAACATTAAGCCCGGTAATGATCAAATCAACAGCCTGGCGCTTCAATACACCCAACGCGGTTTGTGTGTCACTGTGCTCAACAATGTGAAACACATTCAGTGAAGACAAGGTTTTGACGATCAGTTGTCGCTCTTGTTGATCTGCATTGACCAGCAATAATGTGAGTTGCTTTGCCATGGTGTTACTGCCTTAAACCCATGAAATAAGTAAACAAGTTTATGCCCTTTTTAACGGTGAAGTGTCTCGCTGTTTGTACCTTAGAGGATCCCAGGGCTGGGTCGTTCGCTGTGTGGCACGTTTTAGCTGCGAAATTTCGTACAATAGCGACTAGATTAAAGCTATTTTACTACACTGACAAGCGTTACATAGTTTTACCTCAGCACTTGATTTAGCGTAGGCGGATCACTAGACTTGGCGCCTATTTGCATTAATTTGAGGTCTTCTATGCGCGTTGCTGACTTTAGTTTTGAACTCCCTGATGAGCTGATCGCTCGCCACCCTAAAAAAGAACGCTCCAGCAGTCGTTTGTTAACGCTCGATGGCAACACGGGTGAATTACAGCATAAAGTGTTTAAGGATATCGTCGATCTGATCAATCCGGAAGATCTCATAATTTTCAATAATACCAAAGTGATCCCGGCGCGTATGTTTGGTCAAAAGGCCACCGGTGGTAAGCTGGAAGTATTGGTTGAACGGGTATTGGATGAGCACAGTGTGCTGGCTCATGTACGTGCCAGTAAATCACCGAAAGAAGGCACTGAGATCCTGCTTGAAGGCAAAGCGACAGCCACTATGGTGGCCCGCCACGGTGAGCTGTTTGAACTTAAGTTTCATGGTGATTCATCGGTGTTGTCTGTTCTGGACGAAATCGGTCATATGCCTTTGCCCCCCTATATTGACCGCCCTGATGATGAGGAAGACAAAGAGCGCTATCAGACTGTGTATGGTGAAAAGCCAGGTGCCGTTGCTGCGCCCACAGCTGGCCTGCATTTTGATGACGTGCTTATGGCACAATTGAAAGATAAGGGCGTTGAGATGGCGTTTGTCACTTTACACGTCGGTGCGGGTACTTTTCAGCCTGTACGGGTAGATAATGTCAACGACCACCACATGCACTCAGAGTATATCGAAGTGCCTCAGGATGTGGTTGATGCCATTGCCGCTGCGCGTCAGCGCAAAGGTCGGGTTATTGCGATTGGTACAACGTCAGTACGCTCACTGGAGTCGGCTGCAAAAGCGCACCCGGAAGAATTGAAACCCTTTTATGGCGATACAGATATCTTTATCTATCCAGGCTATCAGTTCCAGTTGGTGGATGCCATGGTCACCAATTTCCACTTACCCGAGTCGACACTGATCATGCTGGTCAGCGCGTTCGCGGGCCAGTCGCATATTATGCATGCCTATGAGACAGCAATTGCCGAGCAATATCGCTTCTTTAGTTACGGTGATGCCATGTTCCTGACGAAACAGGACAATGCATAAGCCATGTAAACCCAGCCAAACGGCTGGGTTTTTCTGTTTTAAACCGCGAATTCTGTGGCCTGGCGCTTTAAAGTGCTATTTTAGACCCAATATTAATGCCGTTATGGTAGAATCTGGCGGTTTTCAAAGTTGTCGGGTGTAGTGCCCGACCTGGAATAAGTTGGACTGTTTTTCCGACCAGAGGTAAGTATGAAATTTGAATTAGATTGTACACAGGGCAAAGCGCGCCGCGGCCGCCTGATCTTTGACCGGGGCGTTGTTGAAACGCCTGCATTTATGCCGGTAGGCACCTACGGCACTGTAAAAGGCATGACACCGGATGAGTTAAAAGACACCGGTGCGCATATTTGTCTGGGCAACACCTTTCACTTAATGTTACGTCCGGGTACAGAGATCATCAAACAGCACGGTGATCTGCATGATTTCATGAACTGGGATAAGCCCATTTTGACCGATTCAGGTGGTTTCCAGGTATTCAGCTTAGGTGCCATGCGTAAGATCAGCGAAGAGGGCGTGTTGTTCCAGTCACCGGTCAATGGTGAGCGGATCATGCTATCTCCTGAAAAAGCGATGGAAGTCCAGCGTGATCTGGGTTCCGACATTGTGATGATTTTTGACGAATGTACGCCATACCCGGCAACGGAAAAAGAAGCCCGTGATTCAATGGAGCTGTCTTTGCGCTGGGCAAAGCGTTCCAAAGAAGCCCATGGTGATAACCCGTCTGCACTATTTGGCATTATTCAGGGCGGTATGTACCCTGAGCTGCGCGCCGAATCTCAGGCTGGACTGGAAGACATTGGTTTTGATGGCTATGCCCTGGGCGGCCTGTCAGTGGGTGAGCCTAAAGAAGACATGATCAACATCCTTGATCACTGTGCCTATAAAATGCCGGAGCAAAAACCGCGTTACCTGATGGGCGTGGGCAAGCCGGAAGACTTAGTAGAAGCTGTACGTCGTGGTATCGACATGTTTGACTGTGTGATGCCAACCCGTAACGCGCGAAATGGTCACCTGTTTATTACCGGTGGCGTGATCAAGATCCGCAACGCGGTGCATAAAACGGATACAGGTCCGTTGGATCCTGAGTGTGATTGCCATACTTGTAAAAATTACTCTCGTGCATATTTGCATCACTTGGACAAGTGTAACGAGATCCTGGGCGCACGTCTTAATACTATCCATAACCTGCGCTATTATCAGCGCCTGATGGAAGGGATGCGTGAAGCGATTGCGGCCGGTACATTTGATCAGTTCGTGGCTGACTTTTATGCCCGACGTGACAGGCCGGTTCCGCCATTGGCTGATACCGAATAACAGTTTGCAATAAAAATTAAATGAGGAAGAGCTATGAGCTTATTTATGTCTAGCGCGCATGCCAGCACGGCAGCCGCAGCACCCGCCGGTGGTGAGTGGAGCATGTTGATCATGCTGGGTATTTTCGGTCTGGTATTTTATTTCCTGATCTACCGCCCACAAGCGAAGCGTGTAAAAGAGCATAAAGATCTGATGGGTGCGCTGACCAAAGGTGACGAAGTACTGACTCAGGGTGGCCTGGTCGGCAAAATCACTAAGGTTGCAGAAGACAAAGATTTTATCGTTATTGCTCTGAATGATCAGGCTGAGGTAACGGTACAAAAATCAGCGGTTTCAGCTGTGCTACCAAAAGGCACAATGAAATCGCTATAAACCAGCAATAAGGATGATCCAGTGTTAAACAAGTATCCAATGTGGAAATATTTACTTGTGCTCGCTGTATTGGCCGTAGGTATTTTATACGCTACACCAAACCTGTATGGTCGTGATCCGGCCATACAGGTTTCTGGTACTAAAGGTACCAATGCCGATCTCAGTGTGCTTGACCAAGTAAATGAAACACTTAAAGACAATAACCTCACCGTAAAATCGAGTGCCCTGGAAGATGGTCAGGTGCTGATCCGTTTCACTAATGTGGAAGATCAGCTTAAAGCGCAGGATTTGCTGCGTAACACCCTCAGTGATGACTATATCTCTGCCATCAATATGTCACCGGCCCAACCTGACTGGCTGAAGAACCTTGGGGCTAACCCTATGAAGCTGGGTCTGGACCTGAGCGGGGGCGTCCACTTTACGATGGAAGTTGACATGGCTACGGCCATGGACAAAGCATTCGAACAGATGGAGCAGGACTACAAGAGCGATCTAAGAGAAGAAAAACTACGTTATCGCTCGATTCGTCGTGTTGCTAATAGTGACCGTATTCAGGTAGTTATGCGCTCTGAAGAAGACAGAGATGCGGCTGAGCGGTTCCTGAAAAAGCGTTACCCGGGTAACCTGTTTATCAACGACAGCAGCAATGGTCTGGCATTTTTCTCAACGCTGAGTGAGCTAAAGATTAAAGAGCTACGCGACTACGCCATCAAACAAAATGAGACCATCATTCGTAACCGGATCAACCAGTTGGGCGTAGCAGAGCCGAATGTACAGCGTCAGGGAGCAGAGCGCATTATTGTTCAGCTGCCGGGTGTGCAGGATACCGCGCGTGCGAAAGAGATCTTAGGGGCAACGGCAACGCTGGAATTCCGCGAAGTGGATCAAAATGCCGATGCACGTGCCGCGGCGCAAGGTCGCGTACCACCGGGTTCAGAAGTCATTATGCACCAAGCCGGTTACCCGGTCGTGGTGAAAAAGCGTGTTGTTTTGGAAGGGTCACACATCACAGGTGCACAGTCTGGCCTGGATGAATATCAGCGTCCGAAAGTGAGCATCAATCTTGACTCTAAAGGTGGTGCGAAAATGAGTGCCTTTACCAAACGTGCGATTGGTAAGCCGATGGCAACGGTATTCATTGAATACAAGCCGTCAGGTAAAGTCGACAAAAATGGTAAAGCCCTGCCGCCGATCAAAGTGGAAGAGGTGATCAACGTGGCCACGATTCAGGCCCGTCTGAACAGCTCATTCCAGATCACCGGGATTAATACCCCGGCTGAAGCGCACAATCTGAGCTTGTTGCTGCGAGCTGGTGCGCTGGTCGCGCCTATTCAAATTGTTGAAGAACGTACAGTTGGTCCTAGCCTGGGCCAGGAAAACATCCAGGCTGGTATGACTGCGGTTGTGCTGGGTTTTGCGTTTGTACTGGCATTTATGTTGATGTACTACAAAGGCTTTGGTCTGGTTGCCAACATGGCGCTGGCTGCCAACCTAGTGATGATTGTGGGCGTTATGTCGATGATCCCGGGTGCAACGCTGACCTTACCGGGGATTGCCGGTATTGTACTGACAGTCGGTATGGCGGTTGATGCCAATGTACTGATCTTCGAGCGTATTCGTGAAGAACTCGCGGAAGGGCGCAGTCCTCAGCAGGCGGTTCATCATGGTTATGACAGTGCCTTCAGCACCATTTTCGACGCTAACATTACCACGTTGATCGCTGCCGTGATCCTATTCTCTGTAGGTACGGGTCCGATCGCGGGCTTCGCCGTGACGCTGGCCATTGGTATTTTAACGTCGATGTTTACAGCCATCGTCGGTACTCGTGCGGTGATCAATGCGGTCATCGGTGGCAAGCGTATTAATTCGCTTTCAATCTAGGAGACGAAGATGCAGTTATTAAGAATCAAAGACACTATCCGCTTTATGGCGGTGCGCAAAGTGTCGATGGCGTTTTCTGCGCTACTGATCCTGGCGTCTATTTTCAGCCTGGCTTACAAAGGCATGAACATGGGCCTGGATTTTACCGGTGGTACTGCGGTTGAAGTGGGTTTTTCCCAGCCTGCTGACTTACCGAAAGTACGTAGCACACTGGCTGAAAGTGGTTTCCCAGACGCGTCTGTGACCCTGTTTGGCTCAAGCCAGGACGTGTTGGTGCGCCTTGCCCCTCGTGATGACGTTAAAGCTGAGATCCTGGGTAACCAGCTGGTTGATGCGTTGAAGCAGGTCGACAGTAATGTCGAAATGCGCCGTATTGAGTTTGTTGGTCCAAGTGTGGGTGAAGATCTCAAAGAGCAGGGGGGTCTGGCAATGCTGACTGCCCTGCTGTGTATCCTTATCTACGTTGCGTTTCGCTTTGAGTGGCGTTTTGCCGTTGGTGCCGTCGCGGCTTTGTTCCACGACGTGATCCTGACTATGGGTCTGTTCTCACTGTTGGGGTTAGAGTTTGACCTGACTATTCTGGCTGCGATCCTGGCCGTAATTGGTTACTCACTCAACGATACCATAGTTGTATCTGACCGGATCCGTGAGAACTTCCGTAAGGTACGTATCGACGATACGCTGGAGATCATTGATATCTCACTAACTCAGACACTGAACCGTACATTAGTGACGTCAATCACCACGATTCTGGTACTGATTGCACTGTTTGTCTGGGGCGGTCAGACTATCCATGGTTTTGCGACTGCACTGCTATTTGGTGTATTCATCGGTACTTACTCGTCGGTCTACGTGGCCAGCTCGGTAGCCGTTGCTATGGGTGTGAGCAAAGAGGACCTGATCCCGGTTGAGGTGGAAAAAGAAGGCGCCGACCTGGATGCCATGCCATAATCAACCTGCAATGTAATAGAAAGCCGCGATTGTATCGCGGCTTTTTTGTCATTTCGGAGGAAATACAATGCGTAAGGAATTAGCGACCGTGTTACTGGGCCTGACTTTGTTCGGCTGCTCAGAACCGTCAGAGCAGCGGGCCAATGCCCAGACTGTCACATCAGTAGAACCTGATACAGAGATCGAAACCTATCAGTTACTTGCCAGTGAACTGCTTAAGGACATTCGTATTCAAAGTGAGGCTGGATTGGTTCGTACCCATGCTGATAACCTGATACAGCAGGGGAGCCTGGTACTTGAGGCGTTTAACCTCGCATATCCGCAGTGTCAGTCTTACTTCAATGCTGTGCAGACAATCAGGGAGTCACTGAGCGGCATGTCTCTGGATGACCTGGAGCAAGGTTATCATGATGGCAATAAACTACCTAAGCTGCCCGACCCGGTTTGTTATCATGGTAAAGAGCTGATGTTGCATCCTGCCAGAGTCTTAGTCATTGTGAAAGATGGCTTAGGCGACGACGAAGTCTATCTGGAAGCTGAGCTGGAAATGGTCGAAGCCATGGCACATGCTGAGCAGGTTAAACAGGCTATCAAGCGCTCTGAAGCAGCTGCTGAGGAACAGGCAATTGCAAATGATTCAACATCAAATTAGGTACAATTTTCTTTTTGACATATAACTGTCATGTAAAATTGATAATTTGCTCGATTATCAATCAAACCTCATCTTGGTCATCGAGCAGTGGACTCAACGCAGATCCTTTTGGATGAAATCATCGCAAACAAAGCCGTTTATACGGCATTCCAGCCAATCTATGACTTGGCAAAGGAGCAGGTGCTGGGCTTTGAAGCGCTGAGCAGAGGCAAGCGCGGTACTGCGCTGGAGCAACCCGACAGCTTGTTTGCGGCAGCCAGTCGCTACGACCGACTATCTGAGCTGGAATTACTGTGCCGTCAAAGAGCGATCACGCAATTTGTGGCGCTGCAATTACCCGGTAAGCTGTTTCTCAATGTCAGCCCAAAGGCGTTACTGGATCCGCGCCATCCCAAAGGTGAAACTTTACACCTGGTTGAGCAGGCTGGGCTGGCTGCCAATCGCATTGTGATTGAAGTGACTGAACAGGATAAGGTGGATGACGGCTTCTTGCTGTTAAAAACCATTGCCCATTACCGTCAACTGGGGTTTACCATTGCCATCGATGACTTGGGTGCTGGTTACTCGGGGCTTAAGCAATGGTCAGAGCTATGCCCCGACTTCGTCAAAGTGGACCGCTACTTTATCGATTATTGCGATCAGAGTATTGTCAAACGTGAGTTTCTTAAGTCCATTATTGAACTTGCCAAAGCGACCAATACGGCGGTCATTGCTGAGGGCATCGAACGCATGGAAGAGCTCGCTTTGCTGGAGCAGTTGGGTATTGTCAATGCGCAGGGGTATCTGCTGGCCAAGCCCAGTGAACGCCCGGACCGTGAGATGATCAATCTGGCCCAGCATCGTCACAATGACAATAAGGATAATCCGTTTGAGCAGTCTATTGCCATTGGCTGGCTGGCAAAAGATGTAGCTGCCATTCACACCTGTACACAATGCCTCGATGCTCACCGGCACTTTGAACGTGATAAACGGCTTATGAGTCTGACTGTGGTCAATGACGCCAGAGAGCCGGTGGGGCTGTTACACCGGGATCAGCTCACCGAAGTCTTTGCTGCGCCCTATGGTCATGCCTTGTTCGACAAAAAACCTGTGACAGAGCTGATGGACAAGCAGCCCCTGATTGTCGATGAGCAGGAACAACTCGATAGCGTCAGTCAACTTATTACGGAACACGAGTTTGATATACGGCGGCATATTATCATTACCCGGGAAGGGTGTTACCTGGGACTGGCGCCACTTCGGGACATACTCAAGCACATCACAGACGAGAAAATTCGTCATGCACAACATGCTAACCCGCTCACCATGTTGCCGGGCAATGTTGCAATTAATGAGGCCATTGAGCAACGTTTGCGTGCTATGCACGGGTTTTCTCTGGCCTATATAGACCTAAATCACTTTAAGCAATTTAATGACCTGTATGGCTATGCCAGTGGCGACAGTGTGATCAAGCTGCTGGCAGAAGTGACAGTGGCCGTCTGTAAGCACAGTCATTGCTTTGTGGGCCACATAGGCGGCGATGACTTTATGGTGGTATTTGATGAGGATGATGCAGAAACCTTATGCCACGAGATAATTCAGCGTTTTGAAGCTCAGTCTAAGGCCTTTTTTACCCCAGAGCATGTGGCTGCTGGTGGTTACTGGGCCAGCAATCGGGAAGGGCAGAAGCAATTTGTTCCTTTGCTGACTTTATCAATTGGGCTGGTTTCACCGGATGTAGAATCTTGTAGTAACAGCCACCAGGTTGCTGCGCTGGCAACGGATGCAAAAAAAGAAGCCAAGAGGTACCGCAATAGTTATTTGTTTGTTTGCAATCGCCGTAAACCGAGTGCCCCGGTGGTACGTTTAGACGCGGTCAGCAGCGTATGATGCCAATTTCACTTGAGTATTGTTGCAGTTAAGTGCGCTAAGGTGTAGTTTGAGAGTCAACAACGTTAGCGCCTGAGATGCCAAATTGCAGGACTAACACTTCAATGTGAGCTAGGTGGTGTATGGTAAAATGGTATGTTTATCTGATGCTATTCCTGCTTGGGGCTGTTGCCGAAGCTAAGCCAACCATATATGTTGCGAAAGAAATGCGGCCGCTCTATGACCGCGACTTGTTCCTCTATGAACTGCTCGACTTATCTTTAAAAGCTGCTGAATACCCAGTGGACATTCAACACGTCAAGGTCCATCCTCACCAGCAAAGAACGTTGTTGGCACTGAGCAAAGGGGAAGTCGATTTGCACTGGAGTATGTCCAGCCCGGCACGGGAAAAGCTGGCCATCGCGGTCAAATTTCCACTCTTTGATGGTTTGATAGGGAAACGGGCGTTGCTAGTTAATCGGGCACAGCTAGCGCGATTTCAAGCACTGAAAGACAAAACTGAGCTGGCGAAACTGGTGGCCGTGCAAGGTCATGACTGGCCAGACACTAAGATACTGGCGGCCAATGGTTTAAAAGTCAGGCCGATTGTAAATTATCAGGCTATGTTCGATTTAATTACGGCTCAGAAGGCTGACTATTTTCCTCGCTCAGTGATAGAAATTGACTCTGAGCTGGCGGCACAAGCCTCTGAAGATCTGATAAAGCTACCGCAGTTTTACTTGTCTTACCCGGCACATTTCTACTTTTTTGTTAACAAGCAAAAGCCTGAGCTGGCAGATAAACTGGCACTGGGATTATCGCGCCTGAAAGAAAATGGCCAGTATGAGCAGTTATTGGCGCACTATTTTGATCTGTCCTTTTTGAGCACAGCACGTCCTATTTATCTGGATAACCCATTTTTTTACAGCGATTGAATGCGATCACGGCTGCCGGCAAAGGTGTATTGAGGTGGCGAAAGCGCACGATAAAGGCCATACATCAATACCCTGACCGTGCTTAAGACAAGCCTGACGCCGAACCATACAGGCTTGTCTTCAGACTGTTAACTCCGTTTTTTAATGGTTGGTACTTTCAGTTCATAGGCTTCTTTATAAGAAATCACTGTCAGCGCAACCAGCATCGCACATATGGTTGAAAATATTAGGTAGCCAGTAATTTCAAAGGCATAGAAGAAAAAAGTAATGTCGTAGCCTTTCGCGTTTCGGAAGTAGTTTTCTATCAGTGCGAAAAAGCTGATGGCTGCGCCTATCAGATAGAGCCAGGGCATCATGCTGTCAGCAAATGTGGCACGGATTTGATGTTTAGGAAATAGTGACTTAGTGATTTCAACACGGTAAGTGAGCAGCACTAAAATAAATAACTCTCTGACCATGGAGAGACCGAATATAATGCTGTTTTGCAGCAGGCGGTTTTCCTCGTCGGAATACAGGCTAATTAAGCC
Source organism: Pseudoalteromonas sp. XMcav2-N (assembly GCF_024124545.1). GTDB lineage: Bacteria > Pseudomonadota > Gammaproteobacteria > Enterobacterales > Alteromonadaceae > Pseudoalteromonas. Next base: position 198,260 of record NZ_JAMXSF010000009.1, read on the forward strand.
GGTAGAAAACAATAGATTTTCAATCAGAATGGACGATAAATTCATCATTGCAAGTACGCAAATATTAATATCTTTTATTCGCAGTCCAATCAAAAAACCAGAGAGATGATCGCAATACAAGAGAGGATGAACACATAGGTGGCATCCTGCATAATAAAAATGACTACTACCATCACAACGTATGGTAGTAGTAGGTCTTTAATCGATAAATCCTTTGT